>NZ_KE384192.1:0-41589 GCF_000424445.1 Oribacterium sp. NK2B42
CGGCAGCCGGGGAGAACATAGCTTCGCTTCAGGCGCTGGTGAATTCTATGGAAGCCGATAAGATAAGTCCTGTTTCGGATGGCAAGGTTGAACTGGTAACCGAGAAGCTTGTTACAGAGGCGAAAGCACCTACAGTAATTGCTTCATCAAAAGTTTCCGATGATTCCACAGGACCTGTGCCGGTACTGCAGAATGCCGTTCCCACCGAGGATGGAAGGTCCATCACATTGGATAATAAAAACGGCGAAGATACGGAAGCAGTAAAGAAGACAGCACTTGAGACTGAAAGAAACGGCGCTGCTGTCACAGATTCCAAAACCGAGAACAAGGTCAGTGACACAAAAGTAGACAGTGACGTTAGTGACACAAAGGGAAACAGTGCTACAGCGTTTAACAGAAAAGGAAACGTTGATGACACAGGAAAGAGCCCCGAGGAAATACTAAAGAGCCTTGAAGGCCAGGGACACATCGTATCAAGCAGCGGCAGTTATCCTAAAGGAGAACCTTCCAACGACACCAACGGACCTACGGGAAGACCGGGTGACACCACTATCGAAAAGACATTAAAAGCTGAGAAGGGTCCCGGTGCTTCAAAGACTGACACAAATAAGGAAACAAATACAGAAGCAAATACTGAGACAGCTCAGGATCCGACAGCAGCAGTTCCGGTAGGATTTGCTACTCAGACTCAGAAAACCACAGCACAGCAGGAATTACCTGTAGGCACAAACGAGACCATGATGATGCGTACAACAGAATCAACTCTTACAGATGACCTTACAAATCTTGTTTCTTCAAGATTCCCATCAAAGAACGGTCAGCTTACCATAGAGCTTGATCCTGAAAATCTCGGTAAGATCACCATCAATGTGAATTACGACAGCGGACATGCAGCGGTATCTATAAGTGCCACAAACAGTAAGACCCTGGAGATGCTTACCCAGAGTGCTCCTCAGATGGCAAATATCATTCAGCAGAAGACAGGACAGCAGACTGATGTGTTTGTGCCAAATACACAGCAGAGCAACACAAAGCATGACATGGCTGAGGGAAGAGAGTCAAATGAGAACAGAGAACAGCAGAGATCACGCCAGAATGAGCAGCAGTCAAGGACCGATGAGACAAGCAATACAGCATTTCTTCATCAGATGAGACTCGGACTTGTGTGAGGTTAACTAAAAAACATTATTAAAAGCCGATTCATGAAGATGTGAATCAGAAAGGAGAAGTATATGGCAGATGTTTCGGGAGTATCCGGAAGTACCAGTCCTTACAATACCGGAAGCTATACCGCAGAAACCACCGATAAGAATACTCTGAACATAACCAGTTACTTTAAGCTTTTGTCAGCACAGCTGGCAAGCCAGGATATGACAAACCCAATGGATAACAGTGAGCTTCTTGCACAGATGTCACAGATGGCCATGGTACAGTCACTTACATCCATGACGAAAGCAGTTGACAGTCAGATCGATTTTGCACAGCAGAGTTACTCCGTCGGGATGATTGGTAAAGAGGTAACGGTACTTGTGGAAGGTGAAGCCGGATCGGGACAGCAGACCACAACCAAAACAGGCATTGTGGAATCTGTACATCTTACAGATGATGAACCTATTATCAGGTTACAGAACGATACCACAGATTATAAGCTGTCTGATATCGCAAGTATCAAAAACAGCAGCGGCAGTTCAGCTGCAGGACCATCACCTGTAGACACATCACCTGCAGGACCATCTTCTGAAGAACCATAAAACAGCCGGATGGGTAAAAAAGAATATTGAAGAAAGGAAAGATATGGATTTTGATCTAACTTCTAGGAGACTGCAGTCGGTAGAGTACAGTAATCTCACAAAAAAGACTTCCGCAGTCAGCACAGAAGATACCGGTACTTCCTTTCAGGAACAATTGACTAAACTGCAGAAAGAGACAACGGAAGATTTAAGCTTCAGTAAGCACGCTGTGAGACGTCTTTCGGAGAGAAACATAGAGATGAATGACGGTCTTATGGATGATCTCAGGAATGCAGTTTCGGAGGCGAAAAAGAAAGGCGCCAGGGATGTAGCGGTTATCGGCCGTCAGGGCATTTTCATAGTAAATGTTCCAAACAATGTTGTGGTGACTACCATGGCAGAGGACGATATGAGAAACAAAACACTTACAAATATAGACAGCGCGGTATTTATGTAGGCAGGACCTTTTCAGGATGCCGGGAGCCCGTCCCGAAGTGACGGCTCCGGAATCGCGCCGTTCTATCGAGAAACTTATCAGGATGAATAAGGTGAACAGTGATCATGCGGTTGGGATGCCGCAAAAACCTGTTCCGGTTACAGAAAGGATTTAGAATTATGTTAAGAGCAATGGATGCAGCAGTTGCAGGATTAAGAGCACATCAGGGCAAGATGGATGTATTATCCAACAATATTGCCAATGTCAATACCTTTGGCTTCAAAGCTCAGAGTTACTCCTTTAAGGATACTCTGTATCATACGACCAATGCTTCAGCATCAGGAACACAAAAAACTGTTAATAATGGAAATAATAATGGAAATGTAGCCGTTACAGGCGGTAAAAATGCTGCTCAATATGGTTATGGTTCACTGACAGGAAGTATAGCCACGGATTTCACATCTTCAACACCTTCCTATATAGGTGGCTTTAATGCTTCCATAAATGGACCCGGATTTTTCATTACGAGTCCGCAGAATGATGTAAGCGGAATTCAGGTGGATATAAACAGCTCCAATGAAGGTGTTACTAAAACTACAACCACAATGAAAGCAACCAATTTTTATTATACAAGAGTAGGTCAGTTCAATGTTGATAGTAATGGTATGATCGTTGATTCCAATGGAAATTTTGTATATGGATTCAGACCGGATTACTATACAGATGCTGAGACTTATGGAAAAACAGTTAATGAGAACTCAGGAGGTAATAACGCAGGAGGTAATAACTCAGGAGGTAATAACTCAGGAGGTAATAACTCAGGTGATGGAGACTCGGGTACTTCAGCTGATTATAGAAATCTTGTTCCTCTGAGGGCACCTAGTGCAGGTAAAACAGTTATTACGGTGGAAAAAGATGATTCTACAGGCGATATTTCTTATACTCGTAAAGCGACATCTGACGCTGATTTTGCAACTCTTCCTTCAATGCCAATCAAGAGCATTGAGATAGGAAATGATGGTGTAATCAAGGCGATAGTCGAACAGAAGGTTAAAACAAGCGGAGCTGAAGATGAGATTACTAAAGAAATCTCCATAGTTATAGGAAAAGTTGCCATCGCTTCCTTCCAGAACCAGGAGGGTCTCATGAAGGCCGGAAACAATACCTTCACAACTGCGGCAAGTGACAATACCGGTAATGTAACAGCAACCGAGCCGGGCGTTGGTGCTACACCTACTCTTATGGCAGGCTACCTTGAGAACTCCAATGTTGATCTCGCAAAGGAATTTACCGATATGATCACCTCTCAGAGAGGTTTCCAGGCTAATTCCAAAGTTATTACGGTTTCTGACGAAATTCTGCAGGAGCTTGTAAATATGAAGAGATAAACTTATAATAAATAGGATAAACTTATAATATCACTTAAATAGCATAAAAATCTTGATAGTGGCGTTATATATAACGCCGCTATAGCCGATAATTTGAGAAGGAATACTATTTTATGATAGAACTCATCCGATTAAACGGTGAACCGCTGTACGTAAATTATCTCCAGATATTGTCGATAGAAAAGATACCTGAAACCAAGGTGAAGCTCACAACAGGTGATTATTATCTGGTTAAGAATACATTGGAGGACATCGAAGAACAGATCATGAGATTCCTGCATGAGGTAGTGATTTTCAGGGAAAAGAGTATCCATGCCGGATAAAACAGGTGGGTTTACAGGAGGCTTAGGTAGATGGATTTAACGCTTTTGATCGGCTGGTTTTTGGCAGCAGCTCTAATTGTAAACGGTATCACCGTGGAAAAGCTGGGGAACTTTTGGGATCAGCCGTCTTTCGTCATCGTTGTTGGAGGTACTATTGCAAGTCTTATAGCATGTTATCCCTTCAGGATGCTTAAGGATGTTCCCAAGCACATAGGAACCTGCCTGAGAGGCAGTAAAAAGTATGATGTTCCGAAGACTGTGGAGCAGATAGTAGATCTGGCGATGATAGCAAGACAGAGCGGACTGCTGGCACTGGAAGAGAAGGCCGGAGAGATAAAGGAACCGTTTTTCAAAGCTGCAGTACTTATGATAGTAGATGCAAACGATCCGGATAAAGTCAGATTTGTACTTGAAAGGCAGGTTGAGGATATGATGTCCCGCCATGATGAAGCAAGAGGCATGTATATTAAGGGATCGGCTCTTGCACCGGCCTTCGGAATGATCGGCACACTGGTTGGACTTGTAAACATGCTTAAGGGCATGGATCTTTCCGGATCCGGTGGAGCAAGCTCCCTCGGACAGGACATGGGTGTTGCGCTTATCACAACCTTCTATGGATCTGCATTATCCAACGTAATATTCCACCCTATCGCCCAGAAGCTTGCGGTGAGAGAGGGTGAGGAGGTTCTTTACTGCTCTACGGTTATCGAAGGAGTTATATCCATTCAGTCAGGTGAGAACCCCAAGTACATAAGAGAGCATCTTCTTGCATCACTGCAGAGAGGACAGCAGACCAAGCTGCTCAAGAAGGCCGACGGAGGAGGTAAATAACAGATGAAAAAGAAAGGCGGAGGAGGTGACGAAGGCGGAAGCTGGATGGACACATATGGTGACCTCGTAACCTTGCTTCTGTGCTTTTTCGTTCTTTTGTACTCCATGTCAAGTGTAGACAGCCAGAAATGGGATCTTTTTGTGCGAAGCATATACCCTGACGGCAAAACCCCAAGTGAGAGAGCCGCTGAAGCTCAGGATAATGCCCTTGTCAACGCACAGGTGGTGGAAGAAGGAGTTCCGCCGGAGGGTATCGTAGGAAATCCCGAGATAGATGAGAATCTTCTGAAGGAGTCGGATCTGTCCGAGATTTATCTTCAGATAGCCCAAAAGCTTAACGAGGCAGGCATCGAAGGGGTAACCGTAACCCGGGGTGAAGACTACACCTTCGTGGTTTTTAAGGACAAAGCCTTTTTTGCCGGTGACAGCTCTGTATTATCAGAACAAGGACAGAAGACACTGGATATATTATGTGATACAATAAGAAACGATAATGAATTGATATCACAGCTGAATGTAATGGGTCATACCGCACAGGCTGATCCTAATAAGATAAACAATGCAAGAAATGACCGCATGCTTAGCTCCATGAGAGCCGCAGAGGTTTGTATCTACATACAGAATAAGGAATTCCTGGATCCGGATAAGCTGGTAAGCATTGGATACGGACAGTTCAGACCCCTTGAAGACAATAACACGGCTGAGGGAAGAGCTGCCAATCGAAGGGTTGAGATACTGATCATAGATAAGGACGGTGATGTCAGGGATCTGGATGAGTATTATAAGGAATTGAATGAAGGCATTAACGCTGACACCACTATCATTACAACCGGTGAAAGCGTAGCAACGGCAGATGATGGATTGTCTGCCGGTATAAGTGAAAATACGGTGATGCTGACTCCTGCCGGAGGAAGTGATACATCGTCTGTTACCTCATCCGCCGAGGGAGTGTCGGGTCAGGCTGATTTAGAAAGTTATGCAGCAAACGCAGTGAATGATCTAAATTCACTGGATGCCGCTTTACAGGCCGGACCGTAGTTTTTTATTACGTCTGCCGCGTAAAGAGGTGTATTAACCTGGTATGATAAACAGAGGGGTGTTTAACATATGGCAGACGTATTATCCCAGAGTCAGATTGATGAACTTCTGAAATCAATGGCCGGTGGCGGCGGTTCCTCTCCCAAAGAGGAAAAAGCAGAGGTAACCAAAGCAGCAGAGCCGGAAAAGAAAGAAGAAAACTTTAATAAGTATGATTTCTACAGTCCTCGTAAGTTTACAAAGGATAAGATCAAGCTCCTTAGAAGTATTTATGAGAACTATGCGAGAATCCTTACATCTCAGGTAAACGGTGTATTCCGCGTACTTACGGATATCACTGTTATAGAGCTCAGAGAGAGCCGTTACTATGAGTATGTAAACATGTTCCATGAGAATGACTGCATGACCATCGTTGATGCTTATATCGACGAAAAGGGCAAGAGCAATGTGCCTCTCATGATATATTGCACACCGGGTCTTATCATTACCCTTATAAACCATATGTTGGGAGGAGGAGATTCGGTTATTCGTGTAGAGGATAATTATCGTTATTCCGACGTAGAGATGGCGCTTTACAAGAGGGTGCTTGACTATGTTATACATTCCATGGACGATGGATTCTCCAACTACATAAACATTGAATTCAAGATGCAGAGAGTGGAGGAAAATCCCTCCATGACTCAGGAAATAGGTCTTGATGAGACGGTTGTTATCCTGGTTCTCAATGTAGACGTTTCCGGAATAGCGGCAGAGAAGATAAGACTCTGCATACCGGGTACTCTGCTTGAACATATCTTTAAGATCATAGATAACCGTAAGCATATCGCAAGAGGTTTCTCTTACGAGAACAATTCCGATGTTATCATGAATCATATAAAGGATACCAAGTTCCCTATCACAGGTCAGCTTGGAGTTATAAAGCTTGATATAAGTGATATTTATCATTTACAGGTTGGGGATGTTATAGATCTGAACAAATCCACCAAAAGCCAGGTCAAGCTGTATGTGGGCAGACAACCCTGGTTCACGGGAACTATGGGAGTCCATAAGAAAAACATCGCGGTACGTATTGAAGACAGAATAAGACCGATGGGTAAAGATAAACCCACGGAGGAGATTATCGCGGATCTTTTAAGTGAGTCTGTTGAGCAGAAGACAGGATGATGTCGCTCTAACAGTTCATGATATATTACGTACATTTTATTAAAAGCTAGGAGAAAAAAGTATGGCTAAGATTATGCTTGTTGATGATGCTGCATTCATGCGTATGATGGTTAAGAATTCCCTTACAAAGGGCGGCTTTGCTGATTGTGAATATGTTGAGGCACAGGATGGTGCCGAAGCAGTAAAGAAGTATGATGAGGAGAATCCTGACCTTGTTATCATGGATATCACCATGCCCAATATGGATGGTCTTCAGGCGCTTAAGAAGATCAGAGAAGCTCATCCGGATGCAAAGATCGTTATGTGTACCGCAATGGGACAGGAATCAATGGTTGTTGATGCTATAAAGTCCGGTGCAAAGGATTTCGTTGTAAAGCCATTTAATGCAGAAAGAATCACTTCTACAGTAAAGAATATTCTTGGTGCTTAAATGAACCTGAACGACATATTTCTTTGTACTTTCCTGGAAGAGAGGGAATGATATGTCATTTTTGAGTTCGTTCGATATAGCAGCCTCCGGAATGAGTGCCCAGCGTCTCAGGATGGATATAGCTGCTGAGAATATAGCTAATGTTGATACTACCCGCACTGAAGCAGGCGGCGCGTATCAGCGTAAGGATGTTGTGTTTGAGAGCTTCGGAGAGGGATCTTTCGCGGATGCATTCAGGAATGCCCAGCGAGGCAGAGGCTTTCGTGCACAAACAAGATCGGGAGTCAGAGTATCGGAGATCATTACTGACACCCGTGAG
Source organism: Oribacterium sp. NK2B42 (assembly GCF_000424445.1). Classification (GTDB taxonomy): domain Bacteria; phylum Bacillota; class Clostridia; order Lachnospirales; family Lachnospiraceae; genus Oribacterium. The sequence goes on from NZ_KE384192.1 coordinate 7,660, forward strand.
ATGAAACGAGTATACAATCCTTCACATCCCGACGCGGATGCGGATGGATATGTGGAAATGCCCAATGTTGATGTACTGAAGGAAACAGTAGACAGTATGTCCGCTACCAGATCTTATGAAGCGAACGTTACTGCCCTTAATGCTATGAAGGCGATGGCACAGAAGGCACTTGAAATAAAGACTTAACTACTAGATTTTGAGGGGTAAAGGAGAGTAGGAATGGGTGCTGGTCGCTTTAATGATATGGAAATCGACGCCATAGGCGAGATAATGAATATCAGCCTTGGCTCTTCGGCAACAGCATTATCAACGATGCTCGGCACGAAGGTCAATATCACTACGCCTAAGGTAAAGGTACAGAATCGAAATGAGTTTGAGTTCAGGGAGCTTGAACCGGCCATCGGTGTTGAGATTTCTTATGTAAAGGGTCTTGACGGAAGAAATGTCATGATGTTCAGCCGGAACGATGTCCGCGTCATCGTCAGCATGATGATGGGCATGGATATTCCGGAGGAAGAGTTCGTGATGGACGAGATGAATGCGTCTGCAATCCGTGAAGTCATGAACCAGATGATGGGCTCTTCAGCAACAGCGCTTTCAGAGTTTCTGGGGACAACTGTAGATATTTCCACACCGGTATCGTTTGAGATTCCAAACGAAAAAGAATTTAAGGATAAATATTTTCCCGGTGACAATGACGAGGTTGTAGTTAGCTTCACCCTTGAAATAGAAGATAAGCAGCTGGAAAGTGAATTCCTTAATATCATGCCTGTTCCTCTCATGAGGCGACTGCTTCAGCCCTTTGCCGAGCAGTTTGGCCTGGAGCTGAGTTCTGACGATGATGAAGATATACAGGCAGTAGAAGCAGATGTCCCGGAGGCGGTTTCAGAACCTGAGTCTGCACCGGCAGCGGCAGCATCCTCAGGGCCTTTGGATCAGTCAGCAGTGGATGCCCTTCTTCACGGTGAAGCAGCAGCCTCCGAGCCTGCACCCGCAGCATCTTCAGGACCTTTGGATCAGTCAGCGGTGGATGCCCTTCTTCATGGTGGAGCAGCAGCCTCCGAGCCTGCACCCGCAGCCCCGGTGCCACAGCCTGTACCTGCTCCTGCGGCAGCGGCACCACAGCCGGTACCCACACCACAGCCTATACCAGCACCTGCAGCGGCAGCGACACAGCCTATACCTCAGCCTCAATACGTTCAGACTGTAGCAGCAGCTCCGGACCCTATGACCTTGCAGCTTCTTAACCAGATGCAGCAGTCACAGACCCAGATGATGCAGCTTATAAAGGACATGGAGGAAGACAGAAAGAATGCAAGAAAAGAACCGAGACCCGGAGTCAAGGTTCAGTCTCTCAACTCACCTGAATATGCCGATTCTGTTGAAGGCGAAGAGCAGGAAGAGAACAGAGAGATGCTTATGAAGGTTCCTCTGGATATCTCTGTAGAGATCGGAAGAACCAAGAAGCTTGTCAAGGATATACTTGAATTCACCCAGGGTTCCCTGGTGGTTCTTGATAAGATGGCCGGTGAGCAGGCAGATCTTTATGTAAACGGTGAATGCATAGCCCGGGGAGACATAGTTGTTGTTGAAGATAACTTTGGTATCCGTATCACCGAGATCATCAATAAAGAAATAAGTCCGGAAGGTTTGTGATAATTATGTATAGTACTATTTCACTCTTATCCGGCTTTTTGGTATTTGTTATTATTCTGCTGCTGGCTTACGTCTGCAGCAGATATTTAGGTAAGACCTGGCAGTTCCACGGAACCGCAAAATATATGGAAGTCATAGATCAGCTTGCAGTTGGACAGGATCGCCTGCTTCTGATCGTTAAGATAAATGATAAAAATTATCTTATGAGCTCTTCTTCTCAAGGGGTTTCTATCCTCACGGAGCTCGATGGCGATTTCTTGTCGGAAGAGAGTACAGGTCCTCATACGACCGGCGATTTTTCTCAGTATCTGAACAGATATTGGAAGCAGTTCAGAGACGGAAAGGATAGCAGTAAATAATGGGGGATTTACTGACCGGATTAAATGGCGGAAACGTTCCGACCTTGGATTTGATTTTTATGCTGACGATGGTGGCCCTGGTGCCATCCATTGTCGTCATGATGACTTCGTTCACTCGAACAATCATTATCCTGTCTTTTACAAGAACAGCAATGGGTGTTCAGCAGACACCGCCTAACATGGTCATAGCAGGTATGGCCCTGTTTCTTACGCTCTTTATCATGAGTCCCACCATTGCCCAGATAAACGAACAGGCATATCAGCCTTACAGAGCTGGAAGGATCAACCAGGAAGAGTGCATCAGACGTATGGTGGTTCCCGCTAAGGAATTCATGCTCAGAAATACGGAAAAGGAAACCCTCGACAGATTTGTGGAGATGGCTGAAGTAGCGGTTCAGGATGATGTGAGAGATTATCCCATTACCATCATAACGCCTGCTTTTATGACCTCAGAGCTTAAAAGAGGCTTTACTGCAGGTTTTCTTATCTATCTGCCGTTTCTTCTGATAGATATCGTTGTTTCCACGACCCTTATGGCCATGGGTATGGTAATGCTGCCGCCTGCAATGGTTTCCATGCCTTTCAAGCTTTTGCTGTTTATATCCGTGAATGGATGGGAATTGATGTTTTCCACCATCATCAGGAGTTTCAGATAGGAAATAAGTAAACAGTTCGGCCTTTGGACCATGGGGACGGAGGCCGAACTGTCATACAAATACAGGAGATATATTATGACCACCGGACTTGCACTTGACACATTGAGAGAGACCTTTATGCTGGCTCTGGAGATAGCTTTGCCTCTTTTGCTGATAAGTATGATTGTCGGCATAGTACTGGCTATTTTCAGTGCTGCCACCTCCATAAATGAACAGACTCTCACCTTTGTGCCGAAGCTTTTGTCCATTCTTATAGTGCTTTCTCTTCTTGGCAGTACCATACTTGTAAAGATCCAGGAATTTTTTGTTAAGATTCTGAATATGATAGCTACCGGAGGCTGATATGATCATTCTTTTCAGCTACATAGTAATGCGTGTTTCGGGAGTCATCACCTTTAACCATGTTATCTCCAGAAATGAGTTTTCACCCTCTATAAAGGGTATGTTTGTATTCATGCTTTCTGCCATGATGTTCATCTGGAATGAAGGACTTCTTTATACGGAACCGGAAACACTTCTTGAATATGGGGTACTACTGGTTAAAGAGCTTGCCATAGGTGCCTGTATCGGCTTCGGAATGGATATCACCTTTGCTGTTGTACGCTTCGGCGGAACTGTTATTGACTTTTTGATGGGCCTCAACATGGCTCAGGTATTTGACCCTTCTTCCAATCAGCAGTCCACACCAACCTCCAATCTTCTTGCTATGTTTATGAGCATGGTGTTCTTCACTTCCGGAGGGCATATAAGATATATTGGCATATTGTTTAATTCCGTTAAATATATTCCATTTGGACAAGTACAATTGAATTTCGGTATCGCAAGATACATGTTTGAACTGTTTTTTGACTGCATGGTATTGGGGCTTCAGATAGCATTTCCCATACTTGCAATTGAGCTTTTGTCGGAGATATCCCTGGGAATTCTTATGAGGATCAATCCTCAGCTTAATATTTTTTCAGTAAACTTTCAGTTGAAGATCATTGCCGGTATGATGATGCTTCTGGCGCTTTTTACTCCGATGTCGGAAATGATCATACGGATAATGGAAGGTATGTTTACACATCTTGATGAAATAGTTAGAATCCTTGCCGGATAGCAGGTGAGTATCCTAAACGTTTGTAACCCGTAGTTCCTGCTTTACAGGACAAACCTGTAAGCATAAGTAGCATTAACAGGAGGACAACCAATGGGTGATGATGGCGCTGACAAAACCGAGGAGCCTACCGGGCATAAGATAAGCGAGGCAAGAAAAGAAGGTAACGTCTGTCAGAGCAGAGATGTTGCAACAGTGGTTATGCTGCTGGGCGTTTTTGTTATGATCCGGATTATGATGCCAACTATTTACAGGTTCATAAGCAGTATGTTCAGATTTGTTATAGAGTGTATAGGGTACACTAAGTATGACCCCTTAGGACCGCCACTTTTCTACAGATTTATACTGTATGCTCTGGTATGCAGTATGCCTATACTGCTGGTTTCCGTGATACTTGCCATACTGGCACACGGAGTACAGACAAGGTTTAATTATTCAAAAAAAGCAACAAAGGTTAAATTCAGCAGATTAAACCCCATATCCGGGATGAAGAAGCTGTTTTCTCTCAGTAAGGTTGTAGAGACAATAAAAAGCATCCTGAAGATCTCAATCCTGTTGATTCTTTTGTATGTGATCATAAAGGATAAGCTGCTACCCATAGCAAGAATGCTGGATATGACTCCTTTCAATTCCGCCTTGATACTGCTGAGCTTCATCTGGGATCTTATACTCCGGGTTGTGATTGCATTCTCTGTTATAGCATTTGCCGATTATATGTATCAGAGATATAAGTATCATAAAGATCTCATGATGACTAAACAGGAAGTCAAGGATGAGATGAAGATGATGGAGGGTAATCCTGAAGTAAAGAACAAGATGAAACAGAAACACAGGGAAATGACCAATCGCCGTATGATGCAGGAAGTTCCCCAGGCTGATGTAATCATCCGTAACCCGACACACGTGGCGGTGGCACTCAAATATGATCCCGAAAAACGGGGCGCACCCTATGTGGTGGCAAAGGGCCTTGACCTTATAGCTCTTCGTATCGTAGATGTAGGAGAACATAATGATGTTCCCTGGATAGAGAACAGGCCTCTTGCAAGAGCGCTTTATGCTTCCTGCGAAATAGGACAGGAGATTCCCATTGATTATTACAGTGCTGTTGCGGAACTTCTGGTTTATATTTATAAACAGAAGAATAATGGTGAAGTGCCGGCCTGATAATGACGGAATACCCCGGTTTTTTACTGTTTTTGCATGGAAATCATCATGATTTGTGCAAGATGCAAAAGTAATTCTTGGCTAAAAATATTAATTTTGAGCATTTTTTGGCTCAAATTAAACATTTTTTGAAAAAAATTAAGAGATTTTATAACTTTTTCGAGACAAGTTATTAAAAAAATATTATAATGAAACTATATCTTAGTTTTGTTCGTAAGGTATAGAGAATAGAATAACGAGAAGAAAAGAAACAGATCACAGACTATGAAATGGACTAAATTTGTAGCGGATAATTCCATAGTTGTTATGGCTCTGGTAATCATCCTGTTGCTGATCATCCCACTTCCTCCATTTATGGCGGATCTTTGTATAGTCCTCAACATGGCTATATCTATGATGATCCTCGTAATCACGATGACGATCCACAGTCCGTTGGAATTTTCGATTTATCCTTCATTGCTTCTGTTGACTACACTGTTCCGTCTTGGCATCAATGTTTCAACAACCAGAAACATCCTGTCTAACGGCGGTTCCTCCGGACAGGTCATCGCAGCTTTTGGTGACTTCGTTCTGCAGGGAAATGTTGTTGTCGGTCTTGTAATCTATATCGTCATTGTTCTCATGAACTTCACGGTTATCACAAAGGGTGCTGAGCGTGTAGCAGAGGTTTCTGCAAGATTCAACCTCGATGCTATGCCCGGTAAACAGATGGCCATTGACTCAGACCTTAACGCAGGTCTCATCGATGAGCAGGAAGCTGCACGTCGTAGAATGAATGTTCAAAGAGAATCCGATTTTTACGGCTCCATGGACGGTGCTACGAAAATTGTTAAAGGTGACGGAGTCATGTCGCTGATAACCACTGCGATAAACTTAGTGGGAGGCAGTATCATTGGTATCGTTCAGTCCGGACAGGACATAGGTACCGTATTAAACACATACACAATTGCAACCGTTGGTGATGGTCTTGTGGGACAAATCCCATCACTTCTTATTTCTACCGCAACCGGCATGATCGTAACCCGTGCCGTGGCAGAGGGATCACTTAACGAGGACATATCAAAGGAGTTTTTGGCACAGCCAAGATCATTTATGATCGCAGGCGGTGTTATTTGTGTTCTCTGCATTATTCCGGGTATGCCCCTGCTCCAGATCCTTATGGTAGGTATCGGATTCATCGCAGCGGGATATGTAATGCAGCAGAGGATACTCGAGGCACCTGAAGCAGTCAGGGCAGAGGCCTACAGGTCAGCTAGTCAGGGAGCGAGACAGAGAATCGGAAATGTCGGAATCGGGGAGCCTGAAGCTGCGGAGGAAGAGCAGACACAGAAACCACCTCAGCAAACACAGGAAGAATTTTTTAAAGATGTTAACAACGTATATCATTTGCTTCAGGTCGAGCCTATCGAACTGAATTTTGGTTACAGTCTCATACCTCTTGCGGACGAATCCGTGGGAGGAAGACTTATAAGCCGTATTGTAGTATTCAGAAGACAATATGCCCAGGAGATGGGATTTGTCATTCCGTCGGTAAGACTCAGAGACAGTGCCAAGCTTGGAACTAATGAGTATACGATCAAGATCAAGGGCGAGTCAGTTGCAGTGGGAGAGGTTCTTACGGATTTCTACCTGGCACTGGAGCCTGATCATCTTGAAAAGGAGATCGATGGTATCGATACCATCGAACCGGCCTACGGTATCCCGAGTAAATGGATAAAGCCTGAACAAAGGGAAAGAGCGGAAATGTACGGATATACCGTCATTGACCCGTTATCGGTACTTGTTTCCCACATGAGTGAGGTTATCAGGCAGCATAGTTACGAACTTATCACAAGGCAGGAGGTTTTCCGTCTTGTGGAAAATCTGAAGAAATCAGCGCCGGAGCTTGTTAATGAAGCATTCCCGACACTGGTATCCTACAATCTCTTACAAAAGGTTCTTACGATGCTTCTTAAGGAAGGAGTATCCATAAAGGATCTTGAGACCATAGTGGAGACTATGGTGGACGTGATCACAGAGACGGGACTACCGGTAAAGGATATCGACGCGCTGGTGGAACAGGTTAGAATCTCATTAAAACGTACTATCACAAGAATGTATTGTGAAGACGGAAGCATGAAGGTAGTGACTCTTGATGCGGATCTGGAAAGATCCATGGTAGGTTCACTGTCTAAAGGTGAAAATGGATATTATCTTGCATTAAGCCCTGATGTTTTACAGAGCCTTGTAAGACAGGTATCCGAAGAGGTCAAGAAATTCAAAGAACTCTCACAGACTCCCATCATACTGACTTCAGAGGTTATGAGAGCACATTTCTATCACCTTATAGAACAGTTCTATCCTCAGGTAAGAGTTCTTTCCTTCAACGAAGTTGCAAACAATGTCCAGATCCAGGCGATAGGGAGCCTGAAGCTGGAGGAAAAGTAGGGAAACAGAAATAGATATACGAAAGTTAGAGGGGATGAGATATGATCGACACTATTTACAGGGGAGCAGTTGATGATCTCGAAGCGATGACCAATGAAGAGCTTTTCGGGCTGTATCAGAAACGGCATGATAACCGTATCAAACAGGAGCTCACCATGCGCTACGTTTATATAGTAAAAAGCGTAGCGTATCAGATGAGGGATGTTTACAGTGATTCCATGCAGGCTGAGGATATCATTAACGAAGGCGTGATTGAAATCATGAAGGCCATCGACAGATATGATATCGAAAAGGACAATAAGTTCGAAACCTTCATATCCAGACGTATCAGGGGTATGGTTATCGACCTGATACGTAAGAATGACTGGATGCCGAGAAACTATCACAGAGACCGGAAGAATATCGAGGATGCCAGAGATGAACTTCAGCGGAAGTTGGGACACGCGCCCAGTGACGAAGAGATATCCAAGTATTACAAGATGGATGTCAAGAAGATCAAAAAGGTGGACAGAATGCGCACTATGGTGAATGTTCTGTCCCTGGACATGACCTATGATGACAATGATGAGACTCTGTTTCAGGTGGCTTCAGAGGACATAAACACACAGCCGGAGGGTAGTTTCTTGCAGAACGAAACAGTAGCAATATTGGCAAAAGCCATTGATTCATTAAAGGATAGTGAGAAAAAGGTTATTTCTCTTTACTATGTTGACGAATTAAATATGAATCAGATTGCTGAGGTTATGAATATCAGCCAGCCGAGAGTTTCCCAGCTTCATTCCATAGCCATAGAGAAGCTTAAGGGCTATATGTCAAAGATGTCATAACAGAGTACTTCAGTATTTTTTTGGATCCGCTATTTAAAATATTAAGTGGGTCATTTAAAGGGTGGGACCCTTAAAGGAGCGAGAATGTATCAGGGATTTTACAATCTGACATCCGGAATGCTTACACAGCAGAGAAGACTCAATGTTGTCAGTAACAATATGGTCAATATAGAGACGGCAGGTTATAAAAAGGATACTATGACTTCCACTACATTTCAGGAAGAAATGCTTGTCCGGACCGGAAGATATAACAAGGATAATCCTACGGATCTTGCCACAACTTCGAAGATAGTTACTGCACAGCAGACCTATACGAATTTTGAACAGGGTGCATTCAATCCGACAGACGGTATATATGATTTTGCCGTAGGCGGAAACGGATGGTTCTCCATACAAACGGAACAGGGAGTACGTTATACAAGAGACGGTGCGTTTTCCGTAGATCAGGAAGGTTATCTGGAGCTTAGCGGTCTCGGACGTGTGCTTGGTTCCAATGATCAGCCTATACGTATTCCTACAGAGAATTTCACTGTTGCTGAAGACGGAACCATCTGGGTGGACAAGACTCAGGCAGCATTAACCACGGGAAAACCCGAAGTTCCCTCCAATGAAGCTCCCGAAGCTCAGGAACCGGAACAGCGTGAATCCTACGGACAGATCAAGCTGGTGGATTTTCAGGATTATGGACAGCTACATAAGGAAGATAACGGTTTGTACTCCACCAATCAGGCAGCCAATGTTGTTAACGGACAGGATGGTACCTCTCTCATGTGGGGAATGCTTGAAAGGGCCAATGTTGATATGGTGGATGAGATGACTACCATGATCTCATCCCAGAGAGCGCTGCAGAGTGCAGCACAGATGCTCAAGATGTACGATTCGGTTATGGCAAAATCTTCCTCGGATGTTGGAAGACTCTAAAGAATTATTGATCGATAAGGAGACATTAAGATCCGCATTCGCATGTCATAAATAAACATTTGGAAACGTGTATTAACAGAGCCGGTTAGCTGTGCCTCTGTGTGTCAGATATTAAGGCTCCAAAAACAGCGTTAATAGATGAGGAGTATAGAATATGAATATGTCATTTTGGACCGGCGCGGTTGGGGCTGATCATTTCAAAAACAGTCTTGACGTGGTTTCCAATAACCTTGCCAATATCAATACAGTAGGCTATAAACCTAAAAACTCTCATTTCAGAGAGCTTATTAATTATAACATTAATGATTCGAGAGAAGCAGTCACAGAGCTTCAGGCAGGAGCAGGGGCCATCATTAATGAGACTCCGACCAACTTTAAATTCAGCAGTATGAATATCACCAATTCGGAAACAGATTTCTGTCTCATGGATGACAATACATTTTTTATGATTCAGGATCCGAACGACAATTCCATAACTTATACAAGAAACGGACATTTTCACAGGGGCCTGATGCCGGATGGAGAGTTTTATCTAATGACCGAATCCGGGAAGTATGTTCTTGATCAGAACGGAGAAAGGCTGAAGGCGGATGTCATCGATTTCGAAACACTTCGCGGAAAAAGTGAAGAAGAGAATGGTGAAACCACCGCTGAAACCACAGAAACCGAAGAAACACAAGAAAATGAAGAAAAACCGAGAATTGGCGTTTATACTTTTCCGCATCCCAGCCGATTAATAAGTCAAGGGGACAATGAACTTGCAGTCCGGGAAGGTGACAATCAGAATACTCCGGCTCTTGTGAGCTATCCACATTTGGAGAGTGGAGTTTTGGAAAGCTCCGGTACGGACATGGCATTGGAAATGACAAAGATCATAGAGAGTCAGAGAGCATTTACCTATGCCTTAAAGATGGTGACAACTTCGGATGAGATAGAAGGTACCATCAATCAGCTAAGAGGATGATTAATTTAGTGGGGAATGGGTAATGAGGATACATGATTATGGGGAAATGAACCTTCACGACCTGGATGTCATGAGGGAGATCGGAAGTATAGGTACCGGACATGCGGCAACGTCGCTGTCACAGATGCTCCAAAAGGAGGTCCGCATTACTTTTCCGCAGATTAAGATACTTGGATATGATGAAGCTGTCGAATCCATCGGCGGAAACGTGGAAGAGATTGTTGGTGCGACTCTTGTTAAGATGGATGATGACATCAACGGTATAATGTTATTCCTGTTTAATCTTGAACTTGCCAATACCGTTTTTGAAAAAATGATGGGCATGACATATCCGAGCTTTGAGCAGTTTGATGAGATGGCATATTCTGCCATGACTGAAATCGGAAACATCATCATATGCTCCTATGTCAATGCTTTTACGGAATTTGTAGATCTGAATATCAGTCTTTCGGTTCCAAGCTCCTGCGTCAGCATGCTTGGAGCGATACTCGAGGTACCCATAGCAGAATATGGGTATGAGACTGATAAGCTTATGTATTGTACCGCTGATTTTGTGATAGAAGGTAAAACCTACAGAGACTGGCTTTTGATGCTGCCGGATATCGCATCCCTGAATAACATACTGAAAAAGCTTGGGGTTGATTAATATATGGACAGACAACTAAAGGTCGGGATCGGAGACATGAAGCTGACCCGTGGACAGGGAGAGATAATCACTTATGCCCTTGGTTCATGTATCGGAATCGTATTTTATGATCCTTTTCTGAAGTTAGGGGCCCTGCTTCATATCATGCTTCCTGTGAGGCAGAACAAGGATGATCCCAATTTAATGAAATATGCAGATACAGGCCTTGCTGAGACTATCCGTAAAATGACAGCTTTTGGGATGTTAAAGTCCAGGGCGGTCGTTAAGATCGCCGGGGGAGCAAAGATGTTCGAAATCAGCGGCAATGCCAGTTTCGGTAATATCGGTGAAAGAAACGCGGCTACTGTCCGTGAGATACTGAAAAGGGAAGGTTTTCGTATCGCTGCAGAGGACTGTGGAGCGAATTATGCAAGAACAATGAGCCTGGATGTGGCTACGGGGGATGTGGTGATAAGGTCCTCGGGGCGTCCGGAGAAACATTTATAAATTTATCCGTTAGGAGGAAACCTGAATTGAAGAAGAACAAAAAAGACGGAATCTTGCTTGAGTCCGGTACGAACGAAATTGAGATCATGAAGTTCAAGGTCATGAATGAGTACTATGGCATCAATGTTGCCAAGGTTGTAGAGATCATGATGACGGAGAAGGTTAAGCCTATGCCTCATTCACATCCGGCAGTTGAAGGTTTCTTCAAACCAAGAGATGTTCTCATCACAGTTATCAACCTGGGACAGTATCTCACAGGCGAACGTAAAGAATATGGCGAAAGAGACCTGTTTATCATTACAGGCTTCAATAAAATGATGGTGGCTTTCCGTGTTGACAGCATTGAAGGCATCAGCCGCATATCCTGGAAGAGTATACAGAAGCCGGATAAGACCTTGGGTTCCGGTGACCAATCCGTAGCCACAGGTATCGCGCAGTGTGACGATCAGCTTGTAACAGTTCTGGATTTTGAAAAGATCGTAGCTGAGATTGCCCCTGAAACAACTATTCAGGTTTCAGAGATTGATGAGATGGGTGACCGGCCTATCAATGAGGCACCTGTTGTTATTGCAGAGGATTCTGTCCTTCTTCAGAAGATGATACTTGATTCTCTCCAGAGAGCGGGCTTTACGGATATCCATATGTTCAACAATGGACAGGAATGCTGGAATTATCTGGATGAGATCAGGGAGGATCCACATGTTTATGAACAGGTCAGCATCGTTATCACTGACCTTGAGATGCCTATGATGGATGGACACAGGCTTACGAAGCTTATTAAGACAGATCCGCATCTTCGTCATATTCCGGTTGTTATCTTCTCATCGCTTATTGATGAGCAGATGCGTGCAAAGGGTAAGGAGCTTGGCGCCGATGAACAGCTTTCCAAGCCTGAGATCGGACATCTGGTTCATATCATGGATACTCTTATCAGCAGATATGAAGAGCAGAGAAAGAATGATTTTAAGGGCGTATAATCGTCTATATTTGTTGGGGCAGGTCTGGTCAGGAACCTGCCCTTTTTTCGCGATAAGGCTGTCACGCAGACGTTGTACCACCGGGGACGGTTCTTGCCGGGAGGGACGGTTCTCTCCGGAGAGAACCGTCCCTCCCGGCAAGAACCGTCCCCGGTGGTACTGGACTAATAGGGGGAGGACTATGAAACAGAACAGGATAACTTTGGAGAATGGGATGCTCATCATCATATTAATTCTTTTGATGGTATCTGTGTACTCCCATAGGGCATCAGCCGAAAGCTGGGTTTATGAAAAGGGAAAATGGTACTATTATACCTATGATGAACCTGTGGAAAAGCAGTGGATAACCTATGGCGGAAATGAGTACTATATCGGTTCACAAGGTCTCATGTCTACGGATAAATGGGAAAAGGATCCGGATACCGGTAAAACATATTATGTGGGGACCAACGGAATCAAACAAAGAAATGTCTACACTGCAAAAGGAGACAAGTTTGTGGGTGATGACGGAACCGAACTTGTCACCTTCGATGACTGGAGAAAGGATGCAAAAAAGAAGCTTAAAGAGGTGATCAAAGCCTTAAACAAGAAACAAACCGTTACCTCCGATCAGAAGGCCTTACTGGCTCAGTACAATGCCTCTAACGCGGCATTTACACTTTATGATCTAAATGGAGACGGATTCAGAGATATAATCGTAATAAATAAAGAATCCTCAGATAATCAGGTATTGGATATACTTCTCTGGAATCCGGATGAAAGAGAATTTTATGCCATCATGGAGCTGGATTTCATTTCGGATGAAAGTGCAGTGCTAAAAAGAGAACCTCAATATGGAAATGCCTGGGCTATCGTAACCAGGGGTGTAAATGATATTTCTTTTTGGCAGTTAAAGCTTCATGAATATAATTTTAATGATGTAGAACACTACCATTTCGGTTATAATGAATATGGAGACGTAATTTATTATATTGATGATGGTGAAGTGGAGGCCGGCTATTGGAATACCTCACTTATGGAGATGACACGACAGGCCGGATCAGGTATATTTACAGATTATTACGACCTGAATGAAGCTTCCATCAACGCGCAGGTGGATGCATACCCTCTGGATGCAGAGCTTTATCTGTTCCAGGAGGCAGACACGGATTAGTCTATAGAATATAGGATGCCACTCCTGCCAAAAGGAGGAAATTGTGAGTACAGAACCATTAAACGAAGAAAGACCGGAGAAGGATGGGTTTGAATCAGTCGACCAGGCTCAGGAGTTTGCGGAAAATATAGCGGGTACCATCAAAAACGGACTTAAACAGGCTCCGAAGATCTTTGTTCCCGACAGCAGGGAGGTTTCAGATATCACCGAATCCGGTAGTGCAAAAGATAAAGACCGGACGGATACGGAGAAAGCCGTGGATGAAGATTTAAGAGGTACTTCACTTGATTACCGCCCCTACGGAATTGATGATATCAATCTGAGAAATGAGGTCGTCCAGGAAAAGAAGAGAGCCATAAGAGTCGAATCCTCAGAGGACAGAGATATTCTTTCTGATGCCATCCAGAGAAGACTTGAGGAGCGGGTTTTTGGCGAGGCAAAGGAACATGAGGGCTTTCATATCGTAAATATCATGCAGGAGTGCCTGAAGAGCGAGGATATACTTGCATACATGAAGAAGAATAACTGCTGTACCTGCGAGAGATGTCAGGCAGACGTGCTGGCTGCAACATTATCTCACCTTCCTTCCATGTACGTAGTTATGTATAAGAAGTCCACTTCTGCGAGAATAAGTTTCTATCATGCGAACTATAGGATGGATATCCTTTCTGCCATAATGAGAGCTATCCGGGACGTTAGTGAGCATCCTCACCACGGCAATGACCGTATACAGTGATAAAGCCGGAGGGCATCCAGGTTTTAAATGGATGCCCTCCGGCTCCAGTCTGTTTATGTCTCGGCTGGACTTTTTATTTCAATACTTTTTTGAGTTTAAGTTATAAAATCAAATATTATGTCGATAAATGTAGTGAGGAATATTGTTTACAGGCCAGGGAAGGTCTTTGTTTTTATTATGAAGGAGCATTTTTATGAACGTATCAAGCAGCAGCTCAAGCACGAGCTCATTGGGAAATACCTCCTTAAAAGGTTTTGGAGGACTTGCATCCGGCCTTGACCGTGATGCGTTGATCGAACAGCTTACATTAAATACCAACAATAAGATAACCAAGACAAAGCAGAATATAACCAAGCAGGAATGGCGTCAGGAGGCCTATAACAGCATCACCAACCAGCTGATGGATATGGAGGATGATTTTCTGAGCTATTCCGGAAAGACGAGTATTGTAAACAACGATCTTTACGCGAAGTCTGTTATCACTACACAGGGTAACAGCTCGTCAGCAGCCCTTCTCACAGCCTCAGGGGGTTCTAATCTTCTTGATTATGTATCTGTAAAGGGTGTAAGCCAGCTGGCATCATCGGCAAGCTTTACATCACACCAGCTGACTACAGAAGCAGGAAAAGCTTCGGCCTCTTCAAAGCTTGGTGACCTTACCGGATTCTCTGGGGAGGATATTTCCTCCATGACTATCAATGGAAAATCCTTTGATGTTACTGCTGATTCCACCATCAATGATCTTGTCAAGGAGATCAACAAAAGTGACGCAGGCGTAAAGGCTACCTATGTTGAGAGTACAGGACAGCTCATGTTCTTCGATAAGCAAACTGGAGAAGAGAGTAAGATAGAGCTTAACGAGACGGCGCAAAGGCTGTTCGGAGGAGATGGCTCAAACTCTACGAACGGTAAGGATGCCGAGATGTATGTAAGCTACGGTGGTTCCGATCCTGTTAAGATAACAAGCCATACCAATACCTTTAATGTGGACGGACTTAAGATAACCGCCAACGGAACCTTCGGCGATATTAAGGTGGGCTATGACGGAAAGGTCACCTCCTATGATGCCAATGCAAGTGTAAGCTTTACAGCCTCAGCCAATGCTGATAAGGCTACGGAGCAGGTTAAAAAGTTTATAGAAGCCTATAACAAGCTTGTGGATGAGGTTAACACCCATGTGACCACCAAACCTGCCAAGGGTTATGATCCTCTTACTACTGAGCAGGAAGATGAGATGACCGAAAAGGAAATCGAAAAGTGGAACGAGAAGGCTAAACAGGGAATTCTGTATAATGATAATGAGGTTCGTGACCTTGCCTTTGAATTCCATGGCATGATGAATGATATCATGAATGCCGGGATCAAGTACAGTGACCTCGAAAGCATAGGCATAACTCTAAGCTCAGATCATGCAGATGGCGGCCAGCTTAGCTTTGATGAGGATAAATTCCGTAAGGCTATGGAAACGGATGCCGAAAAGGTTGAAAGGATAATGAGCGGATATGAGGATAATACAGGCTTCGGAGCAGTCATCAACAAGCAGGTAACGCCTTATGCCACAAGGTATGCATCAAGAAACGGCAACTCCTACGGACGTCTTGTAGAGGTTGCGGGATCCGAAAAGCTTTCTGCTACAAAGCAGAAAAATCAGATATACGATAAGATAAAGGAATATAACTCTGAGCTTGATAAGTGGAAGGATAAGCTTCAGATGGAAAGAGACAGGTACATAAAGCAGTTCTCTAATCTGGAAACCCTTATAAACAGCATGAATACCCAGTCAAGTTATCTTTCCAGCTTATCTTATTGAAAATATTGCCGATATACAATATGTAGTAGAAGAAGGTTTTTTGATACATATTTTAGAGAAGGTGTTGAGCATGGCTTATAAAAATTATAAAGAAGATACGCTTTTTACTATGTCTCCGGTAGAACTCCTGGTGCTTTTGTATGATGAATGCATGAAGGATCTCCGAAAGGCGCAGATTGCTCTTGAGGATGGAGATATGACGATATTTGAAGAGTATGTGGGTAAAGCTCTTAAGATCATAAGATATCTCATAAATACTCTTGATATGTCTATCCCTGTAAGTAACGACTTAAGAAGACTCTATGATTATATAATCTACGATCTTTCTAAGGTAAGGGCCGCCGGAAAGCGTATGTCCGGTGAGATTCCGAGGCTTATTGAGATCATTATGGATCTGCGCGAAGGCTTTGATGGTGCCAGCAAGGTGGTTCAGGATACACATGAGGTCAGACAGGCAGGCGTTGTGGGTTGATGCTTTACGGTGATAGGTATGGAAGATGTTTTGGATGTTGAGAACCTTGCGATTCTTTGTCAGAGAAAATATACATATCTAAAGGATTTGAAGAGTATTACAGATGAGCTTACCGAAATCCTGTCAGGAGAAGACGGATATACGGCAGAGCTCCTTCTCGATGAAAGGATGGACAAGCTAAAAAAGGTTCAGGATACGACAGAACGTATAGAGCTTCTGGGTGAAGTGGGACCTAAGTCAGCTTTTGCGGCGCACCGACTTATATTTTCAGAGCCGGAGGATATCAAGCCGGAAACCCCTGATGAAAAGCTTGTTAAAGAAATAAGGATCAAAACAAGGACCCTCATAAGAGAACTCCAGGATCAGGACAGGCGTTTAAACATGCGGCTTTCCGGAGAAAAGTCCTATTACACGAGTTGAGTTACGAGTAACATAAGTTGATAATAAGTACCGGTACCGGTTTAGCCGATGATCATGAGGAACGGAGTCATCGGCTGAACCGGTATATAAATCAAAGGTTTTATATGCATTTTACGAATCACAGAGATTTTCTCTGTGATTTATTTATGGTACAATGTTATAAAAAGAAATCCCGTCAGAAATCCATGAATTATTCAAGGATTTTCAGGAAGGAAAGTAGTATGAATCGTACAGTATTTGAAGGACGGTACCTTGTAGATCTTGTGGGGGCGTTGATTAAACAGAAGGATTTTACAAAAAAATCCATGAGGATGGATTGGGAGAGGTTATTCCATCTTGCCGACTATCATAAGATCGCCAATATCGTATATATCGGTATGCTTGGGGCTTCAGGACAGATCCCGGAGAAGTGGGGAGCAAGGCTTTATGAACGATATCAGGAAAGTCTTATGTATTCCACAAGCTATGAGAATTCCGAGCTTGAGATCCTTACAATGCTTAATATGCATAAAATATCCGCAACTGTTCTTGAGTCCTCAGCTACGAGACGCCTTTACAGGATTCCGGAGAGCGCCAGCAACAGCCCCCTGAGACTCCTTATGGGTGAAAAGGATTACAGCCTTGCCAAGGGTTTTCTCATCGATCTCGGTTACCTCACAGATCACTTTTATCCGAAGTTCGGGGAGCATATGAGAGCGGGCAACGGATTTACGGTAGAAATTTACTATAAGCTTCCTTTCATTACAAAGAATTATCAGAAGTGCATGACCTCTCTTATGGAGAGAGCCTATATAGACAAAACCTTCGAGTCCATGCATACCTTTTCTCTGGAATCAAGCTTTGTGTTCCGTATGGCTGAGGTCTGTTACAATTATTGTGAGGATGCACTTACCATTCGTAAGCTTCTTGATGTTTTTCTCTTTTATCATCAGTTTAGGTCCAAGATGAATCAGGATTTCATCTGGGCAAGATTTAAAGAGTTTAAGATCGATGTCATAGCCGAATGCATGATACATATTTCCTCAATATGGTTTGGCACAAGAGCCGATGATATGCCGGAGCTTACCATTGAGGATGCGGATATTTATGACAATATAGAGAGCAGGATCCTGAGCAACGGTGTCATCGGTTCAGACATGGTTAATCAGTCAAGCGCTTTGAGAAATGATATACAAAGGGAGCTTGATAAAGAAAAGCGCCAGGAGGAAAAGGAACTCCGCAAACAGGAAAAGGGAGAATTCTGGCATAGATTAAAGCAGGAGATTCTTTGGATATTCCCTGAATATAAGTATATGAGTTCCCTGTATCCAACACTCGAAAAGGTGCCTGTATTGCTTCCGGTTTTCTGGATCATTAGAGGCTTCAGGATGATAAAAGAGATGATGGGCTTTGGATCATCCAGAAAAAGGGACGCTTCTAAGGAGCTTAATAAGGAAGCTTCCAAAACATCCTCCGGGAAAGCTGCTTCAAAGGGAGGTATATCGTATCTTCCGAGGGAAACCAAAACCACCAAGGCTCTCAAGGAAGAGAATATGGGTGGCATGGCGGTCTCTTATGAAGACAACAGCAGGTCAGGAAGGATTTATGATTCTGTTCAGGCTGACAGAGAGCAGAAGTCAAGGCTTGAAGAAGAGATCAAAAAAAGTGCAGGTGATAATGTTACTGAAGATGACTTCAGGATGGACGAAAATGCAGAAAGCTCTATAGGTCTCTGGGAGTTCCCTAAACTTAAGAATGTTCAGGAGGATGCAGCGCCTATACAGAAGCAGAATACTGTGACAGAAAAATCCCGGAATGAAAAACCTGAAGAATACGAGGGAAACGATCTTCTGGGCATGGATGTGTCACTATTCAACAACATTTTATCCAACGAAAAAAACAGAACCTCCGATAGGGTGACCATAGTTCCGGAGTATACGGATTCAGGAAAGCTTGAGTACAGTTTTACAAAAGAGGGAGCATCATCAAAAACTGAAAGACCGCAGGAGCCGGAGATAGTTGTGGCTCAGGATGAGAATCACAATTCCATAGGTGTTCAGAAGTGGCACTTTCCTACGTTGGAGGAAGTGGAAGAGAAGGAAAAGAATTCATAGCCCTTATATAAACTGTCACTAAAAAACCTTCGCCTTAGCAGGGCGAAGGTTTTATTATATTTTGATTTTATTTTTTGGGGTTTAAACTTAAGGTACGACATTTTCAGCTTTAGTCCCGGATTTGGTTTCATTTTCAACTTCAGTGACCGTTTTAGCTTCGTCTTTGGCATCATTTTCAGCCTCAGTGTCAGATTTTGCTTCTGCTTTGGTTTCAACCTTAGCTTCATTATCGATACCTGCCTCGATACCCGTTTCAGCAGTATCCTTTGGCTCCTTAGCAGCCTCGGCTTCAGCCGGTTTATTTTTTTTGAAGGTGATATGCTTAAGAGAATCCTGAAACCCTGTGATGGCAGCAAGATGAGGTGAGGAAGCACTTTTGTTCTCCTGCTCTGCTATGGAAAGCTCCTCACGGAGAATGGAAATCTGTTTGGGAGCATCTATGGCAAGTCTTACGCCGTCTGAAGCACTTTCCACCACAGTTATCCTGATATTGTCCCCTATAAGTATACTTTCATTTTTTTTGCGTCTTAATATCAGCATTTGATCACCTGTCCTGTACTTGATTTACCGGTACGATCGATCGTTATTCCTCAGAAGCCTTTACCTCAAGTCCTTCCTGAACAGTGGCAAAAGAGCTTAATTTATGCCTGAAGCCATATTCGGACTGACTTAAGATCACCTGCATGCCTATGCGTTTATCAGGATTTATAACGATCGGTGCTTTCATATTAACAGTATTTTCTTTATGATTGTTCTTTAATACACAGATAACATAATATGAAAGATCATTCTCTGATTTGACATTGAGATAAGACAATTCCTCCGGGCTTAAGACCGGATTGTAATCCGGATCCAGGGTGAATGGATTGATAATCACAAAAGCAATGTCCGTGTTCTCTATGGACTGCAGCAGGAGTATGGTACTGTCCTCATTTTCATCTAGCACGAGAGGGATGTAATCCTTTAAATCATTGAATCCAAAAAGTCCGTCTGTGAAATGGATAAGATCAGACTCCTCATACTCGATCGTTCCGTAGTCTTTGGTTTCTAATGTCAACATGAATGACAACCTCCATTAAGTATATCTTATAATATTAAATTTTTCTATGTCTTTAATAGAATTATTGTTCTTACTGTACAAAATCAAAAAGAGAATTCTGCATTATCTTTGAACCCACCTGCATCGCCGCATTGTAGGAGTACATATGCTGGTACATCTGGACTATGGCATCGTAGGTATCTATAGCCATATGATCGTTATATTCCTTGATGTAGGTGTCTTGAGCAGTCTGGAGCTGATTGTCTACTTCATCAAGAGTGGCAGTCGCAACACCGATACGACGGAAGGTGTTGCTGACGCTGATCATGGCATTATCCCATTTGCCGAGAGCGTAGTTAAGATCCTCGTTCAGTTTTTGAAGGGCTGACTCCTTGGATATTTCCTTTTCTTCTTCGGTCATGGGGCGTTCTACCGTTTGGGTTGTTGTCGTTATAACTGGAACGCTATTTGTAATAATAGGTGGAGAGGTGGACGATTCACCATAATAAAAATGAGTCATTATGCCAGTATTTTCATCATAAGAAAGGAAATCAGTTTCAGGGTCATGATTACTGTTGTAATCATTAATGAAATTTCCAATTGTATCGCTAAATGGTATTGACATTTGAGACCCATTACTAAATTGGATATAAGGACTAACATAATTACCCAATGCTAAGGCTGTTTCACTCCATACTGTATTTAAACTGGCATATGTAGTATTAGATGTGATACTAGTTGTTGTCGTTGTATCTGTGGTCATAGTTTCATAAAAAGAATCCCTATATTTTTTTGTAGAATCAATAACCTGTGCATTTAATCCAAAAGCAGAGGTGTTCATGGCGTCCTGAATAGCGATTTTTGCTTTTTTGGGGTCCATGGCACGAAGCTTGTCTGAGGTAAGTCCTGTGACCATGTTGAGACCGCCATAGTAGGTGTCCGGAAGGGTTTCTAAAGTATTGATATCTCCATAGCCCAAGGACATTCTGCCTTGTTCTTTCATTGCTTGAAGTACTTTATCAAGTACTTCATCTTCTGTATTAAATGACTTTTGGGTTGCGATAACTCTGCCTGTTGTTGGATCAGTCGTTGTTTCATAGTATGTTCCGCTATAATTAAAGCTTTTATTATCCGGATCATATTTCATGGTCATGGTGGTTTCGTAGCTATCTCCCGGAAACTTATGATGATAAGTCAGTTCCATACCATCTGCTGACATTGTGAAGGGAATAGTTGTCTGGTCATTGCCTCCCATGACATAGTAATTTTCATAGGTTGCATTAAGATCCTGAGTCAGGGTCTGCTGTTTGTTCAGTACATAAGTGTACATGGTATCTACAGTTTCTACGCTGCCCTGGTAGGATGCAGAAGCCATTTGCTCATATTTTATATTAAGGTCACTCATCTGAGAATGGAATGTTCTGGATGTGGTTTCCTGCTGTTCCAGACGATTGATAACGTCCTTAATCATAGTATCCTTTGTGACTACATCGTTATAGAGATTATCTATCTTTTTTCCGGCGTAGTAGTCAAGAGGATTCTCGTAGGCATTCTCATATTTTTTTCCACTGGAAACCTGCTGCATACTTTTGTTGTATATGGATTTCAGATCCTGAACAGATTTCGCGTAGTCCTTGTAAAAGGTTGAAGCTGTGACACGCATAGGATTATCTCCTTTCTATGATATCAGACGATTCCAAGAAGAGTCTGTAAGGTTTCGTCAAAGGCACTCATGACCTTTGCGGCAGCATTGTATGAGGAAACATAAATCATCATATTAGCTGCCTCTTCATCCAGGCTGACACCGGATAACTGATCCTTGGAACTTGTAATGCTGTCAAGAACGATCTTGTTGGTGTCGAGAGCATCCTTATTGTTGGCCTGGTCATTTGCAAGTCTTGTAGAAAGAGTATTCATGTAGTTTGCAAAGGTTTTGTCTCCGAGCTCTGAATGTGGTTGTGTCATGGATCTCAGCATATTAAGGATGGTTTCGTTAGAATCTGATCCCATGAGACCTATATGTACATCGCCGTTTATCCAGTTTTTATTGAGGGCAACATTTTCTGCTGTGATTCCTGCTGTGGTTCCAGAATCTCTGTTAACAAGCATAGCATATTGATCTAAATTGGTAGTAGAGGTGGGATCAATGCCGGTATTTCCTTTATAGTTATACTTATTAAACTCTTGAGCAAGAGTCTGTGCCAAATTGTCAAGTTGATCCATGTAGTAGTCATAACCGTAGTAGGTACCTTGCTTTAAGCCCGTAGTTGCTTGTTTGCTTGGATCTGACTTTGCAAGCATATCGAGGCCTGCCTGAACCGAACCACCTGAGAAAGTAGCAAATGTTGTAGTGCTGCCTTCTTCAACTTCTTTTTTAGATGTGCTGTTGGCGGTTGTAATGGATTTGGCTGTTGCAGGGTCTCCTTTTTTGTCGGTTGCTGTTGAAATAAAATCAAGCTGTACGTCCAAAGGACCGGGTGCATCTTCTATGGTAGAATTCCATTTGGTATATTTGGGAGAACCATCGTCATTTGTGGTAAGCTTAACCTGTCCGTAGTTTTTACCATAGCCATCATCATAAGTACCGTTTACAAGGATGATACTTTCCTTTTTGACAGCACCGTTAGCATCGGTGGTGGTGTAATCAAGGGATATACGAAGATCCGATGGCCAGTCAGATTTTCCGGCAATCTCGCCGGTCTGGTTGTATCGATAGATTTTCATCCTTTCCTTGCCATCAACCGTATAGGTTTCAGAGAAGCTCTCAACAGTTATGGGGATGTAGGAAGAAAGCTCATCTATCTTCATGTTTCTTTCGTCCTGAAGCTCCAGAGCTTTGTTTCCCATAATCTGGTTATGTTTGATTTGCTTATTGAGCTCACCTATTTCCTGGAGAAGGTAGTTGATTTTCTCAACGGCACCACCTTCAGAGGTTCCCTCACCATAGAGCTTTTCAAATTCATTATCTTCGGCGGTTTTTATCTTGCTGGCTGCCGAATTCAGGAGCACGGAGGTTGCATTCAGTGTAGACTGAAGCTGCCCTTCATATACCGGATCCTGAACCTTGGAGGTATCCTGCATGGTGGTGAGGGCTGTCTGGACATCGTCAAGAGAAGCTCTTATGCCATCCATATTGGACTCATCCATAAAGCTTCCGAGAGTGTTTAGAGAATATTCTGTTGTTTTGTTGTAAGAATATTTTGTGTTCTGATCCCGGTACTGTATATCCAGAAACTGGTCGCGAAGCTGGACAACCTCATCCATGGAAACACCGAAGCCAACATTAACATCATTTTCATTCATGTAAAAGGATGTGGGGTTGTTGTAGTTAAGGCTGGAGGTCTTTAATTGCTGCCTGGTATAGCCTTCTACGTTCATATTGGCAAGGTTCTGTGAGGTTACATCAAGCTTTTTTGAGTTCGACTGCAGAGATGTGAGAGCAGTCTGGAAACCTCCGAATGTTGGGCGAACCATAAATTTACCTCCTGTCTATAAGCATGCTGACGCATAATCATCTTATTTCTTCTATATATATCGTCGGTTTTTCTGAAAACATTAGATAAAAGGGGTAAAATTAATATAAAGATACCATTCGGGCGGTGGACCCTGGGGATGGATTTAGTGGTTCGTCGTTTGAATAGACGCAAAGAAGGAAATGTGCGCATAAAAAGACAGCCGCACACGAAAGTATACAGCTGCCCTGCAACTCAATTATGATTTTAAAGGGTAAAATCAAGCTAAAGTATCCTGAAATGCTTTTGGTATTTTATTGGTGGATATCGCAGCATTAACATCATTTAGTCTGATATGCATGATCCTTTCGGCAGACTCCTGACTTTCCTTCAGGATTTCAAGAGCTTCCTTCAGATCTTCAAATAAGGGGCTTAATACCGATTTTTCTTCTTCAGACACCAGGGCCAGTATCTGGCTGAACCGAAGACCCTTCCAGCCGAGCCTTTCGGCAAGCTGGATACGTTTCTTTTCGAGACTCCGAAAATTGTAAAGATCCGGTTGAGCCTCCTTGACAAGGACATCAAGTTTTTTGGGGTCATCATGTGAGGCGGCCGCGGTTAATTCCCGCTCCAGCCTGATGAGTTTTTTTACAACGGACACCTGTCCTGTGAGTGCCTTTGTAAAATCGTTAAATGCTGCAGAGTCTGTCATACTTACTCCTTAAAGGGTATATCATCCTCTGTATCCAAGCATACGTTCCGCAATCCTTGTTGAATCCACATTATATGTGCCGGACTGAACCTGTGCTTTGAGCTCCGCAACTCTGCTGGCGCTCACGCCTGATTTCATAGAAGCGGCGGTTTTTGAAGCAAGCATCGATGCGAAGCTGTCATCACTGACAGAGTTAGTTGAGAAAGATGCCTTATCAAAACTGCTCACATAAGATGCGGATGATGCGGAAGAGGATTTTGTTTTTTTGTTTACATTCTTGTCTGTATTGGTATATCCTACCTTACCAAACAGAGCAGTACGTAAATTGACGTCCATAAATTGCCTCCTTGCATAAACGCACAATTAAATCAATGAGTTCCTTCTGCTTATATTATCGACAGTAGTATCAAAAAAATAACCCATATTTAAAATTCTTTTCATTAAAAAATTGTGCTTCCTGTTTTTATTTAATCATATTATCGTCCCTTGCCCGGACAATATAACATCAAGAAATTGATAATGCTATAAAAATTTTAAATTGCATATGTTAAACGGCAAATTTTCTAAAAAATATAAGTGTATTTTTATATTTTTTTCTAATAGTTCATTATCAAGAAGTCGATATAATGTTATTGAGATACTTATCACGCGATATCGGTCGCTTTAAGGAGATAAACAATATGGCCAATATATTACAGGTTCAGAATCCTACCTTGAACAGTCAGGGTATCGGCTCCCCCGGGATATATCCCCATACGCCGCAAAGTCCGCAGATACAGTCTCCCGATCGAGTGATCTCTTCTCCTCCCGGGGAAAATGGGGAACAGATAGGTCCCGAAGTAGGGGGAGGCAATGTAAACTTTGAATCGAATTATACGAATTTTGTTCAGAGAATGCATGAAGGCATGCAGCTCACCCTGGAGATGGAACAGCTTCTTTTTACGGATGGAGCTGCATTGCAGACAATGGGAGATACCGAGATCCAGGAAGTCCTTACCCGGCTTTTCGCAGAGATGGAGACTGCGGATCCGAAGGAGCTGATGACTCTTATGGAATCCCAGCAGCAGGCGCAGGTAAAATTTTCCGGAGAGCTTTTCGATGGATTACGGGATATCCTGAACGAGAAGATTTCACCCTCCTTCAGAGAAACGATTCTCGATTTTGTCAAAACTTATAACAATTATGCGTCTAGTGAGCATCTGCTCAATCAAATGGAGTCTCTCGGTAAAGACATTGAGAGCCTGCTCCTTCCTTCTTCAAGAGAGAGTTTTTCTAAACTGATGGAACAGTTGGATAAAAACGCAGCTCCCGGAGATATAGAAAAAAATACAGAGATCATCAACAAGGAAATCATACCGTTTCTTTCAAAGTATGTCTCAAAGACCCATAACTATGGTGCTGTCAGAACTGCCAGTGTCCTGTTCTCCCTTTATGCCGTAAAATATGAGGCAGGAGACAAGAACGTGCTTCAGCAGCTGTTTAACAAGATGATCAGAAACGGTGACTTCCGTATGTTCTTTAAAGGAGATCCTGAGGAGGCCCTTGAAAAGGCTATGGAGAATCTGAGACCACAGTCAGAGAAGGCCAAAAATTTTCCGGAGATGCTTACAAAGCTTATACAGAAGGGGACGGAAGGAAGCGCGGGAGCGGAAAGTGTAGAAAAATATTATAAGGTGCTGAATCATCTTTTGATGAATGAGAGTGTCTATATGCCGCTTCTTCATTTGCTGGTTCCTTTCAGATACCAGGATAAGAATGTCATGTCGGAAATGTGGATAGATCCTGACGCGGAGAGAGAAAGGCCTGATGCCGCAAAAAAGCAGAAGCTGTTTATAAAATTCAGCATTCAGAATGTGGGCAATTTTGAGCTGATATCCCTGGTGAATAACGGTAATGTCAATATGCAGATTTTTGTTCCTTCCACATTTACCGAACCGCAGGAAAACGTTTCCAGAAGTATCCAGGACATCATCACAAGAAACGGTCTCAGGGTAAGCACCGTGGAGCTGGGGGTTCTTACAAGAAGCCACAGAGTTGACGAAGTATTTCCTGAGATAAAGGAAAAGGAGAAAGGAATAAATGTCGCCGTCTGAACCTATCAGAAAGAAAAGGGCAGCAGCCTTAAAATATGATCCCGATAAAAACGGAGCACCGGTGATAGTTGCTTCGGGAATGGGATATACAGCAGAAAAGATCACGGAAACGGCCATGAAGGCAGGAGTGCCTGTATATGAGGATGATTCTCTTGCGTCACTCCTTACACAATTAAAGCTTGGAGCCGAGATTCCCCCGGAGCTTTTCAGTGCAGTTGTGGAAATCTATGTTTATTTCCTGAGATTTGCAGAAAAAGAAAAAAACAAGGTAACTGAGCCAGAACCGCCTAAGGATGTAACAGGAGATGAAGATATCATTCAGTCGTGAAAAAATGAATAAGGAAGCCGTAGTAAAGGCAAAAGAATACAAAAATTTTTGGCGGAAGCTTTTTCCGTTGATACTGATACTTCTGTGCCTTTCCGGAATATCTTCCCTTGCCGCTACACAGCCCATCAACAATGTGACCATCAAGGTTAAATCAAAGCTTGAGGCAGGCAGAAAGATCCCTGAGGATATCCAGGTTGAAAAGTCATCCGTAGATGACAATGAGATAGCCGTGTCTACCGGCGGTAATAAGTACTCAATTACAAAAGCCGAGTGGACAAGCGGGGGAGATACGAGAGCCAAGAGTGGAGAGACTCCCTCTATGAGAGTTACTCTAAAGCCTGAGGATATAGCAAAAAACTACTTTCTCAGCAGCTACAGAAGCTCCAACGTAACCATAACCGGCGGTACCTTTGTGAATGCCACGAAAAGTAAGGACGATCTCATTATCACCCTTAAGATCGATCCCATAAAGGGAAATTATGAAGCTCCTACGGATGTATTCTGGAATGATAATAAACTTGGTGAGATAAGGTGGACAAGACCTGACAATACCTCGGGCACATATGAACTGAAGCTTCTGAGGGATAAAAAGAATGTGACCACCGTCACAAGTACCAGTCTTCTCTATAATTTTTATCCCTACATGACCCAGGCAGGAAAATATTCGGTAGAGATAAGGTCCATAGTTACAGACAGTAAGTTGAAGAAATATACCGGTAACAGTGAATGGGTGGAATCTACAGAGCTGGTGATCACAGACAGAGATGTATCTGACGGAAAAGGCCAGGGGGGAAGCGGCGGTCAGGCAAAGGCTCTATATCAGTTCGGATGGTATAAAGACAATGGCTTCTGGTATTACAGATATGTTTCGGATAACACACTTCAGGGAGCCGGCTGGGCATACATAGATAATGACTGGTATCTCTTTAATCAGTACGGGCAGATGCAGACCGGCTGGCAGATAGTTGACGGAAGGACCTATTTCCTTTTAAAGAGCGGCGCCATGTATACCGGTTGGATGAAGAATGGTTCAGACTGGTATTACCTGATCCCAAGAGATGAGCTGAGAAACGGTGAGGTCTACGGGCAGACCGCCAATAACGGCTGGCGCATGATTAACGGCCATTACTATTATTTTAAGAGTAACGGTGCCATGTATACAGGCTGGCTTTACGAGAACGGAAAATACTATTTCCTTAATGATATCGATAATTCGCTTCTGGGAGTCATGTTCACGGGATGGATTCACAGGAATGGTAAGACCTACTATTGTGACTATGACGGTACCATGGTGGAAGGCTGGCACAATGTGAACGGAAACTACTATTATTTCTACCCGGGCAGCGGACAGATGGCTGCCAATGCTTATATCGGTGAGTATTATGTCAACAATGACGGGATCATGCAGTAAACAGCGAAAAATGCATCAAAGATGAGGTGAAATATGCCTGAGCCATATAACAGAAACAGATCTTCATTTAGAGACCGTATACGGGAGAAAAGAGAAGAAAGACTGGAAAAGCTTGAAAGAGATGCCAGGAGAATCAATAAGGCAGCAAAGATATTTTTCTTTTTACTTCTTGTGGCATATTTTGTCATTACCCATAAAAAAACTGCCAAGGCTGATGGAAGCATCCTGGAGAAGATCAATGTAAAGGTGGAACAGAATTATGGGGAGCCCGGCGAGATCCTGGAACCGACAGTCACAGTTAGTACAGGAAATGTCAGTGTCGGAGAGATCGATTATTCAAAGAAGCCTGATAAGTGGAGACCGGGAAATAAGATCCTCATCACTATAGATCTGCACGCAGATGAGGGCTACTATTTCGCAAAAAACTGGAACAGATCAGCGGTAGCCTTAAATGGAGCCGAGTTCAGTCATTGCGGCAGAGTGGATGACGGAGATATTCTGAGACTAAAGGTGTATTATATGCCCTGTACAGTTCTGGAATCCACGACGTCTGCAGGATGGGACTATAATTTTAAAAAAGCAGTGTGGAAAGAGGTTGAGTACGCACCGGGGTACGAGGTTACCCTGTATGAAAATGACAAGTCCATTCTGACAAAGAAGGTCAGGGGCACCTCGTTGGATCTTTCCGATAAGATACCTGAATATACTAAGGATACTTACTATTATGAAGTAAAAGCCATAGCCATGACTTCTGATGAAAAAAAATACCTTAAGGATGGTGAAGCGGTTACCTCGGAGGAGGATGTGGTCAATTCCCATACAGGTACTAAGGGTGTTACGCCTATAGGGTACAATACCACTACTAGTGAAGGAACTGCTACCGTATATAACAGTGCCAAAGGAAGTACCACCGGCTGGTACTATCCCGGAGGAGCGTGGTTTTACTATGATGACTACGGAAGAGCAGCCACCGGCTGGCAGCTTATAGGAGACAGCTGGTATTACTTTGATAATAAGGGTCAGATGATGACAGGATTCCTGGTGGACGGTGACGGAAGCACCTATTATCTGGATCCTACCTACGGAAGGATGCACACAGGATGGGTGTTTATAAACGGCTTCTGGTATTATTTCAACAGCAGTGGACGGATGCAGACAGGATACCTATATGATGGGGGTAAGGTCTATTATCTTGATGACTACGGCCGGATGATGGCCCAGCAATGATTTAAATATATTTTTACCGTATAAAGGGGGATGTGTTTTATGCCACTTATGGAGTCGATCTCTGAGATCAATAATACAGGAAAGGGAAGACCTGAGGGAACCACCATTCTTTCGAAGAATGCAAAAACCTTCAAGAATGTTCTGGATGGCGTGAAGGCAGCGGGAACAGCCGAGAAAACGGTTTCCGGGACAGCAAACACTCTTGATTCGATCTTCAAAAAAGCCGCCAGTACTTACGGGATCCCGGAGAAGATACTTAAAGCGGTTGCGAAGACCGAATCTGATTTTCAGGTAACTGCGGTCTCCAAGGCAGGTGCCATGGGTATAATGCAGCTTATGCCGGCAACTGCGAAGGAGCTGGGAGTCAGCGATCCCTTTAATCCGGAACAGAATATCATGGGTGGAGCCAAGCTTCTGGCATCCAACCTTAAGGAATTCGGCGGTGATCTGAAGCTTGCCCTTGCGGCCTATAATGCAGGTTCCGGAGCTGTAAGAAAATATGACGGTATACCTCCTTATAATGAGACTCAGAATTATGTCAAAAAGATAATGGCGGATCTGGAAAGCGACTCCGCAATAGACATTAACTCTGTACTTGGAGCTGCCGGAGAGGCAGCGTCAGGCTTCATAGGTGAAGGCAGCAGCATTTCGGAGCTGAAATCCCTGATATCCACTCTTGGGCTCGGTTCTTCCCAAAACAGCGGAATGCTGGGCATAAGCTCCATGTTCACAAGCCTTCTTAATCAGGAAATCGATGAGACCGGCAAGGTGGATAAAAATATGTTTGCAAATTTCATCGAGATTCTCAGGCTTCAGATGCTTATGAATACCACGAACAGTATCGGCGATCTGGATTTTGATGATGACTGATACTATAGAATGAGTGTAACCGTAATAATAAGAGGTAACAGATGATACTTAAGGATTGTCACAGCGGTGTCGTTAGATATGAGGATAAGGATTACAAGGTCAGAGTTGTAAGCGGAATTGACAATAAGCCTGCCTTGTATTTTAGAGATCCTGATCTTCAGGATATGCGAATGGGCAAAACAGAGGTCATTTTCAATGATAATATAAAGGGTTGCATCAAAGCAAAATGTGAAGTGGTGGTTCATAAAAATCCGGTATATCCCAGGATGAGCGAGTTCTGGATGGGTGAATGTGAGATCCTTGAGGTTATAGAGATCATACAGAGGCAGCAGGATATAAGAGCTTCAGTGGATATAACTGTCCAGTTTACCTCGGAAAACGATGGAAATAGCTTTTTCGGAGTTATCACAAATATAAGCGCCGGCGGTATATATATCGTTACATCCCAGTCCCTGACTATCGGTGAGGTCATCGGTTTTCATTATGCCTTTAAAAATACTGAAAGACCCTTTAGATGCATGGTGGTCTGGGGGCAGCTGGATGATTCGGGGAATAACGGCTATGGCTTAAGATTTGTTGAACTTAACGAGGGCGGCGAGACGGCCATCCGCGGTTATGTCTTTAATGTACTTAGAGAGCAACGCAACGCAGAAATGAGGCTGAGGAGAGCGGGGAACAATGATCGTAAACTTAGTGATGATCGTAAAAAATGAAGAACGTTGTCTGGAAAAATGCTTAAGTGCAGCTGCGCCCTTTGTGGACAATATAGTCATAGCGGACAGCGGTTCTACGGATGGTACCATCGAAATAGCAAAGAAATTCGGTGCCCATGTTTACGATTTTCCCTGGGTCAATGATTTCTCGGAAGCAAGAAACTTTGCCCTTGGTCATTCAGAAAGAGATCATGGCGGAGAGATTCACCTGGTTTTGGATGCAGATGAATATCTGAGAAATGATGAAGTAAGTAATCCGAAAGCGCTGAGAGACTTTATCGACATGATGTATGATCGTCAGGGCATGAGATGGCTGGGTCTTATAAAAAGAGAGGATTCGTATCCTAACGGTACGGAGATAGACAGAAGCATTACCCAGATACCCAGGATAATTCCTGCCGGGATGAGATATAAAGGAAGCATTCATGAGCAGATCAATGCCAAGGTGCTTAATAAGGTGTCTCCCCTATATGCGGAGCATGACGGTTATCTTCAGGAGGGTAAGGGTCAGAGGAACCTTGAGTATCTTATCGAGGCCTTGAAGAAGGAACCAAATTATCCTTACTACAATTATCAGATGGCTATAACACTCCGGAATTTAGGAAGAGAAGAGGAAAGCCTCCCCTACTTCAGAACCTTTTTCAGGTTTTCCGGCAAAAAGGAGATACGCCAGGCACCGTACTGGACCGACGGGATCATGAGATATCTTTATACTCTTTATGATATGGATACCGTGGAAAGCCTTGAAGAAGCCGGAGATATCATGGGAAAGGTCCAGTACGATTTCACAAGAAACCCGGATTTTTATTTCTACTCAGGTCTTTTCTATATGAAACTGGTACTTAAAAATACTGAGAAATATCAGCATTTGCTCCCATATATAGAAAAAAGCTATCTTAAGTGTTTAAGCCTTGGGGAGGTTGAGAGACCGGAAGGGGTTATAGGCACAGGCTCCTTTAAGGCGGCATATAATCTGGGAACCTGGTATGAAGTATCAGGGCAGAAGGAAAAGGCACTTTACTATTACAAACAGGCTTCGGAGCAAGGGTATAAAAAGGCTTCTGAGCGACTAAAGGCTTTATAGACTTATCAGGGGGTACATCTGTAGGTCAGGCAAAAATCGGCAAACAGGTATTTGTGGGTGAGACCTTGCAAATGAGGATAAAGGTTATGTGACAAAAAGGGGATGCTTGCATGGGTAAGATCAACGAATTCTTTGACAGGATCAATCAAGACCATCCATTAAGTGCATTCACCAGACTACTTAATGGTAATGACAAAGGTCAGGAGAAACCTGTTGAATATCAATACAGCAATAAGCCTTTATCACTTTACAATATTTCCGGGGAGGAGATAGTGGAGCTTACTCCGGAATCCAAAGTGAATATAAAGAAAAATGAAGGCAGTAATCAGATAATTGTTGAAGCTGTCAACGGTCAGGGAGTGAGATCAGTCATAACAACCTGTGAAGCAGCGGATGATCAAAACGATCTTAATGAAATCGATCAGATGCTGAAAATATTGGTGCAGAATATATCAAGAGCCAGAAGAAACGGCGTGGAGGGACTGACAGTTCCTATAAATGAATATGAGCTGGTGGCTTATATACAAAACCGTCCGTCAATAGAGATCGACCTGGACCGCTTGGAGGAAGCCATCAATTATCGTCAGAGGCATGAGGTTCTGTCGGATTTCATCAGTGATCTTCACCAGAATAAAAGGGTGGATATATACACTGCATGTAATAATATCTATAATGTTGAGGCTTCAAACATTTTAAAAAGCGAATATCAGAAGTATTCCAATATCAAGTTCTATGACTTAAAGGAAAACTATGATCACATGATTTTCTGGAATGATGAGGTAATACTTAAAAACATAAAGAGATCACCTGAGGCGGTGATCATAGGCATAGGACTTGCAGGCGAAAAGCCCATGCATGCAATCTCCATCAGAAATGACAGGGAATCAAGTGTTATCAGGAAGGTGTCATTTCTTACAGATCATACCATGAATGTAAGGGAGGAAATGTTAAATGCCCAGTTCATGAGACATGCTTCCGGTATCGAAGAGGTAGCAAAATCAAGGAGCATGTCTGAGGAGATAAAGAATAAGGTCATACTGGAGCTTGCGGTAGCGGAGGCCAAATACAGATATGATGATGTGAGGATCCATGAATTCCTGAGATCCATTCTTAATATATATTATACAGAAACTAAGATGAAGCTTATAAGGGTACCCTTCAATGACCCAAATCTCATCATGAATCTGA
This sequence comes from Oribacterium sp. NK2B42, assembly GCF_000424445.1. Classification (GTDB taxonomy): domain Bacteria; phylum Bacillota; class Clostridia; order Lachnospirales; family Lachnospiraceae; genus Oribacterium. The sequence continues at coordinate 40,640 of NZ_KE384192.1, forward strand.
TCCCGGAAGCCTCATCCGGACTTCTTGCGGAGATAAGGGAGGAGCAGATCATCTATTATGGCTTTGATTCCGCAGCAAAGATACTGGTGGATGAATATGGATGGATAGATATGGGTTATGGCAGGGCCGGTCATGATGCCTCAAGGGTAAGCATGAGGATTTATGAAAAGCAGGCTTCGGAAACAACCATCAGGGCAAGGTATATATCCGAGATGAATCAGGTTCTGGTGGCAAATGAAAGACGATCCGCTACTGCTTCTTATAAGTATGTAAAGGAAGTGGTGCTTAAATACAGCGATATAGGCCTTGATGCTGAAGCCCAGATCGGTCTTCTTTCGGAGATCCCGTCAATAAACGATCCGGGTTACAGGGTGTCCATAACAAACATCATAAAGGAAACATTAACAAAGGAATCTCCCTTCAGATTATTCGGAGAGGTAAGAAGGCGAGTAAAACCAAAGAAAAATGAGCCGGAAACCGAAAACGGAATATCCGAAAGTCCAATTGGTTATGATTGAGATCAGATTTCCATTCTTCGAAATCAGAAAAATATAAATTTTTTGTAAAATCGTTTATATTTTTGAGAAACCGTGCGATAATAAAAGTGTAAAAAATCATAATAAAAGGCTTGGTGCTCAAGAGATTGAGTACCGGTTTGGACAAGGAAGTTCTTACACGGGCCGACAATAGGAGGAATTTATGGTTATACAGCACAATATTTCAGCAATCGATTCTTACAGAAACATGTCCAAGAACACCACAGCTCTCAATAAGAACTTAGAGAAGCTGTCATCTGGATACAAAATCAACAAGGCCGGCGACGACGCTGCAGGACTTGCCATCTCCGAGTCAATGAGAAACAAGATCAACGCTCTTGATCAGGCAGAAGCAAACGCAAACGACGCTATCGGACTTATCCAGACAGCTGAAGGAGCTCTTACAGAGACTCA
>NZ_KE384192.1:42929-55950 GCF_000424445.1 Oribacterium sp. NK2B42
AACCTCAAGGTTGCTAATGAGAACACAACAGCTGCTGAGTCCAGAATCCGTGACACAGATATGGCTAAGGAGATTTCAGCTTACACCAAGAACAACATCCTTAACCAGGCTGCACAGTCCATGCTTGCACAGGCAAATCAGTCACCTCAGGGTGTACTTTCACTCCTTGGATAATTACAAAAAATTTAAAAGATGTTTTTATGAGAGAAGAGCTTTGGCTCTTCTCTTCTTTTGGATTATAAACAATAGGATAAAATTGGAATAAACGGGAATGCTTAAAGTGCAATCCCGTTTATTTATTCAAGGTTTGTATTCGATTATTTTGCAGCTGTGCTTTTTCATTCCGGCAGGGGCGTCTTTGTCATAGTTGATGCCTACCAAAAGAATCGAACTTCCAAAGTTTTCAAGAACTGAGGGGTGTTTCGTGATTGAGATTTTGTAGTTTATTATTTATTTGGTCTGTGAAATAATTAAAAGATTCAATCCCTGAATAAAACGATATGATTCTCATCGGTTTCCTCTTTGCTAAAAATGACTTAGATTAAATGCAGGTACAGATGCAGAGTCGTAATGATTAATTTTGCTTAAAAGAGCAGAATTATTGATCGTCAAAGTCCTTCAGGATCATTACCGGTTTTTTATTATAACTCAGGATATGGGCATAGGGACTTGGATTTCCTGCGTAAGCATCCACTTTATCAAGGTCAATATCTGAAATACTATCTGAAAAAGTACCCCATCCTTCCTTTTTGAAGCTCTGCACTATATTGATGAATCTGGAATAAAGCTTATTTCCATTGCGGCAGACAGGAGAGTTCAGAACCTCCTTCATATTGGAGGATATAAGCCAGATTATATTGAGCCGGTCGGACGCTTCTTTTAAAAGCTCTAAAGAAGAACGGATCTTCTCTAAGGATTTATCTCCATAAACAGCTACAGGAGCCACATCGGAATAATAAAGAAGAGTCTTTTTATCTTTAGGTGAAAGAGAATTCTCATTATTTTCTTTCATGTACTCTTCAACAATTATCTTATTATCCCAATAGGTCTCGTCCGTGTCACCTTCAGAAAACTCGACCAGCGCTTTTATATATTCTTCCTTTAGTCTTTCTGTAGGGAGATATATCTTATCAGCATGCAGCACTACCGGAGTTTTTGCTGTAAAGTTCAGTCCATAAGCAGACTTTGTGTCATTTGAATTAAATTCTTTGATGTTATACATTGGAACATATATCAGTTCATCTGTATATTTCAAAAGTTCACTGCTATAGAATGCATGATGTACACTCATAGCAGGATTGATGTCATCATAGGGACATTGAACATAAATACGTTTTGGATGACGTTTGTTTAAATCGTAATCATTATATAAGGTTATGGGAATCTCATAGCCCTCAGTTTCATAATGAGTCTTAAGAACATCACCATTTATAGCTGTATCGAAGTAAGATATTGGAATAACATATACATCTGTATCAGTTTTTTCCTTCTCTTTATTCCAAAAGTACGAGAAGTTTTTCCAATGCTTAGGCCCAAGAGTAAGGAATACAACCTCTTCCTTTTTGCAAGCGGTGCCAGCAAGACCAAAGTTAAGCTTCAGGGCATCTACCTGAGCTTGTAATCCGCCGTATAATCCTGGGTTTGCCGCGATCATGGCTTCTATTTTTTGTATTTTATCTACTATTGCTTCAGTCTGAAGTCTCTTTTCTTCGCGGAGGCGACTCCCTAAGGACAATTCCTGCTTATTCCATTTATAGTCCCAGGATTTCCATCCGTATTTTTCTGTAAGCACCTTTTCCTGTTTTGCGTAACATGGATAAGCATGGGCTCCTCCGTTACGATTAACCTTCATGTAATCTCCGTAATGAGCTTTGAGTATCGGGTCGAAAGCTACAGGAATAGGAATTGTAGTATTTTCAAAGGGGACTCGCATCATCTGGTCACAATACTTCTTATCCCAAAAGCATGAGTGGTGTTCAATCCACACGGCCATAAAGCAAACCTTGCTGGCATCTTTACGTTTAACTTCAGTTATGGAAGCTTCAGCGAGTTTACGCAGCTGCTTGTGTACCGGCTTACTGTAGTCGATCTTTACATTACACATTTTTTCGATAGAAGAAATCAGCTCTTTACATTCATCATTCAGATTTACCTGAGCCATATTGGCTACCTGCATATACATATCGGCACGAAGACGACGTTCCTCCTCCAGCTCCGGGTCTTCATACATATAGTCAAGTACAAATATATCCAGCCCGGCTGAATAAGGGAATCCATGAAAGTATTCCATGAATTCATCGTCGAAACGAATGCGGTTTGTATTGACAATGCGTGCATATGCTTCAATCCAATCATCGGTTTCCCGCCAGTTAAGGATAGAGTAGTATTCGGGAAGCTCATGCATATGCTTCAGGAACAGCTCATAGTCCTCTCGCAGCATGCATATATCGAGATCATCATCCCAGGGGATGAAGCCTCCATGACGCACAGCACCTATCAGAGTACCGCAATCACCATAATATTTAATATTATATTTTTGACAAAGAGCATCTACATCTTCGAGAACCTGAAGCTGAGCTGCCCAACAGCGCTTCATCATGCTTGTTACAAAGAAGCCCTCACGAACTTCGTCTTCAAAATAATTATCGGGAAAATTCATATTGTCTGGTATCCTTTTATGATTTCAATGATTTCTTATAGTTTTGAATATTGACTTTATATCGGGACTATTCATCATAGTTTTTCAAAATCATTACAGGCTTTTTATTATTACTAAGGTGATGAGCATAAGGGCTTGGATTTCCGACATAAGCATCCACATTATCAAGATCGATATTTGAAATATCATCGGAAAAAGTACCCCAATTCTCTTTTTTGAAGTTCTGAATAATATAGATAAGTCCGGAATAAAGCTTATTTCCTCCATGACAATCCGGGGAATTCAGAACCTCCTTCATATTGGGAGATATAAGCCAGATTATATTAAGCCGGTCGGATGCTTCTTTTAATAGTTTCAAAGAAGAACGGATCTTCTCTAAAGATTTATCTCCATAAATAGCTACAGGAGCCACATCGGAATAATAAAGAAGGGTTTTTTTGTTTTTGTTTGAAAGTAAACCATCTTCTTTAATATAATCAGCCACAATGATTTTTTGATCCCAATAGACTTTATCGGTATCTCCCTTCGAAAAATCAACAAGAATCCTGATATATTCATCCTTCAGACCTGGCGTAGGGAGAAATATCTTATCCGAATTAAGCACTGCCGGTGTCTTGACTAAATAGTTTAATGTATAGTCGGACTTAATATCATGCAGATAATAATCCTTAATATCGTACATTGGTACGTATATGAGTTCATCTGTGTATTTCAGGAGGTTATCGCTATAAAAAACATCATGCACACGCATGGCAGGATTTATATTATCGAAAGGATACTGTATATATATACGATTTGGATGCCGCTTTGATATATCGTAGTCATTTAAAGAGGTTACAGGTATATTATATCCTTCGGTATTAAAATGAGTTCGAAGTATTTCGGTATTTATGGAGGTTTCATAATAGGGGATAGGTATTACAAAAACGCTCGTCTTGTTTTTTGAACTTTCTATGTTCCAAAAATAGGCAAAGTAATTCCATTGCCTGGGTCCAAGGGTTAAAAAGACTACTTCTTCATTATCAGATTCTCTGGCAGACAAAGGATCCGATAAGCTTGCCTTCAGGGAATCCAGTTGTTTTTGAAATTCACTATACAGGCTTGGGTTAGATTTGATCAGAGCCTCGATTTTTTCAATATTTATTTTAAGTTGTTCATTGTGTGATCTGATCTCTTCCTCAACCCGTTTCCGGAGTGTGAGCTTATCATTATTCCATTGACACTCCCATATTTTTTTTCCTAAGTTTTCGATTAAAACTTTTTCCTGGCGTGCGTAACAAGGATAGTCATGCAGACCGGCATTCCTGTTAACTTTCATATAATCACCATAATGGACTTTTAATATTTCGTCATAAGCAACAGGGACAGGAACAGTTGTATACTCAAAGGGGATGCGCATGATCTGATTGCTGAAGCTTTTGTTCCATACATGAGAATGATATTCAATCCACCAGCTCGTAAAACACACCTGTGCAGCGTCTTTTTCACTTACTTCCATCAAAGCTTTTTCTGCATAGTAATACAGTTGTTTTACAACGGACTCGTTGAAATCGATTTTTATGCCCAGCATGTTTTCGATGTCATTTATACATCCTGCCAGTTCTTTATCAATTGAACCTCTTTGATAAACAGTTTCAGCAGTATCCATAAGCATTTTAGCACGCTTCCTTCGTTCTTCCTCCTTGTCAGCATCCGTATACAAATAATCAATCACAAAAATGTCTATACCAGTCGAGTATGGAAATCCATGATATTTTTCCAAAAAGTCCTTATCAAGGCAAATACGGGTTGAATTAACTATACGAGAAAAAGCATTTGTCCAATCTTCCCTTGTACGCCAGCTTAATAAGGTATAGTTTTCCGGAAGTTCATGTGCATGATCCAGCAGCTTATTATAATCATCTCTCAGTAAAGAAATATCCAGATCATCATCCCAGGGAATAAATCCTCCATGACGGATCGCACCTAACAAAGTGCCACAATCACAGTAATATTTAATGTTATATTTCTGACATAGATCATCAATGTCTTCAAGGATCTGTAATTGTGCGCCCCAGTAGCGCTTCATCATGCCTGTCACAAGGAAGCCTTCACGGACTTCGTCTTCAAAATAATCTTCAGGAAATATCATATTGATTATCATCCTCTCCATATAAAGAAAGCTGCCGATTTCCATATAATATTTTATATCGCTTAAAACATGTGGATTTATAAGGGACTTAAGCTGTATAATCAAACTGGTTTGAAAGTACGGAATCCTTTGAGAAAATAATAGAGGTGGACCAGTAAAAATATGAAGTATAGTGTTGCATGTTGCCTTTTAACACATAATCATCCTGATATTGTAAAAGAAATTCTTGACAGATGTCTGGATATATATTCAGATCACGGAGTGGATATTTGTATTTATGATGATAGTGGAGATTGCTCTACAAAGGAGTTAATAGCTGATTATATCTCGGATGGTGCGTTAAATTTATATTATGTGGATATATGTAATGCAATAAATGGTGACCATAAGTTATATTTATTGCTGCAAGGCTACGGACTGCCCAAGGAATATGACTATATCTGGCCCTGCAAGGACAGAATATGTTTTGGTGCTTCTTATATGGACAGACTATGTGCTTCTATTGATGAAGGACATGATGTGGTTATTGGTTACAATGAGAACACCAGATGGGATGTTGGAGTTAAGGTTTTGCAGAACATTTATACAGACCCTGTAGAGTTTTACAGACTGTATGCAGCTGCTTCTACGGACTGGGAGTGCCTCATAAGGCGAAGAGAAACGATGCTTGCGCCAATAGAATGGGAAAAATACGAAAAAAAATATGGTGTAGGTGCTGAGTGCAATTTTAATCAATCCATAACATTATTTGTCAGGCTATCTGAGATGAATGCATGTTCAATAAAGATATGTCGATATTTATATGATGAGAGGTTTATATCAAGAAATGACAAGTCTAGCTGGGGCAATATCATGTTCCAACTTTGGATAGACAAATGGGTGTCTGCTAATTATTCGCTTCCTTCAATTTATGACAGATACAAGGCAGAAGCGATAAAAGCAGAAACGAATTTAACGGCACTTTTTGGATCTGTTGAAAATTTTATTCATTATAAAGAAGCCGGACTATTTGATATTGAAGTATTTAAAAGATATAGGGATATATGGGAGTACATAACGGAAATACCTCCGGAATACCTTCTGATGATCGCAAATGGTGATTATTCCACAGCCATAAATGCAACAATTAATGATTTTGAAAAGTGTTTTTTAATACATGATTTTCGTAAAGCATGGTGGATAGTCACATCAAATTCTTTTTTTAAAACTGTGTACAATGAAAGGACATATGGATTATTAGTAATGTATTTTAACAAATACCGAAATGATATGATGCAATATGGTATATCATCTGTTTTTGATGGGGTAAATTCTATTCAGGATTTAAGATGACATATATTCTTTGATAAATATTTTACGGTAGTGATTGTAATTATAAAGATTTAAGATATTGCCATCATCATGAAGACACCATGGTTGATGCTGCGGGGGAACAACAATGTTATATCCTCGTTCTCTGAATTCCATGCTCTGAGAAAGGTCATAGAAATCCCAGCCATCAAATAAATCTTCTCTCCATGGAATATCAACGCAAGTAGCCATGAGATGACCATCGATTACAGAAACGATTCCTAAGGTTTCAGGTGTTTCATAGAGTTCGGAAATATAGGGCTTTTCCATTAACTCTCTTGTAAATATCCCTCCAATACGAGGAGAAGCCCACATGATGGCGGAATCATTGATTTTTGGGGCACCGACCATGCCAACCATCCCAATATGCACATTATAATTAAATATATTGAGAAGATTGATAAGGAAATATTTATTCACGATAAATACATCCTGGTGCAGATAAATCTTAAATTTTGCATCTGAAGTCTTCATAGCTTCGTTATATCCTGATGTAATTGATTTTGCATCTTTGATTGTCAAAATATCAATTGTGAACCCATCAGGTATGATTAGGTTGCTGATATACAGCAGACATTCTTCCAGATAAAAATCGTCATTGTAACATATTATAAAACAGAATTGATGGTTATTCATATTGATCCTCAGAATGTAGATTGCAGTAACTATTGATTTTAATGATTCTAATTAATATGCTGCTGTTTTTCAGACTCTTTTAGCCAGCTCCAGATATAAAGACGAATGATCATACTTTTGCCTTATTAAACAATCCTTTGCAAGAATGATATATATCTGTTTCTCCATACCCAGTATATTTGTCGGGTCATCAAAGGCAGCATTGATTATAAAAGGTGAAATGGAAGCAAGGAAATCATAGGCTTGTTTTTTAAAGACATCAGGCAGATCAAAGAGCAGTCGTCTAAGCATAAGAGTTGTTTTATTATATTTTTCCAACAGCTCGTCATAAGTATAAACATCATTCCAAAACAAAGAGAAATCATGAGTTCTCTCATTCAATAAAGCATATTTAATTTGATTGATTTTTAAAAGCTCCGATGTTAACAGCTGATCTTCAAGTTTTGAATTTAAATCGAAGTATTCGTTTAGAAATAATTCAAAATCTTCTAGGCTATGGTTAGAAATACTGTCATTTATATGGCTTTTATATTTTTTTATGTAACCAAGGTAATAGTCTTTATTTGTTTCTAAAGATTCACAACTACTGATAAAATGGTTTAAGTTTATTTTAGTCATGAATTATATTTCCTCCGTCCCATAAGCAGTTCAACAATTTCACGGATTCTTGCATCGGTTCCATCCTGATCCAGGGCATGATAATAACCGTTCAGTGCTATTATTTCTGCCTCATCCGGATTACTGAGAAGCCATTGGATATCCTTGACGGCTTTTTCAATATTGTCAAGTTCAAATAGTATAATGTCTGTTCCGTCCACATAATTTTCTTTAAGATATGTTGAGGAATCTGACACGCATACAGCTCCGTTTAGCATACCCCCAAAAGGTTTTTCACTGCTCCCTTTCTTGAACCAGGGCATAATACTCAGATCTATCTTGGCGTTTCCTATGAGATTATGGCATTCCAATGGTGAAACTCTTTCATGAATACGGATATTATCTGAGAAAGGATTTGAGTCATCCTCCCAGCCTCCTCCATAAATATCAACTTTGATGCCTGCATCATCAAGTGCATGCATGATCAAAAGCTTATATTCTCTTCTTACAATGTCCTCAATTTGTCTTGACACCTTATCTTTAATAAATAAACTGTAAAGCATTGAGTCATCTGCTTTAATTCCGGCTGCATCCAGATACATCTCTACCGCTTCTTCTGCCGTGAGGCTTGGATTACTATGGATAAACTTTATAGCATTACGATACATTTCAATTCCATCATCAGGTAAAGAACGCACTGGTAAAAGCGTTTTATATTCGGTCTGACAGTTTCCACAGTAAAGAACATCTATAGTCCTGTCTGAAAAAGACTTTATTTTATTACAGACCTTTACTCCGCTATCAGGAAGGAATATAGTTTCGTTAACCTTCGGATAAAATCTCTGTATAAATTCTACGTGGTTTTCATCGAGACATATTACATGTAGATTATTAATAGGATTTTCAAGAATAGCATAATAATTACGAGGGTGATCCAAAAGAAAGGTATACACCGGGATATCATGAGATTCCCATACATTTTGATTATTGTCGTATGTAAAGGGAATTCCACAGCAATTGTAGCATAACAGGATACAATTCTTATTTTCAATAATGATATCTAATTCATTATCTAAACCTTCACAAGTATCTATATTTACAACCTTAACATAGATATCCGGTAATTTCTTTAAAGAATTGACCCATTGATCAGTGAAAAAATTAATTAAACCGTTATTCTCTTCCGACATTGTTGTGACAATTATATTGGTCATCTTTTTACTCCTGAGTGAAAAAAATAAAGTTCCGTACAATTTGATTAAGTGTTGCCACCATGTACCGTATTGATTATTTTATAAATTCTATCTATGTATGTGAAATCCTTCCGGACTTTTTCTGTTCCCGATGTTTGGATTTTTAATCTTAAATCATCATGCTTCAAATAAAAATCTGCTTTAGCCACAGCGTCTTCGATGGAATCATAAAGTACAAGTTCCTTGCTGTTTTCAAAATAATAAGAAAGCTCTTCTGTATATCCTGATAATAGAAAACCACCTGAGCTCATGATGTCAAGAGCCCTTTGGGGGATTGCTGACCATACAGCCCTGAATGGTGGATTTAGATTGATCTTTGACATTCTGAAAAAAAGAGGCATTTCCTTGTAATAATCCATTTTGGGGAGAACGGTTAGCTTCGTCATCATATTTCTTTCGGATTCAGTTATAGAAGCGGTCACAAGAGCAGTGCTGAATCTGTTACTCATTATCGAAAGAAGGGACAATCGATCCATATATGTAATATATGAGGCCAAGGAATATGAGAGCTGCTCAGGTGAGAGATTAAAGCCGGTGGTTTTGTTTATGGACTCGAGTTCGGAATTCTGATACTTTAAAAGCTCCAGGATGAAATAGCTTCCATAAATCTTACGTTGTGATGTTATGATACCATCAAGAAAGCCTGATTGATATTCATCAAGCTTTTTTTTAATTGCAGGAAATGTAGATCTGTATAGATTTCCCAGAAGAGATACGTCGTATTTATAGCCGTTATTAGAAAATTCCGGTGCATCAAAATCCGTTGCCAAAGGAAGATAATAAACAGTTTCCAATCCTTCTTCCTTATATTTTAAATATTCTCCATGATCAAATATAAAATTATAATTTGACGGATTATCCATAGTTTCAAGTGAGGGAAGATTCATTGGTGTATCATATGTCCATGAAACATACCTAAGGTTGTTTTTATAGCAGATTGAAGAAACAATGGGACTATAGTTAACAGTGAAAATAAAATCATAATGATTTGATCTTATATCGGTTTGAATCAAACCTTCCAGCTTATCATCATGATATATGTCTTCCGGTGTAAAGTAATCTCTTTCGTTGACTTTATAGCCGGATAATTCAAAAGCTTTTTTGATACTTTTTATTGTATAATGTTTAAATATATTACATACTAAAATACTTTTCATAAATGTATTCTTCTTTTAATGAGCAAATTCCTTAATGATCTCAATTATCTCAGTTACTCTTACGTCAAATGTATGCTGTTCCTGTATCTTTCTGTGTGCATTCCTTGCGATTTCAATACGTTCATTTTCATTAACCAGGTAATAATCAATTTTATCAAGGAGATCTTTTCTGCTTTCATAATAAACAAAATCTTCTCCCGGGACAAAGTGGTATGCAAGATCATGCTGGAAGTTAGACATCAGGAAACCGCCGGAACCTAAAATATCATAAACTCTGAGAGGTATCGCGTTCTGTATACTGCGAAGGGTAATGTTCAGGTTTATTTTGCTTAATTTAAACACAAGGGGCATTTCTGTAAAGTAACTTGCGGGACCCATGTTTTGTACACCCTTTGGCGAGAATGAGTTATTTTGCTTATATGTATACAACTTCAACGGATGATGATCACCTATAAGTGTTAGAAGCTCCTTCCGTTCAATAATGGTTATCTGCCTGTTTATTATGTAATTGGCATAAAGATATTCCAATGTCTCAATACTGTCAGGATAGGGATAAATGTTGCTGGCTTCCTGTATCTTTTGAGTGATTTCGGGAGTCAGACATTCTTCTACAAAATTCACACCGTCTACCTGAAGCTGACTTTTGATTATCCCGTCTATATACCCAAGAGTGTAGGGGTCAAGTTTTGGAGCAATTTCCTCGTAGTATTGTTTTCGCTCAGTATAAAGTGAACCCACGAAGGAAATGTCGGCGGAATATTTCTTTTTATCAGCTTTGGTCGGCATAATAGAATCCAGCCTTTTAGTGGATGCTGCAAGCGGAAGATAACGAACATTTTTTATGCCGCCCTCCATAAATTCCATGTATTGTTTAGAGTCAAACATCAATACAATATTACATGGATTTTTCATGTTGTAATTGTACAGGAAGATTTCGGGATTATCATAAATCCAGGAAACATAGGTGATGCCTTCTTTATTGCAAACCTTTGAAATGACAGGCAGAAAGTTAAATGAAAAAACAAAATCAGGTTGGTAGTTTCTCAGATCATTTAAAAATCGTTCTTCAAAATCCAGATCTTTTCTCACCTTGTCATGGTCATATTTGTAGTCATACTTAATAAGCTCCAAAGGTTTGCCATTGGAATCTCTGTATGATTCAAATGCTTCAAGCATATCCATATTTGCAAAGAAAGTTGTAATATTCAGATGAAGGACTTTCATGATGATCTCCTTAAGTGAAATCTGTTAATCGTCTGAGTCAGACCTGAAAGTATTATTGGTATGTATATCAGGTGTTTCATTTTTGACATAGCTCATCTATATCTTCAAGGATTTGAAGTTGTGCTGCCCATAAGCGTTTCATCATGCCGGTAACATAGAACCCTTCACGGACTTCGTCTTTAAAATAATCTTCTGGAAATATCATAATAATTTATATCTTTCTTTTTCGGGGATATTGAATATGTTTTTATATATAGAGCATTAACAAACATTTTTGTAAGTATCATTCTTCGGAATCAGACTTGAATGCATTAACTGCGTTTAAAATACTTTTTATGATCTGATTCCAGGTATATTTCTCATGAACTATAGCGATGCCCTTTAAAATACAAAGCTTTGCCTTTAAGGGATCGGTTAAAAGATCTTCAATTATTTCAGGAATCATATTAAGTTTATTCAGTTCATAATAATAAATTGAACTTCGGTCAATAAACATTTCTTTCAAGTAATTGCTGGAATCTGTCAAGGGTATAGAATGACGAAGCAGTGTGTTGAACACACGGTCGTGGGTACCGTCTTTGTACCAGGGCATGACATTAAGATTGATCTTTGCATCCGCCATGATATCAAGGGAATCGGCAAACGGAACTCGTTCTGAGATATGGTGAAAATGTGGATGATTATACTGAGGGTAGTTTTCCCATCCGCGACCCAAAACCCAGAGATCCCTGCCGGAATTAAGGACTGAATCTATAACCTTTTCTCTATAGTACATTCTGATATACCAGTCGGCTTCTTCTCCGGATTCCATGACAGACAGTCTTGTGAGATCGTCAGCATTATAATCTGCACAGGATAAAATCCTGTCAATTGCAGCAGGGAAAGAGAAAGAAGTATTCGCTTTCATAAATTCCATTGTGTCAAACAGGATTTTCTGGACTGCACCTGAATACTTTTCCCGGATGGTTCTTATATAACTTTCCGGTTTGTAGTAGGTGCCGGAAAACAGAATATCGTATTTCTTGTTTTCCCAGGAGGATGGCTCTTTGTCAGGAACTGTGGCTCCGTGAGGAAGAAAGTAGACATTGGGAATGGTGTCGGAACAAAAACGTTTGCACCAGGTAACATGCTCTATGTCACAGCAAAACCTGAGATAAGATTTTGGCAGAACTCTGTTATAATCCCCGAATCTGAAAGGCGGATCCATAAAAATTGAAATCACAGGAATGTTAAGCTCATTCCATAGCTCAACATAGGCAGGACCGATAGTCGGCATCTGGTCATAGCCTATAGCGGCGTCAACCGGCGCCTTTGTGAATTCATATAAGTCTCTGAGAGAATGTTCAGGTGTTTTATTGGCATCCCGCAGATCCAGGATGAACGTTTCGTGACCTGAATTATGCAGCTCTTTATTTATCTCATCCGTAAAATAATTAAAGGATTCTATTCCTGAGTAAAACAATATGATTCTCATATAAACTCCCATAGCAAAAATGCCTTGGACTTAATATAAACAGTCAGTATTTCTATAATATTTAATATCGTTTAAAGTCGGAGTATTTATAAGAGATGACTTCACAAATAGCCACACTGATACACGATAAGATAGACCTGTGACATTCCGCTTTAAAGTAAATATAGTCTGAATTTAGACGATATGAAAATGCTTCATGGTGTGTTAAGGTTTTTGGGATCAAAGATGCGCGTATGTTTTAAAATACTTAAATTGTGTATACATGTATAAAATGATAATATGAAAGCAAAGGAAATATAATTGGAAAAAGAAATTGATACAGAAAAAGACTTAGAATTAGACAACTTTCTGGATGATGAACCGAAAAGTAAATGGGCAGCTAAGGCTTCCGTTTTTACAAACCTCTTTAGTAAGGTAGAATATACATATCAACTATATAGAGCCTTACATCCCGAGGATGATAAGACGACCATAGATGAGATAACGCATATGACCATAGAGAGCCATATGCTGAACCAACAGTATAACGATCTCGGTTTT
>NZ_AUJX01000030.1 GCF_000424445.1 Oribacterium sp. NK2B42
AAGGACCAAAACGAGTGAAAGCATCAGGATAGTATTGCTTTAGCAAAGATATCATCTTTGCCTGATAGGCGGCATGACCGCCTAGGTTAATAGGCTTGCACATGAACAAACACCTCCGATCGAGAATTATCCGGCGCCGCGAAGGACGCATTTACTTCTTAATCAGATAGGCCGCGAAGCGGCCGCAGATTTGGGAGGATTTGTCAAGTCCTATATTTGGTATTTTTTAAAAAAATGGGGGGATTTGAGAAATGGAACAAAAGAAAAAGCCCTTGGAATCTAGGCTAAAGATTCCGAGAGCCTATTCCAGAGTGGAAGGGGTGATCTTCCAGGTATTGTGATCCAGTAATGTATGATCCAGATCAAAGGCAACGAGGCCTTTGTATTTTTTGTTATTTGACATAAAACCTCTTTCTAAAGGCTGAAAAACAGGAACGCTCCTATTGTAGCATAAGATTTAAGTTATATACTTCTTTACTTATTATGTCTTCGTTAGAAATATTTTATGAATGTGTAGTTGACTCATATAACGCACATCAGATACTTTCACATTACTTTTTTACATCGAAACAGAAACTACTCCTCTTCTATCATTTTTATCACCATTTTATCCATGGTATCGGAGTATTCCTTTTTGTAATGAAGGGCACTTAGTCCTGCATTTAAGGCCCCTTCCACATCCTTCTTTAGGCTGTCGCCTATCATAAGTATATTCTCCCTGTCCACACTGAATTTACTCACAAGCAGGTCATAGGCTGAAGGTGACGGCTTTTCAGCTCCTGCCTCCTCACTGGTCACAAGCACCTCTATATAATCTTCAAGGCATAAACGTTCTATCTTTCTGTGCTGGATATGGGCAGTGAGATCTGTCAGCATGCCGATTCTGATGTCATGATCCTTCAGATATTTCATAAGAGGAAGAACGTATGGAAAAGGCCTCATATTATCAAGTATGGAGTTCCAGTAAACATCATAAAGCTCAAGAGCCCCTTTTGCGGGATTCAGTTTCATATCCTCCAGAAACTTCTGCATATAAAGTATCCTGTTATGTGAGGCCGCAACATTTTCACCTAAGGATTTTTTTACGGCAACTCTTGCTGCATCAAACCTCTGTTTAAATTCTTCATGGCTTAATGAATACTTGTCACATGCAAAACTGCAAAGCTCCGTAAGAGCGGTTTTTTCACAGCCGCTGTAATCATAAATTGTATTATCGATGTCAAAGGCTATCGCTTTTATCATTAAATTCTCCTACTATGTGACAGAACGCAGCAGTTCAGCCGGTGAACCATGGGGGACGGAGTTGGTGGTTCGTTTTTTAAAATGAGCCACCAACTCCGTCCCCATGGTTCACCGGCTTGATTGTTACATATATTGGATTTATATTAATTCAATTCTTCACTTCTGACAATGGTATCACAATACATGCATCTGTAAAGCGCTTTTGTACGGTCAACGATCTTGAATACCTGGGGAAGCTCCTGCTCGATGGAGATGATGCATCTCGGGTTCTTGCACTTAAGAACGTTGGTAAGGGTTTCGGGAAGCTGAAGAGTTTTTTTGTCAACTCTCTTTCCGTCCTTGATGTAGTTTACGGTTATGCCGGGATCGATATATCCAAGCACATCCAGGTCGATGTCCAGATCCTCAGAGATTTTCACGATATCCTTTTTGCCCATTTTACGGGAGGAACAGTTCTGTATGAGGGCCACCTGTGAATCAAGCTTGTCAAGATGAAGGTATTTGTATACAAGCATTGCCTTTCCGGCTTCGATATGGTCAAGTACTATTCCATTTTCAATTCCATCTACTGTCATCCTGCGCCTCCTTACTTATCAAGACCTAAAAGGAATAAAATCAGAGCCATACGCATCTGTTTTCCGCATAAGGTCTGGTAGAAATATTTAGCTCTTTCATCTTTGTCCACAGCCACTGAAATCTCGTTTACTCTTGGGAGCGGGTGAAGTATAGCCATGTCAGGTTTTGCGTTCTTGAGCTTTTCAGGAGTCAGAATGTATATATCTTTCAAACGGAGGTAATCCTCTTCGTTAAAGAAACGCTCCTTCTGAACTCTGGTCATGTAGAGAATATCAAGCTTGGGAATTGCCTCTTCAAGTGAGGTGGTTTCCTCGAATTCCACACCAGCTTCCTTAAGCTTATCAAGCTCATACTCCGGAATCTTAAGCTCTTCCGGTGAGATGAGGATGTACTTGTTGTCGGGATAGCGGAGCATCGCATCTATAAGTGAATGAACTGTACGACCGAACTTGAGGTCACCGCAAAGTCCCAGGGTAATGCCGCTGAGGGAACCTCTGGTCCTCCTGATGGTAAGTACGTCTGCAAGAGTCTGGGTCGGATGGAAATGTCCACCGTCACCGGCATTAATGAATGGCACTGTGGTATGCATAGAGGCAACCACCGGCGCACCTTCCTTGGGGTGACGCATTACCATAATGTCTACATAGTTTGACATTACGGAGATTGTGTCGGCTACGGACTCGCCTTTTGCAGCGCTGGAGCTTGAGGCTCCCGCAAAGCCAAGGATCTGTCCGCCAAGAGCCAGCATGGCAGACTCAAAGCTCAGTCTGGTTCTGGTTGAGGGCTCGTAAAAGAGTGTTGCTAACTGTTTGTGGGCGCATTTGTCCTGATATATCTCCGGATTCTTCTCGATATCATCGGCAAGGTCCATGAGATGATCGATTTCCTCAACTGTGAGGTCCAGAATGTTTATAATGCTTCTGGGGGTTGGTTGCATGATTTTTCTCCTCCTGACATGTGTTTGTAAACCGTCCGGAAAATGCAAGGCATGTGCGCCGGCCCACGAGATTGAAAGTACATCCTGCTTGGAATGTTCGCACCCGATCACACTTACGTGTGTCGTGTACGTACATTCCAAGCAGTCTGTTCTTTCAACTCGCAAGCCTATGCACCCATCCCTTGTATTTCCCTACATTTCTTAAAAATTTAATTTCTCCATGACTCATCCGAGGGGTTATCACGGAATTTTAAGAGTCTCGCTTCATCTTCTGGTTTGATGTAGTTCTCCTGAACGGCAAGCTTTACGAGGGTGTCGAGGTCGCAGAGGGAGGTGTTTTCGATGTTTGCTTCTTTGAGGCGGTCGATGCCTTTCTGCATGCCGTAGGTGAAGATGGAGATTATTCCGAGGACGTCGGCACCTGCTTCACGAAGAGGATTTACGCAGTCAAGTACTGATCCTCCGGTAGAGATGAGGTCTTCGATGACAACGACCTTCTCTCCCTTTTCGAGGCGTCCTTCGATCTGATTCTTTCGGCCGTGGTCTTTTGCGGAGCCTCTTACATAGCCCATGGGAAGTCCGAGGATGTCGGCTGCTATAGCTGCATGTGCGATACCGGCTGTGCTGGTTCCCTCGAGGGCTTCTGCCTCAGGATAGAGCTCTTTTACTTTTTCTGCGATGGCGTGCTCTATGAGTGTACGTACCTCAGGGTAACTGAGTACCAGTCTGTTGTCACAGTAGATTGGGGATTTAATGCCTGATGCCCAGGTGAATGGGTCATCCGGTTTTAAAAATACTGCTTTGATGGATAAAAGTCCCTTAGCGATTTCTTCTTTTGTAGCCATGATATTCTCTCCTTTATGAACTTCTGACAATTCTCACTGTCAGATAAGTGTCTTTGATGATTTCTCTTATTTTCCGATGTCGAAGAATGATCCAACGTCATCCTTGCGGTTACACAAACGGTCAGTTAAAAGCTCTTGCTTCAGCCAACGAAATCCTTCATTGCTCTCTCGTATGCTTCAACGGGATCAGCAGCTGCGGTAATGGATCTTCCAACTACGATATAATCGGAACCGATCTCCTTTGCCTTCGCGGGTGTTGTAACTCTTGACTGGTCACCTACAGCGTCTCCTGCAAATCTAATGCCCGGAGTTACAGTCATGAAGCTGTCGCCTAAAGTTTCGTGAATGCTTCCGGCCTCGAGAGGTGAACATACAACACCATCAAGTCCTGCGGCTTTGGCATTTTCGGCATACTTTACAACCACATCCTTTATGGGCTGATCGATGAGAAGCTCGTTTGCCATAGTCTCCTGGGAGGTTGAGGTAAGCTGTGTGACAGCAATAAGAAGAGGTCTTGTGCCGTCTTCTCTGGTAAGTCCTTCAACCGCAGCCTGCATCATTTTGATGCCTCCGCTTGCGTGAACATTAGTCATGTCTACGCCAAGGTCGCGAAGTGACTTCATGCCGCCTTTTACGGTATTTGGAATATCGTGAAGCTTCAGATCCAGGAATATCTTGTGGCCTCTGTTTTTGATTTCCTTTACTATACTTGGCCCCTCTGCGTAAAAAAGCTCCATTCCGATTTTAACAAAGGGTTTTCTTCCTGTGAATTTATCAAGGAACTCATAAGTCTTTTCTGCGCTTGGAAAATCCAGCGCGATGATCACATCTTTTCCCATAATATCTCCATTTCTCCGGTCTTATTCAGACGGTATTTACTCAGTTAGTATCTTGATATTTAAAATCCGTTATTACGATATTTTAATCTATCAAGCTAAGATTAATTCAAGTAAGTCTATTTAATAGCCAATCGCTGTTTGTTTACTACTCCACGCATCCAATGATGTCACTTAATTTTTCTATCTTCAGTTCCTCAAGAAGCTCAGGAAGCTCCTCGATGATTTTCTGGCAGGCAAATGGATCCACCAGATTTGCGGCACCAACTTCAACCGCACTGGCTCCGGCCATCATCATTTCAACCACATCCTTTGCGTTTGAAACACCACCCATTCCTATAACGGGAATGTTTACGGCCTTACTTACCTGGTAAACCATTCTTACTGCCACAGGGAAGATGGCCGGTCCCGAGAAGCCGCCCATCTTGTTGTGAATCACCGGCTGACGGCGTCTAATGTCTATCCTCATGCCAAGAAGTGTGTTGATAAGTGCAAGTCCGTCAGCTCCCGCATCCTCTGCCGCTTTGGCGATGTAAACGATATCCGTAACATTGGGACTAAGCTTAATGTAGACGGGCTTTTTTGCTGCCTTTTTAACTTCTCTTGTGACTTCCGC
Organism: Oribacterium sp. NK2B42; assembly: GCF_000424445.1. GTDB lineage: Bacteria > Bacillota > Clostridia > Lachnospirales > Lachnospiraceae > Oribacterium. The sequence continues at coordinate 5,053 of NZ_AUJX01000030.1, forward strand.
CACATTATCACTGCTGGTTCCAAAGGCCATTCCGCCGCCGTGAACATTAGGGCAGGAAACATTAACCTCAAGGATACCTACCTCAGGCACCTCGCTCATGGCCTCAGCAAGCTTTACGTATTCAGGGACGCTGAATCCGGAAATGTTGGCGATGAGGGGTTTATGAAAATGCTTCGCAAGCTCGGGGATTTCAAACTTGATGACTTCCTCCATGCCGGGGTTCTGAAGACCCACGGAATTGATCATGCCCTGATAGCACTCGGCTATACGGGGGAGCTCATTGCCATAACGCTCTTCGACTGTTGTTCCTTTGAAGGAAATGGATCCCAGTATATCAAGGTCATAAAGATCCCAATATTCTTTTCCGAACCCGAAGGTTCCGGATGCCGGGATCACAGGGTTACTGAGTTTGATTCCGGAAAGCTCCGTCGTTAAATCTACCATGCGATTTCCTCCATCATGAATATAGGACCGTCCTTGCAGACACGTTTAAATCCGTTCTTTGTCTTTTTGCTGCAGCCCATGCAGGCTCCGAAGCCGCAGCCCATCCTGGTCTCGAAACTGAACTGTCCGTCCTTAACCACGTTGTAAACTGCTTTCAGCATTGGCTCAGGTCCGCAGCAAAGCGCATAGTCATGGTCTCCGATGATGTCTGTGACGAAGCCTTTGGCGCCATAACTGCCGTCTACTGTTGCTATATTTACAGGTACGCCCAATGCCTTGAATTCGGCCTCATAGAAGACATCGGACTTTGTGTTAAAGCCGAGAGCTACATAGGGGGTGATGCCCATCTGCTTGAGGCATTTTGCAAGAGCATACATAGGCGGAACACCGACTCCTCCTCCTGCTATAACAGGATTCTTTGGAATCTTCCGGAGGTCATATCCGTTTCCGAGACCAGTAAGGACGTTAATATAGTCTCCCGGTTCCATGTAGCTCAGGTCTTCGGTTCCCTCACCCACAACTTTGTAGATCAGAGTTAGTCTGTTCTCAGACCAGTCGCAAACCGATATAGGTCTTCTGAGAAAGCGTCCCGGTATTTTAATGTCTACAAATTGTCCGGGTCTCGTGACATCGCTTGTATCACCGTCCAATGTCATCTTAAAGATGTCAGCAGTAAGTGCTTCATTGGTCAGTATCTTGAACTCAACATCCTTCATTTACATCTCCTGACTTTGTTCATTTTCATAGATATGCCCTTTTTACGGTAAAAAAATACCAGCCTCAAACAAATGAAATAACATTTGTCGAGTCTGGAATATTAAACAAACCGTTCATGTCATAAACGGCACTTCTATGAATCGTATCTGTGAATTTCTTGAAAATAAATAAAAGAACCGGAAAATCAAAAATATAAATATCAGAGACCACAGGGCCTTTTCTATCTATATTTTGGGTCTTAAGAAGAGTTGTCATAATTCCTCCCAAAAGTGGTTTCCAAGTTCTCGGATAATATAACATAAGGAATAGGGTATGGCAAGGGTAATTTAGTTGGCCGTACCCGCTGGCGCTCCGCCGGTCAGGTTCGGCGTTGATAGCCTCACCTGATCCCTTCGGGACCAGAGCTTCGCTCTGGCCATATCGGTCGGAGTTTTCCTGATGGAAAACTCCTCCCTCACTCATCCCAGCCCTCACGTGGCATGATGATCATCATTTCAACAAATCTTTCTTCGGGAGTAAGGTTTACATCGTCTTTGTGTGTTACTTCCGGGAGGTCGTTGGTGTCGGCCAGCTCGAGCTGGATCCAGTCGATGGCATTGGCTCTGGCATCTGCAAGGGCTTCGTCTTCTGTGGCTCCGTCTCCGAAACACTGGTCGAGATCAAAATACTCTACGCGGTATCCTCCTTCCGGTTTTTTATATAATTTAGCCGGGTAATAAAATGTCATGGTCTGATTAATCCTCCTTGCCAAACCGTTTACGGAATTTATGCGGTGTTTCTCCGGTTACGGATCGGAATATCTTTATAAAATTACCGATATTATGGAATCCGCACTCTTCAGCAATCTCATAGACATGAGTATCGGTGTCTTTAAGAAGTCTGGCGGCCTGTTCAACACGATATCTGTTGATATAATCAAGGGGAGATACCCCTGTGACACTTCCGAAAAATCTTATAAAGTACTGTTCGTTAAGTCCCGTAAGTTCCGATAAATTTCGTATATAAAGCTTTTCTTTATAGTGTTCTCTTATGAATATGATTGAATCCTTAATGGCCTTAACCTGCTTTTCCGTATCGGTAATTTCCTTGTCTTCTATCATACCGAAAGAATAGATAAGGGCTATCACATGCAAAAGATCTGCCTTTATCATAAGCTGATCTGCCACAGAATCAAGCTCATATTTACGTACACTCACACTGTTGGTATTGCTCTTTTTTCCAAACTCACGATACCTTCTCACCATATCATTAAAGGATCTCAGTACCTGTAGGAAACCAAAATCGGATACGGTAATGAATTCATTGAACCTGATACTGCCCTTAAGAAGCGGATAAATAAGAGCTTCATTAACCGGGTCGCTGTCATTTTTGAAGCAAAGATCCTCAAGCTTTACACGGATTGAGTATTCAACGCCCTTTTCATCAAGAGACTCAAGCTTACGGATAACCCCTGAATTCACGATACAGAAACACTCATCAGTGATGTCATACTCCTTCAGGTTGAGCATAAGCTTATAATGTCCGTTTTTAAAATATATGATTTCCGGTTCGTCATGCCAGTCCAGACCAACATCAAGCTTTTCTTCCTGACTGTTTATGGACTCATAAAGTAATGCTGCCATTATATCCTCGATTCAAAGCTACCATGTAAATGTAGCTTCGGTTAATGTTTACGTTCAAAATCATCGAAAAAGGATATTGAAACCTTTCGATATAGTACTAATGTCATGATAACATAATTTTTTGACGCAATCAAAGGATATTATGCCACCCAAATCTTACAAAAATCATTTTATTGTATAATTTTTATTTTTGCAATGATACAAGTAATGATGTATATTACTTTATAACACCAACGGCTATCGTACCGGTTAAAGAAAAGGTTCGCTATGCCTGAATAAGGTGTTACAAAGCAAAGACATTAAACTTAAGTATATTCATTAAGTACTGTCTTTAGCTGTTAGGAGGAATTATGATTCTGGCTGTGGATTGTGGGAATTCCCATACAAAAATCGGATGCGTAGATAACGGAAAAGTTCTGGATCCGGTGGTTCGACTGGAAACAAATCAAAACAAAACACTTTTTGAATATGCTTCGGACATTGACCGCATATTATGTCTTACCAACCTGAAAGAGAAAAAAATAGACGGAGTCATCATTTCCTGCGTGGTTCCTCCATTGAGAGAGGTGCTTTCGGATGCACTTAAAGTAGTGACGGGGAAAAATGCCGTGATAGTTGGTGCCGGAGTAAAATCGGGAGTACGTTTAAAGATAGATGATCCCGGAACCATAGGCTCAGATCTGGTTTCTGCGGCTTCAGCTGCCAAAAATCTATACAAGCTTCCTGCAATTATAGTTAACCTGGGAACAGCAACCACCGTAACTGTCATCGATAAAGAAGGGACATATACAGGAGGTGTATTCATGCCGGGAGTGACATTATCAATGAATGCTCTTTCCAGAGAAACCTCTCTTTTACCTTCCATCGATCTGACACCGCCAAAAAAGCTTATATGCACACAGACAAATGATGCCATGAAGGCAGGTATAATCTACGGCGCAGCCGGAGCTATCGACGGAATCATTGACAGATTCATAGAAGAGATCGGTGATTCTTCGCCAACCATCATTGCAACCGGAGGAATAGCCCCAAAAATCATCAAATACACAAGACATAAAATGATACTCGACGAAAACCTTTTGTTAGAGGGTCTTTGGTACATCTGGCAGGCTAATCAGAGTTCAAGATCAAAATAATCTTTCCAACAGAGGTATATCAACATAGTGAGGAGCCTGAGGGCATCCATTTTAAAATGGATGCCCTCAGGCTCCGTATCATTTACTACTCTTCCCCTCTGTCGTAGGTTCCGAGCTTATGGATAGCATCCTCTTTCCACTCTGTCCAGTTGTCACCTCTGATGGCTCCGCGGATCTCTTCAGTGAGATGATTGTAGAAATACAGATTATGAAGTACGCACATACGCATACCAAGCATCTCTTTAGCCTTCAGAAGATGGCGGATGTAAGCTCTGCTGTAGCCGCCTGTATAAGAACCGTCCTCCCTCTTAAGACCTGCGCAGACAGGACATTTGCAGCCCTCCTCTATAGGTCTTTCATCAAGCTCATATTTCTGATTGAAAAGATTCATCTTTCCCTTATGTGTATATACATGACCGTGACGACCGTTTCTTGAAGGATATACACAGTCAAAGAAGTCAATGCCTCTGTCCACCGATTCAATGATATTGGCGGGTGTACCTACTCCCATAAGGTATGTAGGCTTCTCCTTCGGAAGATGTGGGACAACAATATCAAGTATATGATACATCTGCTCATGTGTCTCACCGACTGCAAGACCGCCTACAGCATAACCATCCATATCCATCTTACTGATGATATCTGCATGCTGTATGCGAATGTCATCGATTATACCGCCCTGATTGATACCGAAAAGCAGCTGATCCTTATTTACTGTATCAGGCAGTGAATTTAATCTTGCCATTTCCTTCTTGCATCTTTCCAGCCATCTGGTGGTTCTTTCAACTGAAGGAAGTATATATTCTCTATCAGCAAGAGCAGGCGGACACTCGTCAAAAGCCATTGCAATGGTAGATCCCAAATTTGACTGGATCTGCATGGATTCTTCGGGACCCATAAAAATTTTCCGTCCGTCTATATGGCTTTGGAAATAAACGCCCTCTTCCTTGATTTTTCTGCCGGTTCCTGCAAGGGAAAAAACCTGAAATCCACCGGAGTCTGTAAGTATGGGACGATCCCACTTCATGAATTTGTGAAGACCGCCAAATTTCTTTATAAGCTGATCTCCGGTGCGTACATGCAGGTGATAAGTATTGGACAGCTCTACCTGTGTACCTATGGTTCGAAGATCGTCTGTTGATACTCCGCCCTTTATTGCAGCAACAGTACCTACATTCATGAAAACCGGTGTCTCGATAGAGCCATGTACGGTTTCCATATGCGCCGACTTTGCACGGCCGCTGGTTTTGATGATTTCATATTTCATTTTTGAACCTCAATTTCTTAGTTCCTGAAAGAGCACTCCGGGAAAGCAGCCCGGCGCCACTTTGATCATATCGTCCGGGGCAATACCATTTAACCGGTGAACATCGGTATGCAATGCAGACATCCCTACCCCTTTCGATACAGAAAAAGACCGACTCGCATGAGTCGGTCTCTAATTTATAAGAATATTCCAATTCCGTCAAGACTTGTGGCTAAGAGATTATTTCTTAGCAGTCTTCTTTGCAGCCTTTGCTTCAAGCTTTGCTGCCTTCTCCGCTGCAGCCTTTTCAGCCTGCTTCTTCATGGCGCGATTTGTAAGGTCAAACCAGAGCGGACCTGCAATTGTTATTGAAGACCATGCACCGGCTACGATACCAACCATAAGAGGCATTGTGAAATCACGGATTGAAGAAACTCCGAAGATATAAAGCACAATAACCATGATGAAGGTTGTAAGTGAAGTATTGATGGAACGTGTAAGTGTCTGTGAAATAGCTGTATTTACACAGTCTGCCTTATCCTTTCTCTTTTCAGGATCTGCAAGATTCTCACGTATACGGTCAAATACAACGATTGTTGCGTTGATGGAATAACCAACGATAGTAAGAATACATGCAATAAAGGTTGAGCCAACTGCCCACTTAAGACCTGCATAGAATGCAACTGTCACAAGTACGTCATGTGTAAGGGCAAGAACGGAAGCTGAAGCAAATCTGATATCCTTGAATCTGATCCAGATATAGATGAGCATGCAGATTATGGCAATGATAAATGCCCAAACTGCGTCAGCCTTCATTTCATTTGAAACAGCACCTGAAATGTTTTCTGTTGTAATCTTTGATTCATCAACTGCGAATTCGTCAACCAGCTTCTGGTAAAGGTCTTTTCTCTCTTCTGTAGTGAGAGTTCTTGTCTTGATGATTACTTCGTTTGTACCGGCTACCTTAGAAGCCTGAACAGAAGCATCACCACCGGTTACTTCCTTGAATATAGGTGAAACCTTTGCATCCACATCTTCAAGTGAAAGATCCTCGTTAAAGGTTACGTTTGTTGAAGAACCACCCTGGAAATCAAGATCATAATTGAAAAGATTTCCGATAGATGCCTTGTTCATGCCAAGGAATATGAATCCTGCAAGGATCACAACTGCTGAAGCTGTATAAGCTTTCTTACGGAACTTGATGAAATCAAAAATCTTGATATCCTTACGTACACCATAAAGCTTAGGATCTGTAGCTCCGAACTGTACAAAAGTCCAAAGAAGGCTTCGTGTTACAAAAAGTGCTGTGATAAGTGAGATAACGATACCGATGGCCAGTGTTGAAGCAAAGCCCTTAACGGTACCTGAACCTCTTAAGTAAAGCACTGCAGCTGCGATAAGTGTTGTGATATTTCCGTCAAGGATGGCAGAAAGTGCCTTGCTGTAACCGGCCTTGATGGAATTCTCTACGCTGTTTCCGAGACCAAGTTCTTCCTTGATACGTGTAAAAATGATGACATTGGCATCAACCGCCATACCTATGGAAAGGATGATACCTGCGATACCCGGAAGGGTAAGGGTTACTTCAAATGCCTGTAATATAACAAGCTCAAGTCCTGTATACATGATAAGGGCAACAGAAGCTGTGAATCCGGGAAGGAGATAGAAAATGATCATGAAAAGCATTACAAGACCAAGTCCTATGATACCTGCCTTTATGGATGTTGAAATAGCTTCCTGTCCGAGAGTAGCACCGATAACATTGGAACGGAGCTCTGTAAGCTGTAAAGGAAGAGCACCGATACGGATGGTGGATGCGATCCTTGTTGCCTCATCATAGTCGGAAATACCGGTGATTGAAGCCTGTCCTCCGGAGATTGCCTCCTGAACCGTAGGAGCTGAAATTACATTGTCGTTATAAATGATAAACAGCGGATTGCCTACATTGTTGGCTGTGGCATCAGCAAACTTCTTTGCACCTTCATCGGTAAATGTGAGCTGAATGATATACTCATTTGTACCATTGTTGTTTGTCATTCCGGCTGAAGCATTCTTAACATCATCACCTGTAAGAAGTACATTGCCCTGATTGTCAGCGAACTGAAGTGTACCCGGCTCACCGAGCTCAGCGAGGATCTCATTGGCATCTGTTGCACCGGGAATGTCAATGTTTATACGGTTTGATCCTTCCTGATAAACCTGGGCCTCTGTTGAATAGCCCTGGGCCTTCAGCTGAAGCTTGTAAATAGTGTCGGACATCTGTTCCGCAGTTGGGTTTGGTTCAACGGTCTGATAGGTTATGGATACACCACCGTTCAGATCGAGACCGAGTTTAATGTCTCTTGCGCCATTCACTCCCAGGAAACAGAAACCGGCTGTTATAGCCAGTATCAGGAGCAGACCAAGAGCTGCTTTAAGCTTGTTGTTCATTGGAATATCTTCCTTTTACCATAAAAATTTACTGGGGTCAAAAAGGCATAGTATGCCCCTGACCTTTTAAACAGCAAACGATATTATAACAAAACTGGTGGAAACTGACAAGACATTGATTCAGGAGCCGGAGGGCATCCATTTAAATGCGAGGTTTCTCTGCGCATTTAAATGGATGCCCTCCGGCTCCTGTCTGCATTATTCTTCTCCGAAAAGTGCGGCTATGGTGTAGATTATGCCGCCTACATAGATGGCGATGTCGCCAATGTTTACTATCAGGGATTTAAGCCCCGATACTCTGATATTCATATAATCTGTGACTTTTCCGTTGACTATACGGTCGAGAACATTGGAAAGAGCGCCCCCGATTACGATGGCCATGCCAAGCTTTCTCAGCTTATATTTACCCGGATAATAATTTGTTAGGTATTGCAGCCCTCCTGCAAGAAATCCTACAGCTGCTACCGAAAGTGTCTTTACCAGCTCCGGATATTTTCCCAGGTGTCCTCTGGAAAATCCGGGATTATGAGCACGCATGATCTTTACATAGCCCTTGGTATGCGGCATTTCGCGTGGGAAATTGCTTTCGGGTTCGGTGTCGATTGCGCTTTTTACCATCTGGTCTACTGCGCAGATAAGGCCGGCTATGGTCAGCAGGTGAATGAATTCATTGCTTATCGTCCAGAAGAAGTGCGTCGCTTTTAAATTCTTAAATAATCCCATGGGGTTCCTCCCTCTACTCCGGAAAATACAATGGACGTGCGCCGGCCCACGAGATTGAAAGCCTAGGCACCCATCCCTTGTATTTTCCTCATTGGCTTTTTTAGTCAGAAAATACATCGAACATTTCTATTATATCACTTTATTCGCCTGTCTGCGCTTTCTTCTGACGCGGTTTATGTGGCGTTCGAAGTCGCCGCTGTTCAGGAATTCGGCCAGAACGTACTGATCGAAGGTTGGAACTGTGCAGGAATAAATGGAAATTCTGCTTTTCAGTTCTGCGGAAAGCTCCTTTGGGAGCAGCATGTAGCCTATACGGATAGATGGTGAAATGGTTTTGGTGAAGGTGTTTATATAGATGACTGTACGAAGGGGCTCTAGGGAAAACAATGTATCCTCGGATTTTGTGGAGGTTGAGAATTCCGAAGCATAGTCGTCTTCCACTATGATGGCACCTCTGTTTTTTGCCCAGGCGATGTATTCCTGTCTTTTTCCGGCAGTTGCGGTAACTCCGCTTGGGTAACTGTCAAAGGGAGTGACATGGAGTACCTGAGCTGATGTTCTCTTGAGTTCACTGGTATGTATACCTCTTGATCCGAGCTTCAAAAGATCACAGGCGGCTCCGTTTGCCTTATAAATACTTCTGATCTTTTCATAAGAAGGATCTTCCACTCCGTAGAGCTTATCCCTGCCTAACATCTGAACGATCAGCCCATACAGATACTCTGCACCTGCTCCGACTATAACCTGGTCACTGTCTACGTGTATTCCTCTGCTCCTTTTTATATAGCGGCTAATGCTTTCTCTCAGAAGCAATGAGCCTTCATTGGGAGACTTCTCCAGTATCCTTTCGCCGTAGACTGAAAGGACATGTCTGACCGTTCTTGCAAATCCCGGAAAGGAAAAGGTTTCAATGCTTTCTTCGTACTTGTCTGTGGCAGCACCCTCTTCGTTGATGCTTATGTCCATTTCCTCCCCGACAGGAAAGGAATCTTCTGAAGTGTAGGTTACAAAATACCCCCGTCTCTGGCTTGCTTCGATGTAACCTTCATCCTGAAGCAGATCATAGGCATGTTCCACAGTTATGACGCTGGTCCCGGTCACTTCCGCAAAAACTCTCTTTGAAGGGAGCTTGTCTCCGGTCTTGAAATCGCCGTTTATTATTTGCTGTCTGAGATTTGTATATATGTTTAGATATGCTGCTGTCTTTGATTCCATGACTGATCAAGCCTTCGTTTTATACTTTTCCCTGAAATCCGTAGGTGTTATTCCCTTTGCCTCTCTGAAGGTTTTTGCGAAATAACTCATATCCTGAAAACCACAGTCTATCGCAATGTCTACTATCTTCTCTTCTGAAACTCTGAGAAGTTCAGCGGCTTTTCTTATCCGATAGTTCTTCAGGTACTGGATGGGAGTAGTTCCGAGCATGTTATGAAAACATCTCATGGTCTCAGATTCACTGATCTCGGCATTTTCCGATAGCACAGAGATATTTATATCCTCTTTGTAATGATGATCGATATAATCAAGCATCATCCTTATGCGGTCCGAGTCTCTCATATCCTTAGGTGACACTGCTCTTGTTTCAGAATCACAATGTGATGATAATAGGAATATCATCTGGGATACAATGTCCCTGACCCCGGATTCTATGGCTTCATCGAATTCGAGGCAGCTTCTCCAGCACTGCTCCGCAAGACGCAGGGTCTCCTTCTGCCAGGCCTCATCCTTATTAAGAGCAAATCCTTTTAACGCATTGTTTGTAATGATGGGCGCTGCGTAGTTGTCATAGAACAGGCCATCATTCGGATCTCCCACAAGTGTCGGAGAGAAAACAATCGAACGAATGCTGCATTCACCCGTATGATCCGGATGATGGATGCAGGTGTTCAATGTTCCGGCATTGATAAAATAGCCATGGCCTTTACTTAACGGAAACCGTTCAGCCTCCACACCGATTATTGCCTCTCCTGACATCACTATGCCTATTTCAAAAGCATTCTGCCAATGCCAGGGTATCTCTATCTGTTCAAGATTATCTTCATAACAAAGAACAGGAAGACTGTCTGTGCCTTCTTTTAGTGGAACTCTGCTTTTATCGCTTGTTGCAAAATTTTCTGATATTGTCATATTAATACCCATTCCGCCGCCTTTGGTCGGCGGCACAAATAGTGATGAAAAGTATTTTTCACACTATTCTCCAATCATCGAAATAAAAAAGTCAGAAACTCTGTTTTTTATGACAATATTATCATATCAATTTAGCGGATTAATTACAAACTAAAAGAAATTAGTAATGAATATCTCTATTCCGATACCTATAAGAATAACGCCTCCGAAAATACCTGCTTTGTTTTTGAGAAATCTTCCGGCTGTTCTGCCTATCCTGAGACCAATGATACAAATGATAAAAGTTGTTACGGCAATGATGACAGCAGTGATAAATGCTTCAAGAAGATGGTATTCTGAAATTGTGAAGCCAACCGACAGAGCATCTATGGAAGTTGCTATACCCTGCATGATAAGAGTGCTTGAAGAAAGTATCTCATCCTCACCGGTTGCTTCTGAATCCTCACCGATTTTTCCCTCCAGAATACTTTCATAGATCATATTCCCTCCGATATAGAAAAGAAGTATCAGTGCAATCCAGGGGATAAAAGCCTGAAAGGATTTAAAATACAATACAACTGTATGAACACAGACCCATCCGATCATCGGCATAAACCACTGGAAAAATGCAAAACAGCCCGCGATACGGCACATCTTTCCCGGTTTCATATTTGGATCCTTCAAACCATTTGCCATGGATACCGAAAAAGCATCCATAGCCAGCCCTATTCCCAGAATGATTCCATTTATAATAAATCCCGGTGTTAATGTCATGATAACTCCCAAAATAATCAATTAGTTTTCTTCCTTAGTTTTAGAATTATCTTACTGTTTTCGGACGTTAGTCAATAATAACCAATCGGATAGCGATAGGTTTTTCTCTCTATCACACAAATGAGACGAAAGTCTGCGAAGAAGACACATTCCTGTTGACGACCTTGCTGAAAAGAAATCCCCCTGGTCCACTAACTGAACTGTAACTCTTATAGAGAAAAAACAGCCGGGACATAAATCCCGGCTGAAATGAAATTCCTTTTATGAAAGTGTGAACTTGTTAACCTCATCGCTGAGACTCTTGGCCATTCTGGTCATTTCTTCACTGGCAGCCGCACTCTGCTCCGCAGTTGCAGCATTGGTCTGAACTACTGATGAAATCTGATCGATTCCAAGAGTGATCTGTCTGATACCGTCAGCCTGCTCACCTGATGCGATCGAAATATGATCCACAAGGTCTGTGATCTTCTGTGCACCCTTGGATACAGATGTGATGGACTCAGCAGTCTGAGCGGTTATCTCACCACCCTTTTGTACTGCTTCGATAGTCTGTTCAATAAGAACAGCTGTATTTTGAGCTGCCTCCTGAGACTTCTTAGCCAGGTTGCCTACTTCATCAGCAACAACCGCAAATCCCTTTCCTGCCTGACCGGCTCTTGCAGCCTCTATTGCAGCATTGAGAGAGAGGATATTGGTCTGAAATGCGATGTCATCGATAGTCTTTATGATCTTTGAAATCTCGTTGGATCTTTCAACGATCTCTTCCATAGCTTGAGACATCTCTTCCATCTTGGTGTTACTGATCACCATATCTTCACTTACAGAGCTTGTGAGATCCAGAGCGGCCTTTGACATATCAGCAGTATCCTTTACCTTCAGTGATATATCATTCATAGTAGCTGAAAGTTCCTGTATAGAGGAAGCCTGCTCTGTAGCACCCTGTGCCAATGCCTGAGCACCTGAAGATACCTGCTCTGCGCCTCTGTTTACATTATTTGCTGCAGCATTGATTTCTCCTAATGTGGAATTCAAGTGGGATATCAGATTATCCGTATTGGTTTTGATCTTTGCAAACTGGCCTGTATACTGCTTTGTAAGCTGTACCCTGAGATTACCGTCAGCTAACTCGGAAAGTGCACTTGCAATCTCATCGATATAACCCTGATAATTCCGGATCTGTTCTATGGTCTTGCCAAAGGAGTCAGCAAGCAAGCCTATTTCATTCCTGGATTTTATATCAAGTCTTACATCCAGATCACCATCAGAAATTCTTTCTGCAACAGCTGTAACCTTCTGAAGAGGTCCTACTACCTGACCGCCTATGACCATAGCAGCAACGAAAAGAATCACAAACCATATGATGATAAATATGATCATATTTCTTATTATACCTGTTATAGCTTCGTTTGCCTTCTGCATGTAAATTGCACTTGCATCATCGAGATCATCGATCCACACACCGGTTCCGAGCACCCACTGATAAGGTTCATAGGCACAGGTATAATTTTTCTTTGGTAATGGCTCTGTCTCATTAGGCTTCGCAAACATCAGATCTGTAAATCCGCCACCCTCTTTTTTTCCGTTGGCGATCATTTCCTGAATGAAATAGGTTCCGTTTGGATCCACAGAATCCCATCTGGACTTACCTTCCGTATCTCTTCCCAACAGGACAACATTTACACCCTCATAGGTATCTACCCAGAAATACCCATTTCCGTTATCATACCTCATTTCACGTACCAGATCCGCCGCAAATTTCTTTGCTTCACTTTCCGTGAATTCTCCTGCAAGCTGTCTTTCATGAATCTGATCAATGACACTTACAGCAATTTCAGTTTCCTGCTTCAGTTTCTCCATTACATCGGTTTCAAGGCGGCTCCTATAGGCTGCAGCCTGATCGTTGTTATTTCTAATGGTTCCTATTATTGAGAATACAGCAATTCCCAAAGCCGTCAGAAAGCACGAAACAAAGAGTGACATAACTACTACAAACTTCAAACTGTGAATACCGAGATTCTTTCCTTTTGTGTCCATGATCAATTCCTTTCAAAATCATTATTCGGTCTGAGAATCACTTATTGATATCCTGCCAGACAGGGACTTCAAACCCGTCATATTTACTTCGTCGACACTATATAAAGAAAAATAATAATATTTGAAAACAATTGTTAAATTTCGCCTTATCATGGCAAAAAGGTATACTTTCATTTAAGGAAGTACTTCCTCATTATAGTGTTTAAATTTAGTGTGTTTACACTTCAAGGACGCTTCTTTCTGACGAGATCTTTCCCCGGTGATTCTGATGATATAAAAAATGGGCGGTTCAGTGTGTATCCTCCGTTTGAGGAACTAACTTACTGAACCACCCATTCATATATTTTAGATCAATCTATAGTCTGATGACTTTACATCAGCTTCTGCCATTAAGGAAATCGTCGATACCCTTTGCAGCTGCCTTTCCTGCGCCCATTGCGAGAATAACTGTTGCTGCACCGGTAACTGCATCACCGCCGGCAAATACAGCCTTCCTGGAAGTCTCACCGTTCTCTTCCTTGGCTATGATACAGCCATGTTTGTTAGTATCAAGCCCCTCTGTTGTCTGCTTGATAAGAGGGTTAGGTGATGTTCCGAGGGACATGATAACCATATCACACTCAAGATCATATACATCACCCGGAATAGGCTCAGGTCTTCTTCTGCCGGATGCATCAGGCTCTCCGAGCTGCATTCTCTGGATCTTTACGCCCTTAACCCAGTCATTTTCATCAGCATAGATCTCAACAGGATTCTGGAGAAGATCAAAGATGATACCCTCCTCCTTAGCGTGATGAACCTCTTCAACTCTTGCAGGAAGCTCTTCTTCCGAACGTCTGTAAACTACATGAACCTCAGCTCCGAGACGAAGTGCTGTTCTTGCAGCGTCCATTGCTACGTTTCCGCCGCCTACAACTACAACCTTCTTGCCAACCTTGATAGGGGTATCAGCTTCCTTAAGGAATGCCTTCATAAGGTTGTTACGAGTAAGGAACTCGTTTGCTGAATAAACTCCGTTTGCAGTCTCACCGGGAATATTCATGAACTTAGGAAGTCCTGCACCTGATCCGATAAATACTGCATCGAAGCCTTCCTCATTAAGAAGCTCATCAATTGTGAGAGAACGTCCAACGATAACATTGGTATCAATCTTAACACCCAGCTTCTTAACGTTTTCGATCTCAGGACGAACTACGCGGTCCTTTGGAAGACGGAACTCAGGTATACCGTAAACCAGAACGCCGCCGGGCTGATGGAATGCCTCGAAAATAGTGACATCATAGCCAAGCTTAGCAAGGTCTCCCGCACAGGTAAGACCTGCGGGACCTGAACCGATAACTGCGACCTTCTTGCCGTTTGGCTCTCCTGCCTTTGCAGCTACATAATCATGCTCTCTTGCCCAGTCGGCAACATATCTCTCAAGCTTACCGATGGAAACCGGCTCACCCTTGATGCCTCTTACACACTTGCCCTCGCACTGTGTTTCCTGAGGACATACACGTCCGCAGACTGCAGGAAGTGCAGAAGATAATGCTATAACATCGGCAGCACCTGCGATATCTCCCTCTTTAACCTTAGTGATAAAATCAGGAATATGAATAGAAACAGGGCATCCCTTCATGCAAAGAGGATTCTTACAATTAAGGCATCTTTCAGCCTCAAGCTTAGCTTCCTCATCATTATATCCAAGACATACTTCTTCAAAGTTTGTTGCTCTTACCTTAGGCTCCTGCTCACGAACAGGAACTCTTGTCATAGAATTGTTCATTTTGTGCCTCCCCGATTATTTATCTGCTTCGCAGCCGCCGGAGTGTGTTGAACCCTCCTGTAATGCCAGCATAGCTCTGCCTTCTTCATCCATGTACTGTCTCTGACGCTTCATAGCAAGGTCAAAGTTAACCAGATGACCGTCAAACTCAGGTCCGTCAACACATGCGAACTTAACTTCATCACCTACGATAAGTCTGCAGGCACCGCACATACCTGTTCCATCGATCATGATAGGGTTCATGGAAACGATAGTCGGGATTCCTAGATCCTTTGTTGTAAGGCATGCAAACTTCATCATGATAACAGGTCCGATAGCGATACACTGTGTGTACTTCTTGCCCTGCTCATTAACAAGTTTCTTAAGAATATCGGTAACGACACCCTTGTCACCGTATGAACCATCATCTGTACATACATAAACATTGGCAGCTACCTTACGAAGATCATCTTCCATGATAAGAAGATCCTTGTTTCTTGCACCGAGGATAACATCTGCCTCTACTCCGTGCTCATGGAGCCACTTAACCTGTGGATATACAGGAGCTGCTCCTACACCGCCGGCTATGAATATGATAGACTGCTTCTTCAGCTCTTCTATCGGGGTATCTATCAACTCAGATGGCTTTCCGAGAGGTCCCACAACGTCTGTAAAGCAGTCTCCTACTTTAAGATGGCTCATCTTCTCTGTAGATGCACCAACTACCTGGAATACGATAGTGATAGTACCTTCTTTTCTATCGTAATCTGCAATAGTTAATGGAATTCTCTCACCAAGCTCACCGAGCTTTACAATCAAAAACTGACCGGGTTCGCATTTCTTTGCAACAAAAGGTGCCTTTACGACCATGAGCCAGTCTTTATCAACTAAGTGCTCAACTTTGGTTATTTCGTACATGATCTCCTCCACGCGTTTTATCGAATTTGCAATAGTTTATGGTCTTTAAGCCTCCATACTTAATTCCCTATCGCAACGTCCTAATTATAATCATTTTGTACCGAGATAACAATAAATTTTTAACAACATTGTGACGATTTTAACAAAAAATACAAAAAAATGCTGTATACAATGGTGTAAATGACTAAGAGCCAGAGAGCATCCATTTACATACGAGTCGCTCCGGCGGATAAATCTATAATCGGCCCCCTAAGAACCACTAGGCCCTCGCCAATGTCAGAGTTCTCTTTATGACAACATCTGACTTGGCGAGGGAGCTAAGGAAAAGGGAACCAAGTGGTTCTAAGGGGGCCGATTATGATTTATCAACGCCGTAGCTCAACGTATGTAAATGGATGCCCTCTGGCTCTGATCTACATATTACAATGATTTACAATCATCTTTTTTGTAATTAAAACAAGTTGCCCAAACCGGAGATTTATTTTAAAATTAAAGTTCGTGGATATGATTTTTTAACTACAGGAGGTGCATTATGGACAAACTGAAAAACCAGGATACAGAGCTTGTTCAGGACCGGAAAACCAAAGATGCAGAGATTCCTGTAGCAAATGATGAGGCAGCTCTCGCAAGCAGAAGGGCCTTTCTGAAAGCCCAGGCCGAGGCTATGGAGGAGGATCAGGAACCTGAATTTCCTGAAGAATCAAAACCCAACCTCACCGATCTTATAGAATCCATCCCTGACGAAAACAAAAAGGATAATGAAGACCGTAATCTCATCCATACCGATTCCGACGAATTCGATGATACGCCGGATGATGAAGAGGAGGATGAGGACGAACTCGAGGATCTCATTGATGAAGGTAACAAGCAGGACATCAGTGAGTACTACGAAGACATGCAGCCTGCGGACTTCGTTGAAGAGATTGATGATCTTGATGATGAAGACATTGAGAAGCTCCCTGAGTTCCTTAATACCGAACAGCTGACCGAGATCATGGAGGAAGCTGACGATGATACACGTCAGCGTATCGGAGATCACCTTCCTGATGATACTCTCCTTGAAATGTTCGAGGACATGTCAAAGGACGATATCGTTGATATCCTTGGAGAAATGGAGATCGCCCGTCGTAAGAGACTTCTTAACCGTATGAAGTCCGGCGACCGAAAGATCATTCATACTCTCCTTCAGTATCCTGATGACAGTGCAGGCGGTATCATGACGACAGAGTATATCGCTCTTCGTGAGGACAGAACCTGTGCAGAGGCCCTGGACACCATCAGAGATATAGGTCCAAAGACAGAAGTTATCGAAACCATATATGTAACAGATGAGGATCGTCTGAAAAAGCTGGTGGGAACCGTTGACCTGAGGGATCTTCTGAGTTCACCGAGAAACACAAAGCTTTGCGATATCATGGATGACCAGGTGGTTTCAGTTGAGCCGGAAGTTGATCAGGAGGAGGTTGCCCAGGTTGTTTCAAAGTATGACCTGCAGGCTATTCCGGTGGTTTCAAGCAAGGGTTCCATTCTCGGAATCATCACCGTTGATGATATCATCGATGTCATCAATGAGGAGCACGATGAGGATATCGCTCACCTGGGAGGAACTTCAGCAGAGGAAGGCCTCGATACCACTCTTTGGGAATCGGCGCGTTTACGTCTTCCCTGGCTTTTGGTAAACCTTCTTACCGCGTTCCTTGCATCCTTTACAGTTAAGATTTTTGAATCCACCATAGCTCAGGTGGTCGCGCTCTCCGCAACCATGACCATCGTTTCAGGTATGGGCGGTAATGCAGGCACCCAGACCATGTCCGTAATGGTCAGAGAACTTTCAAACGGAGATGTGGATTTCAAGGAAAACTGGAAATCCTTCGTCAAGGAAATTTTTCTAGGGGTTGTAGACGGAGCCGCCACAGGACTCGTTACAGGAATCATCGTTTCCCTGGTTTATGGCAATGCTTTCCTCGGACTTATCATTTTCCTTGCAATGATAGGAAACCTCATGGTTTCAGGAATATTCGGATTCCTGGTTCCGCTGATCCTTGATAAGCTTCATGCTGATCCGGCATTGGCCTCCAGTATATTTGTTACTACGGCAACAGACGTCCTGGGATTCTTTATTTTCCTGGGTCTTGCGGATCTGTTTCTTCCGTTTCTGACATAAAAAGCAAACACCGATTGAAGATTTATTTGATCCTCAATCGGTGTTTTTTATTTACCGGGTACTATCCATCGGGGACGGTTCCAATGTCATTCAGATTACTCAATGCCCTAAATTGGTGTATAATGGGTTTCGCGATAAATTCCTTGCGGATATGCTTCAAAAATAACACTTTGCAGGTCCAGATTAAATTCTGGGTACAGCAAACAAACAGTCGGTTATGGCTGTTTCGATGAAAGTATTCTGTTTTTAAGGATTTATCTGTAGTTTAATGTATCAGCCGACTGTCGTCGGAGTAATCGGTCAAATTTCCTATCCAGTCGGACTGGTACATAGTGTTTCAATATCAGCTTCTCTAAATCCTTAATAATACCTTTTAGGTATTTAACGCAGGACTTTTGTGCCTGAGTGTGATTTACTTTATAGGTATACTTACCTGTCTTTTTATCCGGTGCAGTTTCTTTCATGATAAAAGATGAAAAGTTATACATTGTCAGCTTTGCATAAATCTCCTGTATGGTGAAATCAGGCTTCAGTGAATGTAGTTTCACCATCTTTCCGGCATATTTCAGATGTCTAAAAGCAGTTTCCTCATTCCACCGCAAGTGATAGAGCTTTTTTATTACGGCTTCGCCGAAAGAATAGACAGGAAGGTTTGTAGCAATGTACTCGAACGAACATTTTCCGATGGGGAATTTCAGTATTCGGAATTTCAACGTATCTATCTCATCTGATCCGGCTTTGGCGTAATCATAACGTGTGGATTTGATCAGGTGATAATTCTCGAACTGACAGTTTTTCTTAGTATTACGGCGACCAATGTTTATGGTCACTTCTCTGTCTACATGCTCACCATACAGCCAATTTCCCAGATCCGGACATAAAGTTTTGACATTTGATTCCGACATTCTGATAAGGAAGAACTGGTTGTTGTGGATTGCGTGTGCAAAAACATTGAATGACGCATATCCACGGTCTCCCATATAAATCCTCTTTCTTGCTTTATCTTGAAGTCTGTTTTTATCAAGAAGCTCACAGAATGCAGCCTTTTCATCCATTTGTGGAACGCTCTGCAGGAACACATCCAGAAAAACATCATTCAGTGGGTCATAAAGTGAACTCATATGCAGCTGGTTTAGACCTTTTCGTTCTTTCACGGGAGTATAAAAAGTGTAGGAATCAGAAGGATTGTAAGGGAGATTGAGTCTTGTCCCATCGCAGGCAACGAGCTGATATCCCATAAAAAATTCATTGAGGGGAATCCGTTCGGTAAAACAATCAAATAATCTGACAAACGCTTTAGGCTTTATCTGGCTGCGCCTCTGGATCATAGCAGAAGGATAAGGAGTTTCATCTTCTCCAAAGAAAGACAGGAGCTCTTCATTTGCATCGCCGGATCCGATTGTCATGGTAAAAAGAACGGTCTGCAAAAAGGATATCTTCTTTTTACGAGTAAAACTTGAAGCGGGATTATATAGAAGAGCATCCCTTTCATCGAGCAGTGAATTAATTGAAGAAAATAGTTCTTGACGTACATCGTCAACAGAAAAATGTATCATTTCAGTACCTCCAAAAAAGTAGTTTCTAACAAGGCGGGCCGCATTTTTTCGTTGATTTGTCAAGCTTTTTTGTGAAAAAAATCGAACTATTTTCTTTTGATTTTCAATATGTTCAGCCTTCCCTCATGAGCTGGGGTGGGGCCGTCACATATCGGTTAATGTAAACGTGAATGGGGTGGGCGAAATGAGAGGAAGGCTGTATTTAAGGCATAAAAAAATCAGAGGGTATTTCACCTCTGATCTAAATAGATATAATTTGGCAAGGGGGGGTCCCATTATCTGAATGACATTGGGACGGTTCTCGCTGTCGAGAACCGTCCCCGATGGTCTCTATTCGAATGTGATAGAAATTATGCATGCAAAAAGGAGGGGCACTGCCCCTCCTTCCCGCTATGTAATATCAACCGGTAATTGTAAATCAAAAATCCACTTCTGTGTCATAGTAACAGCACTTAAGAAGCTTCTCCATCTCTTCCTGAGACGGCTGACGGGGATTTGATCCTGTACATGCATCGCCGATGGCAAGTTCAGCAATCTTTGGAAGTCTCTCAAGGAATACTTCCTCAGGAACAAAGCCCTGTTCTGTAGGATATGAATCCTTGCCGTAATTCTTGATGCAGTGAGGAATGTTCATATCATCATTCATCTTGCGGAGATACTTGATAAGAAGCTCAACCTTCTCGTCATCGTTTGAACCGCCAAGGTGCATATAATCAGCGATAACACCGTATCTCTTCTTTGCTGTCTCATCCTTTGCATTGAAAGCGATAACCTTTGGAAGGTACATAGCATTTGCAGCACCATGGATGATGTGTGCACCGTAATCAGCAAAAGCAGCACCTGTCTTATGAGCCATGGAATGTACGATTCCGAGAAGAGCATTGGAGAATGCCATACCTGCAAGGCACTGAGCATTGTGCATAGCATCACGTGAAGCCATGTCCTCATTGTAAGACTTGACAAGGTGCTCCTGGATCATCTCGATTGCATGAATGGCAAGAGGATCCGTATAGTCACAGTTGGCTGTTGAAACATAAGCCTCAATGGCATGTGTCATGGCATCCATTCCGGTATGTGCAACCAGTTTCTTTGGCATAGTCTCGGCAAGATCCGGATCTACGATGGCAACATCCGGTGTGATCTCGAAATCAGCGATAGGATACTTAACACCATTAGCATAATTTGTGATGATCGAGAATGCTGTCACCTCTGTAGCTGTTCCTGAAGTTGAAGATACAGCACAGAAATGAGCCTTGTGACGAAGCTCAGGGATACCGAATACCTTGCACATATCTTCAAATGTGCAATCAGGATACTCATACTTGATCCACATAGCCTTTGCAGCATCTATAGGTGATCCGCCGCCGATGGCAACGATCCAGTCAGGCTGGAACTTAGCCATAGCCTCTGCACCTCTCATAACAGTCTCAACAGAAGGATCTGACTCGATACCTTCGAAGATCTCAACCTCAAATCCTGCTTCCTTTAAATAATCTTCTGCTCTTTGAAGGAAACCGAACTTCTTCATTGATCCACCACCAACGCAGATCATAGCTCTCTTACCCTTGAAGTTCTTAAGCTCTGCTAATGATCCTTTTCCATGATACAAATCTCTTGGTAAACAAAATCTTGCCATGACGTTATCTCCTTTTGGAATTGATATAGTAAATAGAATGTTATTTATTTAACGTTCTCAGCTATTATATCACCGGCTCAGCAGTATGACAATTAATTAACAATTAACTGTTATACGAAATTTACCTTGTATTTTTGTACATATTTACATATAAAAATATCTTAACAGAACTATAATTTAAAGATATTGCACACGAACTATTGCATCAATCCTTTTTCAAATCCTGACATAACCAACACTCTTTCCAATCAGATATTAGTAACAGTTCAGCCGGTGGACCATGGGGACGGGGTTAGTGGTCCACCGGCTGAACTGTTACAGATATTATTATCCGGATTATTGTTATATAAATCACTATCCTATCATTTTCTTTGAATATTTGTTAGAATATATAGAAATAGTGATTAGATATATCAGAATTGTAAATTTTTTGATTCTGATGCGGAAAAGAGGTAATTATGATTAAGATTGAGAGAACTTCTGTGATGAATCTCGAGAATGCCATGCGTGGCGCTCGTAATCCATTGAATTCCTGGGCACGTTCCGACAGCTCCTATGATGACAATGGTGACTACATTCTCGGACCTAACGATCTTTCACTTGCAAAGCGCCTTCGTGTTGCAGGTTCGGATCACCGTAAATATGTCCGTATGATCATGGTTTGCTGCGATATCACTGCTCCTCTTTACTGGTGGAAGGAGTATGATACCTACAAGGTTGCAACAGTTGCAAACTCAACTTCAACCATGCATAAGATCCACAGTAAGCCTATCGAATATGATGATTTTTCTCATGACCATCTCACACTGGATGCCGAGAAGATCATGAAGGATTATATCGCTGAAATCGAGAAGATCCGTGTTCGCTACATGGAAGAGGGTAAAAACAAGGAGGACTGGTATGATCTCATCCAGATGATTCCGTCATCTTATAACCAGATGAGAACGGTTACTCTGAATTATGAAACTCTTATCAATATTTATTTCGCACGTCGTACTCATAAGCTTGATGAGTGGCACACATTCTGTGAGTGGATCGAGACACTGCCTTACGCTAAGGAGATTATCATCGCAAAGAATGATGAGGTAGAACCTTTAGATTAGTAAAGTGAATATGACACGCAGTTAATTTAATTCCGGTTATCTGCGTGTCATATTTTTTTCTATGCTCAGACCGATATGGTTTTTCCCAGTATCACTGAATATATCAGCTTTTCCTTTACTGTTTTCCCTGTGATTGATTCCAACGCGCGGGCGTAGAGGTCAAGCTGTTTTTTATACCGTCCGACGAGGGTGTCTGCGTCACGGACATGATCGGTTTTATAATCCACCAGTACGATTTCATCGTCTTCCAGGAAGAAGGCGTCGATTATCCCCTGTAACAGAACATCTTCTGAAATAGTGCTTCCTTCGAAAAGTTCGTTGTGGGGAAGTCGCAGCATAAAGTGCTGTTCCCGGAACAGAACATCGGTTTTCTGTGCTTCCCGGAATCTTTCCGCAAGCTCAGACTGAAGAAAGGTTTTAAAACGATAATCTTTTATGAGTTCGATTTCGTTTTCGGGAAGTTTTTCTCTCAGCTGATCCATGAAATGACCGGGATCATCACTGTAATCATATTTCTCAAAGGCATGGTGATACGCATCACCAACATCGGCTCCTGCTTTCTCACTATAGTGTTTCTCTGTTGCCGGAAAGTTGCCTTCCTTGATAGTTGTTTCCACCTGGTCATCGAAAATCCCCTGCTTACCTAAAGTCTCTACGCCATTAGTAAAATCGTTCTGACTATCTGCCAGATTGCCATTCTGCTTATCTATATCCGTAGAACTATGATTATCGGTGATATTGTACCTCACTTCTGTATCCGAATTATCTGCCTTTATATGCCAATGCTCCTGTCCCTGAGCCTTTCTCTCCTCTTCAAACTTCTCGATCTCCACTTCTTTAAGCTCTGAAACCGAATGCTTTGGATATAGGGTTGTGGATTCTATATAAGGATAAACATATGAAAAATCCTCAAGTATCGCTTTATAATCAGAGCTTTCCGGATCCACCTTATTGATCTGTCCGATAAGGGATTTCTGCTGTTCCGTGAAGCTTTGATCCTTTTCGGCCATTATCTTCTTAAGCATTTCCATGTCGTATTTTTTCAGCTTTACAGGTTCGTTAATGCTTCTTTCTCCTGATTCATCGCAAAGCTTTCTGGCTCCTTCTGCCATCATGATCCAGTCAAGAAAGCAGGAGGCACTTCTTATGGTTGAGATACTGAGGCCTTTTCCCGCCTCGGCATACTTGTCCAGCAGTTTCTGCAGATCCTGTGTTCCGGCTGTCAGTATCAGCTTATCAACCGCACGGGTCATGCCTACATAAAGTACTCTTAGCTCCTCTCCCAGCAGTTCTGTCTCAAGCTTCAGTTTCAGTGCCTGTTTTTTTAATGCAGGTACCTTTACCTTTTCCTGAAGATCCACATAATCAAAGCCTATTCCGTATTCCGAATCCACAAGTACCTTGTTCCTGAGATCCTGTTTATTGAACCTTCGTCCAAGTCCCGACAAAAACACAACCGGGAACTGAAGTCCTTTTGATTTATGAATAGACATGATCCTCACAAGGTCATCCTGATCCGAATAAACCGAAGATTCTCCCTGGTCATTGTCATATTTTTTCAGTTTTTCAATGTATCTGATGTAATCGAACAAACCCTTATAAGAGGTTTTTTCAAAGGATAATGCCATATCCACAAGCGCATCAAGATTGGCCTTTCGTCTGTTTCCGGAAGGCATGGCTGTAACGTAATTATAGTAGCCGGTCTCGTCATATATTCTGTAAAGGATCTCATGAATGGAAAGATATCGGGACATCTGCCTGTAGCTTTCTATATCCTTATAAAATGACAGAAGTTTTCTGGCCAGCTCATCTCTCAAAGGTTCAGAAGAAGAAACCTTCTTTTCGTCCAAAACAGCATAGATACCATATACCTCCGCATCTCTCTCCCACAGCTCCTCCGTTGTCAATTCCTTCTCAGGGAGTGCCAGCTCCGACTCTTCTTTTTCTGCAAGAAGTCCCCTGTATAAGGGCTGCAATGTTCCTCTGGAAGCCACTATCTCTGCCATTTCATCATCGCTGAAATCATATATGGCTGAATGCATAATGGCAGCCAGAGCGATATCCTGCTCCGGATTATCTATAACATTAAGCATTGAAAGAATGGTCTCAACTTCTACAGTATTGAAGTAGCCTTCAATGCTGGTGCAATATGCCGGGATGCCCTCTTCATTAAGCACATCCACAATGGTATCCGCCCAGGCCCCCGGGGATCTTGTAAGTATAACAATGTCTCTGTAGGGAATTTCTTCTGCGCCGAAATGAAGCTCATGAATCCTGTGAGCTATCATCCGCGCTTCTGCTTCTTCCTTGCTCATTGGATCTTCCCTGCTCATGAATTCTTCCTTGCTCGCCGGTTCTTCCTTGTTCCCAGGTACTTCCTTGTTCGCAGGGTCTTCTTTACCTGAAGATTCTTCCGATGAGGTTTCCGCATCTTTGCCGGGATTCTCCATTAGAAGAAGTTCTGTTTCATATTCCGGCTTCAGGATGTCACTGTACTCCGCATTGGGAAAACCATAGTGGAGTGCAGCATTGTCCGTATAATCAATTCCTCCGACAGTGGCCTTCATAACGCATTTGAAAACATCATTAGAAGCACTGATGACTTCATTTCTGCTTCGGAAGTTTTGGCTTAACTCAACGGTAGGATAATTCACATCATTATACTTCCGAAGGAACAGCTCGGGCTTTGCCTGTCTGAAACTGTAGATGGACTGCTTCACATCTCCTACCTGAAAAACATCCGGTCTTCCGAAACGTTCTGAAGACAAGGCTTCAATGAGCGTCTCCTGAACGAAGTTCGAATCCTGATACTCATCCACAAGTATTTCACGGTATTGTTTTGCAAGGTCATCGGCGAGGGCGGAAAATCTCCTGTTGCCTTCCTCATCCGAAATGTAAAGTATTTCCAATGTCTTATGCTCGAGATCACCGAAATCCAGCATATGTCTCTTAAGCTTTTCTGCCTGAAATCTTTCGACGAACTCTTTCGTGATACCGATAAGGACAGTAACATGACTTAAGCTGTCCTTTTTCATTCGTGCCAGAGTCTCCGGATCGGGTATCACTATCTCCTTCTGCATACCCTTTATGTCGTCCTTAACGCTGTCTCTCAAACCCTTTGCCGCATCCTTTAACTCTGCCTTTGACGCCTTAAGTCGTCCGAAGACAACAGAAAACAGACCTTCAAAAAGCGACCTGATATCGGGAGCCTCCATCAATCTGTCAAGAGCATTAAGCTCAGCGGTGAATTCCTCAATATAGCTTTCCGGTCCATCCGGATCCTCGCATATGGAAAGAGCATCCTCCATGGTCTCGATATCGTCCTTTATTCTTTGCTTAAGCTGATTAAAATAATACTTCTCCCAGCCCTTGTCAACATCCTCCCGGGACTCCTCCAGAAGGCACCTGTCCAGATACTCCATAGGCCAGGGATTGGCCTCCGCAAACTCATAAAGCTTCAGGACGATTTCCTCGATTCCCGAATCCCCCTTACCCGTTGCGAAGGAATCCACAAAGTTAAGGAAGTCTGCATTATCCTCCATAGCATAATGTTCCTCCAGAATCTCTGCTATCACATCACTTTTAAGCAGCTTAAGCTCACCCGTATCTCCTATACGGAAGCCCGGATCCAGATTTATGGCTGCATAATTTTCGGTTATCAGCTTTTTACAGAAGGAATCAATGGTGGAGATATTGGCATTCTGGATATTTCCGGCTTCACGGATAAGCCCCGGGTCATGAGGGTTTAACTGAAGCCTGGCTTCTATTGCAAGCTTTATACGTTCTCTCATTTCCTGGGCGGCTGCATCGGTGAAGGTCATGATGACCATTTCATTAAGAGATACCGGATCCTCCTTATCTGTGATCCGGTTTATGACATGCTGAACCAGAACTGCGGTCTTTCCCGATCCCGCAGCCGCTGCCACAAGCAGATTTCCTTCTTTATGATCTATAACCTTTTGCTGATCACTCGTCCACTTCATCCTGCTGTTCCTCCGGCATTATCTCCTGCCATATCTCCGATCTTTCCTTAACTATCTGTTTTCTGAATTTAAATCCGTTTATACGTTTATCAAATTTGCAAATGCTGTGATAAGGGCACCAGTCACAGGCATTATGATCCTTATCGATTTCTACGGGATCTATGGCAACTCTTCCGGAGATGATATCCCGGGAGAATTGTTTCATGAGCTTATCCACATAGTTTTCCAGGGCCTCGAACTGTTTTGTTGATGCAATATTCTTTTTACCCGTATCAACCACGCCCTTTTTCATGGTGACCGGAACAACTTCAGATTTATCTGACATATCCCTGTCAAGCAGCTTTACGATCCCGGCATCCGGGTTTACAAGACCGTCCAGCTTTAGCTCATTAAGCCACTGCTTTTCCCTGTCCTCCGGAGTTCTTCCGGGATCATAATCAAGAAGCGGTTCCTTTATCCGGTAGTAAAGCATGGCTGCCGGCAGAACCTCTTTTTCAGGAAAACGGTTTTGATAATCCGTCATGGCATAGCTCATGTAGGTCACAAGCTGAAGCTGAAGGCCGTTATACACCTTCGTGAGATCAAAGGCAGTGCTGCCGGTTTTATAATCAATGATCTTCACATAAACATGTCCTTCATCCTGAGCGATATCGATACGGTCGATACGTCCCTTAAGCTTAAGCCCGTTACGTACGTACTCAAAGCTTTTCTCAATATCAGCAACGTAAAACTCTCCGTGTCTTAACTGCTCTCTCAGGGCCCACATGGTGGTGCCTGCGATACTCTGAGCTTTATGGATGATATATCTGTTCCTTGCGGTGCCGAGAAGCATGCTGTACTTATAGGCTTCTGCCACTTCTTCAACATTAGCCGAAGTCAGACTGTAAAGCTCTTCGTTACTGAGATCGGTAATGCTTCTGTTCTGAGCCTCCACATCCCTGAAGCTCTTTTCGATGGCGGCATGGTAAAGATTACCTATGTCAAACATCTGTATCTCAAAGGTATCTCTTTCCTTAAGTCTGAGGCCGTACTGAAGAAAGTGTGCATAGGCACACTGACTGTACTTTTCAAGCCGGGTAATGGAGGAATCCGTGATCATATCCCCGTACAGTTCCCTGGCCACTTCATCCTTGAGTCCGGCTTCCTCATAACGTGTAAATGCTCCGGAAATAAGCTTTGCCACCTTCTCCCGGAACTCTTCGTCATTTTTTAGAATGCTTAGGAAATTCAGCATCCTTTCATAATCCCTGCCGGCTGAGATTTCGGCATCTACTGTTTCCGCAAGCTCTCTGGAAACAAATCGTTCGGCTTCCTTTTTTGTATATATATGACCTTTCTTTCCACGCAATTTCTCTATGCATAAATCCGAGAACATATTCTTTATCTCACCGATAAGACCTGAGGGCTTTACACCCTTTCCGTCTCTGCCCTTTGTAGGGTAACTAAGGATCTGTCTCTCGGAGGGATTAAGCAGCGCCCTGTAGATATAGAATCTCTGTATCAGCGCGTCCTCCAGCCTTCCGGGGGCAAGCTCAACACCTATATTTTCAAAGAGCTTTCTGTCTCTGTCTGAGATTATCTTATGATCGCTCTCAGCCTTCGGGATTCTGTCAGCAGTGATGCCGGCTATAAAGAATACCAGAGGATTTGAGAATCTTGAGCGGGTAAGGTCTCCTATGACCACCTGATCGGAGGTTGCCGGGATCACTCGTACAGATGCCTGATTTAATCCGGCATCCAGGATATCTTTAAAGTCTCCTGAAGACATATAGGTGGTTCCCAGAAGCTTTGACATCTGATCCAGCACCGAATCTATGGCACCGATACTTTCACGAATGGCTTCCGCTCTGTTCTGGTCACCAAGAGCCCTGAGTTTTTCGGTAAGAAGAAGTACCTTATCTTTGCTCCTGATATCCTCCATAAATTCCTTGAGAGAAAGGATCTTCTCAGAAACATTGGCATCCTTACCTCTTAGCTTTTTATGAAGCTTTAGTAACGGGCTCATAAGTTTATCACGGAGGGGTTCCATTTCGTCAGCATTACCCTCTTTATCAAGCCAGGTTTCACTGTATTTTCCGATGCCGCGCTTGCCGGTCTTTCTCAGGTAATTGTCCATGGCATCTACTTCATGCTCTTCGTCGGGGTCATCCTTTGGCAGGGACTTGAGATATCTGGTGACTGAATCAAAGCTGAAATTCTGATCAATGACAAGAAGTGCCGAACAGAGTATCTCCGCATAGGGCGAATCCTTAAGACTTATGGGATCATCAAAAAAGTAAGGAATATCCGCTTCCGAGAAAATCTTGTATATGATGTCCCTGTAGCTTTCCGGCTCCGTCAGGATGATTCCGATATCCTGATAACGCATTTTCCCGTTTCTGATAAGGGACTCGATTTCTGTGGCTATGGCCTCTATTTCCTGTCTCTGATCTGCGGCCTCACGAATAACCAGGGTATCTCCTGCCCCGGTTTTATCTTCTTCCTTATTTCCGTATCTGTACAGTCTTCTTTCTATAACATCAAAGGCATGACCATGATCCGTATCAAACCTGTATGCAGGTTTTTGGGCGTCTCTTGTTTCTCCGGTCCTTGCGTCGTATCGGTTCACGTCTATAGTCGGAGTGACCTCTACCTCAAGCTTCTTTGCCATAGCTGTAAGCTTCTTTACGGTCTGACGGGAAAGGTAGAAAAGATCCTCCGGACCTCTTTCGTCATATATGGAGTCCTCAGGGTCAATGCTTACATCGCAGGTCACCAGGGTTTCTTTGGTCACCGGAAGTACTTCCTCAAGGATGTTTAGCTGTATGGGAGTGAAGCCTGTGAAGCCGTCGAAGGCAACCACGGAATCCTGTAATAGCTTAGAATCCGGCATGACTCTGTACAGCTTATCAAGGATTTCCTCCTGAGTAAGATAGCCGTGATCTGTCATATAATCCTGAAAGCCCTGATAGATGAGAGCCAGGTCATGGAGTTTACTTCTGGTATAGGCAGAGTCTGTGTGTGCAGCCGCCGTGTCGATCATATCCGGAGTGACGCGATACTGGTAGAATTCCGATATCTGGGATTTAAGTTCATTCAAGAATCCGGGTTTATCCAGTTCCCTCTGATAGAGTTTCAGCTTGTCCTTCATGTTTTCCGTGACTGCTCTCAGGATCATAACTTTTCCCATGTCGTCGATCACGGTCATATCGCTGAGACGGATATTCTGTTCTTCGAACACGCGGTAGGCCAGTCTGTTGAAGCTAAGGACATCTATGTTCAGGATTCCGTTTCCTTTATTAAGGATGTGTCCTGTTATCTTTTTCTGCATTGCAAGGGTGTCCTGCTCCGGCACTATGAGAAACCAGTTCTTTTTCAAGTTCCCCGGGGCGTGCTTCAGGAAATACTGCAGGATATATTCTGTTTTACCGGCGCCGGTGGCACCGAATACGAAGGTAAGACTCATGTGGATCTCCAATTTATTAAATGTGGCGGGTTCATAAGATCTATTTTTTAGGATTACATTATACAATAGAAATTACGTTTTAAGAAATCGGGAATCTGGTTATATAATAATTTTAGAAACTGGTGATTACAATGTGGTCAGTCAGGTTCTATAATTCATATCAACTTAGGGGAACTAAAATTTGAAGTTATGGGGAGGAAATAATTATGATTCAGAATAATACTTACAAGCTTTCGCTGGCGGCTCTTTTTGCGGCTCTGTCGTATGTAGTATTTACTTTTTTGCAGATAAAGATTCCGGTTGGCGGAGATATGACTTCCATACATCTCGGAAATGCGGTTGTGGTTCTTGCTTCACTGATCATCGGCGGACCCCTTGGTGGTCTTGCAGGCGCAATCGGCATGAGTATCGGAGATTTCTTTGATCCGGTTTATGCTCCGCTTGTTCCGAAGACTCTCATCTGCAAGTTATGCATCGGTCTCATCACAGGTTTCGTTGCTCACAGGATCGGTAAGATCACTTCGAGCAATGATGAAAAATACGTACTCAGGGTTTCGGCTATCGCTGCCGCTTTAGGTCTTCTGTTCAATGTCATCGCCGACCCTATCATCGGCTACTGGTACAAGATCCTGATTCTCGGAAAGCCTGCCGCAGATCTTTCACTGACTATCAATTTTGTTTCATCCGGTATCAATGCTGTTATTTCTTTGATCGTCTCTGTAGTGGTTTATATGGCGCTTCGCCCGGCACTTAAGCAGTCAGGATTCTTCCTGAAGCTTGCAAACTAAAAAGATACAAATCTTAAAATATATCAGGCGAGTATCACCGGATTGTTTCCGGTGTACCCTTTACTTAAAATGTAAAGACCATTGAAGATGATTCTCATTTTCGAGAACCTTCCTCAATGGTCTTTTAACACATAAACTATACTCACATATAAATATATATAACCAATTACGTTATATAAACTGTAAATTGCTTCAATCTTCCACTGGATTAAGAACTGCTTTTATCACCTTTTCTTCATCATAGTCAGGAGCGAATTCTGCTGCGGTGTCGCAAATGACCTGAACTCTGATTTCGCTCTCTTCAAGTTCATCAGCTATCTGACTAATATTTTTACCCTTGCGAAGTTTGCGACATATCTGCCTTACAAGCCGAGTTTCCTCTCCTTCAGCAACTGCCGCATCATATTTTCTAAGCCATTCCAAAGTACTGTCCATCATTATATCACCTACCTTCCTGATGACATTCACTCTATTTTCATTAAGTCTTTTGGTCACTTTTTCCATTTCCTTGATTATAACACCCTTGGTTCTTAGCGACAATACAGCCTCCGGGAGCTGATGTATACGCTCAATCACCTCGAAATATATATCCTCAAACTCCTTTAATTTCTCTTTGTCGTGTTCATAGATATCCATTTGGCTTTCGAGATTAAATGCAAAGAATGGTAACAAGAAATGCAATTTGTTTTCAAACATCTCTTCAATGCTGAACCATGCCTCACAGATCACCGGGGCCTCGTAAGATACTTCACCTCCCGGAGTTATGATTCTGAATTTGGCTTTTTCAGGAGGCTTACCCTTGTCTCTTAGCACAAATAATACACTCTGAGGTATTTCGATTTTGATTTCATCATATTCGTAGGTGCTATCGTCAATAGCAGTTTGGAACGCATATTGAATTATCCGAATCAACATGCTCCCGGAATATCCATTACTCTGACACTCCATATTATATTTCTTGGTTTTTCCACGGAAAGTAATGCTAAAGTGTGAATCTGTGATTTGTTCTTCTGTTTTACCATCTGTATGCTCTACAAAGTGTTGATTGCGTAGCCTGATTATCTTTGCAGTATTATCGTAATCCTCGTGAAAAATAAAATTCACAAATTGCAGCAATGCATCATCACATTCTGTTTCAAGAATTCTTACAGCTTTATCATATGCAGTGTAACTCACTGTTCTCTTTTTTTTTGACATAAAAGTACTCCTTTCTACGCCAATATTATAGAACAGCAGTTCTTGTATGTCAATATACACGAGTACATATGTTCCGCTTTTTGTTTTTTTGTTTAATTACGCTTCTACTTGAACATTAACTTGAGCAATATTAGCGCCTCGGTAAACATTTCTATGCTCATTAAAACCTCAAAGCGCTTTGTGATCTTTTTATAATCTTTTAATGGTGCTACTATTGCACGAAAAATTTATACTAGTAAAATTAAACTAAATGAGTCATGTTTTTTGAATTACATATAAGGATCAGGAGGGTAATAAGCTTGAAATATTTTAAATTATTTTTTGTTACATTGATGGTTTCAATCCTAATGATGATATCTGCATTTGCCGGACAGTGGCAGCAAGATGCTCTTGGAAGTCGTTATCTGAAGGATGATGGTTCTAATGCTATCGGTTGGGAATGGATTGATCGCAACAATGATGGAATAGCTGAACGATACTATTTCAATGAATCCGGTTATTGCCTCATAAATACTGTCACACCGGATGGATGTATAGTTGATGCTAATGGTGCATGGGTTGTAAACGATGCAGTTCAAACACAGGCATTGGCTGCACAACAATCTATAACGCAGAATGCTTCGGCTTCTGCGTCAACGTCAAAATCGGAGCAAAGTAACCTCGGAACAGTATGGCTCTCCGCAACCGGATCCAAGTATCATTCACGCAATAACTGTGGAACCATGAACCCGGCTAAAGCCAGAGAAGTATCTCTGGATGAAGCTCAAAGTTTGGGAATGACAGCTTGTAAAAAATGCTTTAAATGATCCCCCTGAAATAAGATATTAAAAGGCGTTTGGCACATTCGCCTGATGCGCTGTGCAGGAAGATTGAAATACACCAGTATCCCGACAAGCATTGCCAGAAGAATTACTGTCACTATAGAAATAATTAAAAC
Organism: Oribacterium sp. NK2B42; assembly: GCF_000424445.1. Classification (GTDB taxonomy): domain Bacteria; phylum Bacillota; class Clostridia; order Lachnospirales; family Lachnospiraceae; genus Oribacterium. The sequence goes on from NZ_AUJX01000030.1 coordinate 37,759, forward strand.
CAAATGTGATTTCTTTTCCATACATACCCCTGATCGCTCTTTATGGTTAATACCTTCCAAATATAATACATATTTCCGCAAAGAAAAACGCCCAAATAAATTCTATCGAGATATTTTGAATGTTTTCTTTTGTATGCATGTATATTAACATTTGCATCTAAAATTTCGTTTTTAATCTGACATAATGCATTATTCGCTGATGGATTGTAACGAGCATCAATTTGTCCGGACTAAAAGACCACCGGAGACGGTTCTCACATGCGTGGACCGTCTCCGGTGAATCTTATTACGTCAGGAACATCTACAACCACAGATTTATCAAATAAACGTAGCCATATAAAGTAGCAAAGTAATGATTCTATCTTCGCTTACCCCAATATTTCCATCAATAAATCTATATAAGACAGTTTCATATCTTACATCCGGAACCTAAAATTATTATTCAGATAATTCTTTTATCTTTTCTATCAATAATGGAATTTCATCCAAAACAACATCTGCAATGATATTCCAATTCGTTCCATCATAATCATGGATAAGTCTATGTCTCAACCCGGCTATCATATTCCACTCTATGTCCGCATGAAGATTTTTGAAATCATCACTGATATGGTATGCATGTTCGCCAATATTATATAAAGGGGTTGTTACAAGCCACTGTAGGGCATAATCATCCATTAATCTATCTTTGGTGACTTTATTGCTCTTAATGTATTCGTTTAGTTTTGAAGCATTTTCATAAATCTTTTTAATGCGTTGTTCATCTGAATACTTCATGCAACAAGAACCTTCTCTTTCATTATGGTTTTATAAAACTCACTATCCTGATTAACTTCATTTATTTCAAATACATCCACATCTTTATCCAAGGCTTTACGTAATTCTTCAGCAAAAGCAAAAATTCTAGTCAATTTAAAACCGGCTCCACCATATACAAGAAAATCTAAATCACTTTCGGAATTAGCCTCTTTTCTTGCATATGACCCAAACAAATACACTTCTCTTATTCCATACTTTTGTGCTATGGGGGCAACAACACGTATGATATCTTGAAGTGTTAATATATCTCTTTTCATATCCTCTCCCGATATTATTAATCACCACACAACACATATAACTATGATTTGATTATACGTTTATAATCAGATTCTTTCAATCGTAAGAAAAGCTCCGGAAACAAGTCATTCACATAACTTGTTTCCGGAGCTTTTACTTTTTAGCTTACTTTTTCATTTCCATTCCTGCCTTCAGGAATCTGAACATTCTGATTGCGCCTTTGTAGTAAAGGTCTTCGGCATTATCAAGTGCATCCTTGAGGGGCATGGGGCCGTCAACGGTTGTCATGATGGAGCTGATTCCGTGAGCGTAGATCTTGTCGTAGTCGCGGCCGAGGCTTCCGCAAAGAGCTGCTACGGGAACGCCATGCTTCTTTGATCTGTCGCCGATTCCCTGCATTACCTTTCCGAAGCAGGACTGCCAGTCTGTGCGGCCTTCGCCGGTAACTACTACATCTACTCCCTGAAGACGTCCTTCGAAGTCGATGAGGTCAAGTACTGTCTCAATTCCGGACTTCATCTCTGCATCAAGGAATACCTTAAGAGCTGCACCGAGACCGCCGGCAGCACCGGAACCCTGGATGGTATCAACGTCGATACCGAATTCCTTCTTTATGACATCACGGTAGTTCTGCATTCCCTTTTCAAGCTCATCAAGAATTTCAGGAGTACCGCCCTTCTGCTTTCCGAAGGTATAGGTTGCGCCATCAGGTCCGCAAAGAGGGTTTGTAACATCACACATTACTGTAAAGTGAGCATCCTTAACCTTAGGATCAAGGCCGCTAATGTCTATATGCTCTACCTTTATGAGGTCGCTTCCCTTTCCTTCCAGAACGTTGCCGTCCTTATCGAAGAATCTGACTCCGAGGGCTGAAGCAAAGCCCATTCCGCCGTCATTTGTAGCTGATCCGCCGATTGCGATGGCAATCTCCTTGTAGCCTGCATCGAGAGCAGCCTTGAGAAGCTCACCGGTTCCGTAGGTTGTGGTGTTTAAAGGATTTCTCTTCTCTTCCGGAACCATAGGGAGTCCGGATGCGGCAGCCATTTCAAGGATTGCTTCTGTATCAGAAAGTCTTCCGTAGAAGCCGTGCTCAGTCTCCATCAAAGGGCCGTGGACGTCAACATTAATCATCTCTCCGTTACGGGCTTTTACAACTGCTTCTGTGGTGCCTTCACCGCCGTCAGCAACAGGAACGCCGCTGGTTTCGCAGTCTCCGAAAACCTCGTGAGCTGCCTTCGTGAGAAGTTCTATTGTCTGGTCACTTGAAAGGGTGCCCTTGAATGAGTCTGATGCAAAAAGTAATTTCATTGGTTCTGTCCTCCTGCGTGAAAACATCTTTCTATGTATAATTCACTGTTTCATAGCTGATGTGATTTTTAAATATCTTAACGTAAACCATTTACGATACACCCAATATACAAAGAGCAAACGTACTCGAATTCCGTTCAGATTCATTTGTCATTTTTGTTTGTGCTGATACCTGATATGCTCCATGAAGTTTTTATCAGTCAAAACAGAAAAGGTTCAACCCGGTATCAGTTATCTTATCTTTTTCTCTTCCCACATGTCCGTCTATTACTGTAATAAACAGCTCACTTGTACCGCTGATACGCACTTCCTTAAGGTGACCGCCGTAGGCATGTCCCTCCGAATCAGCAGCTGTTATATGAACATGCAGGTAAGGCTTTCCATCCATTTCCGTAACGCTTCCGACTATGGAAGTGAGTTCCAGCGGAATGTCCAGCCTTGTTTCATTAAATTCCTGCCTGCCCACATCATAGAGTCCCATGACCAAATGGTCCGCAGCACCTAAGCCTTCTATGGAAGCCAGTAATATCTTTTCTTTTTCACACAGCTCCATAATGGATGACATTACCTCTTCGCCACGGTCAATCCTGAGAACTATCTTGCTTTCGAATTTTCTGTAGTCCATATTTAATCTCCTAACTGAAATCTGATCACCGACAATGATTTTTAGTTGTTAGATAATATTTTCATATATGGAGAAAGAGACCGCAAGTACCTCTCACGATCTCACCTCAGATGTATCATTTTCTATAGACCAATATAGATAATACCTTAATCGCTTATAAGCCCCCGATCAACGCAGGACTCATAGGCAGGATACCGGATTTCCGGAGAAAGAGGGTATCCTGCTTATATGAAATTGGGATAAAGGAGATTACTTCTCAACGATTGAAGTTCCTGACATACGCTCATAATATCTTACGATATCGTCGTGGTCGCAGGCACCTTCGTCATGGTTCATGAGCTCCTGCATTACTTCCATCATCTGAGCAGTCATAGGAACCGGCATGTTGATTGCATGAGCTGCGTTTAAGGCATTGGTCAGATCCTTGATATGAAGGTTGATACGGAAGCCCGGCTCATAGTTTCCTGAAAGCATCATCGGAGCCTTTGCATCCATAACCGTTGAACCTGCGAGACCGCCGCGGATTGCCTGATATACAAGCTGTGGATCTGTGCCGGCCTTCTTTGCAAATGTTAATGCCTCTGCAACGATACCGATGTTTGCGACAACGATCATTTGGTTTGCAAGCTTTGCAACATTACCTGAACCGATAGGTCCGACATAAACAACTGATGCTGCCATAGCCTTGAGTACTGGGAGATACTTGTCAAATGTCTCCTTATTTCCGCCTGCCATAACCGAAAGTGTTCCGTCGATGGCCTTTGGCTCTCCGCCTGAAACGGGGCAGTCAAGAAGCTCGATACCGCTCTTTGCAAGCTCTGCAGAGATCTTCTGTGACTCAACCGGATCGATGGAAGACATATCCAGAACTGTGATTCCGCTCTTTCCTCCTTCAACGATTCCGCCTTCACCAAGTGCAACCTCACGAACCTGTGGGCTGTTGGGAAGCATTGTGATGATAACTTCGCATCCCTGCTTAACGATATCTGCGGCATTCTTTGCGCCTGCAGCACCCATTGCAACAAATTCATCTATAACAGCCTGCTTATGTGTTGTAACAACAACCTCGTATCCTGCCTTAACAAGATTCTTAGCCATTGGCTTGCCCATGATTCCAAGTCCGACAAATCCGATCTTCATATGAAACTCCTTTTCCGGCATAGTGGTTCAATGCCTAAAAAACTGATATTTCCGGTAGCTAAACTACTGATAAAACCTGTTAAAAGTTTTATAAATCCGTGCCTTGGGGAACTTTTCCTCTGCACGATTTATATCTTATTAGAAATGAAATTTTTAAACAATCTGCATTTAGCACAAAGGAACGCTTCGTAAATATGCTAAATGTTAATCGGCGCAGGTTGCGTTTCTATATATTTTAATATGGTTCATTTCGGTTCAGATGTTTGCATAGATTTAGCTGTTACAAATATATCATTCCATTTCTTTATACAGTTTTAATATTTAAAAAGGAGCCATCGATGAAAGTGTCCCGGCCGGGAGGCACATATCAAATCGATGACTCTCTGAGATCATTAGTATTTTTTAAAGTAATCCGTATTTCCTTAGCTTCCTCCAAAGAGTGGTCTTGCTGATACCAAGCTCTGCGGCTGTTTTTTCACGGTTGCCCATGTTGTCACTAAGGGATTTAATCAGTCTGTTTTTCTCCAGATCCCCGACTGTTATGGTCTGTTTTTTAGAAGCAGCTTCCTTCTGACCGTTGCTGAAACTTAAAGGTATATCCTCTGATTCCATCATATTTTCAGAGCTTAACCTGAAGGGCATATCCTCCTCGGAACTGATACCCGGATTAAAATCCGGAACCGCCCTCGGATCGTAATCCGTATCTGAGATTTTTCCGGGCTCAGCATTAGCCTCAGGGCCAATGTCTCCGCCATAAAGTTCCTCATAAAGTTCACATACATCGGTAACCTTCAGGCTTCTATGGTCCGAGGTGATCACCAGTCTTTCGATGAAGCTTTCAAGCTGTATCCTGCCTCCGGGCCAGTAAAAACTCTGAAGCTTTTTCTCGGCATCCTTTGTCATTACATGATACATTCCGTAGCGTTCTGTGCAGTTCTGCATGTAAATATTGGAAAGATACGGAATATCCTCGGAGGTTTCCATAAGTGTGGGTATCCTTATGGCAAATGCCGAAAGTCTGGCATACAGTTCAGGTATCAGGTAGGCTTTCGGGTTCCTGGTTTTCGCTATCAGGATGACATTCCTGAACATAAGTATCTCCAGAAGCTTCTTCTGGGAACGAACATCCATGTATTGGAAATTGTCTATGACGAGAGTGCCCCGGAGGGAATCATTCACCCTGCCCTGACGTCCGTAAAGATCATCATAGGAAGACTGGCCTTTTATGCATTCGTAGCTCACAAGCTTTTCCTGTGAATGTTTTGAGTGGTTGTGCATGGCGTTCACAAAGGCCTTGTGGAGATTTCCTATAGGCTCAAGAATAAGCTTCGGGCAGTCGGTTTTTGACAGCTTTTCTGCCAGGTCAACGGCCGCCTGCATTTTTTCGCTCTTATAGGGGAAGTTCACAAACTGCTCTTTACGTTTACCGGAGGATTTTCCTTTTTCAAGGACAGCATGGGCCGGTATGTCGCTGTTTTCAAAGGTGTCTGCAAGAAGAAATGCTTCTTTAATGGCATTCTTCATGGCATCTTCGGTATTGGCCATAAAAAGTGCCGGGATGCCTGCATTATCAGCAATGGTGAGAACGGTTTTTCCGCCCAAGATGAGATCAGCCTTATCTTCCACTGCCTGAAGTGCGGCGGCTTTCAGAAGTTCAGGGTTCTGCACCAGATATTCCTTCAGCTGAACATGGCATTGCTCACTTATACCGGTCATATCACAAGTCATGTTCTTGAACATAACTATGGCGATGTTGGGATTCTCTTTTCCAAGTACCCTCTTCGCCTTCTCGATCATATTGATGAGTCCCTGCCGGGTCATAACGATCTCCACAACCGGGATATCCGTGTACTGTTTAATGATGGTAGCCTGGAGACCTCTGGCGATAATGATATCTGTTCCCTGATTTATGGCCTGTCTTGCTTCCGAAACAGCGCTTTCGGTTTCGATGACCTTCATCATAAAAAGGCGCTTCTTCATTTCCTGTAAGGCGTCGTGGGCAAGGCGGAACAGTTCGTCATTTGGTACAAGCAGGGTTATGTTTGCCATATTTCCTCCGGTTCATTTCGTTTCAAAGTGTTTCATCTTCACTATTTTATCAATCGTGTCTGAAGGTTTCAATCCTAGAACAAAATTAGTTCAGTGGGCTGCCTACGGAACCTATTGTCCGGATGTAATCCACTGAACTAATCTTAGTACTTTATTTATGGTGTTAGATTGCTTTCTGGCTTTCTTCTGCGTGTCATATACCAGACCAACCTTTTTTACGCTTAACGCCTTATTTATTCTTCAGGTTTCTATCGAAAAACTCTGCAATCAATTCCTTAACGGAATCCTGGAAGAAATCCTTTGTGCCGTGACCGGCGTTATGAAGGATATAAAGATCTGCCTTGTCACCCTGACCGGCATCAATTATCTTCTGGTAAAAATCTTCACTTACATCTACCGGTACCAGCTTGTCAATGTCTCCGTGCATGATCATCATAGGACACATTTTGTCGCTGATGAGATATGGAGGACTAACCTTCTTTGAACGCTCTATCATATCTTCATTATACTCCCCACCCATAACTGCTCCGCCATGGGATGCCGCAACATTTTCCCAACGATAGTTTGCTGGATCAGCTTTATAAAGGCTTTCCTCGAATTTAAGGAGCCAGGGAATGTCTACCGGACCGAACATATCAACGCAGGCCTGCACTTCGTCAGACTCTGATGCCCACTCGCTTCCGTGGAAATCATCAACATTCATTCCTGCAAGGGATGCCAGATGTCCGCCTGCTGAGCGGCCGATGATTCCAATACGGTTCGGGTCAATCTCATATTCTGCTGCATGAGCTCTTAAAAATCTTATTGCCGTTTTGACGTCGATGATCTGATCCGGCATATGTCCTTCCGCAGAGCTTCTGTAGTAAATGGATGCAACCACATATCCCCGGTCTGCAAGAAATGCCATCTCAGCCACCATGAGATTTTTGTCGCAGCCTCTGTAGCCGCCGCCCGGTACCCATACGATACAGGGCTTCGGGGTCTTGTCCTCTTCGTCTACGATACCTGCCGCAAATCTCATCTCACTGTTTCCGTTCTGAAGCATTACAGACATTTCCAGTTTCATGGGATTTCCGTTCAGATCCTTTACTTCACTATAAACTATACTATCCAGGAAATTGATACTCTTTCTTTTCTTTCCCGGTTCTATAACATTTCTCATTATTTTCGATATCCTTTCCTTCAACTATCAAATAGTTTTTTCTTGACTCATAACCAGATTTTGAGGGAATTAGTCATATACAATAGGCTGATTTATTGACTCATATTACGATTTTAGAGATATAGGTCATATAGAATTTATAAGCTAATTGACTCATAATCTATATTTTAGGATATAAGTTCTATATAGATGATGATAAAAGTAATTCCGCGGTTTAGCCGCGGAATTTTTGAACTTTATTACTGTTCATAAAAATCTGTAGAGACTCTCTCTATTTTATTCCGGCCTTTGCCTTCAAACTGTCAATTATGAACTGCTGTGCTTCTTCCCACTCTCCCGTACAGTGAATGATAAATCCATGACTTGAGTTAAGGAAGCACTTCATGGTTACCTTTACTCCGGAAAGCATAAGCTTAACCGCATAGTCACCATCTTCAAATCTGAAGTTATCCGATCCTGCAGTTATTACCAGTGCCTCTGGAACACCTTTAAGCTGTTCAAAGGAGGCCTTAACAGGACTGCAATAAGGTGATGCCAACTTTTCAGGATCATTCTCCGTGTAGCACTCGTTGAACATCCTTCCTCTTTCGGCAGGAATAAGGTTTTTGTCTGCATCCGGCTTGTCAGCAGGGTCTGTCACCATGTCAAAACAGCCATATCCAAGTACCTGGTAACAAAGTTTGAAATCCTTTGTTTCATTTGACTTAATGGAAACCACCGCAGCCAGATTTGCTCCGGCACTGTAGCCTCCGATGGAAATCTGCTCTTTGTCAGCCTTCCACTCTTCTGCCTTTGAGAATACCCATTTTGTGGCATCATAGCACTGATTAACAGCAGTTGGATATGGATATTCCGGCGCCAGACTGTAGTCAAGATCTACAGCTATTCCCTTTAATGCATCTGCCACCTTGCAGGACCATACTTCATCTCTTATTACATGTGGTCTTACAAATCCTCCGCCATGGATATTGATATGAACCGGACAGTTTTCTGTTCTGTTCTTAGCTTTGAATACATAAAGCTTCAGAGGTCCGCCTGCGGTTTCGATTGTAAATTCTTCCCTGTCGCACAGGAGAAGATTCTTTTTATATTCTTCGGTAATGTTTTCTTTTGCAACGCTGTGGCCTCTCAATGCCTCAAGCAGCACAGCTTTTCTTTCTTCACTGATCATTTGATCTACTCCTTGATTTCACTATGTCGGAAAGCTTCATGCCTGTATTACAACTCATCATTCGAGAATTAAATGGTCTTGATTAATGATTTGACAGATTTAAGTGCTTTAAATTCATTTGTCTATATATCTATATAATGCGCTACAAGTGCTACATGAGGCATTCCGATTATAAAATTCAGATTAATCTGACATCCTTTTATCCTTTACGCTGCCTTAGCCAGCTTGCTTGCGTTGTTTTTTTAATGCTTTCTGGATCATAGGTCCAAACAAGCTGTAAACAGTTATAAGAATAAAGATAAGTGAAATAGGTCTTGTGAAGAAAAGTGAATAGTCTCCCTTTCCGTATGAAACACCCATTCTGAAGTAGCTCTCGATCTTTCCGCCCAGGATAAATGCAAGCATAAGCGGAGTCATGGGAAGTCCAAAGTAATCCATCACTATACCAACCAGTCCGAAGAAAAGTACCAGATAAACCGAGAACATGGAGGTTGTTGATGAAAATGCTCCCATGAATGCGATCATAAGGATAGCACTGTAAAGGTAGTGATATGGTGCCTTAAGGAGCAGAGGGAAATATTTCTTTGTAAGGAGCTCAGTTACAAAAATAAGGATTGCAGAAACAAGTACTGTTGCGAAGATAAGATCTGCAAGTACAGGGTTTGTTCTTATGAACATAGGTCCCGGCTGAAGTCCATGGATGGTCATAGCAGACATGAGAAGTACGGTTGTAGCATCTCCCGGGATACCAAGAGATATCATAGGAATGATAGCACCGCCGACGCCGGCATTGTTTGATACCTCTGTGGCCCATACACCCTCATCCACACCAGTTCCGAAAAGCTCCGGATGCTTTGACATTTTCTTAGCCTGACCGTATGCAAGGATGTTAGAAATACCTGAACCCATGCCCGGAAGGAATCCGATCCATAGACCGATGAACAGTGAAACGACAATTACCTTAATGTTATCTGTAAGGTCCTTAAGTGTAAGTCCGATTCCGCCGAGAGCGCCCTCGTCTACCTTGGGCATCTCCTGGTTGCCCTTAGCATAGCTTGTAGCCACCTGCTGAAGGGCGAAGGTTCCCATGAGAAGGCAGACAACATTGATACCACCGAAAAGGTTATAGTTGTTAAATGTAAATCTCATCTGATTTGTTACGGAATCAGTTCCGACGCAGGCAAGCCAGAGACCAAGGAAAGCTGCTGTCATTCCCTTGAAAACAGAACCGTTTGAAAGTCCAACAACCATGGTTATGGCCATGAGGCATAGGCTGAAATACTCCCATGGTCCCAGTTTTAATGCTATCTCCGCAATATATGTGGAGCAAAGTGTAGCAACGATGATGGAAATGAAAGTACCGATGAAGGAACCTGTGATACCGATGGAAAGTGCCTTTGCAGCCTTTCCTTTTTTAGTCATGGGATAACCGTCGTAACAGGTTGCGATGGATGCAGCCGAACCGGGAATTCCAACTAGAACCGCTGCGATAAAGGAACCCGAAACACCACCGACATACATACCGACAAGCATTGAGAAGCTGAGCTCAGTGCTCATTGCAAATGTCAAAGGAAGTATAAGTGTGATACCCAGTCCTCCGGAAAGTCCGGGGATGGCACCGAGAACTGCACCCACCAGCGTACATAAGTACATCATTATGAAATTCATGGGCTGAAGCAGTGTCAAAAGCGCTGTCATATAATCTGCCATTTTATTTCTCCTATTTTTTGTTTATCTGCTTTCTATTACCGAAATGCAAATGTCTATACATTAGCTTTTATTACTACACATCAAGTCTCTTTCAGAATTCATCAGAGGCTTATGGTATACATGTACTATCTGATCAAAAATCGTAACATCAGATCATCTTGATCCCAAGACTGCTCCAAAGTGTTCCCTTCGGAAGTGGGATGTTGAAGCCCTTTGTAAATCCGAAATAGCAAATGCTTCCCAGAAGCATGCAGAAAATAATGCAAAATACTACATTGAATTTCTTCTCACCCTTTAGCGTGAAGATAAACATAAACAGTCCTGCCATGGAAGTGATCCAGAAGCCAATGAAGTTCATGAGAAAAGCAAACAGGAGACATTCGGCTATAATGATTGCAAGGCGTGTGTAACCTGCCTTATCGAGATACTCTTTGTTTTCATCTTTCTTACCGTCGAATACCATTGAAAGAATTGCAAATACTGCTATGCCTATGGCAGAGATAAAAGGGAAAAGTCTCGGTCCCGGCTCATTTGAAACAAGCAGCTCGGGGATATGGGTACTTTCAAATGCTATCCATGCTGAAAACAGAACCATGAAAATCCCCATCACATATGTACGGTTAAGTTTTTTCATAAAAGGTTGCTCCTTTAAATGTTTTATTTAGAGATGATTTTTAGAGAGGATGAGCCCGGCAGCATCAACATACCGGGCTCTGAAAAAATATGAAAAAATTTATTATTTCTTGAGACCCATTGATGTTACAAGAGCATCAAGATTTGACCACTCATCATCGAGACCCTTCTGTGAATCAGCAAGATTTGTAGGCTCTGCAAAGGTTGCCATCTTGTTCATGCCGTCAACATAGGAAGTCTGCTCTTCTGCCTTTACGATAGCCTGGTTGATAGCCTCAGCAGCTTCATCTGAGACACCTGCAGGTGCAAGGATATAGTAGTTGGAATCCCATGTTGTTTCTACACCCTGCTCTACTGTTGAAGCAAACTTGGCATCAAGCTCTGAACCAAGGAGCTTGCTCATGGACTCAAGTGTAGAAGCTTTAGGTCCGAGGGTTCCGAGAACAGTAAGCTTTCCGTCAGCGTCATAATCCTGAGCATTAGGAATTGAGCAGTTTGCAATGTTGATTGCATTTGAAGCTACGTTTGTAAGCTTGTCAGCCTCTGATGAGCACTGTACGTAGTTTACAAGTGAAGCATCACCGACAAGTGCATCCATAAATGAAGTGAAAAGGATCTGTGTTGTTCCGCCAAGTGAGCATCCTACAGTAAGCTCGCCCGGATGAGCCTTGATATACTCAGCAAGTTCTGTGAAGTTTGTGTAAGGTGCACCGGGATTTGTAATGATAGCCTGTGGACCACCCTGATTGAGAAGTCCTACTGCTCTCATATCATCCTTTACGGAAACGCCTGAAGCGCCGGTCAGGAACTTGATAACAGCACCGCCATGGCAGGTAAGAAGTGTTGTTCCATCAGCCTGAGCATTCTTGGCATGCTGCATACCAACTTCTTCAGTATCATAGTTAGTAACTACGAAGTTAACATTAGGACAAACCTCTGTAAGTGCCTGTGTAAGATAACGTGTGTAAAGGTCGGTTCCGCCGCCTGCCTTTGCAGGAACATCTACATAAACTGTGGTTCCGTCAGGCCATACTGAGCTTACATCTACTGCTCCTGCTGATCCTGTATCGGCAGCTGCGGCAGTTGTTTCACTTCCTGCTTCCTGCTTTGCTGCTGTTGTTTCAGCCGGCTTTGCTGCAGCTATTGTTGCAGCTGTGTTTGATGAAGATCCGCAGCCTGTAAGCATGCTAAGTGCCATTGCCGCTGTGATTACTGTTGCCATAAACTTCTTTTTCATAAATCCTCCTAACAGACTGTATTTCTCATTAGTACAGGTTATTTTTGAACAGGCCTCCCTCTTTTAAATCAATAAAAATTTTTCGGGTTTATAATTTTCAAAAATCAGGGTATACTTATGCAGAAATACATAAATCTTTTTGATTTGTCTTGCGACCTTTCTTAATATGGTTTGATTATAGGGATTTATAAAAAATGTATCAATCTTGAAATAGTTATCCGATTTATTAGTAAAAGTTATAGATATATGGCAACATTAATAGATGAGGAGAATGATAGCATGAATATAAAGGCATGTACCTACCTTGTAACAATAGAAGAATGTAAATCACTTTCAAAGGCAGCCAAACAGCTTGGTATCTCCCAGCCTGCACTTTCGAAATTTCTGGCAAATACCGAAGCCGGTTTAGGGCATCAGCTTTTCATGAAAAGCCGTAAATCTCTGATACCTACGGATGCCGGAAAAATATATCTTAAGACTTGCAGAAATATCATAAACATTAAGCAACGTACCTATGCTTCCATTGCTCAGCTTTCTATGGTACCATCCAGTACCATCACCATAGGGATTACACCTTTCAGAGGTTCCCGGTTTTTCAGTAATATCTATCCTGCTTTTTCTGAAAGATTTCCATTTATACAGATTCAGACAAAAGAAGGATATATGTATGAACTCAAAGAGGCTGTTAAGAAATCAGAAGTAGATTTGGTGATCGGAACGATAACCCCCTCTGATGAAAAGGATTTTACATTTGCCTCCGTAGCCTATGAGCAAATGTGTCTGGCGGTTCCCCTTTCTCATCCCGCAGCTTCAAAAAGCGATGACTCAGGGAACTATTTTCCGACCATAAACATTAAAGAATTTTCAGATGCCCCTTTTGTTATGTGGGGATCAAGTACAACAAACTCGAAAATAGTAGAAGAATATATGGCAAGAAATAACTTCACTCCCACAGTTGTACAGCGAAGCAACAATGCCCTTATGATGAATGAAATGCTTAAGACCGGTGTGGGCGTCGGATTTCTCCCCCGATCCTTCTGCAGAGCTCACGAGGGAAGAGTCTACTTTTCCACCTGGCCGCCGGTGCAGACCTTCAACGGAGTCTTTTACCTAAAGGACAGACGGCTTTCAGAAGCAGAACGCTATTTTATTTACCTTATGATCAAAAACTCCCTTATATCCGATACACATATCGGTACCAATGTTTATTTCAACAAAACCTCCCGAGCCGTAATCAATGAATTCGGGGGCTTTGAGATGTAAGCACGATAAATAAAAAATGAGCCGGCATGCTTCCTTTTAAATACAAATCGCTGTAGCTGTAAAATCCATAACAGCTGAACGTACAAAAATGGGTGACAATTCAGTCGATGGATAGCCTTTCGGAATCCAACCGGATTTTGACCATATAACAAGGGGATTAGCCCCGAATGAACATTGAAAAGAGAATACTATCCTAAAAACAGAA
>NZ_AUJX01000031.1 GCF_000424445.1 Oribacterium sp. NK2B42
TGAGTCCTCAAGGATGAATCTGATTCTCTCCTCCGGATACTCTGGGTCGATTGGTAAAAATGCTCCTCCGGCTTTTAGTACACCGTCACGCATCACATAGGCATAGCTGTCCCTGTCTGCCATGACTGCCACAATTGTATCAGGTGCGAGACCATATGAACCTTCTGACCCATCACCTGTTCCGGTCGATAAACCACCACACCTTGCACCGGTCACAGCACTTTCGCCTGGCACACAGCTTGTATCATGTACTAAACTTCCAACAAAAGTTACATCTGGTCCATGACCAGAATCAGCGATTAAACCAGTCCGAACCTTTCGTGCCTCTGCGATGAGCGCATGACCTACAGCATTGGCCTCTTCGTTGAGCTCCCTGTAGGTAAGAGTTCTGTCAACTGCAACAAGGGCAACCTTATCAGGATTCTTTTCGGCACTGTCCTGAAGCAGTCTGTATGCCGGCTTTTCTGTAACAGTGAACTCTGTATCATGAAGAGTGAGAATGTCTTTTTTATCCTCTTCAGAAACAAGTTCGATATCTCCTATTGTTTCTTTCCGAGTCAGTTCTAAAAGAATCCTATCATACATCTTCACAAACCTGTTTATGATATAGCTGCTTGATCTGACAGAATCCCACTCTGACTTAATTATGATCTTATCTTCTTCAATACCTATGATATATGCCTGTGAGATTCCGAAAAGGTTTTCTGAAGCATCTTTTTTGTCCCTCGAACAATGTTTTATATCCTGTTGATAGTTTTCACCTTGATACACATAAAGTACATCCGACTCATTTTCAACAACATCATGAATCTTCAGCCCTTCAATTATCTCCTTAATTCTTTTTTCGACACTTACTTCAAAGGTGATCTGCTGTACTTTATCATAGTATCCATCACTGTCTGTTTTTATAACGTTAAATGTCGCATACTCCAAACAGTTAAAAGCCTGTAGGGCTACACCAAAAGAAGTACCTAAAAATTCTTCCGGATTCACCCCATTATCATTGCACCATTTTCTTATCTCCTCTATACCCACATCTAACACAAAAGAGTCATTTTCAATCATTTTATGCTTTTCATTTAATATAAAACTCATTACTTCCCCTCTTAAATATAGTTGTTTTTATCTATACTTCTTTTAAATATCCTATTACTACTTATCGCTGAGAATGATCATCAGCCTTCTCATACCAAGAAATTCTGATCTGATACATGTATCAACCGGCACTTCTTCATCTTTGTCGTCTTCATCATCGTCATCCAATTCAATCTCAGGAAGATTTTCGAGTAAATCTTTCTTTGACTCATAATGAAGATTAACCGCCATTTTATCGTCATCGCGCTTAAGAATACTAAAGCTACATTGACGTACTTTCTCTTCTGACAACACCTGCATAAGCGGAGCTATCATTTCCTTTTTTAATATCTCAATTTGGCGAACACTGATTATCTTTTCAGCTTCTTTTGAAAAATCCGATACAAAACTCTGCGTCAGATAACCACCTTTTAGTAGCTGTAAATTTTCCTTTTGGTAATATCGCATTCCTTTAGGAAGATCACCACAGAAAAAACACAAATAAATGAGTACCGCGAACTGAGCTATAATGGATGCATACCATGGAGAATTCATATGCGTCCAATTGTTAAGTATAACTATCAAAGGAATATTTATGATGAATTGTACCAAAAAAGCAATATTGGCCTTACCTTCCTGTTCTGTAGCAGAAAGATAATCAATGAAAAGAGTGCAAATAAAAATAACAAGTTGATTGATACTGACCAGACGAATTGCAGATGGAAGCGTTCTTAACATAACCGGATCATCTATTCTGTAAGGTATGATAGTAAGTTGCGGAAAAATCATAAGTATACTGACTGGAATCATCAAAAGCAGGAATCCGGTCTTTGTTAGATTTCTCTTCACCATCAACATACCACTTTTGTTCTGCTCCCCATGATATGCCGAAGCCATCGGGAAGATAGCATCAGTACAACCAGCAATAACAATTGTGAATATCAATGATAGATTCTCAATTATAGCGGAATTGCCAAGTCCACTTGTTCCACCATCATCCCGAAGAATGAAGTTCTGTACCGCAAGTTGAACAGCAAATCCTAAATACATTATTGCCTCTGCAGCCCCGGCTTTTAATATATCGTAAATATTCGGATCACCATCTTTACATTCCGGCTTAACCAAACGACATAGTCTGTCTTTCTTAGTAAAATGAAGCAAATAAACCAACATGCACACAAAAGAACCGGCCACAGTTCCAAATCCAACTATCCATATACCCTGATGCAATACAAATATACCAACATAATCGATTATCATATTTACCACAGCACCGGTAATATCCCCGGCAACAGCAAGATTTTCGTTGTTGTCATTGGCAAGAATATAATCTCCTACGAAATTAATTACTGTAAATACACTTCCTGCCAAAATAACAAGAAAATACTCTTTGGCATAAGAAAAATTTTCTGGTGTGGCAGAAAAAATCATCAACAGCTGATCTATAAAAACAATACCTAAAACTGATATCAATATCGTCAAGGTAATAATATAAATAATAGTTCTGGTAAATATCCTGGCCGCCTTAGCTTTTTCACCAGTTCCTGAACAACGCGAAATAAGCACACCACATCCGATGCCAAAAAGCGCACATATAATATTGAGTACGTATACAAAAGGTCCAACTATACCAATTGCAGATAACGCATCTTCTCCTATACCTCCGGAAGCAACAATTCCATCTACAACAGGCGCCATTTGTGCAAAAACCATCCCTATCATTGGTGGAAATATATATCGATAACTACTGTGCCTAATGAGTCGATCTTCTGATTCAAAATCCATTTTAAATAATTTTCCCTCTCATAATGTTATGTAGGTGTCAAAAGTATTTGCCACTTACTGATTAGCGCGAACGCACAGATCCGTGTGCAAAGTTCTACATCATAATATGTTTATTTAACAACACACAGCTCATAATCTCTTGATCCAAGACCTATCTTCTCCCCATGTTCAAGTGCTTCTTTCCAACGGATATTAGGGTTGTTATCCTTGAAATGATCATGATGATGCTCCAACTTTGGATTTGCCAGATTATCTCCTAACTGACTGTTACGTATAGGTGTTGCCTTTAAACACAGATCTGCACAAGCCTGATCCAATGCCACCGGATCAAAAGATGCCAACATGCCAATATTCGGTAATATAGGCGCATCATTTTCGTCGTGGCAGTCACAATTTGGAGAAACATCCATGATAAGACTTATATGGAAACAAGGACGACCATAGCATACTGCCTGTGTATACTCTGCTATCTTACAGCACAGAATTTCATTGGCTGTATCGTATATGCTGTCTATGGCATCAAAATTGCAGGCTGTGATACACCTTCCGCACCCTTTACATAGATTTGGTTCTATATACGCCTTACGATCCGGGCCATAGGAAATAGCATTGCTGCCACATACCTTTGTACACTGCTTACATCCACGACACATCTCCTGATCTACTTCCGGTGTTCCTTCACTGTGCATATGCATTTTCCCTGCACGGCTTCCGCATCCCATTCCTATGTTCTTGAGTGCACCGCCAAATCCAACGTCTTCATGCCCTTTGAAATGTGAAAGAGAAATGAACACATCTGCATCCATAACTGCCTTGCCAATAAGTGCTGTATTACAATACTCTCCATTCGGAACAGTTACCTCTACTTCGTCTGTTCCCTTAAGTCCATCTCCGATGATAACGTGGCAGCCTGTTGTGACAGAATTGAACCCATTCATTTCAGCACATTCAAGGTGCCTTACTGCATTATTTCGACTTCCCGGATACAGTGTATTACTATCAGTTAAAAAAGGTACTCCACCCAACTCTTTGACAATATCTACCACTGCACGCACATAGTTTGGCCTGATATAAGCACAGTTTCCCAACTCTCCAAAATGCATCTTTATAGCTGTAAACTTACCCTCAAAATCGATATCTTTTATACCAGCCTTACGAATAAGCTTTTTTAATTTTTCACATTGACTAACACCTATCTTTGTTCTGAAATCTGTAAAAAATACCTTTGACTTTCCCATTGCTATCTCCTCTTTTTATAAAAGTAAACTTCAAAATAATGTAAATATATATGTCCATCGTCATGCCTTATCGAATACATAAATTCTTTTTTTGATAATTTTATTATGCTTCCTGTTGTGCAGATTCTTTGATAGACTTATACCCCATACATGTTTGAGCTAAACGATATGTATGCCAAAGGGCAAAGGTGTAAACTAAACCATTTTATTGATTACTATACTCAGCGGAATCCAAAGTAGTTATTTACAAAACAGGTCTCTAATCAAACGATTAGAGACCTGTTCCCATATTTCAATGCTATTTGAGCAAGATGGGGCTTTCTTCATTTTTCAGATTTTTCCTCAAAAAAATTTAATTGGTTTTTATTTCGGATTTTTCTTCAAAAATTATTTTTGGTTTTAGAACTGTCATTCTTATAAGTCGATTGTAAAGTCGGCATTCCCGAACCCGTCTACAGTGAAGTAGATTCGTTTTTCACCGATATTGACGAATGTCTCGATTTTTTCAGCGCTAATATAGGGATGCTTATTGAGATACTCTAAAACTTTTGCATTAATGCTTTCTGCAGTAAACTTCTTACCATCATACTCAAAAGTTGTTTTAGCGAAATCAAACTTTGTTGCTGGAGCAGCCTTTGCAGGTGCTTTTGTTGCTTTCTTAGCAGTTGTCTTTGCAGCCTTCTTAGGACCTCTCTTAGCAGGAGCCTTAACATCATCTTTCTTTACTTCTGCAGCTGCTTCCTTCTTCGCTGCAGTTTTCTTTACCGGCTTCTTAGCAGCACTCTTTGCTTTAGGTCCTCTCTTCTTAGGAGCTGCCTTTGCAGGTGCTTCAACCTTCTTTTCTTCTGCCGGCTTTTCTTCTGTCTTTGGCTGATCAACTACCTTTACTTCTTCGTTTTCCATACTCGTTTCCTCCTATGAATAATTAGTAGATAAACGTATTTGTTTTTTATTATAAATACGAGTAAATATTTTTTCCATAGAATTGATACGTAATTTTCTATTTTCTTCGTCCTCTTTTGAAACAGTACAGCCGGCGGCAAACCCCTTGCTCTTATACTTCTTTTTCAGGGACTTTAATTCCATATCCTTTGTGCTCTTTGATGGTCTCATAAGTGCCGCAGCCCAGATAAGTCCTGTAAGTTCATCTGCAGCAAACAGAACCTTTTCCATCTCATGTATAGGTTCCACATCTATTGTCAGTTGTTTTGCTGCTTCGCACAGCAGAAATACACCATTGCACAGTCAACATGTATGTCAACGCCCTTGTATCATACCATATCTGCTACACTATTCCATTTTATTAAAAAAATAACCCTTCAGGGTTCCTTTTCGACGATTGAAATAGTTTTTATGTAAAAGATCAGTCGGTGGGCCAGGGGGGACGGGGTTGGTGGTCCACCGACTGATCTTTTACGTTTTTATCTTTCTGTTTCTGAATGTATTATGTTCTTTTCAAATGTATCCGGATCAAAGTTAATCCCGTTCACAGGGCTTTGTCCTCTTCTGAAGATCCAGTTCGTTCCAACCGGCATGTTTAAAATCTTTTTGACCGGCATATCGCATCGTTCGGCAACAGCCTTTGCGGTTTCGATGTCATTTCCGCCCAGATAGACATAGGTATCGCAGTTACCGATTATCGTTTTACCATCGTAACCATAATTCTCCGTGAGCTGTGGCTCGGCCTGGATCATTAGCATCGTGGAAATGCCTCTTGAACGGATGGAGGCGATCATTCTCGGGAACTCCTCGATTTTGCAGTTGGTTGCAAAGTCATCAAGGATAAATCTGACAGGTACCGGCAGGCAGTTATTTTTACACTCCCTGTCCGCAACCCTGCAGAGTTCGTTCATGGTTTGAGTGAGGAAGATATTAACCAGTCCGTCCATGGAACGATCGGTGTCACTATGCTCATGGTTTTTCCAGAGCCCGATAATGTCAACCCTGTGACACAAACTTTTTGAAAAACTTTTTCCCATAAAACAAGGATTTCTCGCTAAATCACCCCCAAAATCGGACGGTGCGTGTCCGACAAGTGCCATAAAATCAGCAATCTGGTGTTATATAAGTGAAATCATCTTTCGCTGCATTTACTGTTGTTTTAAAGCCCCGTATATGGCTCTAAGATGATCATATTTTAACATCATAAAAGCCCCCAACTTCTTTGGCTTTGAATCGGAACCAGTTTCATTCCATAATATGTAATAACCACCAACTTTATAATAGTTACCGTGGGCAAATGAATTGCGTATTCTTATGTAGAGAGAATCCATTTCTTCATTTTTCCCTTTTGAAAAAAAGATAACTGCCTTATGTCTTTTATTATACAAATCTAAAATGTCATCAATAAGATTCTCCATCTCTCCACTTTTACAATACTTGTAAGTGGTACCTTTTTCCACATTCACAGCAGCAAGTATTCGATTCTTTAACCTCTTGTAATCCGAAGGATGACTGATTCCATAATCATCGAACCCTCTTGCATTGGCCGGACCTTCATTTGATGGACAATTGTCCACAAACCAGAATACAAGATTTCTTCTTTCATTATCAAATTTTCTCGATCTAGACGGCCACCTATTGTCATTTCTTATTAGTTCTCTAAATTGTCTTAATGCCTCACTACACATTTATGTCAAACATAATCCTTTGTAATATAATGAATGGTTACTGAACAGAAACGAATTCATTCATCCCTTGATTTCAAGAGATTCACTTGTTCATCCCTCTTCACATAATGCAGTTCGATATCATACCCCAGTGCCTCCATCATCTTGACGAAGGTATTATTGACCACGCTCTCATTCTTCTTGATCACGCGGTTCACATAGGTCTTGGTGGTATCAATCTCTTCCGCCAGCTTCGCCTGCGTCTTTCCCTGCTCTATGCACTTTACCTTAACATCTACTTCTATATTATTTCTGACCATGATCTGACTCCCTGACCAAATCCAAAATTATCTTATTTGTACAATTTATAGCATACCATATTTTAGGGATTTTTCAAGCAAAAAAGAGGCCTGCCATCTTTGACAAGCCCCTAGCTCACATTATTTACTTCCAGCTGATCTTGACCTCATTTTCTGGATGAACCTCAATACTCTCCACGTATTCATCCAGAAGTTCGTCCGTCAACTTCGTAACCGCAAAACTCTCATGTACCTTCATCCGGTTCAGTTTCCTGATCTTATCCTCTGCTTCTGACAGCTGCTCCATCAGCGCCTCATGCTTCTTCCTAAGCGCCTCCACCTCATCGATAGAAGCATCATAGCTTTTCTTCTGTCCCAGGGCGTAGGCTTCAAACTCCGCCATCCTCTGAGCCTTCGCCTTGTCTATCGCCCTTTCCGCATCCCGGCATTTCCTCCTTAAAGTCTCGGCTTCTGCTGCCGCCGCTTCCTTTTCAGCCTACAGAAGCTTATCTGACTCTCCCAGTTCCATGATATGCTGCTGGATCTGGAACAGGAGCACTTCTTCCAGATAGAAATCCTCGATCCGCTTCACGCATCCGTCCATATGGTAGATATTCAGACCAGGACACCAGTAATACGGCTGACCAACGCCTGTACTGTGCCGCAGATTATGACCACAGCATCCGCAGGTCACTCTTCCCACAAGCACATGATGATCTCTTCGTTTCCACTTCCTGCCGCTCTTTTGGAACCGCTCCTGCACTTTATCGAAAGTCTCCCGATCGATGATTGACTCATGGTGGTTCTCTGAGATGATCCATTTCTCCGGATCCGTCACGCGCCGGTCATCCCTGATTTTCTTGCATTCAGTAACACCTTGAACCAGATCACCAACATACGTCCTGTTCTTCAGCATACGGAGCATCCCGGAATGCTGCCAGACAAAAGTTCCGCCCTTCGGCTCAGCTTTTCGGATTCCCTTCTCATGCCAAACCTGAGAAGGAGGCTTGACCCCTTCCTCATTAAAGATCCTTGCAATCTCCACCGTGGACATTCCATCCGCATACATCTTAAACAGCCGCCTGACAACCACCGCTTCATCCTCGGCAATTATGAACTTATGCCTGTCGTCCGGATCCTTTGTATAACCGAACGGCGGCGTAGAACACACCGCTTTCCCCTGCTCCTTAACAGCCCTCACAGACGCTTTTATCTTTAAGGACAGATCCTTACTGTACAGGTCATAAAGCAGATTCTTGAAATTCACATCGATATCCGCCACATTGCCGGAATACTGATCACCGTCATACTTATCGTTGATTGAGATGAACCGCACACCCATGAACGGAAAAATCTGTTCCAGATAGGAACCCAGTTCAATATAATCTCTTGCGAACCGCGAAAAGTCCTTCACGATAATGCAGTTGATCTCCGCATTCTTCACACCGTCCAGAAGTGCCTGCACGCCCGGACGGTCAAAGTTCGTGCCGGAATATCCGTCATCCGCGAACTCCAAAACTTTTGCCTGCGGAAAATGCTCCCGGACATAGTCCCGGAGCAGAAGCCGCTGCATCGTTATACTATTGCTTTCCTCATGGCTGAACTCATCCTCTTTGGAAAGCCTCATATAGATCGCTATATTCATGACCTGCCACCGCCTTCCAGATCCATGATCTCTTTGCCGGAATAGATGAAATGCACCTTCACCCTCTTATCTTTGAATACCTCAATCTTCTCGATCAGAGCATGAAGCACTTCAGCCGTCAAAGGTGTTCCCTTCCTGCACTTCATCAATGTCCGCAGATAATGGTTCCGTTTCTCAGTCTTGCCATCAATCTCAGCCAGCCTTCTTTCCAGAACCTTCTGCCTGTCCTGCATTCTGCGGATCTCCTTCTTTCGCTTCTCTGCAGCTTCCGTCATGGCCTGCTCGGTCATCTCCCCTGACCGATACCGGATATAATCCTCACTGCCGGATTTCTTCAGTTCTTCAATCTTATAGGAAATCTCCGATATCTCCTTCTCCAGCTTTTTCTTCTCGTTCTCAGCCTGCCTTTTGCTTGCAGTAACCAGATCCTTATGCTTCATGGATGTAAGGGAAAACTCTTTCTCCAACGCTTCTTCCACCAACCGGTTCAGTATGATCAGCGAAATCCTGTCATTATCACATTTACGGTCATCTATGGTCTCTTTGTTCACACACCTGTACTGATAGTTCCTGACTTTTCCGCCGGAACGATTGGTAAGACCGCACTCCCTTGTAAACTTGCTTCCGCACAATCCGCAATAGATTAGATCCTTATAGATATCCTCTTCCATCGGCAGGTTCCTGGATGAGCCGGAAGAGAATTTCTGCGATCTCGCCTCGAACTGCCTGGCCACTTCCTGAAATACCTCTTCTGAAATGATCGGCTCGTGGTTATTCTCACGCACTTTCAGTTCCCCGGTCAGAACCTTCGTGCTGGTCCTTCCAGTGACGCGCTCTCCATCCTTCTGTTCACAGATCAGCCACCCGATATACGCACAGTTATTCAGAATCTGGTTCAGCGTTGCCTTATGCCAGTTGTGCAGTTCTTCGCCATCCCTCTGATGCACATGGCCATATTTCCTGTAA
Source organism: Oribacterium sp. NK2B42 (assembly GCF_000424445.1). GTDB lineage: Bacteria > Bacillota > Clostridia > Lachnospirales > Lachnospiraceae > Oribacterium. The sequence goes on from NZ_AUJX01000031.1 coordinate 9,617, forward strand.
TCACTCGGTCTGTGGATCTTCTCGGCATAAAGCCACTCGATCATCTCCACATAACCCTCGCCGCGCAGGAACCGGTCAAACAGTTCCCTGACAACTACCGCCGCTTCTTCATTGACAACAAGTACCCTGCGGTTCCCTTCCTTCATGACATCATATCCATAGACCGGATGACATCCTGAGAAGCTTCCCCTCTCAAACTGCTTCACTCTGGAACTCCGGATCTTCACCGCGATATCCTTTGCGTACAGTTCATTGACAAGATTCTTCAGCTGCACTCCCAGTGTTTCCGGATCCCCATCCATGTTGTCGAAATTATCATTGACGGCAATAAACCTTACTCCGAGAAACGGAAAAATCTTTCCCAGATAATTCCCCATTTCCAAATGGTTCCTGCCAAATCTCGACAGGTCTTTTACCACGATGCAGTCCACTTTCCGCATTCTGACATCCGCCATCAACCGTTCAAAATCATCCCTTTGGAAGTTCGTGCCGGTCTTGCCCAGATCGCTGTAGCAGTCGAAAACTTCCATATCCTCATGCGACCGGACATACTCCCGGCAAAGCTCCAGCTGATTGTCTATGGATTCATTCTTCCTGTCCGTGCCATCCACCGACAGTCTGGCGTAAATGCCGACAGAATAAATCTTATCCTTCTTTACAGGCACCGCTGCCTGTCTCTTCTTAGATGTTCTTGCCATTTACTTCCCCTTTCCTTCCGCTTCACTGTGCTTCAGGAAGTCAGAGAGCATCGCCACCTTGATGAACTGGTTCTGGTGACGGAGCACTACATGCACCCGCTTATCGTCATACACATAGATCTTCTCGACCAGATGGACCAGTGTCGTGCGGTTCAAAGATTCCACCTGCAGGACATCTTTGTACTGTTCCAGCTTCATCCCGGCTTCCAGTCCGTTCTTAAAAAGCTCCTTCAGATTCTGCATCTGTTTTTCCAGATCAGACTCAATGGCGGCATACTTTTCCTCATAGATTGCGGAAAAGGTCTTGAAATCTTCCTCACCGATGATGCCCTTCTTATAATCTTCATACAGGGCAGCCCGAAGCTTCTTATACTTCTCTTGTTCCGCCTTCAGGTCAACGATCTCTTTATCAAACGCCACAATATCGTCATAGCGCATATCCAGATCTTTTACCTTGGAGATTACGGCAATCTGATCAAGGATCAGTTCCACGCGGCTCTTGATGCCGTACAGAACCAGTTTATCCAGGTCATCCTGCAGAATGCTGTGCCTACTGCACTTCTTATTCTTGTTATAGTTGGAGCAGATAAAGTAAACCTTCGTCTGTTCCTTGTACCGGTTCACACGCCTTGTCATCTGCTCTCCGCAGTCCCCGCAGAACAGAAGCCCAGAATACAGATGGGATGTATTCTTCCCGCTTGCGGACCGGCAGTCCGTTTTCAAAAGCTGCTGCACAACCTCGAACAGGTCTTTGGATATGATCGCTTCATGAGCGTTCGGCACCCGCACCCATTCTTCCGCAGGCTTCACGACCGATTTCTTCACTTTATAATTCACACGCTCGGACTTTCCCTGTACCAGGGTACCGATATAAGTCTCATCCATCAGGATTCGTCTCACTGCCTGCGCCGACCACTTGCTCCGCTTCTTTGTCCGGAAACCTGTGGTAAACTTCTCGCCATTTGACCGCTTATACTCCATAGGCGACAGAACACCCATGCCGTTCAGCCTGTCAGCGATAGCTTCAAAGCTGTATCCGTCAACCTTCCACTCGAAGATGCTCTCGATGATACCGGCAGCATACTTGTCGATAATAAGATGGTTCTTATCCTCCGGATCCTTTCTGTATCCGTACATGGCAAAAGCACCGATGTACTGGCCGCTCTCACGCTTCATCTTCTGCTGGCTCTTGACCTTCACGGAAATATCCCGGCAGTATGCGTCATTGATAAAATTCTTCACCGGCAGCACAAGCGATTCCTCATTGAAATCAGCTGTCAGGGAATCATAATTATCGTTGATCGCGATGAACCGGACTTCATGCTCCGGGAATGTCTTTTGTATCAGCCTGCTGGAACCGATGTAATCCCTTCCAAGTCTCGACAAATCTTTTACGATCACGCAGTCGATATGGCCGGACTCGATGTCGCCCATCATCCGCTTGAAAGCCGGCCGGTCAAAGTTTGCTCCGGACCATCCGTCATCCACATAAAAATCAAAGATCTCCATGTTGTCCTGTTTCCTGATAAAGCTGCGGATGATATCCCTCTGCGATGTAATGCTGTTGCTCTCCGCCTTCCCAGCTTCCCCGTCATCCTTGGAGAGCCTGAGATAGACAGCCACGTTATAATAATCTTTCGTTTTCAAGGCTTCAGTCTCCTTATGATTTTAGCCAGGCATCCGTCCTACGGGATATGACCGCAATCAAAAGGCTGATTTAGTCTTACCAGAACAATATGCCATGTAATAAACAGGAAAAACATATACCAAAACTCAAAGCGGTATCCTTGTCATTCGCTTCGCAAGCTGGATCATCTTATCCTCCAGTGTTTCCTCCGATGTTCTGGAATACGTAACCTGCAGGATGTATTCCCCTACATTTTCCGCATAGGGATTCTTTGTCTTCTCCAGGAACTCCCTCATGCGCTGATTGGCAGGTTTCTGTCTGTCGATCACAATATTCTCTGCATTATCCAGATCCTCTCGTCTCAAATCGCGAATATCCATATCTTCCAACCTTTTCAGCTCTTCAACTGTTAACAACATACGGCACCTCCTTCAAAATCTCGAAGGAACACACCAAATAAAATGAATCCTCCCACATGGGATGTGGCTTTTCCTTCACATCCCAGTCAAAGAATTTCCCATGTTTTAAACCCTTTCACGCACAAAAAAAGACGGCCAGCAGAGATAATCTCTACCAACCGTCAGTGCTTAATCCTCCTACAGCGCAGATATCATAATCAGCCACTCAGCCCAGGAATAGTTATATGTCCTTTTCATGAGCTTTTAGTATTTTCCGTTTGTTAAGTTCACTTCTATAATACATTTCTCCGTAATTCGGGTGTTGCTGTTCTGCCCATTGATCAGCATACTGATTCAAAAAATGTTCAATACAAGAGAGCATTTTATGGTGAGCGCCAAGAATAGAATCTTCTTTCTCCCTTCTAATGATTCGCAGCGACTTATGATTGTCATCATCTACTAACAGCTTTGTTATTAAATCTAATTCAACTTCTGAAGATGCTTTTTCTGCGGCTTCGATGTGCTTATCAATATCTAATATTTCTACAATTCTACTAGCATAATCTAGCCATGACATGGGTATAGCATAAAAGCTATCTCCGTTTAGCAGTTCTGACCACCAGGATGAATATGAGAATACATTATCATCATTATTTACCTGCTTATTCTCTTGCAGGCAATTGACCGCCTCTTCCGACAATCCTGTTATTTCGCATATTTTTCTAATCTGAACATCAGGAGTCCGAATGTCAGTAAACCCAAATAAGAAGTCAGCCGAACAATCGAAATACTTGCAATAGGCATTAACAAATTCCCCCTGCAAACATGTTGCGTCTTTTGCATGCAAGTGGATACGGATTTTCTTCTCGATGCTTCCTACAGCATTATCTTTGTTCTTGAATACATCATTTCCTCTAGTATTAACTGTAACGAGCTTTGCCTCCAACAGTTTTTTCGCTAAAGCTTTTGGCGTATCACAATCTTTCTCCGACATTAGCCCCAAAAGCTTCTGTCCAAACGGAGTCAAATTATCATCGTTTCTTATCGCCATAATAATCCCTCACTTTCAAAAAAGATATTTTTATCTTTTTATTGTTATTTATCATCTGTAAAAGACTTATAAAAAGACGAATTTTTCTTTTCTTCCTGTGAAAAGGATTGTACTATAAAGACACGGAACAAGCAAGAGCATTTTACAAAAATGAAAGGAGGCTCGTATGATTCGCACAAGATTGAGAATGGTTCTAACACAAAGTGAGATGAACCGGATAAAGATTTCTGAAAGCCACAGCGAAAAAATCCGTATCACCGCCGACGTACACGGCATGAAGTGCTACGAAGCAAGACGGTTCATCAACAATATCATCAATATTGTGCGAACAGCCTTCCAGCTTGTCATAATCCACGGATACAATCACGGAACCGCCATAAAGGAGATGCTTGCACAGAACTTCAGCAACGATCATATCTATGAACAGTTCCCTGATCCTCGTAACCAAGGTGTAACACACATGCTGATCGCCGCATAAAGGAAGGAGTAAACAGACATGGCAAAAGCTACAAGAAACAACACAACTAACAAGGAGGAAACAAAAATGGCAAAGTATATCGTTGAAGCGCCGGAGCCCAAGAAAGGTCAGAAATTAAGCTCAGGTGGCATTCGTGAAAACGGGAAGCTGGCGACGCAGTTCAAAAACCCGGTTCCTTACAAAGAACCGACGCTGCCACCCGCCGTTGTAACCCAAAAGCCAAACATTGAGCTTATTCGTAAAGAGCAGGCAAGAGCACGAAGAAATGAAGCGGGAATGTATTTACTCAGCTTAGCCTGGCAAGAATTCGGAGAGCCACTTCTCCGTTCCGGTCTCCGTAAACTTGGAAATTCAATCATCGATAAGATTGAGGGTCCTTACGACCAGCCTACGCAGCACATTCCTTCACAGGATCCTGTCGTTATCGATGTAGAAGCGGATGAAATCGAAACCGTTTACGACGATGATAAGATCATCCGCTTCCCCAACAGAAAAGTTATCTAAAGCTTTCTGGCATAATCAAGGCTAATCCAACCGACACCGCTCTTCAGTCTTCCCCAGCCGACTGAAGAGCCTTGTCCGGTTCTCACTTCCATGATCGTATACACACCGATTGGAATAAACTGAACCCTGTCATAATCCGTCCCCGGTCCTTTCCTTATATTTAGATCAGAGATACTGACCTTCACCAGAAACGGCACCTTCACCGCAGACTCCGCCGCCTTCGATGCATACACTACCTTGCCATCCGCATCGAACACCTTATATCCCGGATTCTGATCCGCGCATTTCTTCGCGTTGTCCAGGATCTTATAAGCTCCCTTCTGGCTCTTGGCATCCGCCCATGACTTTCTAACACGGTACCAGCGGATCACCTCACCGCCGGAGTCCTTAACATCATACTGAGTCAGGTTCCACCTCTCAATGATGGAGATAAGCTTCTCCACATAGGTCAGGCTTGTCGCATAGCCGCCGTCCTTTATGATCTGCACAGCCTTCTTGTAATCCTTGCATCCCTTCAGCCCTGCATATCTCAGCTTGCTACCGTTCTTTGCCCCAAGCAGATAAGCGGAATGGTCAGCAATGGAATCCTCAATGCAAGGATACTTTCTGAAGTCTGCAGTAATCGTGACCATACTGCCGTCAGGATTCTGTTCCTGCGTCTTCTTCGTATACTTGCTCTTGCCGTCCCAACTGGACCCGCTCCAGGTATTCCCGGACTGGCTGCACTTCATCCCGAAGATATTGTTGGCATTCTGCGCAAGCTCACTCTTCCCATAACCAGATTCCAGAATGAACTGAGCCAGCGATACCGATGCCAGGATACCGCTTTTCTTCTGATCCGCAGTGAATAGCGCACCGACCTTCTTAATCGCATCTGACTCAGACAGGTCCTTCAGGACAGATGCCTGAGTCCCCTTTGCAGCCGAACCGCCACCGGAATCAGCGGAACCCTGCAGCGCCTTCGTCACCTTCTCAGCCAGATCTCCCATTCTCGCATACATCCAGTTACCCGGACAGGACTTATTCGCAAACCACCTGTGAACCGTCAGGATCATCTCCCCGCTCTTTGGAGAATAGTTCAGCGTTTTGTCCTTATCCCCGAACCAGATCAGTTTGTTCTTGCCGTTGCGCTTGCAGATGTCTATGCAGAGCTTGATCAGAGTCTGATACACCACATCCCTGAAAGCATACGGCTCCGTGGTATCGGAAGCGCATTCGATCGTGATTGCCCTCTGGTCATTGGCATTGCTGGAAGTACACCAGGAACGATTCTTCTCTTCCACGTACAAAGCCACCCTGCCGTCACGATCAATGCCGTAGTTGCTGGATGCCTGCGTGGACTGCTTCTCAAACCATTCTCCCAGGCCTTCCGCCGTACACTGACCGACCACACAATGAGGCGTGATCCGGTCAATGCTGTGCGTCCTCTTGCCAGAATGGTTCGGAGAAAGCTTCTTATAAACCACCATAGAACTGTTCGTATAAGTCATTATTCTTCACCTTCCTTTTCGTCTTTGCCATCCTTGCCATCCTCGCCATCCTTGCCATCATCTTCCTTCTCACTTCTGTCATGCAGCTGCTCCAGCACTATATGAAGTTTCCCTGGAATCGGAAGTCCCAGATACGCCGCATTCTCCACAAGACTCAGGCCTTCGTTGGAGATATAGAAGAAAATGATCGCGGTTCTGAGCACACCGGCTTCTCCGAAAATGTGCGTATCCAGCAGATGCCCGATGCCAACCAGCGCAAAGATCAGAACCTTCCTGCAGATCCCCTTGAAGCCCACTGCGCTCGACAGCTTCTTATCTGCCACCGCGCACATGACCCCTGTGATGTAATCCAGCACCACAAAAGCCAGAAGCGCATAAAGCAGGCCGTCATTTCCGCCCAGGAAATAACCAAGCCAGCCGCCCACCGCCGCAAAGATTGCCTGAATCACATTCCAAAACTCCTTCATTTCACATGCCCTCCTTCGCATAAAAATAGGCGGCTCCCATATCGGGATAACCGCCTTAACAACACCTATTCATTTATCCAACCCTTACGTCACCGTCTGCTCCGTCAGCGTATACGTGATCTTCATTGTCTTATCTGCATTCTTCACCACTACCTGACTCAGATTGCAGATCGTAGCCAGATACGGAGTCAGCAACCATGTATATCTGTACTGGTTCAGATAAGCGCCGCCCCATGCGAAAACATATTCCTTGTACTGGAAGAACGGCGTAGATACATTCCCGCAATGCTCCCCGGCAAATAACGGAATCACATGATCATTCACATCGATCTCAAAATCATAAGCCACGATAATGTCATTGAGGGTGGTCAGGCAGCAGTCTGTACTTCCGGTCTCCCCGATGCATCTCATGGCGGAAGTAAATCCCAGACTGATCAGCGTCACATCCGTACTGTTGGAAATATTGATCTTATACACGCCGGTCTTGTCATAAGACGGCACATACAAATACCCGTTTCTTACCACAGCACTTCTGTTCCCGGAAGGATAACTGGAGCCTTCCTTGAAGCTTCCCATCGTCATCAGCGTGGCATTGGAAAGCGTCCACTGACCTTCCGTAAAGGTGTAATCGCTCTTCTTGATCTTGATCCAAAGCACTGTTGCATTTCCGGATGAATTTCCCTGATTGGCAAAGCCATACCAGTACCCGTCTCCACCGTCCATGAAGATTCCATACGGCGTATAGCTTCCGTAGAAATGGAAGGTGCTGCACTGAAGGACCGTTGTATCCTCCAGCACCAACGTAGAATCATCCAGCTTCTCATTCAGGCCGATATCAAACACCGGGATCCGGTATCTTTTGATTGTTACGGTATTGCTCGCATATCCCAGGGAATAAAGCTTCGCATTCTCAAAATCCACGGTAACTGTCCGGAACAGGTCATTGATAAAACCATCCCCGTCATCCAGGCTGACCTTCTTGATCTGAAGCAGCGTAGTATCCACAGCCACCTCAGAGCCGTAAGCATTTGCTCCGCCCTGCTTGGAAGTAAGGCCCACCGCCGTGATCGTGCCGTTTCCCTGCGAAGGCGTAAACTCCCAGACGAACTTGTAACCATCTGTCAGCTTCATGCTCTCCGTCAGGTTCATGCTTCCCCTCTTCGTATTCGCCGTAGCATTGACATCATTGGAAGCATAAGCCACTGGCAAATTTGTTGACGGCAGATAAATGTTATCCGCCTGCTCCGTGATGGAACCCGGAAAAAGCAGGATGCCTCCGATCATGTTCGGGCAAATCGGAAGCAGCGCATCGTTCCAGGTCAGAGAATCATCATACTGACCGCCGGCCTTATACATGACACCCATCGGATTTACTCCCAGAATGTCATTGACGGCATTGGTGACCATGTTGGTTTCCGATACCGTCTCCACATTTCCTGTATTCTGGTCTTCCAGTTCAATGACCAGATTTCCTGTATATCTCTTCATAAAAGCCTCCTTAAGCGTTACTGCCCGGCACATCTACGACCATTGCAAAAGCGCCAATGGCTGTCCTGCCATTCTTCACATCCGAATAGTACCGTCTCATGGTTTCCTTGACCTCCCATTCATCCGCTTCCGTGAACGCCTTCACCTGCAGCCGTCCGTTCTGACTGCCATTGCCGATTCTGAACAGGTCAACATACTCTTCAATATCGATCCTGCCATCCCATGCCGCAGAAGCACCCATGCTCTGGCCGGAAATGGACGCAATACACATCCCGGTATCCACCGCAGCCGTACCGCCCACGCACCGCATATAGACATTGAAGATATTCGTATAGTTCGGCACAACATCCTCGATCGGATAATACAGGAGGATTGTATGCCTGCCGGAATGCCAGTTCTCCTGCGGATAATGCACCGGGATCATCTGGTTATTGAACTCAAAGGAAAAGATCACATCTGCATGACCATCCTCCTGCCAGCTCATCGGAAGAGATATCGTAATGGTCTGCTCTTCTGTATTGCCAATCACCACCGGCTCTTCCTCCGGATCTTCCGGATCCACCGGCACCCCGTCAACATTCACCGAAGGGATCACCACATCCCCGGATGCTGTAACAGACCTTGTCACCGGCTGAGCTGTCACATCCACTATCACCTGCCCGAAGAACTGCGCATGGTTCGCTTCAGTCGTAGCAAACTCGATGGAAATGATCTTCGTATCCACATCCGCCACCGTGAATGCCGATGCATTGGTGAAGGTATGAATCCCGATCTTCCCTGCCTCGATCTGAGCCAGCAGCCCGGAGATGTTCTTATCATTCTTACTCTTTGCCTGGGACAGCTTCGGATTCTTTCCCACGCACTTGATACTCTGCCTGCCTCCGATCTTTATGCTGTTCGATGTAATGCAGGCATACTTCGTAGCGTCCGCTTGTCCACCGCTGAATGACAAAACATCGCCAACATCCAGTGCCGGATTCCCGATGGTATCCGAATCAAACGGAACATAGTTCACCACGGCCAGATCATTCAGGATATTTGTGCAAAGCTGCCGCCTGGTCTCTTCCAGACCGAACTGCAGAAGCGGATTCACGCCCAGGTTCATCGTCAGCCCGTCATCCGGATCCAGCGCATAATACTCCGCAATCTGTGTTCGAAGGTTCGTTGAACTGACCGCAGTATATCTTGTGATAAAGTCCGAAAAGCTGGAAGAAAACCTGTGCTTCCGCTCTACTGTCAGCACAGGTGTATTCCCATACTTCCGAAGCTCCAGCTCCCCGGCTCTGTTGATCACGAAAAAACCGCCAAGCACTTGTCCCACATAGAACAGTACATCGCGGTAAGTCTCAATATCATTATCAGAATAAATGGACAGGTTCTCAGAACCATTCGGCATCGCCTCAATCGTTGCCCTGTCCTGAGCCAACGTCACATTGCAAGCCGTGCTGCAGAGTACCATAAAATCATAAGCGTTACCGATGGATTCCAGGGAAGTAAAAGCCTTCTCAAACCGCACCATGTAATCATAGGCTTTGATTTCCAGGCACTTCGCTTTCCGGTTCGCCTCCGACACTTCAAAGATTCCCATAGGGATTCTCTCATAGGAACCGCCAGCCACCTGCAGATGATAGAACAGCTCCACCTTCGCATCTTCCAGCGTATACCTGTTGATCTCGGAGAAAAGTGAAATCCCCATCTCCGCAGCGTACACCGTTCCCAGTTCGATCTCCGTGGATCCGCAGCACTGAGAAGTGATATACCCGCTGCCCTTGACCATATCATCCTGATCAAACTCATAAACCGTTCCGGCAGTCGTTGTGATCCTGCCGGTCCAGTAATATTTTCTTGTATTCGCCTTCACTGCTTCAAGGAAGGCATTGCTCACTGGGTACATAGCCGCCCTCCTTAAAACTCTTTCAGTGTGAAGGACACCTCCCACAAGCTTCCATAGCTTGTATCACTGACCAGCTTCACCTGATACCCGTCAATGTACATCTGCGTGTTTACGATGTTCATAGTCTCCATATCCAGATATCCGACTGTAATGCTTGCCAGCTTCTTATACGCTGAAAACTTATTCAGCCACTTCTTCGATACCCGGAAGGTCACGCCGATCTGAACCACGCCTTCCCGGACAACATCCCTCTGTGTGGTTCCAGCCTCCGTCACGCCGCCGCTGTCTGCCTCCACTTCTTAAATTCATTCTCTGCTGAGCCGTTACCACAATCTCATCGATCATGTCACCGCCGATATAAACCGGGATCACAATATCCCCTGCAGCACCGCCACCGGCTAGAGCCGTATTCAGTGCCGTATTGATACCGGAGATCAGATCACCGCTCGATGCCGCTGATCCAGAAAACCCTCCCTGAGCCGCCATCACTCTCGGAGTAATGGTCAGATCAGAAGTCACGCCATTCATGGCATTCTCGATCATGCCCCGGCTCTTCTCAATGCCCTTCGCCAGACCACCGATAAAGTCCGGCATCCAGCTTTCATAATCCGTAAGCGGACCTTCATCTGGGACTGAGAAATGCAGGAAGCTCCGGATCTTATCCGCAACTGAAGATACTGCATCCCCGACCTTACCGATCATGGACTTAATACCGTTCACGATACCGCCGATGAAATCAACGCCCCACTGGAACGCCTGCGATGCCAGTCCCTTGATAAAGCCGATAGCCTTGTCAAAGCCACCCTTCACCGCACCATAGATATTTCCGCAGATATTTTTGATGCCGTTCAGCATAGCATTGAAGGCATTCGTCACGCCGGTCTTGATCGCGTTTGCCGCATTGGATACGGCAGTCTTGATATTGTTCCAGGCTGTCGTGACTGCATTTTTGATTGCGTTCACGATAGTTGTGATCGTATTCTTGATGCCGTTCCAGACCGTAGTAACCGCTGTCTTAATAGCATTCAGCACCGTAGTAATAGCGGTTTTGATCCCGTTCCACGCCGTACTCAGGAAGGTAGAAATCGCATTCACCACTGTCGTGATAACTGATTTGATCCCATTCCAGATCGTCATGAAGAATGACTTTATCGCATTCCATACGGTCGTCACAGTATTCTTGATCGTGTTCCATGCCGTTGTCAGGAACGTGCTGATTGCATTGACCACTGTTGTGAAGATATTCTTGATACCTTCCCACAAACCGGAGAAGAAATCTTTGATAGCATTCCAGACCGTTGTTGCCGTGGTCTTGATTGCTTCCCACGCCGCCTGGAAGAATGCCTTCAGTGCTTCCCACACGGCAATAGCAATCTCCTTAATACTCTCCCACAGGTCTATCCAGAACTGCCGGAACTCTTCACAGTTATTCCAGAGATAAATGAACGCCGCCACCAAGGCAACAATCGCTGCGATAATCAGCACATACGGATTCGCCGCACATACCGCATTGAAAGCTGCAAATACACCCTTCGCTGCATTGATCACGCCTGCCAGCTTCGGCACCAGAGTCATAATAGTACCGACCGCAGAGATGACTTTACCGACTATGATCAATACCGGACCGATTGCAGCCGCAACCAAGGCAATCGTTACGATTACCTTCCTGGTTCCCTCATCCATCGAATTGAGCCAGTCCACAAACTTCTGGATCCAACCCACAATGGTTCGGATCGCGGGCATCAACAGTTCACCAAAAGAAATCGCCAGCTCTTCCAGTTGGGACTTCAGGATCTGCAGCTGACCGGCAAGGTTATCATTCATGGTCTCAGCCATACTTGCCGCAGAACCATCGCAGTTATCAATCGCACTGGAAAGCTTGTTGATATCCGCTTCTCCGGCGTTCATCAGAGCCAGAAATCCGGACATCGCATTCTTGCCAACCAACGATTCAGCCGCTGCCGCCTTCTCTGATTCAGATAGACCTGAAAATGCCGTTCGGCAGTCAGCCAGAATGTCCGACAGATCCCTCATGGAGCCATCTGCATTGGTCGTTGCAATCATTACCTCTCCGATTGCGGATCCGCAGATCGTCACATCCCCGGACAGGTTATTCATAATGGTTCTGAGGGCAGTGCCAGCCTGAGAACCCTTGATACCGGCATTCGCCATCAGGCCGATTGCTTCCGCCGTATCCTCCGCAGAGAATCCCAAAGCACCGGCAATCGGAGCGCAATACTTGAAGGTCTCGCCCATCATGGAAACATTCGTATTCGCATTACTGGATGCAGCAGCAAGGATATCCGCAAAATGCCCGGAGTCCTTCGCGGTGAGCCCAAACGCTGTCAGCGCATCTGTCACGATATCAGAAGTCGTTGCCAGATCCTCACCGGAAGCTGCAGCCAGGTTCATGACACCTTCGATGCCGGAAAGCATATCCTCTGTCTTCCAGCCGGCCATCGCCATGTAGTTCATGGCTTCCGCTGCTTCTGATGCAGAGAACTTTGTCTTCTCACCCATCTCACGGGCTTTATCCCTTAAGGCTTCCAGATCAGAGCCAGTCGCACCGGATACCGCTGCCACTTTACTCATGGCAGAATCAAAATCAGCGGCAGTTTTCACCGCCGCCGTACCTAATCCCATAACGCCCAGAGTTACCGGCATGAACTTCTTTCCCACATTGGTGATATTGTCGCCAACTGTCTTCAGCTTCTCACCCTTTGCGGCAATCTCCTGAAGTGCAGTACCAGACTGTCTTGCCTGTTCTTCTAAAGTCTTCAGCTTTGCCTCGGTCTCTGCAATCTCACGCTGCAGGCCATCATACTGATCCTGCGTGATCGTTCCATCCTTCAGTGCCTGCTCAGCCTGTTCCGCCGCCGTCTTCAAGGTTTCCAGCTTTTCCTTCGTTTCCTTGACCGCATCCCCCAGGAGCCTGTGCTTCTGTGCAAGCAGTTCCGTGTTCCCCGGATCAAGTTTCAGGAGCTTATCGACATCACGCAGCTGGCTCTGAGTATTTCTGATCTCTGTATTTACGCCCTTCAGGGCTGTCTGTAGTTTGGTGGTATCGCCGCCGATCTCAACGGTGATACCCTGGATCCGTCCAGCCATTCATGTCCCTCCTTCCTGATTTTGGGTAAAAGAAAAGAACCGGTCTCCCGATTCTTCTCAAAAACATTTCACTTTGTTTATACGCGCTATTTGCGCTTTCTTTTTCCTGTATTATCGGATCCGCGGATTTCTTCATGATAAAAATAATCCACGATTACCGGATGCCCCTGCGGAACCCTTCCATAAGGCATTTCATTATCCACAAACGGGCAATCATACTTCTCGGCAAGTTTCTCGGCTTTGTTTTCCAGAGCCTCGAAATAGCTTCTGTTATGCTTGTTATAAATCTCATCATAGAGCGGCACTAAATCAGGATACTCTTCAGCGATATAGTCCATAACGGTATTCTTAAATCCGCCTCTCAGATTAAGATTCTCCAGCCAAAACAGATCACATTGGTCTTTTACACGTTCAAAGATAGCCTCAAAATCCGTAATGCCCGGAAATACCGGGGATACAAAGCATACTGTCCTGATACCGGCGTCATATATCTGCTTCATCGCAGCAATCCTTCGTTCAATGGAAACCGCTGCATCCATATCGTCCTTGAACTTCTCGTCCAGCGTATTGATCGACCACGATACTGTTACCTGTCCGATCTCTTTTAGCAGGTCAATATCTCTCACCACAAGGTCGGATTTTGTGCAGATCAGAATATCTGCTCCGCTCCCCCGCAGCTGTTCAAGCAGTTTCCTTGTGTTTCCGAACTCTTTTTCCTGCGGATTATACCCGTCTGTCACGGATCCGATCACAACGCGCTGTCCGGCATATTTCTCAGGGTGCTTGATTTCAGGCCAGTGCTTGATATCAAGAAATGTTCCCCACTCTTCCGTATGTCCTGTAAACCTTTTCATGAAAGAAGCGTAACAATACTTGCAGGCGTGCGTGCATCCGACATACGGATTCACAGAATACCCTCCCACCGGCAGGTTTGACTTTGTCATGATATTTTTGGTTTCCACATCCCTTATCAGGATATCTTCCATTCTCACTTCTTCCATGCCCGCTGTACCTCCAATACCTTCTCAAATGCTTCAGGAAATTCCTGCACCATATTTTCATCGCCTATGATCGGTTCAAGATCTTCCTTCATAAAAACAGGTATATTCCTTTGATGCGCCTGATCCGTAAGCGACCATGCCCATTCCGGCTCAGTACGGATTTTTCTGCTCTGAGCGCCTGTCATGGTTCCTACAACGATCCAATCAATACCAGAAAGATCGACCTCTCCAGGATCATCAAAAAGCGGCTCAAAGGTCACATGATAATGCTTTGCCCTTACATGATTCCTCAATGCTTCAATGCGCCAGAGTTCTGATCTTCTGGTAACCGTCACCCCAAACCAGGCGTTTTCAAGATCCGTTTCAAAATCCAGGAGATCAGGCCTTTTCGACAGAAATAAAAACTGATGCTGCGGATTTTTCCGGATCTTTTCAAACACCTCTTCTCGCCATTCTTCTTTCCATCCCGCAAGATCACTCATACCGGTCAGAAGGAAATTCTGCGGTCTTGCCTTGTCCATCATTTTAAGCTTGCCTTCAAAAAATTCAGGCTTACTGAAATCCGGTATCGTATGCCACCGCTTCACATTATTCCGTGCATAGCAATAATCGCAGCCTACCGTGCAGCCGATGACAAGGTTCATATTCTGGATATTGTCTTTTATACAAACACTCATAGCTCTCCACATAAAAAGTTATGGACATCTGCTTGCAGAAATGCCCACAACTTTAAAACTCATACTTACTCGATTACTGCATCATCGGCGGTATACGCTTCAAGAGAACCTGCCTTCACCTGGATACAGGCATAGCTGATCTCAGAATCATCTGCCGCGAAGAACTGTCTTTTCCCATCCGGCGCAATACGCACGATATCACCGGCAGAAAGCTCTATATCCTCACCGTCAACTACCGCTTTTCCCTTGCCGGAAAGAATGATGTAAATCTCTTCATTGGTCTTATGATAATGAACAAAAGGAACACTCGCACCTGCCGGAAGATGGTTGATGCTGATCTCAGCCCCTGTAAGTCCCAGCTGATCATGAAGTTCAGTTCTCGGATCGTTTGCAACACTTACCTTACTATAGTTAGACATTTCTGATACCTCCATTTGTTGTGATATTGATTGATACAACGAAAGTGTACCACCACCATGTTGTGATGTCAAGTGTTACAACAAAACTTTTTAAGATTCTATCAGCTTGTTCGCATCCGCCATTACATCAGCTATGGTTATTCGCCGCATTTTATCTTCCATGGCATTCTGTATTTCTTCAAGCCTGTGATCCATGATCCTGTGAATGTTCCGTCCCACAGGGCATAACTCATTCGGATTCTCATGGAAATGAAACAACTGTCCATTTTCGACAGGCTCCACGGCATTGTAAACATCCAGAAGCGTTATCTCCGTCAAGGATTTCTCTATATCGGCACCGCCGCTTCCCCGCTTCACTGCTACAATCTCCGCCTTCTTCAGCTGCTGCAAGAGTCTTCTGATTACCGTCGGATTTACATTTGCGCTGGACGCAAGAAATTCACTGGTGATTTTATGGTCATTCTTAAATGTTTCAATTGCTATAAGCACATGAACCGCTATTGTAAATCTGCTTGAAATCTGCATTCTGACACCTCCATCGACTCTATCTTAAATCATTTTCGTTGTAATTTCAATAGTCACAACAAGGTACGATTATCCCTTCTAGAATCGATCCATATCATCCTGAGATGCCAGAGTGCTGTATGATCCCTGGTTCTCATCATTCTGCATTTCCGTGTACATATCGTTGATGGTTCCGATCGTCAACAGTTCCAATTCGCTGATATGGATTCCCAACTGCACACACCTAAGCAAAAGCAGAGGCGTTGTCATTTCCCGGTCAGTCGCTCGAAGTTTTTTTTACTCTCCACCTGCGTCTGTACATTCAAGCCCCAAAGCTCGATGATCTCAGGAAGCACCTGGTAAATGGAAAAGGTCCCGAACTGGTCAAGCCATTCATCCGGAGTATCGGGAACTCCCTGCGGATCCGCATGCTTCGCCATGATATAGCTGATATCCTCGAACAGTTCCAAAGAGAAAGTATCCAAAGCAGATGCCTCCGGATCTTCCTGATCGATACTCTTCTGAAGGTCATGCAGATCCTTATAAATATCACGATGGAATCTGTTTCTGTATATTCTCGGAATGGCTGCCGATGCCTTAAAAGTCACATCCTTGCCATCAATATTCACTGTCTTTGTAAGTGCCATTTCACTTTCCTCCAATCACAAGAATGGGCAGAGCGTACAGCCCTGCCCTCAACACTTATCAACCCTGTCCGTTCTTCGTTACCGTTACGGTATATGCCGTACTTACTGCTCCGGTCTTGCTCGCGATCACTGTCACAGTATTGGTTCCGCTCTCCCATGTCGCATCGCTGCCACTGGTATGAGCCGCCCCGTTTACAAGTATCGTGACCGCCGTTCCGCTTGCCGCAGTAGCCGATACAGCATCCTCATCATTCACGGTCTCAGCCGTGTAAGAAGTGGTACCGGCATCAAAAGCAGGCGTAAGCTGAAGGCTTCCGATCGTTATACCTGTAAGAACCGCCGACACCTGAGCGCTCTCCGTCTGATAGACATTGGAATACCATCCGTTGTAAACCGCGTCGGAAGTATTCGCGCCGGTCTTCACCTTTACAAGCCCGTTCGGAAGCGGAGTCGCCGTGATCTCCAGCTTCTCCGTCTGGACTTCCTTGGAATCCTCATTGGTCTTGCCCTCGATAGTCGGTCTTGCAGCAGTGCAGTAATACATGCAGTGCCTGATCTTTTTCTTGTCCCCGGAGAACTCGAAAAGCAGAGCGAAATGCTCCGGCTCCACCGTGGAATCCTCTACCAGGACACCGTTCGTATCCTCAGTTTCCTTCAGGATGTCCTTCCTGAAGCTGTCCGGGATCAGCGCGATCTCCAGATCACCCGAATAGCCGTTATTGGCCACTGTGGTGTAATACACCATATCGTCCGCATAAAACGGCTCGGTATCTCCCTCCGGATCCAAAGACAGATTCACAGCTCCGGGAATCGCGACAGGCGTACCAAATGTCACGGCATTAGTATCCGGATCAAGTGTCGCCTTCGCATAATGGCAGTTCTTAAGGCCGAACTTCACCTTGTTATTTGTACTCGACATAATCAACCTCTCTTTCCGCTATACCGTCATCTGGTACAGCACTTCGTATAGTTTTTCTGATTCGATCCATACCTCCGATTTGTTCCAGAACAATTCATGTGCGTTCAGCACCGCTTCCACGCTGTCTTCCAGTTCCGGATCCTTCTCATCGGTATAAAGTTCAATACTCAGGTTGGAAAACTCCATGTAAACCACATCATCCGCGGCAAAGTTCTCCGAACCCGGAAACAAAAAGCAGATGAACGGCGGATCAGGCGATTCACCTTCTGCAAAATGGTCATACGCAAAAGGGATCTTCGTTTCCGCCAGCATCTGCATCACTTCTTCATGCGTCATTCTTCTTCCTCCCGATCTCGATAATGCATTCCGCAGCATGACGGCAGGCTGGGCAGTTATACGGATAACCATGACAATCCTCGCCCCTCCGGGTACCGTGGTAAACGGCAGCGCCGATCACCGCAATCCCAAGGGCGATCACGAATAACAAAAGCAATATCTCCATCATTACTAACCGCCTTTCTGCAGGTCACGCTCGATATCCCTTGTCAGCTGCTCGATACCTGCCTGCTCCGCCGGCGCGATATGAGGAAACGCCCTTGTTCTTCCACCGCAGCGCTTCGCATGGCCAAACTCCAATAGATGTGTCAGCTGGTACCGTTTGGAATGCACTACAATCTGGATGGAATCGGATGTTTCCCTGGTCTTCTTCACCGCCCAGCTCTTGGAATACTTTCCCGTCTTCTTCGGAGCCGTGCTTTCGATCTGCTGCTTTACGGTCTTGCCCGCCTTCTGGACATCTTTCTTCAGGTCATCCGCAGCAAGCTTCGCGTATTCCTCCATACCCTTCATCACGGTATCCGCCAGCTGGTCGATCTTTATCGTCTGTGCCATCAGCGCCGCTCCTTCCTGCAGGTAAACTTCAATGACTTCTTCCGGAAGTTCATATGGTCAATGTTCACGATGTTGTAGATTTCATCCATGAACATCACCCGGAAATGCGTGGAATCGATTGCAGCAGCCTTCCGGCAGTACCGGACAGATACAGTCATAGAGAAATCCTCAACCGTAGTTCCGGCAGCCTGTTCTTCCTTGGAACTTGCCAGGCCTTCTCCGCCGATCGTGGCGAAGCAGGTATAGTAATCCGTCCAGGCATTCTTGTGATTGCCGTACTTGTCGGTCACTGTTTCATTCTTCTGGAATGTCACTTTAGATCTCAAAGCTGCCACATCCATCAGAATCCCTCCTTCCGGCTGCCGAACAGCAGAGCCCGAAGCGTCAGATCCATCGCATGATGATCGGCTTCTTCCCTGTGCTCATACAGATAAGCCACCGTGAACATCACAGCGATCTTCCCATTCTGAGCCGCATCCAGGTCCGTCTCATCGTCAGTCCGCAGGATATCCATGCACTGCTTCTTTGCCGCCGTTATAAAGTTTTCGATCAGGGAATCATCATCCTCGAAATCAACCCGAAGATAGCTCTTCATCTCTTCCACAGTCACAGTCATCTGCATCACTCCTTAAACCGGGACGGCAGATTACTCCACCGCCCCGCATTTTTTACTCTGTTCCGGCAGTATCATCATCCGCTGTCATAAGACCGGCAGCCTTCAGCTTTGCCAGAAGACTGTTGAAATCTTCCTTCAGTGCCTCAACCGTAGTCGCTTCACTGGCCGCCTGATTCTCCGCCGGTGTAAAGGAAGAAGGAAGCCCCTCTACGGAACTTCCATCCTCAAATATCAGCTTTCCTCCGATATGGGTGACATCGCCGCCCTGCTCGGTATAATTCTTTGCATTGTAATCACTCATGCTTCGGCCCTCCTTAGTGCTTCATCTTCAGAAGCTGGATGCCTTCAGGAAGGATCACCTTGCCGTCAACACGCTCGGTTGCGACAAATCCTACCTGGCCATTGGTGCTGTAGAGCTCGTTGAGTCTCTGCACGGTTCTTCCGGAACGATCAGCGATCCAGTAGTTCTTGAAATCACCGAAAGCCACGGTGAGCGCATCCGATGCAGCCGTAGGAACATAAGGCGAAGTGTAAAGGTCATAGCCAAGAAGCTTATCCGGCTCGCCTGCCTGAAGAGAAGGCTGCCAGAGATAAACACCGTTGCCGTCCTTCAGCTTTCTGATTGCAGCGATAGTCGCATCGTTCATAAGGAACTTCGCGTTTCTGCGATAAGGACTCTTAAGCGCATACACAAGGCTGATCAGTTCATCCGCAGTGATCGCGTTGTTTGCCGCAGCGGTAACGCCCACCTGTCCGCCGTTCGCGGTAAAGATACCCGTAGGCTGACCGGTTCCGGTACCTACGCAGAAAGCCTCTTCCTCTGCGATACCGAAAGCTCTTGCGAATTCAGCCGCAATATAAGATTCCAGATCAAACATGGAATCCTGAAGAAGCTCGATGGAAACCTTCACAAGGTCAGTCAGCTTGAAGGCATCGATGGTCTTCTGGTCGAAGGAAGGATCACTCGGAGTATAGGCACCATTCTCAGCCGTCCATGCAGCGGTAGAATGAGTCGCCGCAATCGGGATCTTTCTCTCAGCGCTTGTGGTAATGACCTTCGCAAGCCCTCTCACCACATTTGCTTCATCAAGGCCCATTACAATCTGACGCTCAAACTCTTCCGGCACAAGATAGCCGCCATCCGCCTGCACACCCTCGGAAAGGACATTATGCACAGGTCTCTTTCCACGGAGATGCGCACCGAAGTCTTCCTTGTATGCATTGGAAGCACGGCCGGTCTTTTCCTCAACTTCCTGTCTTGCAGGTCTTCCTGTAAGAGGCATATTGACAGGCTTGTTGAACTCAGCCTCTCTTGCCTCAGCTCTCTGCTGACGGTCGATTGCCGCAGTCAGATCCTCGATTTCCTGCTCCATACGGCTGTAAGTCGCGTTATCCTCCGCAGACAGAACGCCGTTCTCATTCTCGTGGGTATCCACAAAGTTCTTCGCGGTCTCCCACACCTTTGCTCTCTTCTCGATCATATCTTTGATAGTCATAGCTCGATTCCTCCTTAAATGAATCTCTTGATAAAATTCAAGCGTTCCCTGATCTCATCACAGGAACGCCCGTTATCCGTTGTCTGTTCAGTTTCTGCACCGCTCTCCGGTGCCTTGATGTGACACTTCGCCGCGATCTTATCCATCAGCGAATTGGTCACCGCCGCCCTGGAATAGAGCATCGACACTTCCGGTGCTTCCAGGTCTTCGCCCTCCGATGCATCTACCCTCTGCAGCACATCATCCGCAAATCCCAATTCCACCGCCTTGTGCGCGTCCATCCAGGTCTCCGCATCCATCAGATGTGAGATTTTCGTCCTGCTCATGCCGGTCTTGATCTCATAGGCATTCATGATGGATTCCTTCACTTCGGCCAGCATGTTGATCGCCTTCTGCATCTCCGCCGTATCGCCAAAAGCGATAGTCGCCGGATTATGGATCATCATCATGCTCACAGGACTCATGAGCACCTTCGTCCCCGCCATCGCGATCACGCTTGCTGCCGAAGCCGCAATGCCATCGATTTTCACCGTGACATCGCCCTTATAGTCCATCAGCATGTTGTAGATCTGAGCCGCCGCCACGCAGTCACCACCCGGACTGTTGATCCAGACCGTGATGTTTCCTGTTCCGGCATTCAGTTCTTCTCTAAAAAGAGCCGGTGTGACATCATCGTCAAACCAGCTCTCTTCTGCTATGGTTCCATTCAGGAAAAGCACTCTCTCACTGACCTCTTCGCCGGAAGCCTGGTCTCTGATCTTCCTGCTTTTCCAGTTCCAAAACTTCTTCATCGGAATCTCCTTCCTCCTTTCCGTTGTTGCCTGCCGCAAATATCCCGGCATCCTCCAGCTTCGTCATATTTCCATTGATCAGATACAGATCACCACCCTGTTCTGCCGGGATCCTGTCCAGGTTCTCCAATTCACGGATGTCATTGGCGGACATCCAGCCGTTCTGTCTGGCTGTCGCATAGCCGTTCATCCTGCTCTGGTAGTCTCCACGGAGCAAACCATCCACATTGAACTTAAAGAAGTATTTCTTCTTCTCATCCGGAGTCAGCAAGGCTCTCACCATTGCCTGCTCCCAACGGCTTACCCAGGGATCCAGCGTGTACTTCACGAACTCCAGCGACTGCTGCTCAATGTTATTGAAGCTGGACTTTTCCAAGTCTCCGATCATATGAGGCGGCACACGGAAGATCCTTGCGATCTCATCGATCTGGAACTTTCTCGTTTCCAGAAACTGAGCCTGTTCCGGCGAAATGGAAATCGGCGTATACTTCATGCCTTCTTCAAGGACTGCTATCTTATTCGCATTCCCTGAACCGCCGAAAGTTGCCTGCCAGCTTTCTCTCACCTTGCTCGGATCCTTGATAGTCCCCGGATGCTCCAGTACCCCGGAAGGAGCCGCACCGTTCGCAAAGAACTTGCTGCCATACTCTTCCGTGGCGATTGCCAGGCCGATCGCATTCTTCGCCATTGCAATCGGTGAATACCCAACCAGACCGTCAAAGCCAAGTCCCGGAATATGAAGCACATCATGAGGCTGAAGCCTCACGGTTCTTCCAACCTTATTGGTGCCCTTCCTGCCGTCCACATCGTCCGAATCATAAACGGTGTATTCGTAATAGAGCCTTCCGTGCTCATCACGATCCACCTTCATTCGATCCGGCATCAGCGGATACAGAGCTACGACTTCACCCTTGCCATTGCGGATGATCTGCGAATACGCATTCCCCCATAAAAGCAGGTGTGTCATCAATGTCTCCCTGAAAATGAAGGAAGTCATCTCCGGATTCGGCTCATCATGGAGCAAAAAATAAAGCGGATGTTCCACCGCTTTCTCCTTACCGCCATCATCGGTATATCTGTAAAATTGTAATGGCAGACTCGCCACAGCCTCCGACAGGATCCTCACGCAGCAGTACACCGCCGTCATCTGCATCGCAGACCTCTCGGTAACATACTTGCCTGAAGCCGTCCCGCCTAAGAAAAACGAATACGAACTTCCCGCCGTCCTGTTCGTGGGCTTATCCCTGCTCCGAAATAAACCGCTCAATATTCCCATCGCAATTCCCTCCTTCGTTAAAACACAAGTAATCCGCGCTCATCATAAACACTCCCCTGCGGCTCCATCTGATTGCGGATGCACCGGTCAAGAGCCATGATTGCAGCCACAATGCCATCGATCTTTTCTTTCGATTTTGCCTTCGTCACCTTGATGTTCCCGGCAGGATCCGTATCGACCACCACGTTGCCGGCCATCCACCTGAGAACCGGATGCCCTCCGTGAATGATCTGACCTTCCATAAGCAGACGATAAAAATCCTTTGTCGGTCCGGACATTGAAGCAAAGCCCTGGCCGAACGGAACCATCGTGAAGCCATCGCCTTCCAGGTTCTGGATCATCTGTGTGGCATTCCATCTGTCCACTGCGATCTCAACGATGTGGTATTTCTTCGCCAAATCATTGATAAACTTCTCAATGAAGTCGTAATGAATCACGTTGCCCTCGGTCGATAACAGGTATCCCTGCCTCTCCCAGATGTCATAAGGAACGGATGCTGCCTTCACTCTCTGCGGTATCGTTTCTTCCGGTACCCAGAAAAACGGAAGCAGAATATACTTCTCATCCTCATCCCTCGGAGGAAACATCAGAACCAGAGCCGTGATATCTCCCGTGCTGGATAAATCCAAACCACCGTAACAGTCCCTGCCTTCCAGAGCTGCCAGATCAATTTCCTCATTCCCTTTCATGAATATCTCATCCGGTATCCATGCCACAGTGCTTGAAACCCACATGTTCAGCCTCAGCCACTTGAAGGTCACTTCGTCTGCAGGATTTTGTTTTGCCTCCCGGTAGGCATCGCGCAAGCGCTCGATGTCTACGGTATAGCCCAGTGAAGGATTGACCTTGTACCAGTTCGCTTCATCCTCCCAGTCCTCATCATCCTTCAGTCCATAGACCACCGGATAGAAAGTCGGATCCACACGCCGGCCTTCCAGAATGTCCACCGCTTTCGTATGAAGCTCATAGGCGATGGAATGCCTATCGGTACCTGCCGTGGTGATAATGAAATGCAGCGGATTCTGTCTGGCATCCGAAGATCCCTTTGTCAGAACGTCATACAGTTGCCTGTTCGGCTGCGTATGAATCTCATCAAATACCAATCCGCTGACTGAAAATCCATGCTTACCCCCGACCTCTGCACTGAGCACCTGGTAATATCCTGAATTTCCATAATTCACGATTCTCTTTGTTGCCGTCATCAGCTTCGATCGCTTCAGAAGCGCCGGTGACATCTCCACCATCTGCTTTGCCACATCAAAAACGATGCTGGCCTGCTGCCGGTCAGCGGCAGCGCCATACACTTCAGCGGATGGTTCGTTGTCTGCATATAAAAGATAAAGAGCGACGGCTGCTGCCAATTCGCTCTTACCTACCTTCTTGCATATTTCCACAAAAGCTGTCCGGAACTGCCGGTATCCGTCAGGCTTAACAATTCCGAAGATATCCCGGATCAGCTGCTCCTGCCAGGGAAGCAACCAGAACCGTTTGCCTGCCCATTTTCCTTTGGTGTGACACAGATTCTCGATAAACTTCACAGCCCTGTCAGCCTTCGCTTTATCATAATGAGATGTCGGAAGCATGAATCTTGACGGCTTATAATTCTTCAGCTTTGGATAACCCGCAGGTCTTCTCTCCGCCATTAAGCCTCACCCCCAAGTAATGCCTCCATCTCATCCTCTTCATCTTTTCCGACACCGGATGCTGCCATGATCCTTGATCTGGCAGACGGAGTCAGACCAAACTCAGATGCTGCCTGCATCATGAGCTTCTGATTGGTGTTTGCAATGCCGACCCATGGTGTCTGCTGCTGATATCCTTTATCCGTCTCAAAGATTGAACCTTCAGAATCAATATGCTCCTGAGCTTCTTTCCATCTGGCGTAGGACTGGCAGTAAGCAGCAAATGCTACCATATCAATCTCAGTGAGCACACCCATCTCAGATAACTTCACGCAGAGTCTCTCCCACTCCTTCTTCGCTTCCGGAAGCAGCCACTTCGGACAGTCGGGCATTCCTTTACCCGGCACCGGCTCTTTCGTATTCAGTTTTCTTTTCCCCGGATTGCCTTCCAGCTTCTTTAGCGCTGTAGGCTTCGGTTTCCTCCCATCCATCGGAATCCCTCCTTTCCGCAAAATAAAAGGACCATGCTCTTCACATGATCCTCTTGATGTTCATTTCACTTCTTCATTTCCAGCTTCGAGATTCATGATCCCATTTTGCTGAATAGTCGATGTTTCCGGTTATACTCTCCACAATTGGAAGCAGTAACGCTTTGAGCAGTTTAACCACATCTTCCAGTTCTGCATTCACAAGCGCTTTCTTCTTTTTCAGAAAGGCTTTCCATCTGCTCTGGTGAATCTCACTGGCCAAAAAGTCATCAGTGAAAGCAAAGATATCATCAAAACCCGTCCCTCTATGCTCAAAGGTTTCTCTGACTGCTTCCTTCAGTTCTATTCCGTCAAGGTCATATCTGTCAGCCAGGATATAAATATCGTAAAAATCCTTATATCTGCTGTTAGCATCTCCCAGAGAAACGATTGCTTCAAATTTCTCGGATATTACCGATGAAATGGAATATGCATAAATCTCTGGAACCTCCATATCCAGTAGAACGGGGAACTCCATTTTCACCCTGTCCGGATAAACAACATCCCCAAATCCGATATCAATAGATACCGGAACTTTCGTCCTGTCCAGATATGCCATGATGGAAACATTCACACCGTGATATTCCTTGAACTCGGTGATGTCTATTACCTCCAGCGTATCCAGATCATACCGCAGGGCATCATCACACTCGATGGCGAAGATATTTTCAAATACCTTCTTCATATCCTCCACATTATTCGGCATATTCCTTGCCAGAAGGTCTATGTCTCTTGTGGCTCTTGCGAACTCTCCCTCAAAGAGCGCATACAGGAATATCCCGCCCTTAAGTGTAAATCGCTCCACATATTCTGACACCGACAGTCTGTATACGGTTCTTTCCAACCCATACGCCGTCAATGCTTCCTGAAATGTTTTTCCGCCGGCCACTGCCTGGTTCTTCAACCTGTCCTTTACAGATATTGCACTTATCATACGAGCACCTCCAGATATTGTCTCATCGCTTTGTCGCATTTCATCAGTTCTGCATATTTCAGAAGTCGGTTCAGATTCCGGTCTTTCCTCTGCAGATAGGTCACAAGGATCTCCTTGGTTTCTTCAATCCCGACCTTCTCTCTGTAAAACACGATATCCACGACGGTTTTTTCCATATCATAGATCTGGAATTCATTCTTGCCTTCCCTAACCGTAGTAACGCCCAGCTCATGCCTGTCATCAGTATAATGATGGACATTCATCTGCGGCCAGTCCGGCACGGTAGATATCTTTGACTTCCTCGGTATAGCTACATCAACAGCATCCGGAATGAATGTTGTCAGATGATAATAAACCGCTGCGCTGAGCAGGCAGATCACACCCCTCGGTGCGTATGCTACGGTATAATAGAAGTCTGATTCCTCACCACGATACTCTGCGTTCTCGTAATAGCTCTTATTCAGTTTTATAAGCTTTCCTTCATCGACCAGCCTGCTGACCTTATACTGCGAGAAGCCTTTTTCCTTAAGCTCCTTCATGGAAAAGATCTTCTGATCTTCAGGAAGTATTGCTGTACCTGCCATCTTTTCCACCTCGATTTCATTTAATTTATTTTCGGCATTTTTCTCTTTTGCCGTATTTCAATTAAATATTACAACCAAACGTGCCGTTTGTCAATCGAAATCTGAGATGACAATGCAGGCTCATACCCCCCGTCTTTCATTTCGCGATTTTGCACGCGTGACCCCCGCGCCGTTCCCTGGGAGCCGTACCTGTAGAGATTTCACCCGCCCCTACCCGCGATGGTTTCCCCAATAGTCCCCTCTCTTCGCGTGTATAGTTGAGTGACACGACTTGCACAACGCGATCAGGTTACTTCGATCGTGCGTACCACCTTCACTCAAAGGCAGCTTATGGTGGATCTCTTCAGTCGGCACGATAATTCCACGTTCAAAACACAGCTCACAGAAGGGATGCTCCGCAGCATACTTGTCACGGATCCTCTTCCATGCACGACCGTATCTCTTCTTCGTAGACTTATCTCTGCCGTACTTCTCATAGTTGCTGTTGCTCAGCTTCTCATGCTCTTCACAGAACCGTTTGTCTGTCAGCTTCGGGCATCCGGGATAAGAGCATGGATGCTTCGGTTTCCTTGGCATCATTTCACCTTCTTTCCCATAGAAAAAGCCGCCACGGTATTCTGCTCCGTAACGGCTCTCTCATCTTTCGCTTTTGCCAGTTTAACATTATCACATAGGCTTACTGTACCGAACTTGATTTTACTGTATTGTTTCCGGAATCATTATTTCATCCAGGGCATTCCTGTGAAGACGGAATACATTATCGATTCCATAACCAAGTTCAATGGCGATCTCTTCCCATCTCATATAGGACAAGTACCGCAGTTCCAGTATCGTCTGAAGCTCTGCACTCTCCACTGCTTTGATCCTGCGGATGATATCCTTCTTCAGTTCTACAAGCTTCATCATATCCTGATTGATCTCATTCTCCAGGTCGATGATCTTGATAATGGCATCTTCCATTCTGGAGCCATCTCTGTTCGGGCTCTTCGGCATATCCGAATATGTCACCGTTGCTTTAGTGGCCAGGTCATGAAGATCTTCGATCTGTCCCAGCTTGCTCTCGATCCGCTGGTTCAGCCCGAAGGCCTGTGATAAATATTTCTTGGCTTCCTGCTGATGTCTGTTCATAAGCTACCTCCGATTGGATTTATTTTTTCTCCCTCGGATTGACTGCGACGTAAAGGTCCACTGGACCTTCCCGCTGCACGCTTGGCGTCTGATTGTCTTATTTCGTCCTGAAGCCTTCGGATCAGGTATTCACCGTCCACGCTTGTCAGCTGGCTGTACCAGCCGGAACGAAAGAACCTCTCGACCTCCAAGGCCTCATCTATCGCTTTTCGATCCTTCGGATGTGCCTTGATCTTCTTAAGTGCCACCCTGTAATCAGCGACTGCCTGCAGAATGATTGCATTTGCTAATCGCTCATACGGATCCTCTGCCAGATTTTTATTTCCTGCCATAGGCACTTACCTCCGCTTTTACGGCATCGATCAGTCTGGCCTGCGTATCGTCCTTTGCGGATAAAGCTTTCATAATACGTTCGTCCACGGTTCCAGCTGTCAAGATATGCTGTACCACGACTGTCCCGGATTCCTGTCCCTGTCTCCAAAGTCTGGCTACTGTCTGCTGGTATAGCTCCAGGCTCCAGATCATACCGAACCATACAATAGTGCTGCCTCCGCTCTGAAGGTTCAGTCCGTGTCCCGCAGAAGCCGGATGTATAAGTCCAACCTCCAGTCTTCCTGCATTCCATTCCCGGATACTCTCATCTGTATCAAGCTTTCCATAATGAACGCCCAATGCATCAAGACGTTCTGTAATTCTTGACAGGTCATGCTTGTACCAGTACGCCACCAGCAGATTCTTCCCGTTTGCTGCTTCGATAATGTCCTCCAGGGCATCCAGTTTTCTGTCATGGATCTTCTCGATACCGCCGGCATCGGAATAAACAGCACCGTTGGCCATCTGCGTCAGTTTTCCGGACAAAGACGCTGCATTCGCCGCAGTTACTTCGCCACCGGGAAGACTCAAAACAAGGTCATTTTTCATCTGCTCATATTTCTTCCGCTCAGCTTCATCCAGATACACCATGTATTCTGAATTAATCAGTTCCGGCATCTGCAGGTGGTCTGTACCCTTCATGGAAATCGTGATATCGGAGATACGGTCATAAATCCTTTTGTCCGCTCCCGGTCTTAATCGGTAACTGTACACAATCGGACCGTTCATCTGATCCGGTACGAAATATTCCATCCTGTACTGACTGATGAACCTTCCAAGTCTCTCTCCCATATCAAGAACCTTGTATTCCGCAAAGAGATCCATCAAACCGTTACTGGAAGGCGTTCCAGTTAGGCCTACAATCCGCTTCACCCTCGGTCTCACCTTCATAAGTGCCTTGAATCTCTTCGCCTGCCAGTTCTTAAAGGATGACAGCTCATCGATCACCACCATATCGTAGTCAAACGGCATCCCGCTCTTTTCAACAAGCCAGGGAAGGTTTTCACGGTTTATGATGTAGATATCCGCATCCGCCTTCAGCGCCTTCTTCCTTTCTGCTGCCGTACCGACCGCAATACTGTATTTCAGATCCGACAGATGATCCCATTTCTCAATTTCCGCAGACCAGGTATTCTTTGCCACTCGTAGCGGTGCAACCACAAGCACTTTCCGTATATCGAAGCTGTCAAACATCAGGTCATTCACCGCTGTCAAAGTGATCGAACTCTTACCCATACCCATGTCAAGCAGCACTGCCGCAACAGGATGGTCTTTTATGAATCCGACCGCATATTTCTGATAATCATGTGGATCGTATCTCATCCAAAATCCCTCCAATCTGATCCGGCTCATCCAGGACATACACCTTGAAGCCCAGTTTCCGCAAAAGCGTCAGCCGTGATACCTGCAGCGGCCTTGGTTTCTTTCCCGGTGCTTTCACCTCGACAAACCCGATCTTTGCTCCCGGCAGAAGCACTATGCGGTCAGGCATCCCATCGAATCCGGGAGACACCCACTTAGGGCAGATGCCTCCCGTCTTCTTTACCGCCGCGACAAGCTTCTGCTCGACTGTCTTCTCCCTCATTGCTTAAATGTGGGAGACTTCGCGCTGATCCGGTATATCCAGTTCAGCATATTGGGATCAACCGGCTCGAATCCGCACATCATCATTGCGTCCTTGAACTCATTGTTCGTGAGATAGATCTTCACGTCATGTTCAAGCAGATGCTTCAATCCGTAGCTGGTCCTTCCATGCAGAACCGTCTTTCTCGGAAGGATGTTCCTGCGGATCCAGTCCATCACGATTTTTTGTTCTTCCTCCGGATGGTCAGTAATAAGTCCCGCATCCTCCCATCCGTTTTCATTGGTATAAGGTCTTCCATTTCTGATCATTTTTGATATCCTCCGTTTCTGTAAGGAACAAGTGGAACACCAAATCCCTATACGCGCGTAATACGTGCGCTCACGCACACACGCGCCGGTGTAATCTCTTAAAAACACCTATTTTTTGTGCTATATAGAAATTCCTGTTCCGTTTGTTCCGATTCTCTGTTTTCCGCCAGTTTTCAGGTACTTTGGAAGGAACAACTTCGGGAACAGGGAACAAGTTATGTTCCTTGTTCCGTATACTTGTTCCATGCCATCACCCTTTTCTGGCATATATCCTCTGCTTCCCGTAAATTGGGATGGTCTTCGTCTTCCCGGTCTTAACCCAGCCGTCCAGCCTTGCCATAATGGCTGAGATGGCATAGGAATCCGCATTCTTCATATCTTCCTTAGGCTTCCCGAAGCATTCCGCCCAGATCTCGATATTGGAGACCTCCATCCGCTTCGTTACGCCTTCCTTCCGTGTCGGATCCCCTGTATCACGCACATAGTCCCTGCGCTTATAGACATCCATCGACTCCCAGCCCTCCGGCAGAAGCATTTCCAGATACTCCACCACCAGACCTTCACGGTCATCACGCTCCATCGCCGCCCGCTGCTCATCTTTGGCAAATTCCTCCAGCTCCGCCGGAAGATATAACTTTTCTCCCGCTTTGGCGATCACCTTGACTTCCGCCCAGATCTGCTGCACCGTATCCTGATCAAGATCCTACGCTTTATGCTTTCCTTTGCCGGTCACTTTCACATTCCAGTACCTACGGTTCCCGGTAATATCCCGGAGATAGCCATTCTCATTGTTTGTGGTACCGAAGAATACGCACTGTCTCGGATGCGGCGTTACCCTTCTACCGAAACTCGCACGGTACTTATCGTCCTGTCTGGAAATGAAAGCCTTCACCTTGTCCAGGTCAGCTTTTTTCATGCCGGCCAATTCGCCGATCTCCATGATCCAGTACCCCTGCAGCTTCTCCGCCGCCGTCTTGTCGTTCATGTCTGAGAGGTTCAGGCTGTCCGAATACCACTCACCGCCCAGTTTAGAGATGAAAGTACTCTTTCCGATGCCCTGATCTCCGTTCAGTACGATCATGTTGTCGAACTTCACTCCCGGATTATGGACACGGACATAAGCAGCGCACAAAAGCTTCCTTGTCACCGCCCGGACATACGGTGTATCTTCCGCTCCCAGATAATCCACCAATGCAGTCTCGACACGTTTCACCCCGTCCCACTCCGGCAGGTTCTTAAAGAAATCCCTGATCGGATGGTAGGAACGGTCATCCACGACCTTTGCAACCGCGATGTTGTAATTTCTCTGGGAGAAGGAGCCGTACTTTTCGTCCACATAACAGATGAGCTGTGCATCGTCCGCGTCTCTCCAGAACTTGGACGGATGCTTCCACAGAACCGGATCCCTGATCTCCATACCGTCTGCAAGCTGGTTGAACACAATCTGCTTCATGTACTCATCGTTTTCCATGATCAGCTTCAGGTTATGAAGCGTATTCTCGATCTCAGCCGTCTTCTTCTGATAGGTCAGCTGTGTCTTCCAGGCATCAGGATCTTCCTCGTCGAATTCCATCGCTGCCGACTGCTGCCGTTCTGCAAAGATGGTCAGCTTCACCTGCTCATCGCTGCTTGCGAATTCCGCCATCGCATTGAAGGACTTCTTCTCATCATCATCCGGGAACTTATGAACCCTCACGACATCAAAGGCATTGAGCAGCTTCCCGCAGGCGGGATCAGAAGCATGATGGCTGTATGCGAACTTTTCATCCAGGATCTGCACGCCGGCGGAACTGTCTGCAGGAATGTAGTCATACCTGCCTTCCATCGCCGAAGCTTCATACACATCCGGCAGGAACTTCTCAATAGCGTCCCTGATCCCGTAAGTACGACAGAAAACGCCGACGATTCCTTCCTTCGTCAGTGGATCAGCCTGCTTCTGCACATTACTCTTTACGACTTCCGACTCCCTGGACGATACCGGCCATGTGGAGATATCGTGCCAGTTGTCATACTTTGCAAGGTATTCATCCGGATCCAGAAGCTCACCGTCCATGACCTCGTATACGTATTCTCCGTTGCTTGACGTGGACGGCCAGTACATAAGCCTGTTCGGCTCGTAGGTGGAATCATCGAAAAGATCCATCCCGATTTCCTGTGCGACCTTCCTTCCGACCGCCGGATATTCATCCTCACTGACTTCTCTCTTAAGCGGGATCACCAGCCTGAGTCTCGGAGCATCCGGCGTATGCTTATGTGTGGAATAGACGCACATTTTGAAATCCGTCAGCATCTTCAGTTCATCCAGAATCCCCGGCATCCCGTAATCCATATCCAGTGTCAGCATAGAGCGGCAGAGAACATTCCCGACCTTACGCCTGCCATCCTTCAGATGCCCGGCAACATAGCCGCCCACATCCTTAATGGCATCGCGCCTGGCCTTCGTCATCTTCTGGTACTCTTCCACGGTCTCTGTTGTGACCTGCGTGGTGCTTACCCTCCTGCAGAAGTCCTCCCAGGAGATCTCGTTGTTCTTCCATTTCTTCGCTGATCTGGAATCCCCATACGCAATCTTCATCTTCTCCTGGCTCCTTTCCTGCGGGATACCTGCATCAGCTGTAACCTCTGGTCACGCTCTACAGTCCGCACGTTCCTGGATGGATCAGCATTCCTGCGACCATCTTTATTACCTCGTGGTCTGTCTTTCATGGCAGTTCCTCCTTTAACTGAAAAATCCGGAGGGACAGTTCCCTCCGAATCCCAGTCAAAGAAATCCGCAGGTTTTAAACCCCCGGATTTCAAAAAGGTCAGTCTTTTTTGTAAAACATGGTTTCGTATCCGTCCGCCCGAAGGACAAGTCCATCTGCCCAGGGCGGAGTCCGTCCCATCTGTTCACAGATAGCGTTCAAATCAACATTCATGCTGCACTCGATGATCAATTCATCATGGACATGAGCACAAATAAAACAGTGCCGAAGCGTCTTCATGGCATAACACAGAATATCTCTGGATATCGCCTGCACAATGTTCTCTACGAACTTCGGACCGTAGCTCTCAATCCGCTCCCATTTCTTTGTGGCACCTACTCCCTCATAGGTAACGGATTCACCGCCAAAACGATTTTCCCCCATCCTCGGCTTCACATAGGACAGCTGCCTTCCTGACGGTAGCGTAATAAACAACATGCCGTTCCTGCATTCAAAACAGATGCCTTTAAGCACAGACGGTTCCCGCTGCCGGATCGCCTTTTTGACAGCCCTGTCCACGTCCCACCAGAACCGAACGATATTCGGATTTGCAGAACGCCAGGAATCTACCAGCGGCTGCAGTTCCTCTTCCTGTAGTCCCATTTCGATAGCTCCCATGGATTTCAGGGCACCGACTGATCCGCCATAACCAAGCGCCAGTTCAGCGATCTTGCCCTTCTGCCTTAACTCCGCATTCTGGCCATGCTTCTCAACCGGAACGCCGAACATCGCAGACGCTGAGGCACAGTAGATGTCACCGTTGTTTACGAATACGTCCGTTCTCCACTGCTCCCCGGCAAGCCATGACAATACTCTTGCCTCGATAGCGGAAAAGTCGGATACGATGAACTTCCTTCCAGCTGCCGGTACAAACGCCGTCCGGATCAATTCTGACAGCACCGCCGGTACATTCTCATATAACATCGTCAGAGCATCCAGATCCCCGGTCTTCACTAGGTCCCTCGCCTGTTCCAGATCCTCCATGTGATTCTGAGGAAGGTTCTGCAACTGAATCAGCCTTCCCGCCCATCTGCCTGAACGATTGGCTCCATAGAACTGGAACATTCCCCTTGCCCTGCCATCCAGACAAACTGCATTCTGCATCGCCTGATACTTTTTCACAGATGACTTAGCCAGCTGCTGCCGGAGTCGTAAAACTTCCTTCTGATCCTCAGGGACTTCCTCGATTAGCTTCGCCACGTCCTTCTTTCCCAGTGACTCCACTTCCGTTCCCTGATCAGACAGCCACTGCTTCATCTGTGCCACACTGTTCGGATTCTCCAAGTCAGTCAGTTCTTTCATTGTCTCCTGCAGTTCCTCGCGTGTCTGTCCGTCCAGTTCGATTGCTTCCTCCACGACCTTCATATCAAGAGCAATACCCCTGTCGTTGATTTCCTGATCCAGATGATATTCATCCCATACAAAGCCGGGCACCGGATACCCCGAAAGCCTTTTCTGAATCGACATCTCCACCTCCACGTCCATCTTGTTGTAGGATTTGAAGAGATCCCATTTCTCCGGATCATGCTCCGGCAGATTTCTTGTCCTGCCTCCGTTTACTTTCGTAGCCTTACACGGCACACAGAAATACCTGATCAGATCACGGCCTTCCTTCAGTTTCTGTTGTTCAAGACCTAACACCGCACCGGAACCCTCCAGTGACAGCGGAAGACCCATATAGGCAGACCACACCATTGAACACCGCCACGCCTCCGGATCCAGATAATTCCGGACAGAATCTCCATCTATGCTATAGCTGCGGAAGTGCTCCGGATGGTTCCGCCGCAGCCACATGGACAGACACACCCTCTCAAAGGAAGCATTGAACGCCCATTTCACCACAGACTCATCCGATAAGGCAGAGATCACGTTCTCCGGTATCTCTTCCCCGCAGGCAAGATCGACCACCTGCACTTCGCCGCCATTTACGGCGTACCCAAACAACAGGATGTCAAAATCCGGATGCTCCACATACTTGTACACGCCGCACTTGTTCAGGTCATATCCTGAGTAAGTCTCGATATCTATACTCAAAGTCTTAATATCAGACACTGTATCCACCTCCATTCAAAGAAGGCACCGACCGCTCCCGACCGATGCCCTCCGTCTGATTTACTGAGCAGTTTCTTCCTTCTTAGCCTGCTCTTCACGTTCCTGCTTTTTCTTCTCACGATGGTCGTGGATCTTTGTGCCGATCCACATAGTGAGCATTGAAATGATAATCACCACATTGATGGTCGTGCAGGTAATAAGCACCTGCGAATATACTGTCTGATCCATTCTTTTTACCTCGATTCTTAGATTGTCACCGGCGGCAGCTTATACTACCGCCAGCTTTGGTTTTCAGTTATGACAGGAAATCGTCATCCTCATCCGTAGCAAAGTCATCCTCTGCCCTGGACTTACCTCCAAGAGGCTCGCCGTCACGGATCTTCTGAAGGTTATTCAGACCGCAGGCGATACCACGGTTTCCGTTGCTGTTGAATGCGTAGAAGTTAATGGAAGCCCTGCCGTACACACCGGAATAAACCTCCGAACGGTCAATGATAGGCTGTCTGTCGGCGTCCACGATCCCCGGAGCCATTCCGCTGTTCGCGTTGACAAAGTAAGCGTTGGCATAGGCCTCATCATCCGGTCTCTCCGTATCTCCATCCCTTAAGGGAGTCTTCAGTGCGGAAAGAGCAGGAACACTCTTGCCGTTGCCCTTCAGCTTGCTCTGTCCCTCATCGTATGCTGCCTGAATCGCCGCCCTGATCTTTTCCAGCGTCTTTGTGTCAGACTTCGGAATGATCAACGACACCGAAAACTTCGGAGCACCGCCGTT
This sequence comes from Oribacterium sp. NK2B42, assembly GCF_000424445.1. Lineage (GTDB taxonomy): Bacteria > Bacillota > Clostridia > Lachnospirales > Lachnospiraceae > Oribacterium. The sequence goes on from NZ_AUJX01000031.1 coordinate 44,685, forward strand.
GATGGACTTCGCGTCCCAGACGTTTGCATAAGACCATCTGGTCTCAGGACCTGTGATAACCTTTGTCGGATTGATAAAATTCTTGTTAGACATAATGTATTTCCTCCTAATTGTCTTTGAAATCTTCAGCCGCCGTATTCATGGCAGGCCGTTTGTCACTCTCCGGCACAAGCGCCGGTTTACCTGGCGGCTTATGAGTAAGTCCGCCCAACAGTTCCTCAAATCTCTTCTTCCCAAGCAGGGAAGTCATCGCTGTAATACCAAGCAGCTTTTTTTCAAAAGGATCTTCCCCTGCTGCCTGTACCGCTTCAGCGACTGCAGCTTCATCGGTATACTTCCGGTTGCTCCTGCCCTCGACCACTTTGAAGCCCGGATATTCTGTTCCGGAAAGAGCCTGCTGCAGTGCATATTCCTTAACATCGCCCGCCCATGAAACAAGACTGTCGATCTTTGGCAGGATCGCCGCGATCTCTTCTTCATCCAACGTGTCCGGCATCTCAAAGTCATACCGTGCAAGCTCCAGATTGTACTCTGCACGCTTCCTGCAGGTCGCCTTAATCTTGCAGAACTGGCAGTGTTCTCCGGCTTTAAACTCACCCTTGCCTTCATATGCCAGCTTTGCGGTCGGCACCAGGACCTCTTCCGCCCAGGCAAGCAGTTCTTCCTTTGTCATGGAATATGTGCTGACATTTTCCCTGCGTGGCTGGTAGATCGTCATCCGGATCTCTCTGATATCGTAGATACCGTCAAACAATTCCACCGCTCCCAGCGCATAACACATCATCTGCGGATTCTTCTCTGCCGATACCAAAACGCCAAGACCATGTTTGTAGTCAATGATCTGAAGCACATCATCCGCCACGATCACGCAGTCACCGGTTCCGAAACCATCCTCTACCCATCGGGAGAAGTCCAGTCTCTGCTCCACCATGATCTGTGGATCCGGACAGTGCTTCTTCGCCTCTTCCACCTGTTCCATTACATAGGAGCAGTATCCTTCAGCGCAGTCCTGCATTTCCTGATCGTAGTAGTCAAGGTTCTCCGTCGGATCTTCCACATCCCTTCCAAGAGCCTTTTCTACCAGATAGGCACAGAGCTCATGGCAGTCCGTCCCCTGCCGTGCATAGGGACTTGCCCTCTCATCCACACCTTCGCAGGCTTTCGCTGACGGCGGACATTCAAGCCACCTGTGCGCCGATGATGCCGACAGAAATGCGTGTTTAGCCATCTCCCAGCACCTCCGCTTCCGCCTTCAGTTCACCGTACTTCGCCGGATCTACCTCAGACAGCTTGTCCGCGCCATACTTGGAAAGCAGCTCCTTCACCTCGCTGGTGTGTCCCTGTCTGGACTTCTCCGCAAGAACCGCCCTGACCTCTGCAAGTGTGACCTCTTTTGCCTTCTGCTTCTTCTCCGTCTTCTTTGCAGGCTTTTCTTCCTTTGTCTCTGCTGCCGGTTCCGCGTCCGCTCCGGAGAACATCTCCGTCAGCGTTTCAGAGATCCCGATCAGCACCTCGCCGCAGTGCTTAAGCTCTGCAAGTTCCGCCGCAAGCTCGCTCATTTTTCCCATTGCCGCTTCCTCCTTCTTTGACTTCTTTCACATCCACCGACTCGACCGACTGTCCAGGCTTAAGCAGATACACCTGCGTAAAATCCCCGAACAGGAATCTGATCAGTCTCGCAGGAAGCCTTACATCCGCTCCTTTGAGAACCGTCCCGGTATTGCCGTGTGGATCAGTGACGTTGATGGTGATTCTGTGTTTCAATGCCATCTTTTCCACCTCGCTTTCTGCAGGAAGTTCCTCTCCCTTGCATATCCCAGTCAAAGAAAGAGGGGCGTTTTAAACCCCTCTTCCGAAAAACTTTTAAATTTCTTTCCTGCACATCTCAGTCAGTGTCTTCTGGATGCGACGCAGCTTCTTTGAAATGGTGTTCTGCGACACACCTTTCTTCTCCGCAATCTCTTCCTGAGAATAGCCTTCCGTGAAATACAGTCTGTACAGATCCTGGTCTTCCTCCGGCAGCTCCGCCAGTTTCTCATAAAGAAGTTCCTTCTGCGGATCAGGCTCTTCCGCTGTCATCTCCGCAAGCTGTCTGGAATAGATACTGGTATCCTGGTTCTCCGTCTTCATAAGGCCGTCCATCGAAAGATTCCAGTTCTTCTCAGGTTCTTCGCCCGGATGCTGTGCCTTCCATTCCTCAACTGCCTTCTTCTGCCAGGATTCCATCTGCGGTCTGCTGTTCTTAATGTTGTTGTAGACCTCAGCGTCATCGAAGGAATGCAGGGCCTTGATCCAAACCTCTGCCTCGCTGCCTTCGGTAATGACAGATACCGTCCCGTCATTGAACCTGTACACATACTTGTCTCTCTCACTTGTCGGTGTTTTCCTGAATAACATCTTTTGCCTCCGTTCTGGCCTGGAGGCAGTGAGAGCAGGGTACCCGGTACGAACTTTCGATCGAAGTACCCCCGAACCGGCTAAGAAAAGCGCAGAAAAACAAGGGTACTTACACCCACGTTCCATCAGTTGCCTTTATCGCAACTGCTTTCACGTGGTATGTCGTATCCTGCCTCACTGCGCACATGTGGCCGATATGAATTTTTTATTTGAGCATCCGTGGATACCCATCAGAGCAGTCATCCGCAGATAGCTGCTCTGATCCGTACCCAAATCTTTAGAATCCTAATACTTAAACAGGGGATATTTTCTGTTTTTGAAAACTCACAAAACGAAAAAAAGCCACTCAGATGCTACTTTCAGAATTCAAAGCATGAAACCTATAACCTTTCATGTCTTTGAGTCCTGTAATACGCATCTGAGTGGCTTACGAGTGACTCACTATTATCTTTTTCGTCTGGCCGCCGATCCTGCATAAACCGGTATCTTTCGATTACCGCAAAGACGGCATTTTATATTCAAGACCTCCTTCTCTTGAAGCGGCTTAGGCGTTCCTACTACAAAGCAGTTAGCCTTCGCCGGACATTTCGGAATGTATGGACAACGATATTCAATCTCATCTCCTTTCTCGAAATCCGCTTCTGGCGGCATTTCATAGTCTGATCCAAACATCCCAACCAGGTCTTGGTAAGTTGTTTCCGCCCTTATAATAGGCCTCACCTCCCATTCCTGTGGTATCAAAAATAATAAAGCCGAAGCCAATTCCTTCACCTCCAGTGAAAAAACCAACTCCGGCATGACGACCTCGATATTAACGGATCTGAGCTCGGCTCATTATTCTTTTTTATACGTGATATGACGATAAGCGCCTTAACGTGCTCTTACGTTCGCGTTCTGTCATGTGTACCCAAGCAGGGTAAATCAAGTCGCTGACAGCAATTACTACATCTTTTGCATGGCCGTGTTTATCACGGTATTTCATGTGATAACAGAGTGAATCATCGTCCTCACGAACTAAATCACAAGCTCTGTCATCAGTAGCATTTTTTACTTCAAGTATTTTTCTCATGAATTTCCTCCAAATGTTACTGTATCTTCTGTGGAAGTTCGTCCTTTTCTCCGTTTGTAGAATTGCTAATAACTCTACGTACTTCCTCAATTTCTTCAGTGGTCATATAATCACCCATAACCATATAAGAAATGACTAGTCCTGCAGCTTTTATAGATTCCTTGCCCGTGATCATCTTCTTATTTGCACTACCTATAACGAGGATATTGAACCAGAGAGGATTATCCATAGACCAATCAACTTTATCAAGCTTCATAACAATATCAGCCCAATCGAGATCCTTCTTCTGCGCCATATATGCAACATGAGCCAGTGCCATATGCGTAACAGGTTTCATAAGAAGACTCTGTTCTCGTAGTTTTGAAACTGTTTTATCTTCACGGGTTAAAGCCAAATACTCTCTGTATATGGACAGCCCTTTTAGTAACTGTTCCCAAAAATAGGTGTTATTCTCAAAAGCCTCCTCTATTGACTCTTCATCAGTAGGAAGCACCTTTGCTGACCATCCACGGTCCTTTTCCAATGTTTCCGCGATTGTATACAATGCACTCACTGTTGTAAGTTGTTTGCTGCGCTTCGACAGGGTATTACTTCTCCAGTTTACCAGTTCGATATCCCCAATCTTAGCAAGGACTTCTCCTTCACTAAATAAGCGCCTTGCCAGTGACGCCCAAATGTCATCATCAGCGGTGATTATGTTTTGTCCACGCCCCGTCTGTCTTGCGTATTTATTCACCTTGTTGAAGATTTTACGGATTTTCATGTTGTCCGTATGCTCTACAAATATTACGCTTATTTCTTCCTTTGCTAATTCGGGATGCGGCTCCAAGGCTAACATCTGCGTTGTCATTTTCTTCCCACCAAGCATCGCCGCAGAAATAGCACTTGATCCTTTTAAGCACAACTTCATCGCAATAATACGATGCTGCCCGTCCAAAGCTATAAGCCGTTCTTGTCCTGGTAATGTAAGGAATCCAACATCTTTTAAAGGGATTCTATATGCAGCACTAAGCTGTGGAATGACATCCGTTATAGGCTCAAAAATCATATCCTCAAAGCCCGAATAAATGTCAACGATTACGCATCCAAAGAACCGATCCTTATCCTCTGTAAAATATGGGCAAATCTCATTTACAACTCTATTAATATCTGGCTCACGCTGCATTTTTTCATCTGCAGTCATATCTTTCCATTCTGGCAGTTCAACCGCCAGTCCAACTGTATCTACAAGTTCACCAACGGGCATTTTCCCAAGATAATACTCTGTGGTGCCCAGCTTTCCTTTCTGTACGCATATTGTTTTCACGCGACACCTCCTATGTTTTTCAAAAACATCCATGATCATGATACTTCATGTATTATTTTTTGTCAAGTGTTTTGATGTATGTTTTCTGCAAACATTTTTCAAAATAAAAAACAGAGGGTCTCATCCTCTGTTTTTTATCAAATGTTTTTCAAAAACATTCTATTAAGTTGTTACTTCACAGGAGCCTCTGCAATACCTACCCGCTCTCTAATTCCACTCATTTTTGCATAACGCCACATGCGTTCAAGAAGACCATTGTAATATCCGTTAAACTCATTTCTAATAATATTTTCAGTTGAGGTTCCGATAATAAGCTCATTTCGATGTTCTATTTTAATAATGTAATCATGGCTTACGAGGCTATTGCTCTTCCGCAGATTACATCTCGGACATGACAATACAAAATTCCACAAATTATCGTTTTTTACAAAGGTCCAAGGAATGAAATGGTCCACATGAATATTGTTAGTCAGTTTCTTTCCACAGTAAAAGCACCGGTCTTCTTGAAATTCCTTATACAAAATATCCCTATACATAGATAAGTCTTTTCTATGTGGAGTAGCTAGCTCCAACTTCTCCAACACCCTCACCAAAGCATCGTCATTATTAACTTTGGTGTTAGTGTGAAAATGGGTCGGTAGTGCATTATTTTGCACGAGGCATTTGAGATAATGGTCATATCAAAGGAAAGGCGGATATGACTATGAAAGATATCAAAAAAGCCATCGACATTCTGAGGGATTTCTCCAAAGAGGAAATCCTTATCATTTTCAATACTATTATGGAGAGCGTACACTCGGATAAAAAGAAAACCGAGTTGTATGACTGTCCATATTGCTCTGGTAAAAAGGTTATCCGTTATGGCAAGAAGCACGGTAAACAGCGTTTCCTCTGTAAGGAATGCCATAAAACCTACATAAC
>NZ_AUJX01000032.1 GCF_000424445.1 Oribacterium sp. NK2B42
CATCCATTTCCCCACAGGGTGGATACGCAACCTAGCGGCTTATACAGGTATAGCCTGAGGCTCCCAACCAGCCAAAACATAAATCACCACCGAATGGACTGACAGACTTTGTTCGAGGTATCACCAACCGAAGTTGGCTCCCAAGGAGGAACCGTCAATGATCCTGCCTCGATGATTATATACCTTTTGATCTGTCTGGAGTATATGGGAGCTACAGACATGTATAACTGTTAGTTAAGCTCCTTGATGATATCTGATGAGAGGGGAATCCTCCCTTCAATCATTACTTAGATTTGGAAATTGAAACTATTAACTGTAGTCCTTAATGACTACATCATTACTATACTAGGAGGTATTTTCCCTTGTTATAGGTGTTGAGCTTTTTTTCGGGATCGATATGCATCACATAGTCTGCAAATGCCAGATCGCCGAAAGGTACACGGGCCTCCAGGGAGTTTACGCTGATGCAGCGGTCTGCACGAAGAACATCGTACATATGGAGCTCACGGACACGCTTTTCCGCTTCTTTTTGGAATTCCTCAGCAGAAGGGGCAAAGTCTGTGTATTTGTAGCCGAAAAGCTCGTCTGAAATCTCACCGGTGAGAAGCACACGGATGTCGGACTGCTCATGGATAGCCTTACAAAGGAGATACATACCTATGGAAGCTCTGACGGTTGTGATATCGTAGGTTCCAAGGGCTTCAATAACAGACTCGATGGCATTTATAACATCATTACGGTTGATTATCACTTCGTGGTGGTTCGAGCCGATGTAATCCGCAACTTCTCTTGCGTACTTAAGGTCGATGGCGTCAATGTCCATACCTATGGCATAGGTTTCAATGGGCTTGTTCAGAAGCTTTGCGGAAATAGCGCAAACTAGAGAAGAGTCGAGACCTCCGGAAAGCAGGAAACCGACAGGAGCATCCGCTTCGAGACGCTTCTCTACACCCTTTATAAGAAGGTCATGAATGTTTTTTGAGATGGCATCAAGATCATCCTGCTTATTATATTTATTTACTTTGGAAACATCATAGTAGCAAATGAATTCGCCGTCCTTGTAGTAGTGTCCCGGCGGGAATGGCTTAACTTCATGGCAAAGCCCCACAAGGTTTTTGGGCTCGGAAGCGAAGGAGAGAACACCGTCTGTGGTTTCTCCATAGTAAAGGGGACGGATTCCGAAGGGATCCCTTCCTGCGATGTAGGAGCCGGTTTCTGCATCATAGATAACCATGGCAAACTCTGCATCCAGCATTCGGAACATATCTGTTCCAAACTCTTTATAAAGAGGCAGAAGGATCTCGCAGTCGGAATCTGACTTGAAGGTGTAACCCTTCTTTATAAGCATTTCCCTTAATTTGCGGAAACCGTAGATTTCTCCGTTACATACAATGAAGGAACCATCCAGCTCAAAAGGCTGCATGCCGGCATCATTGAGTCCCATGATAGAAAGTCGATTAAAGCCAAGGAAACCATTACCTGTGTCGATGATCCTTGAGGCATCAGGCCCTCTGGACGTAGTTTTAAGAAGCGCAGTTTTTACAACCTCATACTGTGCGCGCTTATCACAGAAACCAATGATACTACACATATGCTGATACTCCTGAATAATAGTAATAGGTTAAAAGTCCCTGGTATTATTACCACAACAATGTTGACTTCAGGGGACTTACAAAACAAAAAAGGCGGCAAAGATCCCGGTGATTAAACCGACATCTTTGCCGTCTTTATGGTTAGTGATTATTGCGCAGTACATAATAAATGTCAAGGAAAAAATAAGAAGACCACGGGGAGGGTTCTCGCCGGTGAAAACTCTCCCCGGTGTTTCTTCAGGTGGATTTCTCGGTGGAATAGCTTATATGAAATTTTGCAATCCGAAATATTCTTGACAAGCTATTTGTGTCTCGTATAATGATGACAAAGGACAACGGCGTCCCGGTTATGATACCAGGGGTGTGTTGTCCTTTTTAAATGTATAAGTCAGGCATTGCAAGAGCGAAAGCCGGGCAATATGCGGTACTTATGCGGCATTAACAAAATTACAGGAGCATTCATAATGTCTGCAAATATAAATGAGAACTATTTAAAACTTAACGAGAGCTATCTTTTTTCTGAGATCGCAAGGCGCATCCGTACCTGGCAGGAATCAAATCCTGAGGTTTCAGATAAGCTTATCCGCATGGGAATCGGAGATGTGACGAGACCTCTTCCTAAAACTGTAGTTAATGCTATGGTGGAGGCAGCCAGGGAAATGGGAGAGCCGGAGACCTTCAGAGGTTACGGACCGGAACAGGGATATGATTTCCTTAAGGAAGCTATCAGAAATTACTATACAAAATTTGGAGTGGAACTTAATCCTGACGAAATATTCATTTCCGACGGTGCAAAGTCAGACCTTGGCAACATACTGGATCTTTTCGATAAAGACAATACTGTCCTTGTTACAGATCCTGTTTATCCGGTATATGTAGACACCAACATGATGGACGGAAGAAAGATAATCCTTGCAATGTCTTCAGAGGACAATGGCTTCCTCCCGCTTCCGGCACCTGAATACAAGGCAGACATCATTTACCTCTGCAGCCCCAACAATCCGACAGGTGCGGTTTATGACAGAGAAGGACTCCGGAAATGGGTTGATTTCGCAAGAGAGAATGATTCCGTAATCCTGTTTGATGCAGCCTATGAATGCTTTATCACCGGTGACTACCCTCACAGCATTTACGAGATTCCGGGAGCAAGAGACGTAGCCATAGAGTTTTGCAGCCTTTCAAAGAAAGCAGGTTTCACCGGGACAAGATGCGGTTATACTGTGGTTCCCGATACCCTTACAAGAGGTGAAGGAAATCTCAATAAAATGTGGCTCCGCAGGCAGACTACAAAGTTTAACGGCGTAAGCTATATCATCCAGAGAGGCGCAGAGGCTGTATTCTCAAAGGATGGTGAAAAAGAAATCGAAGAAAATATCAGGTATTATCGTGATAATGCAAAAATTATTACAGATACCATGGACAAACTTGGCATTTACTACACCGGCGGCAAAAATTCTCCATATATATGGTTAAAGTGTCCGGGAAATATGGACGGTTGGGACTTCTTTGACAGGCTCCTTAAAGAAGCTTACGTAGTCGGAACCCCCGGCGCCGGCTTCGGAAAATCCGGAGAGAACTTTTTCAGACTTACGGCATTCTCTACACATGAGAATACAAAGGAAGCCATGGACAGATTCGAGAAATTTGTCGGTGGGATAATGTTTTAACAATTAAATAATCAACTTAATAACAAAAGAGGACAATGGCGTTCGGTTATATAAAACTGTGTCACTGTCCTCTTTTTCGTTATATATAAGTCCGGTATCGGGCAGCTTTTAAACCTTAGGGAATGCCTGAGAGGATGATCATATATGTTTACAATGAGGGAGGAGAAGTTATGAGTACATCTACAATTTCTGACATTTACGGAAGCCTTGTATTTAACGACAAGATAATGAGGGAGAGACTTCCTAAGGATATTTATAAGGCTGTTCACAAGACCATACAGAATGGTTCACATCTTGAAATAGATGTAGCCAATACTGTTGCCGCAACCATGAAGGAGTGGGCATTGGAAATGGGAGCTACCCATTTTACTCACTGGTTCCAGCCTATGACAGGACTCACAGCTGAGAAGCATGACAGTTTCATTACCCCTACCTCAGACGGAGGAGTACTTCTGGAGTTCTCCGGCAAGGAGCTTGTAAAGGGTGAGCCGGATGCATCATCCTTCCCTTCAGGAGGCTTGAGAGCTACCTTTGAGGCAAGAGGATATACTGCATGGGATCCTTCTTCTCCTGCATTTATAAAGGACGGAACACTGTACATACCGACAGCATTCTGCGCATACACAGGTGAAGCTCTCGACAAGAAGACTCCGCTTCTCAGATCCATGGAGACTTTAAGTGAATCTGCCACAAAGCTTCTTCATGTTCTCGGAAAAACAGGAGTTACAAGAGTTGACACGACTGTTGGTTCAGAGCAGGAATATTTCCTTATCGACAAGGATCTCTACAAGGAGAGAGAAGACCTTCTTCTTACAGGACGTACACTTATCGGTGCACCTGCTCCAAAGGGACAGGAAATGGAGGATCATTATTTCGGAGTTCTGAAGCCAAAGGTTTCAGCATTCATGCATGACCTTGATGAGGAGCTCTGGAAACTGGGTATCCCGGCAAAGACCAAGCATAACGAGGTTGCACCTTCACAGCATGAGCTTGCACCTGTATTTGAGACTGCAAACATTGCAGTTGACCATAACCAGCTTACCATGGAGATGATGAAGAAGGTTGCCGACAAGCACAATTTCGCATGTCTACTTCACGAAAAGCCATTTGAGGGAATCAACGGCTCCGGTAAGCACAACAACTGGTCAATGATCACATCAGAGGGCGAGAACCTTCTGGATCCCGGCAAGAACCCTGAGAAGAACACTCAGTTCCTGCTTTTCCTTGCTGCAATTATCAAGGCTATCGATGAGTATCAGGATATCATGAGAGTGTCCGTTGCTTCTGCCGGTAATGATCACAGACTTGGCGCAAACGAAGCACCTCCGGCTATCGTTTCCGTTTATGTAGGTGATGCCCTCGAGAGGGTACTTGAATCCATCGAAAATGGTGAGGCTGATTTCAAGTCGGATGCTGCAGCCCAGATGGAAACAGGTGCACACGTACTTCCTCATTTCAGAAAGGACAACACCGACCGTAACAGAACATCGCCTTTCGCATTTACAGGAAACAAGTTCGAGTTCCGTATGCCCGGTTCCTCACTTTCAGTTGCAGACCCTAACATCGTCCTTAATACCGCTGTTGCCGAGGCTATCGATCAGATTGCAGACAGACTTTCAGGAACAGCACCTGAGAACATCGAGGAAGAGGCCGGAAAGCTTATTAAGGAACTCATTGAGGAGCACAGAAGAATAGTATTTAATGGAAACGGCTACACAGACGAGTGGGTAGAGGAAGCCGAGAGGAGAGGTCTCTTTAACCTTAAGTCACTTCCGGAAGCTATGCCGAGACTTATTGCCGAGAAGAACAAACAGCTCTTCATAAAGCATCATGTATTTACCGAATCCGAGATAGATTCAAGATATGAGATATTCCTTGAGAACTACGCAAAGACCATCCGTATCGAGGCTTTGACCATGCTTGAGATGGTTAAGAAGGATTTTACAGAGGGACTTCTCAAATATCAGACAGAGGTTACAGCTACTGCACTTTCCAAGAAACAGCTGCTTTCAGATGCAGTCTGCTCTATTGAAACAGGCATCCTTGCAAAGCTTGATGCAGAGGCAGTTGAGATAAGCAAGGGCATAGAGAAACTGGAAAAAGACCTTCACTTTACAGAGGGACTCGGGGACAGCCTTTCACAGGCAAGAGCTTACCATGACAAGGTACTGAGCGACATGGAGGAGCTTAGAGCACATGTTGACCATGCAGAAAGCATGATCCCTGAGAGCTGCCTGCCATATCCGACCTATTCAAAGCTTCTTTTCTCATTGAGATAAGAACATACATAAGACAAAGATTTCCTGCATAGCTGCAGGGCAGATCCTGCAGGAGTGGATGCCTGCCTACGACTTGTTTTTTGATCGTGGGCGGTATCATTCCTGCTTGATTTGTACTATAGGACTTTTATTCCTTAGTGATATGGGAAAAGTGATGAACAGATATATCTTGAAGGTGTTAATCATCAAATGGGTTGGCGTGGCAGCTATTAAGGTTTAAATAGCAGCGTTAACAGATGAGGAGAATAAAAATGGAGAATTATCAAAATACAAATCAGGAGGCCGCCAATGTAACTGCCGGTAACTGCTTCATAGTTCCGGAAGAACTCCGCGGCCACAACACATTATGGAGACCGGTTTCCTCAGGACACCCTGAGGAGCTCGGCAACGATGCCTGCGGAATAGGAACCGTTGTAAACATTGACGGTACAAAGGACGGAAAGGTTCTTGATGATGCCCTTCATATAGTAGAAAAGCTGGAGCATCGTGCCGGAAAGGATGCCACAGGTAAGGTGGGAGACGGTGTAGGTATACTTCTCCAGATAAGTCATGATTTCTTTAAAAAGGCAGCACAGGAAGCCGGAATCGTGCTTAGAGAAGAAAGAGATTACGGCGTTGGAATGTTCTTTTTCCCTGAGAATGAAAAGAAGAGAACCTTCGCAAAAAGGATGTTTGAAGTCATCGCAAAAAAGAACGGGCTCACGGTCCTTGGCTGGAGACCGGTTCCCTCGCATCCCGAGATTCTGGGAAAGATAGCATTGGACTGCATGCCCTGTATAGAGCAGTGCTTCATTGAAAGACCTGGGGGAGTGGAGAGAGGCATTGATTTTGACAGAAGATTATATGTTCAGAGACGTGAGTTCGAGCAGTCCTCTGAGGACACCTATATCTGTTCTCTGAGCTCCAGAACCATCGTATATAAGGGAATGTTTCTGGTGGGACAGCTTCGTGCTTTCTATGATGATCTGAGGGATCCCGATTACAAGACTGCCATAGCCATCGTTCACTCTAGATTCTCAACAAATACAACTCCCAGCTGGGATCGTGCCCACCCCTACCGCATGCTTGCCCATAACGGAGAGATCAATACCATCAAGGGAAACATTGACAGGATGCTGGCCCGTGAAGAAACCATGCAGAGTCCCTTCCTTGACAAGGAGGTTGAGAAGATATTCCCGGTGGTGGAGCGAAACGGTTCCGATTCCTCCATGCTGGACAATACTTTGGAATTCATGTATATGAACGGTATGGAGCTTCCTCTTGCCATGACTGTGACCATTCCCGAGCCCTGGAAGCATAACAGGTTTATGGATCATGAGAAGAGGGATTTCTATCATTACTATGCCACCATGATGGAGCCCTGGGACGGTCCCGCAGCCATCATTTTTTCCGACGGGGATGTGGTGGGAGCAACCCTTGACAGAAACGGTCTGAGACCCTCGAGATACTACATCACCGACGATAACAGACTGATCCTTGCCTCTGAAGTGGGAGTTCTTGACATTGACTCAAAGCATATCGTAGATAAGTCAAGACTTCAGCCCGGGCGTATGCTCCTTGTGGATACCAGACAGAAAAGGATAGTATCGGATTCCGAGATAAAGAAGCATTATGCCGAGAAGAATCCTTACGGAGAGTGGCTTGACAGAAATCTTCTGCATCTTGAGGATATCAGGATCCCTAACCACAAGGTGGAAACCCATGACAGGGAGCAGAGAGACAAGCTTTACAAGGCTTTTGGATATACTCATGAGGATGTGAAGTCCATAATCCTTCCCATGGCGCAGAATGGTGTGGAGGATACGGCCTCCATGGGACATGACACGCCTCTTGCGGTGCTTGACAATAAACATCAGCTTTTGTTCAGATACTTTAAGCAGCTTTTTGCCCAGGTTACAAATCCGCCCATCGATTCACTTCGTGAAAAAGTGGTTACGGATACTACAGTTTATCTTGGTTCTGACGGAAATCTCCTTCAGGAAAAGGCGGAGAACTGCCGGGTTCTGGAGATAACAAATCCTATTCTTACGGGAGTAGAGCTTTTGAAGATAAAAGAGCTTTCAGCTCCTGGCTTCAAGTCAGCTGTTGTGTCGCTGCTTTACTACCAGAATACTTCTCTTGAAAGAGCCCTCCAGCAGTTAAATATCACTGTGGACCGTGCCTATCAGAGAGGCTGCAACATTATCATCCTCAGTGACAGGGGAGTTGATGAAAACCACGTTGCCATCCCTTCGCTGCTTGCTGTGAGCTCCGTCGAGCAGCATCTGGTGCTTACAAAGAAGAGGACTGCGGTTTCCCTGATACTTGAGTCCGCAGAGCCGAGAGACGTTCATCAGTTTGCGGCGATCCTTGGCTTTGGCGCCCGTGCCATCAATCCATATCTCGCACATGAGTGTATAGCCGAGATCATCGATGAAGGATATCTCGACAAGGACACACATACCGCTATCGAAGACTACAACAAGGCGGTCCTCCACGGCATAGTAAAGATTTCGGCGAAGATGGGTATATCCACCATCCAGTCCTACCAGTCGGCGAAGATATTTGAAGCCATCGGGCTTAGCCGTGAGTTTACGGACAAGTATTTTACAGGCACTGTTTCAAGGGTAGGAGGCATCGGCATAAAAGAAATATCCGAAGGCGTAAACTGGAGGCATGAGCTGGCCTTTGATCCTCTGGGACTCAATGGGGCAGATGGGGATGAGTCAATGTTTTACAGTGTACCCGCCCTTAAGAATAGGAAGATCTCTTTAGAGGCTTCCGGGGAGGAAAATGAAAAGCTTCAGAAGCTGAGGATGGCAAATTTCTGCAATGTTAAAGATAAGGATGAACACCTTTATACTCCAAAGACCATAAAGGCACTGCAGCAGGCAGTGCAGAAGGGGGACTACAAGAGGTTTAAGGAATACAGCGCCATGATAGATGATGCACCTATTCCCCATGCCCTTCGAGGCATCATGGAATTCGCTCCGAAGAATAAGCCGGTTCCTCTCAGTGAGGTTGAGCCGGTGGAGTCCATCGTGAAGCGTTTCAAGACAGGTGCAATGTCTTACGGCTCCATATCTCTGGAAGCCCATGAGACTATGGCCGTTGCCATGAACCGCCTTGGCGGAAAGTCAAATTCGGGCGAAGGCGGAGAGGATCCTTCAAGATACGGAACAGAGAGGAATTCTGCCATAAAGCAGGTGGCCTCGGGACGTTTCGGCGTTACGGGATCCTATCTTAATTCCGCAAGTGAGATACAGATAAAGATGGCTCAGGGCGCAAAGCCGGGCGAAGGCGGACATCTTCCGGGAAAGAAGGTTTACCCCTGGATCGCAAAGACCAGATTTTCAACTCCCGGTGTATCCCTGATCTCACCGCCGCCTCATCACGATATCTACAGTATCGAGGATCTGGCGCAGCTTATTTATGATCTTAAGAATGCAAACCGCCGTGCAAGGATTTCGGTGAAGCTGGTTTCCGAAAACGGCGTAGGAACCATCGCCTGCGGTGTTGCCAAGGCAGGTGCCCAGGTCATCCTGATCTCTGGTTATGACGGAGGAACCGGTGCGGCCCCCATGACTTCCATTCATCATGCGGGACTTCCCTGGGAGCTGGGAATCACTGAGGCTCACCAGACACTTATCCGTAACGGACTTCGCAACAGGGTAATGCTGGAGACGGATGGTAAGCTTATGACCGGTCGTGATGTTGCCATCGCAGCACTTCTCGGTGCCGAGGAGTACGGCTTTGCCACAACGGCTCTTGTGAGCATGGGATGTATGATGATGAGAGTCTGTCATAAAGATACCTGCCCCTTCGGAGTTGCCACCCAGAACGACAGGCTTCGTGCAAAGTTCAGGGGCAAGCCGGAGTATGTTATGAACTTCATGAGGTTTATAGCAGAGGAGCTTCGGGAAATCATGGCAGAGCTTGGCTTCAGAACTGTGCAGGAGATGGTTGGACGTACCGACTGCCTGACTTTTTCCGAGGAGCGTGCCAATGTTACCGACCGTGCCAAAAAGGTTGATCTTTCAGCCATACTCGATCCTGAGTTTGCAAGTCTTCCCGAGAATGTACGTCATTTTGATCCGGAACATGTTTACGATTTCCATCTGGAGAAGACATTGGACGAAGACGTGCTCCTGCCTAAGTTTAAGGGGGCTCTAGAGAAGGGTGAGCATCACGAGGAGAAGGTCAAGGTTTCAAGTACAAACCGTACCTTCGGAACCATCCTGGGCTCTGAGATCACCGACAACTACTGGATGGGCACAAAGACACAGGAGCTTCAGGATGACACTTTTGTGGTTGAAGCCTACGGCGGCGGAGGACAGTCCTTCGGTGCCTTCATTCCCAAGGGGCTCACCATCAGACTTCACGGTGATGCAAATGACGGCTTCGGAAAGGGACTGAGCGGCGGAAAGCTGATCGTGACACCGCCTAAAGGAAGGGCTTTCCGTCCGTCCGAAAACATTATCATCGGTAACGTGGCGCTTTATGGCGCTACTTCCGGAAAGTGTTATGTTGAAGGTATAGCCGGAGAACGTTTCTGCGTGAGAAACTCCGGAGCTACTGCGGTGGCTGAGGGCTGCGGAGACCACGGTCTTGAGTACATGACCGGCGGCCGGGCAGTTATCCTCGGACACACCGGAAAGAATTTTGCGGCAGGTATGTCCGGTGGTATCGCCTATGTTCTTGATGAAGATCATTCACTGTATCTGAAGCTCAACAAGGACATGGTGCAGCTCCGGGAGGTGACGGAAAGATATGACGTGAAGGAACTTAAGGCCATACTTAAGGACTATGTTCAGGAGACCGGCTCCGAGCTTGGAAAGGATATACTTGAGAACTTCGACAGATTCCTTCCGAGCTTCAAGAAGATAGTTCCGAACGATTACCAGAAGGTGCAGGACGCTGTAAATCATTTTGAGGACAGCGGTTCATCACCCCAGGATGCGGAAATGGAAGCCTTTAAGCTGCTGTTTAGCTAAAGGGCTGAACTGAGGAGGGGTATAGGGGAGGTCAGACCTTTTCTGAATGACCTATATCTCCAAAAACAGAATATGAGTCAATGAAGAACCTGATTCTGAATGACCTATATCTCCAAAAACAGAATATGAGTCAATGAAGAACCTGATTCTGAATGACCTATATTCCAAAAAAACAGAATATGAGTCAATGAAGAACCTGATTTTGAATGACCTATATTCCAAAAAACAGAATATGAGTCAATGAAGATCTTGATTCTATATGACCTATATCTCTAAAAACAAATTATAGGTCAAGGAGCGACCGATTTATAAACCTAAAATAAATAGTAAAAACCCTATTTACAAATTCCTGTTTTGATTGTATCATCTTCATGTTTTTTATAAATATCAGGAGGTGACAAGGGCGTCACGGGGGCAATGGAAAGTGTCCCCGCCACTGTCACCTCTTTTTTTGTGTATAAATCCGAATCTGAGATTTCCAGGCATTGTGTGAGCTTGGTATTGCGTAAGCGTAAGCGGAGAAATGCGTGGATTTATGCTTGTATTATGAAAGGGGACTCTATGATCAAGTACATTTTTGTAACCGGCGGTGTAGTTTCAGGACTCGGAAAGGGCATTACTGCAGCTTCTCTTGGAAGGCTTCTCAAGGCAAGGGGCTACAAGGCAACCATGCAGAAATTTGATCCATACATAAACATTGACCCGGGTACCATGAACCCCATCCAGCATGGTGAGGTTTTTGTAACCGATGATGGTACCGAGACGGATCTTGATCTCGGTCACTATGAGCGTTTCATTGACGAGTCCCTGGATCACCGTTCCAATATAACCTCCGGAAAGGTTTACTGGTCTGTTCTCAACAAGGAGCGTCACGGAGAGTACGAAGGCCACACAGTTCAGGTCATCCCTCACATCACAAATGAAATAAAGTCCGATTTCTATCGCTCAACAGATCCTTCCGAGGACCGCATTGCCATCATTGAGGTAGGCGGCACAGTGGGAGATATCGAGTCCCAGCCCTTCCTTGAGGCCATCCGTCAGTTCCAGCATGATATCGGACGTGAAAATGCCATCATGATACACGTGACTCTCGTACCATATCTTCATGCCTCCGAGGAGCTTAAGACAAAGCCCACACAGATGAGCGTTCGTGAGCTTCAGCGTCTCGGACTTCAGCCGGACATCCTTGTATGCCGCACCGAGTATCCGATCCCCAAGGACATCAGAGAGAAGATCGGTATGTTCTGTAACGTACCTTCAAATCACGTGCTTCAGAGCACAAATGCCGAGTTTATTTACGAGGTTCCCCTTCTCATGGAGCGTGAGCACCTTGCACAGTCAGTGTGCGAATGTCTACACCTCCCATGCCCCGAACCGGACCTTACTTCCTGGAGGGCAATGGTAGAGAATCTTCGCCATCCTGAAAAGGAAACCGTCATTGCCATCGTCGGCAAGTACACACAGCTTCACGATGCCTACCTTTCCGTTGCGGAATCCCTGAAGCACGGTGCCATCGCGAATAATGCAAAGGTAAACATCCGCTGGGTGGATTCCGAAGAGGTTGAAAAGGAGGGAGCAGCCACTTTATTAAAGGGGGTTAACGGCATCCTCATCCCGGGCGGGTTCGGTCAGCGCGGAATCGAAGGCATGATTATGTCGGCGCAGTATGCCCGTGAGAATAAGATACCTTATCTCGGAATCTGTCTCGGAATGCAGATCTCCATCATAGAATTTGCCAGAAATGTTCTTGGCTGGAAGGATGCAGACTCCACGGAATTTCAGCCGGAGACCACACATCCTGTCATCGATCTTATGCCTGAACAGAAAACAGTCACAGACCTTGGAGGAACCATGCGTCTCGGATCCTATCCCTGTGAGCTGAGAGCGGGTTCAAAGTCGGAAAGACTTTACGGAACCACCTCCATAACCGAGCGTCACAGACACAGATATGAAGTTAACAATGATTACAGGGAAGATCTGGAATCAGCAGGAATGATGCTGGTCGGACAGTCTCCGGACGGCCATATAGTTGAGATGATCGAACTTAAGGAGCATCCCTATTTTGTTGCTACCCAGGCACACCCTGAATTTAAATCACGACCCAATAAAGCACACCCTCTTTTCAGGGGACTTATTGAGGCTGCATTAAAAAATCAGGAGAACATCTGAAAGTAACAGATCAGCTGATGGACCACCGACCCCGTCCCCAAGGTGCGACACAAAATGGATCACCGACCCCGTCCCCATGGTCCGTCGGCTGGCAGTATTTTAAGAAAAGCGAGTTTACTGCAATGAATTTCAGTAATAAAATATTCAGTACTTATGAAAAATTCGAGGTGGAAAAAATGAATTCATACGAAGAGGTTCTTGAATTTGTCGAAGACGAAAATGTCAAATTTATCAGACTCGCATATTTTGATGTATTTGGAGTTCAGAAGAATATAGCTATAATGCCAGACGAGCTCAGGAGGGCATTTTCCGAAGGTATAAGCATTGACGCAAGCTCCGTAGCGGGCTTCGGTGCAGAGGTTCACTCAGATCTTTTCCTGAGACCGGATCCCACGACTCTTTCCATAGTTCCCTGGAGACCCATAGACGGAAGAGTTGCAAAAATGTTCTGCGACATAGAGTATCCGGATGGCAGCACATTCCAGAGAGACAGCCGCTGGCTCCTGAAGCAGGCAGTAAGAATGGCCGAAGATAAAGGATTCATAATAAACATTGGCACAGAGGTGGAGTTTTACATCTTCAAGCTTGATGAAAATGGTAATCCCACCAAGATACCTCAGGATAATGCAGGCTACATGGATATAGCGCCTGAGGATCACGGTGAGAACATCCGGAGAGAAATAAGCTTTGCCCTGGTTGACATGGGTATCAGACCCGAGGCCAGCCACCACGAAATGGGTCCGGGACAGAATGAAGTGGATTTCCGTTATGCAGAGCCTCTTGAGGCTGCGGATAATGCCTCTACCTTCAAGTGGGTGGTAAAGTCCATAGCGAATTCGGATGGCGTTTGGGCAGATTTCAGTCCGAAGCCCCTTACCAACGAGCCGGGAAACGGTATGCATATAAACATTTCCGTAAGATCCAGGGACGGTAAGGATTATACCGATAACTTTATGGCGGGCATACTTGAACATATTCGTGAAATCACTCTTTTTCTCAATCCAAAAAGAGAGAGCTACGAGAGACTGGGAGATATGAAGGCGCCAAAGTATGTAAGCTGGTCAGCCGAAAACCGTTCACAGCTTATCCGTATCCCTGCCACAAGATCAGATCAAAAGAGAATTGAGCTCAGATCACCGGATCCCACTGCAAATCCTTATCTTGCGTTTATGCTCCTTATATACGCAGGAATCGACGGCATTGAGAGAAAGCTTGAGCCAATGGAGCCTTTGGATGTAAATCTCTTTAAGGCAGACACTTCCATCACCGATAAACTGAAGAGACTGCCACAGTCCCTTGATGAAGCCATCGCCTATGCAAGAAACTCGGAATTTGTAAGAACACTTATTCCGGAAGGATATCTCGCAGCATATTCCGGTGAGGAAGTCTAGAATTTATATTTGGTGATGCCAATGGCGGCATAGGCATCTAAGTTGAAACTCCCGGAGTCAGGACCGGGGAATGAGAAGTCCGGAATCATATTTCGGGCGTATGAACTGATAGTTTTAGGATTCTTGGTACTGCAAAAGTATCGTTTAGGGAGATTAACATGGAGAGAGCAGAAAAAGGGAGCAGTTTGCTGATTGCGGCTGCCATGGAAAAAGTGGCGACTCAGATCAAAGGGATCCTGCCCTCGGGATTTGGCAAGTTGTCATATCAGCCGTCCATGACAAAGGTTAAGCAAAAGCTTATGGAGGAGAGTTTTGATTTATTGATCATTTATACTCCTCTTCCTGATGAGTTTGGTCTTCAGGCTGCACTGGAAATCGCAGCAAAATATCAGGCCATGAGTATACTGATGCTTGTAAACAAAGATGTTTACCAGGAGGTTCTTTACCGGTCAGGAGATTCAGGCATCATGGTTATGGCGAGACCTGTAAATCCGGCATTGTTCACATCATCAGTAGAGATGCTTTGCACGGTAAGTCGTAAAGTGCAAAGGATTTTAAATGATAATCAGAAGCTGCAGCGAAAGCTTGAAGATGAGAGATATGTGACCAGGGCCAAATGCCTGCTTATCGAAAGATGCGGCATGACAGAACCCGAGGCTCATAAATATCTGGAAAAAGAGGCCATGAATGCCTCCATCACAAGAAGAGAGGCTGCAATCAGAGTCATCCGTGAAAACGGAAGGATAGTTACAAATATGTAAAATTTCGGCCGAAGGATCAGTGGGACGGAGTTAGTGGTTTATCGGTAGATGGACCAAGGGGACGGAGTCAGTGGTCCACCGGCTGAACTGAAAGAATAACTGATATAGAGAAAATGATATTGTGAAAAAAGCGTTTGTTCCTTAAAATTGTTGGAACAGACGCTTTTTTGAGGTAGACAACATGGCTCAACATAATCTTTCAAAGGGAAACCTTCTTCACAACATGATATGGTTCTCGCTTCCGTATCTGCTCAGTTATTTCCTGCAGACGCTATACGGACTTGCGGATCTTCTTATTGCAGGGCAGTATAATGGCGCAGATGTCATATCCGCCGTATCCATCGGCTCGCAGGTAATGCATATGGTGACGGTAATGCTTGTGGGGCTTGCCATGGGCTCTACTGTCATGATAGGTCAGTATGTGGGTGCGGAGGATGAGAGAAGGATCAACAAGGCTATAGGAAATACCATCACATTTTTTGCTGTGACAGCGGTGGTTGTGACGGTGCTCCTGAATATCTGCATACATCCGATAGTTTCTGTGCTGTCAACACCGGCTGAGGCTGTACCTGGAACCGTAAGTTATCTTCAGATCTGCTTCACAGGAATTCCCTTCATAATTGCCTACAATGTACTGAGTTCTGTTTTCAGAGGCATGGGAGATTCCAAAAGTCCGCTGATATTTATCACCATAGCCTGCTTTGTAAACATTATTCTGGACATCCTTTTTATGGGACCTATGCACATGGGTGCAGCAGGTGCGGCCTACGGTACTATCCTTGCCCAGGCAGTGAGCGTCGTCATAGCATTTGCGGCTATAATAAAAAAGAAGCTGTTTGAGATCCAGCTGACGGATCTTTACCTTGATAGATTTGTACTTGAAAAGATTCTGGGAGTGGGGGTTCCCATTTCGTTTCAGGACGGATTCATACAGATTTCCTTCCTCGTGATCACAGTTATAGCCAATCAGCGTGGTGTAGACATTTCCGCAGCGGTGGGCATCGTGGAAAAGACCATCAGCTTCCTGTTCCTGGTGCCTTCCGCTATGCTTTCCACTGTTTCTACCATCGTGGCCCAGTCCGTGGGGGCAGGAGACCTTGAGAGGGCGGGAAAGACCCTGAAATATGGTGTGATAATGTCTTTCTCCATAGGTGATTTCTTTGCGGTTCTTTTCCAGTTTATATCACCCCTGTTCTTCGGAATGTTCACTGATGACCCGGTGGTAAAGGAGTACGCGGTGCAGTACATGAGAACCTACGTCATTGATTGCGCCATAGCGGGAGTGCATTTTTCGTTTTCCGGATTCTTCAGTGCCTGCAACAGGTCTGTACTCAGCTTCATTCACAATCTGGTATCGGTCATCCTGGTGCGGGTGCCGGGAGCATGGCTTGCCACGAAGCTGTTTCCGGATACACTTTACGCCATGGGACTTGCAGCACCCGCAGGATCGCTTCTCAGTGTTATCATTTGTACAGGATTTTATATTCATATCAAAAAACAGGAAAAACCTTGACTTGTTACTGTTCACAGTAAAGTTCTTCAAGGAAAACCGCCTGTAGTTTGAGATTAAATACCGTGTATGATTTCAAAAGAGTAAGATATGAAGTATTCTTTTGGTCATACACGGTATTTCTTTTGCATATGAATACTAACTGCAGATGTCCCTTAAATGCACTTTGCTTCCAGGGTCTTTCTGAGGGTATTCCTGTCCATCCGGTACTGCTGCATCAGAGCTTCTGCATAGCTTAGGAAGGCCCGGCACATGAGTGGGTGAGTAAACCCAAAGGAAAGCTCCGGCTTTTTCCCGTGGATGATACTTGCACTGTCTTCAGTGATCATCAGTTTCATATTGGGAAATGGCGTTTCCGGAAGGATATACAGGCGGTAGTTAGGATATATCTCTGACAACCGGATGATATTCCGAAGGTGCATGGAATATTGCTTCGGAGTATAGAAGAGTTCACTGATCCCGTTTTGCTCCCCGATCCGTACTTTTCCGGAAAACAGCTCTTCATCATCAGCAAGTGTGACACACTCGTTCACCCTTGCTTTTTCAAGCCTCAAAAACATTGTATCCCGAAGAGCCTTCCATTTTTCATACAGTGCCGGTTCATCAAAAGAACTAACCAGTTCTTCCGACATAGTCGCAAGGGACAGACCGCTCTGAATAACCGTGAGTTCCGAATCGCCTTCAGCTGCCGGTGCGGCAGGAACTTTCAAAAGGGGCTGCGCATTCTCCAGCATACTTTCAAATCCCGACAGACAAACTTCCAGTATATGCGGGTCCGTATAGTAATGATAAACCCCTGACGCTTCCGTACCGATGGGGTGAAAAGCTTCTATACAGGCTTTCCCCGGGCAGAGGAAAACGGTATGAGAGAATCTCGGGTTTCGTTTCCGGGTGCTGTATCGGGACTCTACCATGCCGGACATATAGAGCGGCAGCCAGCTTTTGATGGCGTCCGTCATCTCTGAAAGATCACGTTCTACATTGTGAATGATCCGTACCCTTGTACCGTTTTTGACACAGGCACTCATAAGGGCTGCCCAGCGCATAAGGTAACCTTTGTCTCCGGTAAGCCACGACTGATCTTCATCCGAATACAGTAATAGCAGTCCGGCTTTATCTCTCCATGCATCGAAAAGAAATCGCAGGACTGCGCTTCGTATTCCTTCTCTTCCGAAGTATTCGGTTTGTTCCGACCGGATGATCTCTTCCGGGACGGTTTCTTCCGGTGCCGGAAGGGAAAGTTGAGTCTCTGTGGAAAAGGTGTCAAAAAAACCCAGCAGGCTTTCCGCGATACCGGCATCCCGGTCAGTGATATATCCGTCATCAAACAGCCAGGCGGAGATGGCTTCTTCATCGATCATATCGGCAGAGATACCCATGAGCCCGGCAAGACCACTGAGTTTTCCTCCGGCGGCTGCTCTTTCATAGAGAACAGAAGAAATCCTTGCAGTTACATTGCTCTCCGGAACGGGAGTACGTACCCCTGTCCTGAAGCGGCTGACCATGGATGCATCCATATGGATATAATGACTGAAACGGGCATTGGACAGATCCGTCAGCTTCATCACCGCATCCAGACGTTCCCCGAAGAAATGATAGACCGGCTTTGGTTTTTTTATGACCTTTGGAGGCACCGGCGACGCAGCATCTTTTTTCACATTTACCGGCTCTCCTTCGTAGAGCCAGTCCCTTATCTTATCTTTGATCTCATCTGCGTTTTCACCCGGATCTGCACCGATACATCCACAGAGTATATCAAGTTCATTACGATTATCTGCATAGAGATACAGCCCTGTGACAAGTTTCCGTATCGTCGGACCGGTTCTACCGGGGATCCGGGCAGAGCTTCGCAGACGACTTATATTGGTCCGGTCAAATCCGGCAAGCTTTGCCACCTGACCGTTTTTTGCTCCTAAGCATTGGAACAGTTCGTTGATCCTGGCAAAAAACATGATAGTCTCTCCTTTCCGCAAGCCGGCCGCATCACAAATGGTGATGAAAAGCAATTCCATGCCAGCTACTTCTTTAGTCAAGAATACTACACAAGCGTGACAAACGAAAGATGCATTGCATATGATTTTGGCACACTTCGTGAAAGAGGCAAAAAGCTTATAATTAATTTAGGGAACTTATGTCGTCGAGACAGTCCCTGATGTATATGAAAACCAGAACTTGAGTTTCAGCTGATCCTGTCAGAAAAGACCAGACAGAAAAGTGAAACGGTGATATCGTGAAGCGCCGGTCCGTATCCGGATGAAACAGTCCGGTGCAGAGATCAGCTCTAAAAAAGGAATCCTACTATGGCTGGAAAGATGAAATACTGTCGTAAGTGCGGTATGCAGTCGCCGGCAGAGGCGATATTCTGTCCGACCTGCGGCACTGAATTTATGAAGACTTCCGATCCTGATCGAAGCCGTGTCAGGCCGATCAAATATTGCAGATCCTGCGGAAAAGAAAACGCGGCAGAAGCTAAGTTCTGCCGGTACTGCGGGTATCACTTCACGGTAGCTGCCGGGGGCGGGGTCAAAACTCAAAAGCATGAGGCATTCAAAACTGAAAAAAAGGTAAGGCAGGCACATCCTGCAGCATCCGGAAAAGACAGCCGGAAACGTATTCTTGCAGGAGTGCTGATAGCCGCGATTTTTGTTGTGACGGCTTTTAAGTATCCGGGATTCCTTGTAAAGAAAGGAAGACCCGAAGACATTGGAAGCACCTACCAAACAACAGGAAAAAAAACCGGTAAAGATGCAGGTGGAGATTCAGTATCTGCCAACGGTGCAGGGGACGGTATGGTTTATGATGACTTGGCTGATCCCATGGCTCTTTCAGCAGGTGAGATCCCGCTTCGGTATACCTCCGCTCAGTTGGAAGAAGCTCCTTTACAGTCTGCTGACGTGATCCCAAATCAGGGAAGTGTGGTACTTGGAGAAGTGAGTGTAGATATCCCTTCCTGGGAGCTGGAAGCAGCGGGAGACCGCATCGAAGTCCGTGACCTTCCGAAACTCACTCAGGGAAAGGACGGCTGGTCCATCAAGGCTTATGATTTCTCGCTGGCTTCCGGTACACATGAGTTTGACAGTGATATCCGTATCACCATCCCTCGCGGGAACGACGGAAGCACAGGCTGTGTCTGGTACAATGCTGAGACCGGCAGATGGGAGGATATCTATAGCGAGGTCAGTGAGGACGGAAAGAACTATATCATCTATACAGATCATTTCAGTCTCTTCGGAAAGAAGTATATCTTTGATGAAAAGCGGCTTGACCTGATCGTCGATGACGGCAGGCGCCTTGATCTGAAGCATGGAATATTTATAGAAAACCGTCATAAGAACAGGCGCATGGAAGAGTCGGTGCGGATCGACTACGAACGCATGTGGAACTTGTTTCAGAACAGAACCCTGGAAGATGTAAAAGACCTTCACCGCAGCATGGCACTGCTGACGAAAACGGCGAGGGATCGCTCCGCAATGACCGAGGAAGGTTATCATCCTGCCGCCGATATCCTGGCGGAAGCTGTGGGTGATTACGGAATCGCTGAAGGGGCATTTCAGGTAAATGCGGGACTTCGTTACGATAAAGTGCCTTCCACGAACAAAGCAGCAGCGGCTGCAAAAAAAGTCCCTGAAACAAAACTATGGCCGGAACAAATAGGTCAGGTCATGACGATGCTCGACGTCATCCTTACAGGCTATAAGATCCGGGCAGAAGCCCTGGATAAAACCACGAACTCCTATTCCCAGGCACTTTGGGATACCGTCAAGGAGCATAAGCTGGATCTTTTCAGCACCTCGACAGGAGTTGTGGGAACCTTCACCCCCGAAGTACTGAACCCGGTCATGGCTGTGATCGGGCTGGCACTCACGGCATATTCCATAAAATACAATGAATATATCACTGAAGGAGTTGATGAATGGTATAAACAGTACTATCCGGATGAGGGAGAGGTATACCGGCGCTTCTATCAGGATGCCGGAGTGACTCTGTATTACGATTCTGAGGAGTTCAGTAAGGCTGCTCAAGATGACTATCACGTAGCCCTTATGGAAAAACCTGTCAATATGGATGACAAGAGGTTCAAGGAGTTCAGTAGCTTCATTAACTCAAAAAAAGGTCTTCGTACAGATACCTACAAGGGGTTTGCAGCTGCATTTTCCAAGCTGATGGAACTCTATGCAGATCAGCCGGAACAGCTTGAGACCATTTTCGATGATTTTTACCGTTCTGTAGCCGGTGCCTTCTGGAAGCTGCCGGTGAAGGAGACCCAGGGAGCCCGCGGACAGGGGCCAAGGTATAAATTCCTTGATGAGTACAAGTATCTCGGAAAGGATCCCTACAATCTGCAGGCACGGGAGCAGATCAGGATTTCTGATTCCTATATTAAAAAGTTAAGAGTCGATACAGTTGGTATCCTTGATAATGTCACCTACAGATATCAGAGGAAGGCCTGTGATGTTGTGATGCAGAAGATGGAAAAGGAGGTTCTGCCGATACTGAACAGAACCCTGGTATTCCACGTGATCGACGAGGCAGTTGGCAGTGGGAAGACATTTGCCGATTCCGTATACTGCGTAGACTGGCAGAGCATCAATTCCAACCGTAAGTATCGTTCCCTTCCTGATGGGGAAAGCATATTTGATGACAAGTTCAAGACACCTATGTGGTTTGAAGGAGCAGACAGACCTGTATTCCTGCCCATCGACAGTGACGGAAGCGAGAATTCCGTTCGCAATTACTGGCCGTATACGCCGGGCTTCCTGCCTCAGGCAAACAAGAAAAGTGATATCGTTTTTCGCTGTACCTACTACCACTACATGATGATGGGCGCTCCGAAGAAGATGGTCTTTAAAGACTTGAATTCCGGTAAGGAAGTAAAGGCCGATATCGAGATCCCGAAGATCGATCCGAAGGACGGGACCCGCGTCACGGATGTATATATCACCGTGAATGGAAAAAAGGAGATCCCGCAGCTTCAGCTGATGCTGGAGTATTTACGTATTGACGGTTCTCCGGAGAACAACCTTGTAGAGGTATTCCCCAACGGAGAGGTAAGGTTTACCCTTGCGCCGCTCAATGATTACCGCAATGGGTTGAGCTTTGACACTTACAGTATTTATAACTATCCCGCCCTCACTTTCAACGGCAGGGTAGTAACGTGCACCGCTTTTGATGATCCAAACAGAGCTCCGGGAGATGATCCGCCGGAGGTTACAAAAGAGAACTGGTATATCATAAAAGGATATCTCACAGGCTCTCCATCTCCGTTCTCCCATGACATAACAAAGTATTGGAATGGCGAATATGACGGGAAGGACGGATATAAGGTGAACAGGATCAGTATCGCTCCAAAGAGAAATGATACCTATGTGGACACGTTTGGAGACTACTCAACATTCAGTATCGAAAGGTCCCGGAAAACGGGTAATGTTCGGGTCACGATCCGCATCAGAGGAGATGTATACTACTGGAGCTATGGAAAGGGACTTAAGGAAACCTTATATTATGATATCGATCTGGGGAAACTCGATCCGATAAATCTCACAAACATTGAGGATCCTGTGGTGAGTAAGATAGGTTCATAAAGGTCAGGCTCCGGCCTCCCATAGAGAATAGAAAGACCCTATAGCATTACATGAGTTTTTGATGCAGAAAAACCAACAGTTCAATATCCGGAAGAAATGGCCGGAAGAAGGGAGAGATTAAAATGATCAAAAAAGGAATTATGACAGGTGTGATGGCTCTGCTGCTCGGCGGTGTTATGTGCTTTACCGCTTTTGCGGGAGAGTGGGTAGAGGACAGCAGCGGATGGTGGTTCCGGAACAGTGACGGAAGTTTCCCGTCCAATGGCATCTATGAAATAGGCGGGAAAAAGTATGCGTTCAATGATTCCGGGTACTTAGTCCAGGACAACTGGTATCAGCATCCCGAGACCGGAGACTGGTACTATGCTTCCGGCAGCGGAGCACTGGCATCTGACCAATGGGTAGGAGACTATTATATGGGCAGCGATGGGGCAATGGCAACCGATACCTGGGTCGATGGATATTATGTCGGAGGCGACGGAAAATGGGTTGAGGGGGCTACGAAGAGCAGTTCTTCAGGAAGTTCCTATTCGTCCTATGATGAGTATGGAGATGTACATAACCCGTTCCGGGACGCACCTCTGGGCTACGGATACGACCACAGCAGTAGCAGCAGCACCTCATACAATAATGATCTTGAAACCAAGGACTTCCGTCACCACTCATACTAGTCCGTCAGATCACTGCTATATAACTATTGGCAAGTGAAGTGAATTTGGCATACAGGGGTTTGCAGAAAGGAGTTACACTATGTTTTGTCCGAATTGTGGAGCACAGCTTCCGGATGACAGTACATTTTGTGAAAAATGTGGGGCAAGGCTGGAAAAACCTGTTAAGCGCGACGGCTCCGGGATGACAAAATATGCAGTCATCGGGATCGCAGTTATCCTGCTGGTCGCAGTTGCAGCGCTTTTTTTGAGACCCGGCACGGGATCAGAAAAAGCCGCAGCGACGGAACCATTGAAGGAGAGCACTTCAAATCCGGCACAGCAGAGTGCTGCGGCACCGGTTCAGGAACCTGCGACAGCAGTGTCTATGGGTGAAAAAGAAGCTGCTTCTGATGCAGTTGAAAGTGTATCAGGCGGACAGACGGACCGGGTGGTGTCTCCCCACTGGGTGAAAGGAACCGGAAATCCGGCTGCGCCGGTGGTCCTTTATGATACCCTGAGTGAGGCGGAGAAGATCTATTATGACGCCTTGGAGGAGCACTATACAAACGGTACAAGGGAAGTCAGGATCGGAAAACAGAAAGGTTCGGGAATGGATGAATTTGAGCGGGCGAAATATGCCTTTATGAACGATCATCCATACATCGGAGAAGCTCATCACTATACCTCCAGCAACCTTCTTCCTGTGACAGCCGGAAGCGATGAATTCCGTATCATATTTGAAGACAGGCGGGATCATGCTGCTGATCTTGAGGCGATTCGGGCGGAAACAGACCCGTTCATAAAAAACCTGAGCGGGAAGGCCAGTGAAAAGGTACTTGAGATCAACAATTACATCACAGACAGGGTGTTTTATGACTATGCTTATCTTGAGGATTATACAAACCAGGTCGATGAAAGCGGCTTTCGTGCCGTAGATCCGGAAAACATGCCTGTAGAACTTGCGCACAGTGCCTATGCGGCTATTGTTGAACGGGTCGCAGTATGTGACGGATATGCACTGGCATTTGCTTACATCTGTCAGGAAGCCGGTATCCCATGCTATGTACTTATGGGAGATGCGATTACCGCTGAAGGTGAGACCCTCACTCATGCGTGGAATATCGTGCAGCTGGAAGACGGCAACTGGTATGAGATCGATACAACCTGGAATGACAGCAGAGGAGATCATACGTATTTCTGTATTCCCAGCTCGGAAATGGAGAAGAATCACACCAGGAAACAAGGCGATATGTATGGCTTTGCCGATGTGATCCCAAGAACTGACGAAGAAAGTGACACACAGGGGAAGCTTACAGGGAATGGATCGGAACGACCAGCTTTTGCAGATTTTTACTGGGCAGATCTTCTGATAGAGAAAAAACAGAGTCCGTTTACCGGAGGAAGGCAGCTGACCGACGCTTCGGAGATATCCGGAGACTGGAAAGTGATGATGATGAACATTCCTTCTGATGATGATATCTTCAAGTATCGAATGCTTCTTAACATGCAGATCAGCATTAACGGAGACACAGCTGAAGTCACCGCCGACTGGTACCGTAATTATACTTTGGTTCCCGAGACGATGCAGCCGTTCTCAGTATATGACGCTTCAAATGATTCCGACGTGGTCTATGCCGGACTTTTCTCATCCTCTCCGGATGAGAAGACACTTACCGTTCAGGATCTTGTCAATGACGCAGCGTCAAGATACCTCTTTAACGGCGGAGGTAATATCGAGACTATCCGTATAGACAAGTTTTACGAAAACAACGGTGTGCAGTACGGAGTCGGTTCGGTTTTGGGAAACGACGGGGAATACATCGCGCGGATAACTCTGGTGCGGTAACCGAACTTATACTTACCAACGTGAGTGAGTCATGAATAGTGTAGTAATTGGCTGAACTTTTATAAATCCGGCCGATCTTTTCGCTACATATTTCCATGTTGAATCAAAAAGACGCATTGACCTTTGGGGTCATGCGTCTTTAAGGGCATGATCTTCGGATCATGTCTTTTTTCTTAAATTATAAAAACCTCATGATATAATTATTATTGAGCATTATAGTTATAAAAAAATAACCGATAATATAAGAATAGTAAAATTTTTTATCGGGTTGACACACAATATCCGATGGAAAGGCAGAGGAAAATCGTGGAAAAAAACCATTTCAAAGATATCAATCAATATGTAAGTCCGGAAAACAGTGCTTACTCCAAAAAGGCGAACACTGTGGTGAGCTTTGTGTATATCGCTCTTTCAGTGATCATGTTCCTGCCAGTACTCCTTGTAATCATAATCTCGTTTTCCTCTGAGGATAGCATAAATGAAATCGGGTACAGCTTTTTTCCAAAAGGATTATCTCTGAAGGCTTACGGCTACCTCTTTAATTCCGGTGGCTTTCTTGGAAGAGCCTTTCTGAATTCCCTTTTGATAACTGCAGCCGGTGTTGTTTTCGGCCTTATGCTCATGTGTCCCATAGCTTATGCATTATCCCGAAAAGAATATAAATTGAGACGAGGAATCCTTTTGTTCCTTATGATTCCAATGCTTTTTTCCGGTGGTCTTGTGTCGTCCTATATGGTGAACACCCAGATTTTTCATTTGAGTAATTCTTATTATGCCCTTATTCTGCCAAATCTCTGTTCAACCTGGTTCATCATGATACTGAGAAATTACTTTCAGAATGCCATACCGGATTCCCTCATAGAAGCAGCGGAGCTGGACGGAGCCGGCCATTTTCAGATATTCAGACTCATAGTGGCACCCGTGGCGAAGCCTGTCATCATGACAGTTGCCCTGTTCCAGACCTTCAACTATTGGAACAGCTGGTATCCATCGCTTTTGTATCTTGACAGTAATCACACAGAGCTTTATCCACTCCAGTATGTTCTTGTAAATATGGACCGAAGCATTCAGACTCTCGTCAGAGATACCCAGTATCTTTCGGGAATGAATGCCTATACTCCGCCCACCATCACCATCAGAATGGTCATGGTAGTGGTGGTTATACTTCCGGTGATGCTGATACTTCCGTTCTTCCAGCAGTTTCTGAAGCGAGGAATGACAGTCGGAGCCATAAAGGGCTGATATGGACAGGCGTGAATTTCATCATTATCAGTGCCGAAAAGCATGGGTTCATATAGGAGCCAATTAGATTGGTATCTGAATGTCAGAAATAAACGGCGAAAAACATGAGCTTAAATAGGAGATTGGTATGCTGCGTAAATTTATAAATAGGATAGTGGCTGTATTTTTTGCGATATCGCTTTCTGTTTTAATGCTTACAGGCTGCGAAGCCGCAAGAAAAGACGATGACAGCATCGTCCTTCGATGGGTTACCTACCAGGCCTCGGATGTGCCTCTTGATATAAAAGAAGTGGTGGAGGCTGCCAATGCCGTGTCGAAGGAGAAGATAGGAGTTACCGTAAAGCTTGAATTTCAGCCCTCGGATAAACTTAATCTGATGATGGCCTCCGGGGAATATTATGACATGGTCTTTACCTCTTCATGGGTAAATCCGTTTGATAAGGGAGCTTCAGCCGGGCTTTATCGTGACGTAACGGATTTAGTGAAGACAGAGACACCTGCACTATATGATTACATAGATCCCTTCTGGGATGCCGGAACGGTTAATGGGAGAATATATGGGATTCCGCTTCTTAAGGATATGGGTGCCGAAGAAATGTTCCGCATAAATTCGGATTATTTTGAAGGAAAGAAGGGGATGGTCATCCCGGAAAGAATGAATTTTGAGGATATAGAACCCTTCCTTAAGGCTTACAAGGAGGACTTTCCGGGCAGGTATCCCCTGGATATGACCAGGGGCGGGATACCGGGATATATGAATTCTGTGGAGAGGGTAGTCCAGACTCTGGTGGTGCTGCCTTTTGGTGAAGGTCATGAAGCCTCAAATGTGATACCGTTTTACGAGTGTGATCAGCTGATGGACAGGTTCAGGCTCTTACACAAGTGGTATAAGGCGGGGTACATTCATCCCGATGCCGCAACCATAGAATCAACGACCTCGGATAAATCCATTCCGGTTCGTTTCGGAGTTGCCTGGAAAGGATATCAGGGATACTCAAATCCCGAGAACTGGGGATTTAATGTCAAAACCTCAATCTATGAAGGTCCGTTTTTATCCCGCTCCAGCGAGCAGGGAGCCATGATCGGTATATGTGCAGCCTGTGATGATGAGCACACAAAAGCATGCCTTAAGTATCTCGAACTGCTCAGCACAGATAAAAAGTTCAGGGATATCCTGGCTTACGGGATAGAAGGCAAGCATTTTGAATATCTGGAAAACGGTACCGTCCTTCGAACTGATACGGGACTCAGCAGATACAATACTTCTCTCTATCAAACGGGAGCTGCAGCCGCTGCTTCCGTGGAATCTGTCAGCAGGACTTTTCTGGCGGACCCCGATCAGTGGAAGGGCGTATTTGAGGAATACGAAACAGATGGTATATACAGTGCCATCAATGGGTTTGCCTATGATCAGGCCAGAAAAGAAGATATCATTGCCGCTTTGAATGCAATCTACAGTGACTATAAGACAGAGCTCATCACCGGTACAAGCGATCCTGATAAGGTACTTCCGGTGATAAAAAAGCGAATGGAAGAGGCAGGCATGAAGGAACTGGTGGAGGATGTAAGGCAGCAGCTGGAGGAGTGGAAAAAACTTAATCATGAATAAAGCTTCTGTAAAGAAAGAAATAGGCTACTCAAAAAAGAAGAATCGTGACCTGACGCTTATGGCGCTTCCGGCCATAATATGGTTCATCTGCTTTTGCTATATTCCCCTGTTCGGAATATGCTTTGCGTTTAAAAGGTTCACACCGGTACCCGGAGAATCTCTTTTTAAAAATCTGTTTGTGAACAGCAAGTGGGTGGGACTTGAAAATTTTTCATTTCTGCTCCGGTCTTCGGACATGCCCGGGATAATGTTTAACACGCTTTTTTACAACATTATCTTTATAATACTCAACATAGTCATACCTGTTTTTCTGGCGATTTTTCTTACGGAGTTACACAGCGAAAAACTAAAGGGCAGCATTCAGATGGTTATGGTTCTTCCGTACTTTCTGTCCTGGGTCATAGTCGGATATCTGGTATATGCTTTTCTTGCCACGGATGAAGGAACTGTCAATCATATCCTCGGCTTTTTTGGAAAAACAGCCGTTCAGTGGTATCAGAGTCCAAAATGCTGGAGATTGTTTCTGATAATTCTCGGAGTATGGAAGTCCGCAGGCTACAGCATGATTATTTATCTCTGTGCCATTACTTCCATCGACAGAACCCTGTATGAGAGTGCGGATCTTGACGGAGCCACCTTTATGGAAAAGGTGCACTATATCACCTTGCCGCATCTCACTCCGACCATATGTACCATCTTTATATTGAGCGTCGGGAATATACTTAATTCGGATTTTGGACTTTTCTATCAGGTGCCCATGGACTCCGGCTCCCTGCAGGGAGTCACACAGACCCTGGACGTATATGTCTATAAGGCTCTCATGCAGCAGGCAAACTTCAGTTTTTCGGCAGCGGCATCGTTTTTACAGAGCCTGGTAGGTTTTGTACTCCTGATGGTGACCAATAACATCATCGCTGCCATCGACAGGGACAGCAGTCTGATGTGAGAAGGCAGTGTGACCAAACTCGATTTAAAGTTTATGAATGCCATTCTGAGTGCTATACGCACTATCTTCGTGAGAAGAAAGTGTGACCCAACTTGATTAAAGGTCAGCGAAATGCTTTATCCGGGAGCGTTTCGCTGGCTTTTTTTATGGTTGGAATGTGAATAAAATGTGAAATCTTAAAATTGTTAGCACTCGACCCTTGACGTTGCTAATAATGCGTTTTATAATACGTTTTGTTGCTAGAGAAAAAGTCTTTCAGACATAAAAACAGAAATCCGGTTAGCTTAGATGTGGATTTTTGTAAAAATTCTATATCCCGTTCTAGCCGGACAAGTTAATAAATTAGGAGGTCAATCAAATGAAGTTAGTTCCATTATTTGACAGAGTAGTTCTTGAGAAAGAAAAGATGGAAGAGACCACAGCAAGCGGTATCGTTCTTCCCGGACAGAATGACAAGGAGAAGCCAGGTCAGGCAGTTGTTGTTGCAGTAGGTCCCGGCGGAGTTGTTGACGGAAAAGAGATCACAATGCAGGTTAAGGTTGGCGATCACGTTCTTTTCTCAAAGTATGCAGGTTCAGAGGTTGAGATCGACGGAACCAAGTATACAGTTGTTAAGCAGAACGACATTCTTGCAGTTGTAGAGAAGTAAGATTACTGTGAGGCAAAAACATTTGCCTGAGTTATCGAAAGATTAATACAGATTTCCCGTCGTGATTTCGAAAAAGTAACGGCGGAGAGCTTGAGGAGGAATTCAAAATGGCAAAGGAAATTAAGTACGGCGTTGAGGCCAGAAAGGCACTTGAGGCCGGCGTTGATCAGGTAGCAGATACAGTTAAGGTAACCCTCGGACCTAAGGGCAGAAACGTAGTTCTTGATAAGAGCTATGGCGCACCGCTTATCACAAACGATGGTGTTTCGATCGCTAAGGAGATCGATCTTAAGGATGCATATGAGAATATGGGTGCACAGCTCGTTCGTGAGGTTGCATCAAAGACAAATGATGTTGCAGGTGACGGTACAACAACTGCTACTGTTCTTGCACAGGCTATCGTTAAGGAAGGAATGAAGAACCTCGAGGCAGGTGCCAACCCGATCATCCTTCGTAAGGGTATCCACAAGGCAGTTAAGGCTGCTGTAGAGTCCATCAAGGCTCAGTCTTCAAAGGTTAAGGGCAAGGATCAGATCGCTAAGGTTGCCGGAATTTCTGCAGGTGATGAGCACGTTGGTGAGATGGTTGCCGATGCTATGGAGAAGGTTTCCAAGGATGGTGTTATCACTGTTGAGGAATCAAAGACCATGCTTACAGAGCTTGATGTAGTTGAAGGTATGGAGTTCGACAGAGGATATATCTCAGCTTATATGTGCTCAGATATGGACAAGATGGAAGCAAATCTTGACGATCCTTACATCCTTATCACAGACAAGAAGATCTCAAACATCCAGGATATCCTTCCTGTACTTGAGAACATCGTAAAAAGCGGCGCTAAGCTCCTTATCATCGCAGAGGATGTTGAGGGTGAGGCTCTTACAACACTTATCGTTAACAAGCTTCGCGGAACCTTCAATGTAGTTGCTGTTAAGGCTCCGGGTTATGGTGACAGACGTAAGGAAATGCTTCAGGATATCGCTATCCTTACAGGCGGACAGGTTATCTCTTCAGATCTCGGTCTCGAGCTTAAGGATACAACTATGGAGCAGCTTGGTCGTGCTAAATCAGTTAAGGTTTCCAAGGAGAAGACAACTATCGTTGACGGTGAAGGTCAGAAGTCTGACATCGAGTCACGTATCGCTGAGATCAAGCAGCAGATTTCTACAACCACATCTGATTTCGACAGAGAGAAGCTTCAGGAGAGACTTGCAAAGCTTTCCGGCGGCGTAGCTGTTATCAGAGTTGGTGCTGCAACTGAGACAGAGATGAAGGAAGCCAAGCTCCGTATGGAGGACGCTCTCAATGCTACACGTGCAGCAGTTGAAGAGGGTGTTATCGCAGGCGGCGGATCAGCTTACATTCATGCTCAGAAGTCTGTTGAGAAGGTTGTTGAAGAGCTCGACGGAGATGAGAAGACAGGTGCAAAGATCATTCTTAAGGCACTTGAGGCTCCTCTTTACACAATCGCTTCAAATGCAGGTCTTGAGGGCGCAGTTATCGTAAACAAGGTAAAGGAGACTCCGGACGGACAGGGCTTCGATGCTCTTCACGAGGAGTATGTAGATATGCTTGAGGCCGGAATTCTTGATCCTGCCAAGGTTACAAGAACAGCTCTTCAGAACGCAGCTTCTGTAGCTTCAACACTCCTCACAACTGAGGCAGTTGTAGCTGACATTAAAGAGCCTGTAGCTCCCGCAATGCCTAACCCGGGAATGGGCGGAATGATGTAATAAAAGTAAAAGTTTGAACTTTTAAACTTATTTGGTGTGTCTGGTATGTGTCCGTATAAATCCGGCATATGACAGGCTCATGGATTACAAATGTAGATCAGGTAAGACCCCGCAGAAAATCACTGCGGGGTCTTATTTTTTACGATAAAAACAGTCTGTGTCATAAGAAATACGTTCTGTTAACAGAGGATGTATTTTGGGGGAATTATAAGTATAATGAGAGTGTAGATGTTGTCCTTTAGTAGGTTATGAGGACAGAAGCTTTTGTCCGAATGGCCGCATAATATGGAGGCTTGAATCATGGTAAATAAAAAACCGGGGTTTACGGCGACGTTCGCCATCATTATTTCGGTTATGCTCCTTGCGGTGAACTTTCTGCTGGGTGGCATACTTGTGAACAACTCCAAAAAGTCTATGATCACACTCATTCAAAACCGTATGCTTGATATCTCAAATACCGCTGCGGATATGCTTGACGGAGATGCCCTCAGAAGCCTGAAAAAAGAAGACAAGGACACGCCCGCCTACAGGCAGGTCAACGATACTCTCGCATATTTTCAGAACAATATCGATCTCAAATATATTTACTGCGTTACGGCAAAAAGCGAAAAAGAATTTGTATTTTCCGTTGATCCCACCATAGAGGATCCGGGTATTTTCGGGGAACCTGTAGTGTATACCGATGCGCTCTACCGTGCAAGCAAAGGTGTTCCGTCAGTGGATGAGGAACCTTACTCCGATGACTGGGGACGATTTTACAGTTCATACAGTCCGGTTTTTGATTCAGCGGGAAATGTTGCCGGTATAGTGGCTGTGGATTTCGATGCCGAGTGGTATGACTGGCAGTTTAAAAAACAGGACATTTCCATACTTATCAACAGTATTGCCTCCGTTATCATCGGTATCCTTCTTGTTTTCATCGCTACAGGAGGGCTCAGGCGCAGGATGAAAACCATTTCGGAGGATATTGCAGATGCCACAAGAGATGTGGAGGAACTCAGTCTGAAGGTTGATCTCGAAACCACCATGGCAGACAGCGGAAATTATGAACCTACCGATGTACAGGAGCTGGCAGTGCGTATCCGTAAAGTCAGGGATGGACTGGCCAAATATACCGGCAATATCAATACCCAGGCCAATAACATGATCAATGCACTTTCTGCGGAATACAGAGGAGTATATTATATAGATCTGGATAATGATGATGGAATCTGTTACCGGACACATAGTAAGATAGATAACGGTATAGGGAGAGGAGAGCATTTTCCCTATATAAAAACACTCACCAAATATGCCGAGGATTATGTAAGTGAAGATTACCGTGAGGATTTTCTGAAGTTTATAGCTCCTGAGACTATCCGGGAAAATCTGAAGGATGAGCCTGTATGTACCTTCCGCTATATGATAGATCAGGAAGGACACCAGTCCTATGAGATGATCCGTATGGCGGGGATACGTCATCATGATTCCGAACCAAATCATGAAATCCGGGATATCAGCATGGGTTTTGCGGATGTGGATGCCGAGACCAGACATACCCTGACACAAAGCCAGGTGCTTTCCGATGCACTTTTATCCGCGGAATCAGCCAGCAAGGCAAAAACAGCATTCTTATCAAATATGAGTCATGAGATCCGCACACCTATGAATGCCATCATTGGCCTAAACCGTATCGCACTGGATGATCCCAACACTCCGGAAGTCACAAAGGAATACCTGAAAAAGATAGGTACGTCTGCGGATCATCTGCTGATGCTTATTAATGATATTCTCGATATGTCACGCATAGAAGCAGGTCGTATGGTGCTGAAAAAGGAAGTATTTTCACTTCCTGCTTTACTCGGGGAAATCGATGTGATCATAGGAGGCCAGTGCAAAGAGAAAGGATTAAACTGGAAATATGACCTGAGAAACACCGCCGGTGAATGTTTCATCGGGGATAATATGAAGCTCAAGCAGGTACTCATCAATATCCTGGGGAACTCCGTAAAATTCACTCATACAGGAGGCAATGTAGATCTGGATGTGGAATGTATTTCCCATTTTAAAAATTCTTCCGTTTTCAGGTTTGTCATAAAGGATACCGGAGTAGGAATGGACAGCGAATTTCTGCCTAAGCTGTTTGATGCTTTCAGCCAGGAGTCTTCTTCAGTGACCACAAAATATGGCAGTACGGGTCTCGGAATGTCTATCACGAAGAGCATAGTGGAAATGATGAATGGTGACATAAAGGTTGAAAGTCAAAAGAACGTCGGCAGCACATTTACCGTAACTGTTACACTTGAAGATTCGGATACGGTTCCTGCCGATACAGTGCCTGATGTACCGGAGGAGTCCGATTATGAGATCTTAAAGGGAAAGCGTATCCTGTTGGCGGAGGATATGGAAATAAATGCAGAGATAATAAAAATGCTGCTTGATGAAAAAGAGATTACGGTTGAACATGCAGGAAACGGACAGATTGTTGTTGATATGTTCTGCAGTAGTACTGAGAACTACTATGATGCCATCCTTATGGACATGAGGATGCCTGAGATGGATGGACTCGAAGCAACCAGGATGATTCGGAAGCAGGACAGAAAGGACGCGCATACCATACCGATAATAGCTCTTACCGCCAATGCTTTTGAGGAGGACGTTCAGCGTTCGCTTCAATCCGGTCTGAACTCACACCTTTCAAAACCGGTTGAGCCGGATGTCCTGTATTCTACTCTGGTAAAGGAATTGAAAAAGAAGAACGTTCTTTGAATTGCACCCTTAATGTAAATTTCGTATAATTAAGCTCGGATTGCACAGTTGTAATCCGGACTTTTTCGAAAAAATGCCGGTTTTACATATAGTACGGTTGAATGGAGTCAATTAGATCAGCATTTGTATGGCAGAAATAAACGGCGAAAATGTTAGTTTATAGAGCTGATTAGATCTGCATCCAAGTGTCAGATATTAAGGTTTATAGTCAGTGTTAATAGATTAGGAGAAATATATGGATGATTATGTAGAGCACATGGTGAAAAGAAACGACCCTGTATACTGGAAAGCAGCATTGGGCATTGCAGCAGTTCTTACGGTTATCTCACTGTTTTTGGCCCTTCAGTATGCATTTGCACTGCTTTTGCTCCTTGCGATGATGGCAGCCGACTATGCAATCTGGCTGTTTTCAAGTGTTGAATATGGAGAAACCCACACTGCTTTTTTGCAACAGTCCAGTCGGCTCTTATCCGCTCATGCCCCGGCTGAACTATTATATTTTGCAGTTTAAGATACATATCTGCTTATGGTTATTCTCGACTTAAAATTGACGTAAAGCAGATATTTGATTCAGGTGACATTTACGAAAACCTTACAAAAATGAAGGAACAGACTTTTTTATTAAAGTCTGTTCCTTTTTTGTATGGATAACTTCAACCAAATTAAGGCGGATTTTTGTTAACATGTAAGAACAGAGACAGTAGCGGTTCCGGTAATGTCAGATGAAGAACCGTTTCTTCTCAAAGGGAAGGGTTTATGATATTATGAGAGAGTTTAAGAGCAGAAAAAAACAGGATGATAATAACGAGACCTGGGAGAATGAGGAGTTACAGGAATTTAGAAAGGACTCCGTGGAATTCTTCAGGAAGCATAAGAAGGTTCTTGCTTTGGGTGCCGGCTTTACCATAGCCTTTATGCTTTTATTCGGAACCATAGCTTTTGGAATCGTTAATCGTGCCGCTACAGTTGAACAGGTACAGCAGCTTGCGGAGGTTGAGACAACCGGTGAGGTCATTAAGATCACAACCGATGAAGGTCTTACAGAGGCTGCACTTGATCAGTCAGAGAAAATCAACACTACTATAGAGACCGGAATTCCGGAAACAGCGGAGACGGCAGCTGCGACAGGCGAAGATCGTGCTTCGAAAGCAGCTGCCGGATCCGGCGCGAAGGCTTCAAACGGTAATGTTTCCGGTGGTAAAGCTTCAAAAGTAAATGATTCCGGTGCAGCAGACAATAAAGCGGCGGGAGCGGACCGCAGTGTGGATTCTGAAAAGAAAGAGGCTGATGTTTCGGCCGAAGCAGTTGCATCAGGTACTTCAGCCGGCAGCGTTTCGGGAAATACCGCACATGAAGATCAGGAGGCTCTCAATCAGATTTTGGGTGTAGGTTCATCCGCGGCAAAGCTTGATAAGGCATCTTCTGATGGGACAAAAAAGACCACGGAGACCCATATCATTCTCAGTAATGAGCCTTATATGGACGGTTCCTCTGATACAAATGCGGTTTCAGATACTGAGACAAAAGAAAATGCTCAGGAGACAAAAAATGCAGTCGAGGCTGAAACTCCTGCAGAGACCACAAAAGAGACTGCAGCTGAAACAACAAAAGAGACTATAGCTGAAACGGAAACCGCAGCGGAGACTGAAAAGGAGACAGAGGCTGCATCAGAAACCGTAGCCAAGGAGAAAAAGAGTGCCACATCAACAAACAGCGGCACAGTAACACTTCCTTTGGATAAAAAGAAGCTTACGGTTCTTGTATATATGATCGGTTCTTCTCTCGAGACCAAATCTAACCTTGCAGCAAACAGTCTTGTGACCATGCTTTCTGCAAATCTCAACACAGATGATATGAATGTTATCATCGAAACAGGCGGGACCAAGGATTTCCATAACATTTCAACTGCGGACAAGGAATTTGACGAGTCTAAGATTGAAAGATGGATGGTTAAGGGCACGAAGCTCATTTATCTCGGTGATGGCGGAAACACTTCCGAAGTCAGCATGACAGACGGTGATTCATTTGAGGCTTTCCTTAAATATGTAAAGAAAAACTTCCCGGCAAAGAGATATGAGGCGGTTCTCTGGGGACAGTCCGGCGGACCTGTAAGCGGTTTTGGATATGATGAGGTTAATGGTTCGGGCGAGCAGCTTACACTGACAGAAATGTCTACGGCTCTCGGCAATGCAGACATGGATCTGGATCTTTTGCTTTTTGATGCGAGACTTATGGGAGCCATGGAAACCGGCTACGGGCTTTCATCTCATGTGGATTATATGATCGCGTCGGAAGATAATGAGTATTCCATCGGTCTTAACTATACAAACTGGTTGAAAAAGCTGAACAGCAATCCTGAGTTATCAGCTATAGAGCAGGGTAAGCAGGTTATAGATGATTTCATTGCCGTAAACAAGGGAAAAGGTGAAGGCAAGGATGAAATGGTAGGCGCTTATTCACTGGTGGATCTTAAAGCCCTTAAGCGAAACACTTCCGACAGGCTGAAGGCATTGGCAGAGCTTCTGAAGAGCGCTGAGAAAACCGAAAACGGAAGAGACCATCTGAGACAGGCAAGTAAGGAGGCTTACAGATTTGCACCTAATTACAGCTATGATCTTGTGGATTTCAGCAGTTTTCTCGGAGCAATAGAGAGCAACTTCACAGGCAGCGGAAGTGATGGCATCAATTACAAAGATATAAGGGAAGCTGCGGCAGCTCTCAGGAGTTCTGTTGAAAATGCCGTTGAGATCAGCAGATATGTGACTCCCAATGATGACGGCGGTGTATCCGGTCTCACCATTTATTTCCCGCAGCCCGGCACAGATGCAGAAAAGAAGGAGAAAATGCTCAAAAAGTATGAGGGACTGAATTTCAGTACTTCCTATCAGCAGCTTATCAAGCAGTATACTGAATAAGTTATATGTAAGGCGGCTATGCATAGGACATGTACCTTCGCCTGGCTGCATCAGACTTAAGAAGTTGATATTACTAAGATTTCTAAATAACATACATAGAATTGCTTATGAAAAGGAGGGTTGATTTTAAACCCTCCTTTTGTTATACTCGTTAAAATTTTAAAACAAATACCCATTCATAACCTGGATCCAAGTCCTTCAAGGGGAAAAGGACCTTTTAAACAGACAGAGTGACATATTGAAAAGTGTCAACGATTGTTTTTATTTTGAAAGGAGATTTCCGATGGCCAAGATTATCGGCGATGGCATCACATTCGATGATGTACTGCTCGTACCTCAGTATTCAGAGGTTGTTCCCAATTCTGTTGATGTTTCAACTTACCTTACAAAATCCATAAAGTTAAACATCCCGTTTATTTCTGCAGGTATGGATACCGTTACAGAGCATCAGATGGCTATCGCCATGGCACGCTGCGGCGGCATAGGCATCATCCACAAGAATATGTCTATCGAGCAGCAGGCAGAGGAAGTAGATATGGTAAAGCGTTCAGAGAACGGCGTTATCACAGATCCTTTCTTCCTT
Source organism: Oribacterium sp. NK2B42 (assembly GCF_000424445.1). Classification (GTDB taxonomy): domain Bacteria; phylum Bacillota; class Clostridia; order Lachnospirales; family Lachnospiraceae; genus Oribacterium. The sequence goes on from NZ_AUJX01000032.1 coordinate 36,843, forward strand.
AGCCCGGAGCATACTCTTAAGGATGCCAATGACCTCATGGGCAAGTACAGGATTTCAGGTGTACCGATCACAGTGGATCGTAAGCTTGTGGGTATCATCACAAACCGTGATCTGGTTTTCGAAGAGGATTTCACAAAGCAGATCAAGGAGTGCATGACTTCCGAAAATCTCATAACAGCAAAGGAAGGAACAACTGTTGAGGAGGCAAAGCAGATCCTCGCAAAGGCAAAGGTTGAGAAGCTTCCTATCGTAGATGATGATGGAGTTCTCAAGGGTCTCATCACAATCAAGGATATCGAGAAGCAGATGAAGTATCCTAATTCTGCAAAGGATTCACAGGGAAGACTTCTTTGCGGTGCAGCCCTCGGAATCACTGCCAATGTTGTAGAAAGAGCAGCTGAGCTCGTAAAGGCACATGTTGATGTGGTTGTACTTGATTCTGCTCACGGTCACAGCGGAAACGTACTTAAGTGTGTATCACTTCTCAAGGAGAAGTTCCCGGATCTTCAGATCATTGCCGGTAATGTTGCCACAGGTGCCGCAACCGAAGCTCTTATCAAGGCAGGAGCTGACTGCGTAAAGATCGGTATCGGACCGGGATCTATCTGTACAACCCGAGTTGTTGCAGGTATCGGTGTTCCTCAGATCACAGCAGTTATGAATTCTTACGAGGTATCTTCAAAGTATGGTGTACCTATCATCGCAGATGGTGGTATCCAGTATTCCGGTGATGTTGTAAAGGCTATCGCAGCAGGCGGAAACACAGTTATGATGGGTTCTGTATTTGCGGGGTGTGATGAGGCTCCGGGTGAATTCGAGCTTTATCAGGGACGTAAGTACAAGGTATACAGAGGCATGGGCTCAATGGGTGCCATGAAGCAGAAGAACGGTTCTGCAGACCGTTATTTCCAGGCCAATGCCAAGAAGCTCGTACCTGAAGGTGTTGAGGGACGTGTTGCTTACAAGGGTAAGGTAGAGGATACGATATTCCAGTTTGTGGGCGGTCTCAGAGCAGGTATGGGATACTGTGGTGCAAAGGATATTCCTACACTTCAGAGTACAAGCGAGTTCGTGAAGATCTCAAGTGCATCCCTGAAGGAATCACATCCACATGATATTCACATCACAAAGGAAGCGCCTAACTACTCGGTTGAGGATAACGGCTGATATCCGTGTTTTGTAAAAACACTGATGCCGCAAAATTCATAAAACAAATATTTATTTTTCAGGCTGTTCCGAAAAGGAACAGCCTTTTTGTGGTATAATCAACATCAAATAACAGTAAATCAATCGGAGGCTTTTTCAATGATAGAAGGATTTATAAGAGTTGCTTCCGCAACGCCCGGGATAAAGGTTGCGGATGTTTCACATAATAAAGAAGCGATAATCAGTAACATAGTGGAGGCGGAGAAGCAGGGAGTTAAGCTTATCGTTTTCCCGGAGCTTGCATTAACGGCATATACCTGTGCGGATCTGTTCCACCAGACGATTCTTATTGATAAAGCAGAAAAAGCACTGGATGAAATTGCGGAAGAAACCAAAGGAAGAGAAATTGTTGTAGTAGTGGGAACCACCTGGTATACGGATCATAAGCTTTATAATACAGCTGCTGTTCTTCACGATGGACGTATTCTTGCCATTATCCCCAAGAAGAATCTTCCGAACTATGGTGAGTTTTATGAGAGAAGATGGTTTAATCCCGGAAGCGAAGCTGTGAGATTTTTAAAGCACAGATCAAAGGCAACCGGAGAAACCTATGAGATACCCTTCGGTATGAATATATTGCTCGAAGCCGAAGACTTTAAGGATTTTGTTCTTGCAGCTGAAATCTGTGAGGACGTATGGGTTCCGGAAACTCCCTCCACAAAGCATGCCCTTGCGGGAGCTACCGTCATTGCCAATACTTCCGCCTCTGATGAAACAGTCGGAAAGGACAGTTACCGCCGGGAGCTTATCCGTTCCACTAGTGCCCGTCTTGTGGCAGCTTACATCTATACCAATGCAGGCGACGGTGAGTCAACAACAGACCTTGTTTTCGGAGGACAGGATATCATTGCGGAGAATGGCTCCATAGTTAAAGAAGGAAAGCGCTTCGAGACAGGACTCTACATTGCGGATATCGATCTCCGTAAGCTGGATCAGGAGAGGTCCAGAACCACCACGTATCCTTCTGTTTCCGAGGAGCTGAGAGAAAAATATGAGATCGTAAGATTCAGTTTTAAGCCGGAGAAGTTTGAGTCTGAAACGGAGGATTCTGAAGCCTCAGGAGAAGCTGTTGGAGAAAAGCTCCTTGCCGAAGCATTAGATCTCAGAAGATACATCGATCCTAAACCCTTTGTACCCGGCAATCAGCAGGAGAGAACCCGGAGGTGTAACGAAATCTTCACCATACAGGCGCTGGGACTCAAAAAGAGACTGGAGCACATCGGCTGCAAGACTGCAGTTATAGGTATTTCCGGAGGTCTTGATTCCACACTGGCACTTCTGGTTACCGCAAGAGCCTTTGATCTGCTGGGATTACCGAGAGAAAACATTATCTCTGTGACCATGCCGGCTTTCGGAACCACAGACAGAACCTATAACAATGCCGTGACTCTGACAAAGAGCCTTAACGCCACTCTTAGGGAGATCAATATCAAGGAGTCGGTTTTACTTCATTTCAGGGATATCGGACATGATCCGGAGGATCATTCTGTCACCTATGAGAATTCCCAGGCAAGGGAGCGGACCCAGATACTTATGGATATCGCAAATCAGACCGATGGAATAGTTATAGGAACAGGAGATCTCAGCGAGCTTGCCCTCGGATGGGCGACCTATAACGGAGACCACATGTCCATGTATGCGGTTAATGCAGGCGTTCCGAAAACTCTGGTGAGATATCTTGTTAAGTATGTAGCTGATACTTCAGAGGATAAGGCATTAAGCTCATGTCTTTATGATATCTTTGATACACCTGTGAGCCCGGAGCTTCTTCCTCCGACAGGAGACGGAAAGATATCCCAGAAGACAGAGGATCTGGTGGGACCTTATGAGCTCCACGATTTCTTCCTCTATCAGATAATGAGATTTGGTTTCAGCCCGAAAAAGGTTTATATGCTGGCTTTGAAGGCTTTCTCACGAGAAAATCAGGGGGATTCGGACGATGCTGAGATATACGATGCTGATGAGATCTTCAAATGGTTAAACAAATTCTATTGGAGATTTTTCACTCAGCAGTTCAAGAGAAGCTGTCTCCCTGACGGACCAAAGGTTGGTTCTGTGGCAGTTTCTCCAAGAGGAGATCTGAGGATGCCGAGTGATGCGGTAGTAAAGCTGTGGATCGAAGAATTGAAAGAATTGAGGTAAATTATGGATAATATTAAGGATGACAAAAAAGTTCTTGAAAAAAGTGAAGATCTGAATAAGGCTGCGGAGACAGAGTTTATTGATGGATTTTCCGGATTCGAACCCATACCCGATCAAGATCTGAAGAAGGTTATGGGCGGTCAGGATATCATGACAAAAAGCGATAAATTTTAAGGACAATTATGGATAAAAAACAGCTTTTTAGAAAGAAAAGTTATGAGCATATCAATTCCCCTGAGAAGCTCGATCAATATCTGGATATTCCCGGTCCCAATACCTGGGCACTGATCATAGCCCTTTTTATAGCAATAGGAGCGGCCATACTGTGGGGCATCTTTGGCAGCGTTCCCGACACAGTGGAGGCAGTTGGCATCAGAACACCTAGGGGTATAACCTGCTTTGTGTCTTCCCAGGAAGCTCATCGCATAGAACCGGGTATGAAGGTAGTTGTAAGTGATGATAAGAACAGCATAGTCGGAACGGTGGATCTGGTTGGAATGAGTGTGTCTTATGACAATGCGGGACAAGCCGTTAATGCGCCCTGGCTGTTGGAACATAACCTTAACGATACAGAATGGGTGAGTTCTGTAATCGTAAAGCTTGATGATAGTGACATAGACAAGCTGGCCATTAACGCAGAGCTTAAGGCAAAGGTTGTGGTGGAAGAGAGCGCACCATATAAGATACTGTTTGACTGACTTATGGGAGGCATATGAGTAAGATCAATAATATTCCTATAGTTATGATGATGGAGAATACAGAGTGCGGTGCCGCGTGCCTCAATATGATATTGGGATACTACGGCAAATGGGTCTCTCTTGAGCAGGTTCGCCAGGACTGCGCCATAAACAGGGATGGAAGCAATGCCCTGAACCTTGTTAAGGCGGCACGAAATTACGGTCTCCGGGGAGGCGGATACCGGGCTTCCGTTGATGCCCTCAGGGATGTTTCAGAACCCTTGATCCTTCACTGGAATTTCAGTCATTTTGTTGTTCTCTGTGGATTTGACAAGGATAAGGCTGTGATCATCGATCCTGCCATGGGCAGGGTTAATGTTTCCATGGAAGAGTTTGATGTTTCATATACAGGAGTAGTACTTAAGTTTGAGCCGGGTCCGGAATTCAAGAAAGAGGGACACCGTGATACTGTTATCAATTTTGTGAGAAGCAGACTCAGAAACTCCCACAGAACCTTTTTGGCAGCGGCGCTTTTTTCGATCCTGGTGGGTCTGGGCGGCCTGATAAGCCCATTCCTCAGCAGGGTATATCTTGATTATATCCTTTCGGGATCAAATGAAGAATGGTTCACAACAGTTATAGGATTTATGGCCTTGATGGCAATCTTCATAGGTCTTTCTTCCATAGTTGAAGCTGTCTATGGTCTTCAGGTGGAAGCCAAGCTTGGTGTTAATGCCGGCACCAGGTTTATGTGGCATGTTCTCCATCTGCCGGTGGAGTTTTTTAAGCAGCGTTATGTGGGAGATGTGGTCCAGAGACAGGAAAGTAACCAGAATATCGCCAGGCTTCTGATAAAAAGCCTGGCACCTATAGTGATAGAAGTGGTTTTTACCATTTTTTTTGTTGCAGCCATGCTTCATTATTCTGTTATGCTTACGCTGCTTGGGGTTTTGGTCTTGTTCCTGAACCTTGTTATCACTGAGAGAGCAACCATGGTTGATATAAACAGAAACCGTGCCCAGCTACAATATAAAGGGCGTATGGACAACGCCACCATCGCCGGAGTTGAGATGATCGAAACCATAAAGGCATCTGGAACGGAGGATGAATATTTTGAACGATGGGCAGGGCTTCATGCAAATTTCCTTAATTATGGAAATACCACAAGAGGAGCCCGTTTGGAGGTGTATCTCGGATTTTTCAGGGATCTCGCAAACTGGGCGGTTGTTATCGCCGGCGGCTGGTTGATATTACAGGGAGAGATAACAGTCGGTATGCTTCTTGCCATCCAGGGTTTTCTGTCCAATGTTTCTACACCGTTACAGAGTCTTATCTCAGTGGGCCAGCAGTTCCAGGAGCTTGTCAATGCCATTAACAGAGTTGAAGATGTAATGAGATACAAAGCGGACGTTCCGGAGACCTTCAGCGAGGAGATGGAGAAGGCCGGGATCGTCTTGCCAAAAGAAGGCTCAGACTCTGAGAAACGGGACTTAGATAAGGATCGTATAGTTGAAAAACTATTCCAAAACGAAGATCCCGAAAAACTGAGCGGAGAGATTGAGTTCAGGAATGTTACCTTTGGCTACAGCAAACTATCGGATCCTTTTATTGAAAACTTCTCATTAAAGGTTCCCGCAGGCGGCAGTGTAGCATTTGTGGGATATTCAGGCTGCGGCAAGAGCACCATGGCCAAGCTTTTGTCGGGACTTTATAAGCCTTGGTCGGGAGAGATACTTTATGACGGAACTCCTATCAATGATATACCAAGGGATATATTCACCAGTTCACTTTCTGTAGTTGATCAGGATATCGTTCTTTTCGAGGATGAGATAGCTGAAAATATTTCTCTGTGGGATAAATCAATAGAGGATTTTGACATCATCCTTGCCGCAAGAGATGCTCATATCCACGATGAGATCATTTCAAGAGAAGGCGGTTATCATGGCATGATCCGTGAGAACGGAAAGAACTTTTCCGGAGGACAGAGGCAGCGTATCGAGATCGCAAGAGTCCTCGCTGAGGATCCGTCCATACTTATACTTGATGAAGCCACCAGCGCCCTTGATGCTGAGACCGAATATAAGGTCATGGATTCCATCAGGGATCGAGGCATTTCGACGATAGTAATTGCCCATCGTCTTTCCACTATTCGTGAGTGTGATGAGATCATTGTTATGGACAAGGGGAAGATTGTTGACAGAGGAACGCATGATGAACTTATGTCAAGGGGAGGCTTGTATCACCAGCTTATTACGATGGAGTAAAGAATGGGACTTCTTGATAATCAGATAAAAACCAGAAGAAAAAATGATAATGATGCCATGGAGCGGGCGTTGGGCGAGCTTCGCGCGGCGGTCATGGGAGAAGAGATTTACTTCCAGAGCAAGGGCACAAAAGATGATGCCCTTAAGGAAATACTTATTTATTACGGGGTTAAATATGAAGATCCCCCAAGTATCCTTGACTCCTTTGAAGACCGGATGAATTTCATGCTCAGTCCTACAGGTATCATGAAGAGACACGTCAGGCTTGCCGGAAAATGGTGGATCCATGATGCCAATCCCATACTGGCTTATACCAAAACCGGAGAGGCATTGGCCCTGCTTCCGAAAAATTTCGGAGGATATCAGTGGTATGATTATAAAAGCGGTAAGTATATCAAGGCACAGAAGGATAATGTGGATATATTTACCGGGGAGGCTATCCTTTTTTACAGACCTATGCCCATAAAAAAAATGACTCTTATGGATTATTTCAGGTATATAGTGACTGAAATAAGAACCTACAGGATCATATATTTTGTTCTCCTCAGTATGATGGTCAGCTTTATGGGACTTGTGACGCCTGTCTTTACAAGAATGATATTTGATACTGCTATCCCCATGAAGAGCAGGCGCGGTCTTATGGTCATAGCTGCCTCTTTCCTGGGAATTCTTGTTTCGACCATGCTGATAAAGCTCAGTAAAGCCATGTCACTCAGAACTATCCAGAGGAAAGCCGAGATTGCTTCAGAATGCGGGATCATGGGAAGAGTTCTCAATCTTCCTGTGCAGTTTTTTGAGAATCATAATTCCGGTGAGATGCAGAGAAGGATAATGGCGGGTAAGGAGATCGTTGAAAAGACCACAACTATAGCATTGGCTGCCATAGTCGGGGCTGTACTCGCTGTAGCCTACCTCATCCAGATAATGGTTATGGTTCCGGAGCTGTTTCCTGCCACCATCGCTATAGTTGCCATACAGATATTTTTCTTTGTCCTAATAGCATGGATACAGCAGGACTGGAATTATACTCTTCTTGAGGTTAAGTCAAAGATAAACGGACTTACCTATCAGCTTTTTTCCGGAATACAGAAAATAAAGCTTGCCGGTGCGGAAAAGAGAGCATTTGCCAAGTGGGCAAAGCTGTTTAAAGAGGAGTCTGACTGTAATTACAATGCTCCTACCATCACAACTCTTCCGGTGGTTCTTGAAGAGTTTATAGTTTTGGCAGGCACTGTGGTGCTTTGCGTGATAGCGGTGAGAAAAAATCTCAGTGAAGCCGATTTCATGACATTTTCTTCGGCTTTTACATTATTTCAGGCATCCTTTTCGGCATTGATCTCTGTGGAAGGTGAGATATGTATGATAGGACCTTTGACCCGGGAACTCATGCCTATTCTTGAGGCTGTGCCTGAGGTCGGAGAAAGTAAAAAGCCTATACCGCGTATGACCGGAGGTATAGAGCTTAGTAATGTCAGCTTCAGATACTCTGATGATGGTCCCATGGTACTTAAGGAGATAAATCTCAAGATACAGCCGGGACAGTATGTGGCCATTGTCGGGCATACGGGCTGTGGCAAGAGTACCCTTATGAAGCTTCTTCTTGGGTTCGTGACCCCTACTGAAGGTGGGATATACTACGACGGAAGGGGTCTGGACTCCATTGACCTTAAGAGACTGCGCAGAAATATCGGAGTTGTTTTGCAGAATGCCCATCTTTTTGCAGGTACGATTTTTTCCAATATTTCCATCGCCTGCCCGGGGCTTACCATGAAGGAAGCCTGGAAAGCGGCAGAAATGGCTGATATAGCAGATGATATCCGGGCTATGCCACTTGGTATGAGAACTATGATCTCTGAGAGTGGCGGCACTATATCCGGAGGTCAGAAGCAGAGGCTTATGATAGCCCAGGCTATAGCCTGCAAGCCCAGGATCCTTATGTTCGATGAAGCCACCAGTGCTCTTGATAATATCTCCCAGGATCAGATAGCAGAGTCACTTTCGCAGCTTAAGTGTACCCGTATTGTGATCGCCCACAGATTAAGTACGATCAAAAAGTGCAGCAGGATCATAGTGCTGGATGGCGGGCAGATAGTTGAAGACGGTAAGTATGAGGAGCTTCTGGACAGGGGCGGTCTGTTCTCAGAGCTCATAAAGCGGCAGCAGGTGGATATGTGAGAACGGCTCATCAGGATGAGCTCCGGCTCCTGGTCCACTCACGTCCGGTCAAGCTGTTGTGAGAACTTAGTTGGTTAATATATTTTATTTTCATAAAACAGTTGAAAAAGTCCAAAGGGTGAGCAATATTTATAATGCACACTCTTTGGACTTTTTCTTTTTTGTGACATAAGTCCTGCTTCTGTTGGGCAGATAGGAGCCGACAAAAGCGTATCTGTATGTCAGAGATAAGCGGCGAAAAACATGCGTTTATAGAGGGGAATCATTGGAGAAGATCATATCTACCGGTAATAAATTGGTAAAAGAGGTTAGGGAACTTGAAAAGAAGGCAAAGCTGAGACGGGAAACCGGACTCTTTGTGGCCGAAGGCGAGAGGCTTTGCAGTGAGATCCCTGCGGATTCCATAGTCCGTATATTTGTTACCCCGGATTACCATGGACGGATGCCAGAGGGTTTAGTGTGGGATAAAGTTAAAAATACGTATACAAGAGCCGGAGGAGATATTGCTGTATATCAGGTGTCGAGGCAGATCATGGAATTCATGTCGGACACAAAAACAAGTCAGGGCATACTTGCTATCGTAAAACAGAAACATTACAAATCTTTATCCGGAGATTTCTTTATCATTCTTGATACCCTGCAGGATCCGGGAAACATGGGAACCATATTCAGAACAGCCGAGGCTGCGGGAGTAAAGGGAATAATCATGAATCGGAACTGTGTCGATATTTATTCACCCAAGGTTGTCAGAGCTACAATGGGGGCAATGTTCAGGATGCCTTTCATTATATGTGAGGACCTTTCTGCCGAAATAATAAGAATGAAGGATAAAGGCATAGCTATATATGCGGCACACCTTAAGGGTGAGAAGAACCATTGGGAATTCGATTACAGTAAACCTACGGCGTTCATGATAGGAAACGAAGGCAATGGTCTCAGTGATGAGATCGCAGCACTGTCGGATGCATATATGCGTATTCCGATGATGGGAAAAACCGAGTCATTAAATGCAGCTGTTGCAGCAACTGTACTGATGTATGAAACGGTCAGACAGCGTATGAACTGATGACAGAGTCGAAAGGGGAGGATATTATGGCAGATTTAACCGGAAGAGATTTTCTAAAGCTTCTTGACTATTCACCTGAGGAGATAAATTATCTTCTCGATATGGCAGCACGTTTAAAGGCTGAAAAAAAGGCAGGTCCGGTAAATGGACAGCCGATGCACAAGGCAAGCTTCGAAGGAAAGAACATTGCACTGATCTTTGAGAAGGATTCCACCAGAACCAGATGTTCCTTTGAGGTTGCGGCTTCAGATCTCGGTATGGGGTCAACCTATCTCGGACCCAGTGGTTCCCAGATAGGAAATAAGGAGTCCATCGCAGATACCGCCAGGGTACTTTCAAGAATGTATGATGGTATCGAGTATCGCGGTTTCGGACAGGAGCTTGTGGAGGAGCTTGCGAAGTATAGTGATGTTCCTGTATGGAACGGTCTCACCAATGAGTTCCATCCAACTCAGATGCTTGCAGATATGCTTACCATACGTGAGCACAAAGGGAACCTTAAGGGACTTAAGCTGGTTTATATGGGTGATGCCAGATACAATATGGCGGATTCCTATATGGTGACCTGTGCAAAACTCGGAATGCATTTCGTAGCCTGTGCTCCCGAAGAGTACTGGCCGGATAAGAAGCTTATAGAAACCTGCAAAGAGATTGCTTCTCAGAATGGGGCAGTTCTTGAGTTTACAGAGGATGTTAAAACAGCATGTACCGATGCTGATGTTATTTGTACCGACGTTTGGGTATCCATGGGCGAACCGGATGAGGTATGGGAAAAGAGAATACATGATCTCAGCCCATATCAGGTTAATGCAGAGGCCTTTTCATATGCAAAGGAAGATGCTGTTTTCCTGCATTGTCTCCCGGCTTTCCACGATACAAATACAAAGATTGGCAAGAAGATATATGAGAAGTACGGTTTAAAAGAAATGGAAGTGACAAACGAGATTTTTGAGTCAAAGCACAGTGTGGTATTTGACGAGGCGGAAAACCGTATGCATACTATCAAGGCAGTTATTTACACTACACTTGGCGGAAAGTAAGAGGTGCAGATGGCAAAAATAAATACTGTATCAAGAGGTACAGCAAAGAATCTCGATTTCATACATATCGTTCTTGGGATAGTGATCATCGTCATGTCAGTTATGGCTTTCACGAATCCTGTCGATAATATGGTATTGTTTCCTTTGATATTTTTTGCTGCGGCCGCACTTAAGATAATTTGCGGAGTTACGGTAGTTTCAAGATATGATACCGAACATGACAAGAAGCAGCGTTTTCGTGGTTCGCTTCAGATTGTTGCGGGAATGATCATTTTTGGAATAGGAATCATTTCGGCAGTATCTATTTGGTTTTAAACAGAATAATGATCAAAGGATTTTCGGATGTTTAAACCATAAAAAGGAGTAAAGATGGCTAATAAAAAGGGTGTTGGTGAAAATGCTTCAAAGGCTTCTGACAAGAAGGAGCTTAGCAAAGAGGAACTTGTAAAAAAGATAGAGCTGCTGTGTAAAAAAGGCAAGAGCAATAAAAACTCAATCGATCAGTCCGACATAAATGAGATGTTCGCATCAGATGATATAACTGAGGAACAGATGGAGAATATCGGTCGTCTCATAGAAAACCGTGGCATCGAGATCAATCCGATCGTTGATGAATCTGTTTTGAAGGGGATGGAAAAGGGTGTTCTTCTCGGTGATGCAGATGATGATATCGAACCCATAGATGATGAGCTTGAAAAAGAAGAAGAGGAAAATGTAGATCTGGATGCCGTCAATCTGCTTGAGGGTATAGGTACAGAAGATCCTGTACGTATGTATCTCAAGGAAATCGGAACAGTTCCCCTTCTTACAGCCGAGGAAGAGTATAGTCTTGCTACCCGTAAGGCTAATGGAGATGAGGATGCAAAGCAGCGTCTTATCGAGGCAAACCTTCGTCTTGTGGTTTCCATTGCTAAGAGATATACAGGCAGAGGTATGAGTTTCCTGGATCTGGTCCAGGAAGGAAACCTGGGACTTATCAAGGGTGTTGAAAAGTTTGATCCGGAAAAAGGTTTTAAATTGTCTACTTATGCAACCTGGTGGATCAGACAGTCTGTAACCAGAGCTTTAGCAGATCAGGCCAGAACTATCCGTGTGCCGGTTCACATGGTAGAGACTATAAACAAGATGTCCAAGATGCAGCGTAAACTTACATTGGAGCTTGGATACGAGCCCAGCGTTAAGGAGCTGGCAGAGCATCTTGATATGACTGAGGAGAAGGTTCAGGAGATCATGCAGATCGCAAGAGAACCGGCTTCACTTGAAACACCTATAGGTGAAGAGGATGACTCCAATCTCGGAGATTTTGTCGCAGATTCCAATATCGTATCCCCTGAGGGAAATGTTGAATCTGTAATGCTGAGAGAGCATATCGATTCACTTCTCGAGGATCTCAAGGAGCGTGAACGTCAGGTTATAGTCCTCAGATTCGGACTTGAGGACGGTCATCCGAGAACCCTCGAAGAGGTAGGCAAGGAGTTCAATGTTACCCGTGAACGTATCCGTCAGATCGAAGCGAAAGCACTTCGTAAGCTTAGGAATCCTGTCCGTTCAAAGCGGATCAGAGATTTCCTTCAGTGATGAATGGTTTTTGATAATTGAGAATAGACAGCCGGCTATACAGCCGGCTGTCTTTTTGCGAAAAAAGATGATAGAATGTATCCACCGGGGACGGTTCTCGCCGGCGAGAACCGTCCCCAGTGGATTTCTGTTAACGAGTATAAGCTGAAAGTATATGGATTGCGAAAGGGAAATAATGGAGTACATTAAACCGGAACCCAATACTAAAAACTATATGATGCTGCTGAATAAGATCATCGAATCATGGCAGAAGGATCCTGAAAAAAAGGGGAGAAGGCCAAGACTGCTTCTTCATAGCTGCTGTGCGCCATGTTCCAGTGCGGTTTTGGAACGGATGTGCCAGTATTTTGACATTACCCTGTTTTACTATAACCCCAATATCTCTACAAAAACCGAGTTCGATCACAGAGTATCCGAGCTGAAAAGACTTATACATGAGATGGGGATAGACAAGGAAAGGATGGATGAAGACGGAGCTTTGCTTGGGAAGGTTTCGGTGGTGGTTCCTGAATATGATCACAGGGAATTCCTGGAAATTGCAAAAGGTCATGAGAAGGATCCTGAACGCGGAGAGCGGTGTCATTTATGTTATCGTCAGAGACTGGAGAAAACTGCAGAATATATGGATACCATAAGGAAAGCTGCCGAGTCCGGCAAGGGAGCCGGTGAAACGACCTATGACTATTTCTGCACAACCCTTACCATTTCTCCGATGAAATCAGCGGAGATCCTTAACAGGATTGGTGAAGAGGTGGGGACTGATCATGGAGAAGCATTTCTCCCCTCGGATTTCAAAAAAAATGGTGGATATCAAAAGTCCATCGAACTTTCCAGGGAGTATAACCTTTACAGGCAGAATTTCTGCGGCTGTGAATTTTCCAAAGCGGCCAGTGAAAAAGAACGGGAAGAACGTATGGCGTTTAGAGATAAATAGAGTTATAATCAACCTGTTAAAATTTAATTCTTTTTTACCCGAAATAATTACTTTAAGGAAGAGGATTACAAATGGTATCAGGAGAAGTAACCGTAGTTAATGAGTCAGGATTACATCTTAGGCCTGCAGGAGTTTTGACACAGACAAGTATAAAGTATAAAAGCAATATTTATGGTGTTAGTTGGAAAATGGGTCGGTAACCATGACTCCAATCAAATGATCGTTAAGCCGTACCTTTTTACATCTGAAATACTGTAGCGTATAGCAGAACCCGGTCTTAACATACCATCCTTTATAGCACGAATCGAAATATCTGTTTTACGGTACATATACTCAAATAGTGTACAGTAACGATTTATGTATTTTGTGGCCACACCACGGTAAAACTCATACTGTTTTTTGATAACTGAATGAAGGTTATTTACCGTGTTAAGATTGTAAAAGCTGGTCTTCTCGTTTTCGACATTCTTGATACTACAATCCGCCAATGTTTCGAGAATG
>NZ_AUJX01000033.1 GCF_000424445.1 Oribacterium sp. NK2B42
CAGAGGGCAAACACAGATCACCGATCGCTCGGAGAACTGTTCTACCTGTATGTCCAGGAAGTAGCGGAAATAACCTTTGACCATTCTATGCGACTAATCATGATCGCACTGCTTTCAACCGTCAAAGAGTTCTTTGCGCTCACTGATGCTCAAATGGCAGGGTTTGTACAGCAATTCATCAACAACCTGCCAAACTATCTGAAAGCGCCCTTAGAGGCCTGCGCGGAGCAGTTGTCGGCGGCATAATGGTATTTTTGCGCCGCAAACATTGTAAACACTGAGTTTCACGCCCTTTTGGGTGTGGGAAGTATTAGTTATGAACTTGAAATATATCACAATTACCGGTCTTGATAATGAAAATCTCGCAATTTTTTCTCAATATAACGAGGGACAACTGCTCCACTACAATGAACCGGATCTAGGGATTTTCATCGCCGAAAGTCCCAAAGTCATCTTCCGTGCCCTGGATGCCGGATATGAACCGATTTCTCTGCTTGTTGAAGGGAAAACCCTTGAGGGAAAAGAGACTTCCGAACTCATGAAAAAGCTCAGAGCATTGACAACTGATACTTCAGATGAGCTCCCCGTATATATCGGCGAAATGAAGCTTCTCTCCCGGATAACCGGTTTCAATCTCACACGCGGAGTTCTCTGTGCGATGCGGAGACGGGCACTTCCGGATGTAAAGGAACTCTGTAAGGATATGCGCCGCATAGCGGTACTGGAAAATGTTGTAAATCCAACTAATGTCGGGGCTATCTTCAGATCTGCTGCCGCGCTCAATATCGATGCCGTATTACTTACCTCCGGATGCAGTGATCCGCTGTACAGGCGGGCCGCCAGAGTAAGTATGGGGACCGTATTTCAGATTCCCTGGACCTATATTCCTTCTGATAAGGGAAACCCCGGTGACTGGACGGCTGCCGGAATGAATCTTCTTAAAGAACTTGGATTCAAGACTGCCGCTATGGCTCTTGTGGACCGGTCCGTAAACATTAATCACCCGTCTCTCCTTGAAGAGCCAAAGCTTGCCATCATCTTCGGAACCGAGGGAGATGGTCTCATGGAAGAAACCTTAAATTCCAGCGACTATGTCATCAAAATCCCCATGTCCCATGGAGTGGATTCCTTAAATGTAGCCGCCTCAAGTGCAGTGATCTTCTGGCAGCTGGCATAGTGAATGTACTATATATTCTTACAGACTGCCGATACTTTTCGAATATCTGTTTTCATTTGACACTTAAAAATCCATCGAAGAAGGTTCTCACCAACAGGGACCTTCTCCGGTGGATTTTTCGCCTTATACCATCCTTATACAAAACTTATACCCGGCTCGTACATTTTTACACATAACTTATACGAAAAATGTGATGATATAAGTGTAAAAAAAACTCGCGTAGTTTTAAGAAGGTGATCTCATGTACGGGCAATACACATCAAGCTTTACATCCGGTGCAGCTCCGGTTTCCGTAATAGTTAACGGTGCCTGGTACTCTTACCCCTTCTGGAAAATCCATAAACAATATCTGTGTCTCCTTTCCCCTTTAATCAAAAATATATCCGTAGTACATCCTCACAATACTGTTCATATCAAAGTTTTCCTGAAATTCTTCCAGTTTTTGCCGAAATGTTTGGATATATGGATTATCACCAAGATAGTACTTTGAATCATCATGTATATGTTTTGTGCCTGTTCTCCATGACTGTCCAAAGAAAGGGCTATATTGGGCACTACATAAACGATAGAGCAAATGATAAATAAGCACTGCAGATTCAGGAGAAAAGGCAGTCAATTGTTTTCTGACATGATCCACAATAAAACCGGCCACAGTTTTTTCATAGAATGTCCAAATTGGCAAAGAATCCGATGAATCCGTATACATTACAAACGCATGATGTAATCCTTCTCTTCCACAAATTCTATCGTTTTTACCAATCATGTCGTCAATAAGCTCACCCCAATCTTCGTATTTATAGGTATTGTCTATAGCAAATGCCACACGGTCTCCATCAACAAAGATCATAGAGTAAGTAGCTTCCCTTTGCTCTGGAATCGGAAAAGTTTTGGTATAACTGACAAAAGTATAATCACTAATATTTATACTATCGTCGAAAATAGGTTTTAATATTTCGTTCAGCTGTTTGGAATTCAAAACATCTCTTGTCTGTTCAACATCTTTATATTTAAAGTTTGCAGTCTCTTTTTCAAGAAAACGATCCCAGTAATACACTCCAAACATCTGGCCTTCTAACCAATCTGGTAATTGATCATGTATTCCGGGGTAGTCATGAAGAAAACTTAATGGATCAGTTATCTTCAGAGTCGGTTCCATCGGTATAAAACCATCTATATACTCCTGCAATTCCACAAAATACCTCTTTTTACCATTGTTCATATCATTATAACTCCTATATTATCAAACTCTAAGTCGTATGACATTTCATCATACTGAAATTCTTTTATTTCAGGTAATACTAATTTGCACATTTGTCATATGCCACCTTTCCAAGTTTCCGGTAGCCACTTGATTCTTCCTCCCATATTTCTGATTTGAACTTTTCCCGGGTCATGTTCGCTTCAGTGATTATATAATCCCACAATAAATATGGAAATTTTTCCCAAGAATCAAAATATTCGATGTTTTTATACTTTTCCGAAAACCGTGGTCACCAAAACTACACTCAGACAGGAACATCAAAACATAAAGCATCTTTATATCAGAAAAGCGGACAGGAATTCCCGTCCGCCATAGATATTTTCACTTTGTCATCTTGGTGTATCTTACATTCACATTTGATTATTTCACAACTCCGGAAGACTACACTGTCCCTTCGAACAATATCTTATCTCCAATACAAACCCTCTCAACGCCCTGTTTCTTCTTTTTATTGAAGTTAAAACTAAGCATATATCCTGTATCCAGTCCAAATCTATCAAGATAATCTACTATCTGTTTTTCTCCATCAGCGTTATATCGTTCACCTCTCCATATCTTGAGCTCAATGATATATCGCCTTCCCAGATAATGGATCACAACATCCATCCTCTTGTGATCTCTGGTCTGCTCTTCTATACTATATGTTCCGGTTCCGTTTATTATCGGAGCCAGATATGTGAGAAAACGTTCCCTGCCTTCCTCTTCAAGGAATTTCTCAGTATCATCCTTATGAATGATATTGTGTTCCTTGATAAAATGGCTCATGATCTTACTTATATCAAGCCATCCATCCTTATCTACAAAGATTGATTTATCCGAAGCCGCAAGTTGTCTTAAATCTTCGTTAACTTTACTTTCACCAATGAAGTAATTGTACAGCCTCATTTCGAATATCCTATTGGCAACAGCAACCGTATTATGATTGTTTACTATAAAACCATACATACGAAGCTGTTTCTGTTCCTCATCATCAGGGAGATGAGCTATGGTTTCACCCCTCAACAGAATCCTTCGAAGTTGCCCCTTAAGTTCCGGATAGTTTGTAAGCTTCCCTATCAAGGACTCAAACAGTGTGCTCTCCTCTGATAGTATTTTCTTTACTGCCTCATCAACCCCATAATCTGTCCAGGCTTCTGCAAGTGTTTTAAACGTATCAGGAACCAGCTTTTTATCCAACAGCTCACAGATACGACTCACCAGGTATGGATATCCATTTGTGTATTTCCTTATGGATTTCGCTATCTCAGCCGCATCCATCCCTGTATGATGATCAGCCTCATATTCATCGAGCATACCCTTAATTCCGACCTCAGACAGGCTCATGTCTATATCAAAATCTGCTGCTATATTCCAAGGACTATTTACCTTATGTTCGTCCTCGGTTCGGATCTTCGACTTAAGATGTTTTACATCTGTGACTCCCGCGAGGATAACTGATTGAAATGCCGGTACACCATCTGTATCCCGACTAATATATCCATCTCGAAGCTGTGACAGAAAATCCAAAAACACCTGATTATTTGTAGCACTATCAACCTCATCAATAATCAACACTATTCCACGATCTGATGTTTCACACCATTCAGTTAATGCATCAAACAATTCTCCTAAACGAGTCGAAGGTTTTTCGGCATCTTTCCATACTTCAATCGTTGTTAATAAATCAACCGATATTCCATCAATTACTTTTCTTTTATTCCAAATAAGTCGGCAAAATTCCTGAACAAATTTTTCCTCTGTTGCAAATCCGGAATTACTTATCTTTTGAAAATCCAGTGAAAGAACAATATATTCATCAAGCAGCACTTGTCGTAATGCTGTAAGTGTAGTCGTCTTCCCATATTGTCTCGCACGATTAATAGCGAAATACTTACCATCATCCACAAGCTTCTTTATTTCTTTTACTCTATCAGAGAGATCAACCATATAATGTTTTGACGGAATACATACTGCTGTCGTATTGAACTCTTTCATTGTTTATCTTTCTCCACGTGATCTTTCTCATAATACTGCAACAAACAGCCGCACGGCCAGATCAGTAATCCAGTCGTGCGGCCTCTTCGACCTCTATATTACCATAGTACTCACAAATACTCCATAATATTCACCTGCAAGGCAAGCTCTTCGTCAAGCCCATACTTTAACATCTTCTTTCGGACAAGCTTCACATAAATCCTCATCTGTCAAGCTTAAGGAACAAATATTTATAGAAATTTACCGCTACACGGTACGCGGCTGCTTAAAGCACCTCCAATAAAATCCACCTGGGACGGTTCTCGCCGGTGAGAACCATCCCAGGTGGTGTTCAAACTTCTTAAAGTTGTGATTTGGGATTTTTTCCATTCACTAACACATATCTCAGAGACAGATCTTCATTCCAAAACACAATATCCGCTTGTCTTCCGGGTTTTAGAAATCCTTTTCTGTCAGCTATCCCAAGCTCTTTCGCAGGAGTAACTGTTGAACAGTATATGGCATCTTCCAATGGGATTCCAATCTCCTTCACGAGTATCCTGACACAATCCGGGAGCGGTGTTACGGATCCCGCAAGGGCACCGTCCCTGAGCATCCTGGCCTGCTTTCCTTCGACCTTCATTTCGAGACCACCCAGAAAATAGGTTCCATCCCCCATTCCGGTGGCTCTTAAACTATCTGAGATAAGGATGATCCTGTCTCTTCCAAACATTTTGAATGTTGAACGGATAGCCGAAGGGTGGATGTGGATTCCATCGCATATAATCTCAGCATTAACATCTTTACAATCAAAGGCTGCGCCGATTACTCCGGGGTTTCTGTGAGTCATCTCCGGCATGGCATTGTACATATGGACAAGGTGTTTTGCACCGGCTTTCATGGCCTTAAGTGCGGTATCATAGTCTGCATTTGTGTGTGCAATGGCTACATTAACCTCACTTCCGACAGTCTCTATGAACTCCGTCGGATCCTTCATCTCCGGCGCAAGTCCGATGAATTTCACTATGCCTCTTCCGGCCATTTGAAATCTTCTAAATATTTCTTCATCGCAGGGCAAAATATTTGCCTCATTCTGAGCGCCCTTTTTTTCAATGCTGATAAAAGGCCCCTCCATATTTATACCGCAAAGCTCCGCCTCACCCACATGTCTTTCAGGGTGGCCAATCTGATCCTCCCGAAAATCCGCCGCATTACTTAAAATACGTTCCAATGTTTCCACCGGCTCTGTCATGGTTGCGGGGCAAATGGAAGTAACTCCTATTGAGGCCTCATATCTCGCTATGGTTTGAAGAGCTTCTGCCGTGGCATCGCCTGCGTCACAATTCATGGCACCGTGAAAGTGAAGGTCTGTCATACCCGGAAAGCAGTAAGCGCCTTCACAGTCCAGGCTTTCACTGGATAAGGCTGACGGCACATCATTTCCGATGAAAACATTGGCAATGATATCATCACGGACTTCTATGACACCCGGACGGAATATACCATTCTCCGTAAAAATTTTCAGATTTTTATATATCAAGAATATACCTCCGTTTCCCGCTATCCTTCTCTTTGAAGCCCCGTAACGGAGGTCCACAGATTCCAGAGTCTGTCTGTGGTGAGAGGGCCATCATTATAATTTGCATGATTCTTCGAAGCTAGCCAGTCATTATAATCCTTCAGTAAAAATACCCTCACGTCCATTCCGGAGAAGTGTGTAACTGTCGGGATGAAATCCCAGGAACTTATCCTTGTGCCGTTTTCATCTTTTATTATGCTAACATCCGCAAGGCCACCGAGAATCCGCGGCACTTTGGACTGTGCCGAGATCAGATTTCCACAGGACCAGAAAACAAGGCCGCTGTTCCCGGATGCTGTGGTAACATAACCTGCCGGCTCCACAACATGAGGATGTGCGCAGATAACAAGGTCCGCTCCGGCATCAATGAGAGAATACACATAAGCCTGCTGGAAGGCCGTAGGCTGATGATGATATTCTTCTCCTATATGCAGGAAACAGACTGTCATGTCTGCTTCATTCTCTGCAAGCCTTACGTCATTCAGGAACTTTTCCTTCTGTCCCAACAGATTCACCATGTAGTACAGGGAACCTGGTACACTGAAACCGTTCAGTCCATAGGTATAGTTGAACATCGCAAGGCGTATACCGTTCTTCTCCACATAGTCAATAGTGTTAAAGGCTGCCGGAGAATCATGAATTCCGAGAAGCGTGATTTCCGGGTGGAAGGTCTTCCAGTAATTCAATGTATCATTCACACCGCGGACTCCCTTATCCCAGGTGTGATTTGTAGCAGAAAGCACAATGTCAAATCCGGTGTCCACCAGTGCCTCTCCCATGATCTGCGGGGTTCCGAAGGTGGGGTAATCGCTTATCAGGGAATTGTCAGAGATAAATATGGTCTCCTGATTGATCACAGCCAGGTCCCGGGACTGTATGGTGTCAAGAATCGGTGTGTACAGAAAATGAAAATCATGGGTTCCCAGCTCGGGACGCCAGGCCTTGTCCACGATGGTTTTATGGATCAGATTATCACCGGCGGCGATCATTGTAAGCTTGCCGGACATCCCTGATCCGGTTTTATTGTTATTGGCAGCATTTGTCCCGGAAAATCCCGATATTTCCCCGGCGTAAGGCACCGTTGGTCCCGCTGCCGCCATACCGGTTCCGATTCCGGTCGGCATGCCGGTTCCATTCTCAGTCTGCATACCGGTTCCCGCTCCACCGGTTTCCGGCTGCCATCCATGACCCGCCACCCTGGAACCTGCTGATGCAGTCATAGTCATGATATCAATTGACAGAACCGTAAGAAACAACAGGAGCACCACGCTCACCTTGATCCACACATTTTTCATCTTGATTCCTGACTCAGAGCCCTTTCTTATTTTAGCCATTCATCTACCTCCGAAAAAATATATATGAATATGCCCCTGTTGATAATACAAACTAAAATACCTTTATGATCCTATGCTTTATCTTTGCCCAATTTATTTGATATACAGACTCTCCTCCGATCCGGTGTGGAACCGAACCTCTTCCTTCGAACCGTCGTCCTTCACCATAGTGCCGGTCAGTATGTCATCGCTGTAGAAACCTGTATCGTACGAAAGGCTCTCTATCCAGCCATCACGGCAGAAGAATCCGTTGGTGGTGATGGTACGATCCTCGGGATCTGCATTCATGTCTGCTTCGTAATTTGCGGTAAGAAGTTCGCGGCCATTAATCTTTACACTTAAAGTGTTATCGTCAAAAAGCAGCACAACATCAGCCAGTCGGCCTTCACCGACATATTCTTCGCCTGTAAGCGCCGAAGTCCAGTAATACGGCACTTCCCTTTCCTCTCCAAAATCAGATGAGGATGATGTGCTGCTCTCTTTTCCGGGCTCTGCCTTCGACGCGTTTTCCTTCCAGATGTCCATACGCTTCACTGCAGATGCCGGAGCATTGATCACACATTCCTCGGGGAAGCTTGGATACTTCTCCTCCTGTCCGTAATAATCTGCTATGGCGCCGGTAAACTCGGCAGACTTAAGTCCCTCGCACTTTCCGAAGGCATCAGGTCCGATGCTGCTGATGCCGTTTCCGAAGGTAACCTTGGTAATGCCAACACATCCGGTAAATGCATATTTACCCACGTAAGCGAGTCCGTCAGGGAATACCAATTCCCCGGATATTCCTTCACAAACGGAAAATGCGCCATCCTTGATGTGTGTAAGTGTTTCCGGAAAGCCTGCTATGAAAGTAATGCCACGGCAGCCGGAAAATGCTGATTCACCTATGGAAATAAGTCCTGAAGGAAGCTTCAAAGTGCCGGTAAAAGCAGTTCCACCAAAAGCATGGTCACCGATAACCAGCAGCGATTCGGGCAGCTCAAGCTCACCGGTAAGACTATTGCATCCCCTGAAGCATCCGGAACAGATGTATTCCAGATTTTTCGGAAGCTTAAGCGACGTGATGCACTCATCTCCTTCAAAGGCATTGTTCTCCATAAGCTTCAGGCTGTCGGGAAGCACCACCGAACCTTTAAGTCTTTTCATATAGGATAATCCGCCGTTTCCGATATGCTCAAGTCCCTTAGGCAAAGTTAATGTTCCGTCAAAGCCGCATCCGCAGAACGCGTGGAAATCGATATCTTTAACACTGTCCGGAATCACAAGATCACCGGCGAAATTCTCGCAATGGTTAAAGCAGGAGTATTCGATCTTTTCAAGATTTGCAGGCAGCTTCAGTTTCCCGTCAAAGCCGCACTCGCTGAAAACCCAGTCTCCCATGGAAGTCACAGAATCCGGAATGATCAGATCTCCTCTCAGTTTTCGAGCTCTTATAAAAGCACATCTTCCTATGGTTTCGAGACCATCCGGCAGTTCCAGCGTGCCTTCAGCATTTTCGAAGTCTGCAAATGCTTCCGCTCCGATCTCCTTCAAAGACTTGGACAACTTGATACCTGTAAAGCCCTTGCAGCGAGTAAAGGCATAGTCTCCCACTTTCTCCACTGAATCCGGAATCGTAAGAACACCTGTCAGTCCCTCACAACCGTAAAATGCGAACTCGCCTATGGTTTTCAGTGTACTTGGCAGCACCAGTTCACCGGTAAGATTCTGGTTCGAATAAAATGCGTTTCTCACTATTGACGTAATTCCTTCGCCGATGACAAGCTTTTTAATCTTATAATCCGACCACATGAACTTCTCCGCATCCATCTCTCCGGTACCTGAGAAAGTCAGAGTTTGGGTTGATTTATCGTAAGTCCAGGTTATATTCTCACCGCAGGTGCCTGTTTCCCCCTTGGTCTTTTCACCACCCATGGCCTCCGATCTGCATCCGAATAATCCAAACAACATCATTAACCCCACTAAAATAATCCATACTCGTTTCATCCCACATTGTTCCTTCCTTAAACATGAAACACCGGTTATCTTTATTAGTTATTTTAACATAATCTCAGTCTTCAACACATATCTTACCTATATTTATCTGACTGATACTATGAGCCGTTAAATATCTTTGTTTTTATAATTGTCCGCATATCGCCGATTAGCTAAAATAGGAAGTATCAGTAACAAATCAGCCGGTGGACAAAGCGGACTGACTAATAAACAATATAAAAGAGCGTGGATGAAACCCTTGATTGTTTCATCTACGCTCTTTCGATTATATAAAGCACTTCATGTGTAAGGGGCGTCATACCCACTTACAGTTTAAAAGATTTTTTGTTAGAAATTTGCAGTGTGGTCTGACCCCATTTTCATGCTGAGGGAGCCAGGGCTTCATCTACCCCGACTTTCTTTGTAACACTGTCTCCGTAAATGGTTGTCCAGTCATTCTTCATGGAAACCGGAATCCAGTTAAACTCGGCACAGTTCTGGTACATGGCATTGGCCTTATCAAGATTTCCGTTTTCTCTTTCCAGATCATCACAGCAAAGCATAAAGGCAAGGCTCTTGTAAGGGTTGCCGGTTATGGTATACATGGCCATGCTGGCATCACTCATGGTATTGCCGAAAGAAAGTACCGGCTGCACTCCTATCTCCTGAATGATGGCAGTTGTCTTGTTCATGTTAACATTCCCTCTCAGAAATTCTCCTCCAAGGATAATCCTGTCTTTTACTTTGAATGTATATTCGATACCATCCTCATCATCCTGTCCGGTAGCAATAACAGCTTCGTCAGAACCTATTATCTGCCTCATGGGAACATTAAGTGGAGAATACTTCACTATGCTTCGCAATATAAATCTGTCGGTTCCGCTTACAACATAAACAGTGAAGTCATTGGCCTGAAGATAATCAACGATCTGAAGCATGGGAAGATACCATGCGTCTCCCCTCAGAAGTCCGTTGTAACTCGGCATAGGAAATGTTTTGTAATTCTGAATGTATGCATCAAGCTCATCAAGAGTCATTCCCGCAAAGGAAGAAGCAATGCTCTTAGCATGATCTAAAGGAAGATTCGCTGATTGTTTACCTTTTTCATTTAGGTCAACAATCTTTTTGGCGGTTGCCTTTTCAAACTTCCTCGCCTTACCCTTGTATCCCTCATCCTCAAGAACACGATATGTCAGCAGGCTGTAAGCAAAGTAGTTCGGATCTGTCTCGCAGAACAATGTTCCGTCAAAGTCAAAAACCGCTATACGACGATCCACCGGTATGAAATTCGGACTGCTCTCGTCTGTAATATCAGACATATAGGCTATAAGCTGCTGTTTGGTCAGAGCTGAATCAGTCCAGTAGCTAAGCATGTTATTGCCGGTTTCGATGGCCATTTCTGCCGCAGATAGTTCCACAGGAGCTTCTGTTTCCGGAACAGTCTCCGGAACACTTTCCGCAATGGTCTCCTGCACGGAAGCTGTTGTTTCTTCAGCAACTGTTCGTGACTTTAGCTTGCTGTTTGTAAGTGTGACCATGGCAACTGTCAGAGCTATCGTTACTGCGATGAGCACTATGGCTATATATTTCCATACGATCGATGTAGTGTTTTCCCGTTCCAAAATTAACCCCCTGATATAAATGAACTAAAATAGTTGATTTACTCAATGTAAAAATAGACAACTGAATTATAGCATGATAAAAGATCTTATAGTGGATATTTAAGTATTATTTTTCACTACTGTCCCCATTGTATTACAAATCAAAGAGGAACTTATACACCAAAGGATATCAAATCCTTCCGTGCATAAGCTCCTCTTTTTATAAAAACAGTAATTGTCGATAGTGCTTTAACAGCTCATCATACATACAATAGTTATATGGATTCCTAACTACTTCCTTTTTTCACCTCTAAAGATCTAAGCTATAAAACTTTCCGGTAAACGCATAAACGGAAAGAGTATAATCGAAAGGGTAGAAAAGAAACGTAATACTATGGAGGTTTTATCTCCCTGGCAGAGGAGATATGGTCATGTACTTATTTCCTGTAGTGGTGAATGTATTTTTTGGAACGTATACTGGCAATACGGTATGCATGACAAATGAGCTCTTAAATCACATCCTGCTCACCACTATCTATTGTGTTATAATCTCCAATTCTTTCTTTTTTCATACAAGATTTATACATATTTCATAAATGGCTTATATTCTTTTTATTGTTGGCGATGAAGATAATATGAAAAACATATTTTTGCAGGGAGGGCAATATGGAATATTTATTTATGAATCTTATTCTGTTTTTTGCAATTGCATCCATAGGATATTATATTCTCGATGCAATTCTTTCACTTTTTGTTTCCGAGTCCGATCCTGTTGAAAGGGTACGTCGTAAAAGAATGGCTTCAAAATCTTTTACGATACTGAAAGGTTCAAAACAGAACCGCAGAGTTCAGAAGCCCATGAAACGTGTTGCTAACTATTAGATCATCTACTTAAATAGTGTCCCATCAAAAGAACACCTGAGTCCATCCCTATTGGACTCAGGTATTCTTTTTCTGTTTTTTTAATCACTACTCACCCGCAGTCCACCTATCTGCGATTCAGACACATTCCCATCGGCGACTCTGCAATACAAAAAGAGAGTCATGGATTTCCATAACTCTCCTTTGCATGACTTATATGAAAAAAGCCTTATTGATTCAGCCTGACAGTGCCTGTCCCAACATCATATCGGCATCATCATTTCTGTTCTTATATTTGTCCCTGTACATTGCCTCATCAGCAGCCTCTATAAAACTGTCTATATCGCAATATTTCTTATCATATTTAACATAACCACAGGCAATTGACAAAGGTATCTTCTTTAATCCCGGTCCGAAACTTCCGATCTTCCTTTTTATTGCCTTTATCAGGTTTTTAATGTCTCCTTCCGAGTCCATATTGATGATCAGTATGAACTCATCTCCACCGTATCTTGCCAGAAATGCTTTTCGCGGAACCTTATCAAGAACAGCCCTTATTGAATCAGCCACGTAAACAATCATCTTATCGCCTTCAACATGACCATAGTGATCATTTATATCTTTAAATTGGTTTATATCCATCATAATGGCATAAAGACCATTCTTGCCTGTTTCCATCCGTTCTTCCAGATACCTTAGCAGTCTTGTCCTATTGTTTAGCTGCGTAAGCGGATCCTTGCATACCATCATTTCCTGCTTATTGAAATATATGGTCAAAAGCATAAGCATTGACGCTGCAGGCACCAGACAGGAGGTGATGTAAAGCTCCGTAACAGACGCAATAAACGGAAGAACCGGATATAACGCTATGCTTGCAACAAGTTTTCTTTTATCACTGTCATCACACTTTTTCGAATTGCTGAAACAGGTGGAAGATGCAAGCAAAGCCGTCATGTAAACTACCACTTTTTGGAATAAAGCAAGCTCTCCGTTATGAAGCATTCCACTGCCATCGATGTAAAAAAACATCCTTGTAAATGGGGAATATAAGGATAATGCTGTCAATCCCACAAAGGGCATCGCCCAGAAAAGCTCTCCCTTTTTATCTCTTTCATAGGAAGGTTTCTCAGTTTTTATAATAAATGATATCCAGCTGTAAACAGCCAGATAAACTGTTATATCGCATAAGGTTCTGGATATCAGGATCAGATTTCTGTAATCTTTACCAAGTCCTCCGAAACTGCTGAGCAGCTCTGTCACACATATAAAAACTGTCATAAAAATATGCGCTGTGAGAACCCTCGTAAATGAAACATTAACCCTGTCACTCCTTCTAAAACCTGAAACGACCTTTTTTAGGATCAAAGCCAATACGGTTACACACAGCACATTCAATTCTATAAATATTAAATTTACATTCATTCTTTTCTATTCCTTAGCTTATTATCAGTTAATGTGGATTCCGGCGGAGAATCCTGCAAAGATCTAAACGCCTCTTCAGTAATAAAATAGCTGACAATCACAGCTTCCAAACTGTAGATAGTGATTATATCGCAGGGAATCGATAGTATATAACCAATGTCCGTAAAACTTAAAGTTTCCGTTGATTATCGAAAGAATTGCATCTTGTTTTGTCTCATATTGTGATAAACTTATTATGTTGAAACTGTTACATATCTTTTTGATCAGAGGGTAATTATCATGATGAAAAAATCTATTCTTT
The DNA here is from genome assembly GCF_000424445.1 of Oribacterium sp. NK2B42. Classification (GTDB taxonomy): domain Bacteria; phylum Bacillota; class Clostridia; order Lachnospirales; family Lachnospiraceae; genus Oribacterium. Next base: position 13,461 of record NZ_AUJX01000033.1, read on the forward strand.
TGGCATCTGTTTTATGTCTTGTTCTGGCAGGCTGCGGCGCTAACGAAATTCCGACTGCAGGCACTACTGAAACTTCTGCCACTGCGGAAACTTCAGCTCAGGCAGAAGAAACCACGGCCGCTACGGAGGAATCTACCGAAGCCGGAGAAGCTGCTGCAGAGACCACGGTCGCTGAAGAAACAACTGCCGAAAAATCAAATGTTCGCAGAGAGATTGTCGGCGCAGAGAAAGATGATGTTTCCGGCGCTAAACCAGACGCCAAGGCTAATGTTGAACTCCACGCAGATATTCAAAAGGAACAGCCATCTCCTGAATGGATAACAAATCTGGATGCTGCCAGGGACGAAAACACCAAGCAGCTTTTCGTTGTTGCCGGAATGGGCATGGATAAAACAACCGCTACTGTTTCAATGCACGAAAGAGATAAGAGCGGAAACTGGATACAGATTCTGTCAACTCCCGGATTTGTAGGACTTAACGGTCTCTGCCTTGATGAGGATCATAAAGAGGGCTGCGCACAGACTCCTATAGGCACCTACCACTTCAATAAAGCTTTCGGAATTGCCGATGACCCGGGATGTCAGATTCCTTATGTAAAGGTAGACGACGATACCTGGTGGTCAGGTGATGACCGCGAAGGTATGCATTATAACGAAATGGTGGATATAAAGGATTTTCCTGAGCTTGTAAAGGACAACAGCGAGCATATCACAGATTATGAGTATCAGTACCAGTACTGCCTCAACATCAGCTTCAATGAAGAGGGTGCTCCCGGAAGAGGCTCTGCTATATTCCTCCACTGCTTCGGACCACTTAAGCCTTATACCGGCGGATGCGTTGCTCTTCCTGAGAACATCATGAAGCTTGTGATGCAGAAAGTAACCGGGGACTGTGTAGTCGTTATAGACACATTTGAAAATCTGGGCGGAAGCTTCTGATAATCCTCATCTGTATCACTTAGCACAGTCGGTCTTAGCCTGTGGACATCAAAGAAAGGATGCAACAGATTCATATCATCTGTTGCATCCTTTCTTTGTCACTTTAAACTCCGGCATAGTCGCGCAGCCGGGGGATAGTTTTTTATTACGGCTATTCCGATTCTATATATATCGTCAGGCTCCTGATTTTCTCCAATAAATTTTTCCTGATCAGCCCAGATCCTCACCGTTACTCTCAATAACCTTCTTGTACCAGAAGAATGAATCCTTCTTCTTTCTTGAGTAATCGCCTGTTCCATCGTCATACTTTGAAACATAGATCATGCCATAACGCTTTGCCATCTCACCGGTGGATGCTGAAACGAGGTCGATGCATCCCCAGGGTGTGTAACCCATGAGATCAACTCCGTCTGCCACAGCCTCTTCCATCTGCTCGATATGCTTACGAAGGTAATCAATTCTGTAGGAGTCATGAATGCTTCCGTCCTCCTCAAGAACATCCTTTGCGCCGAGACCGTTCTCAACAACCATAAGCGGCTTCTGATAACGATCCCAGATTTCATTGAGAGTCCAGCGGAGTCCCTTAGGGTCGATCTGCCAGCCCCAGTCGGAAGCCTCAAGATAAGGATTCCTGGCTCCTCCCGTTATGTTTCCGGCAACAGTCTTGGCGTTGGGATCTGTACTTGTACAGCTTGTCATATAGTAGCTGAATGTATAGAAATCAACTGTTCCGTTTTTCAGGATCTCATCATCGCCCTCTTCCTTCCTGATCACAATGCCGTTCTCCTCAAAGTAACGGTTCATGTATGAAGGATAGTAACCACGGCACTGTACGTCTGAACAGAACCAGTTCTTGATCTGCATCTCCTTCTGGTTTGCAACAACATCGTCAGGGTTGCAGGTGAAGGGATAGCTTGAAAGGAAGCAGATCATATTTCCGATCTTGTACTCAGGGTAATTGTCATGAGCATACTTTACAGTCAGCGCACTTGCCACGAACTGGTGGTGCAATGCCTGGAAACGTATTGCCTTCTCATCCGGAACCCGGATCATAGGTCCTTCATAGCCCTTAATGGTACCGAGTGATAATGTTGCTCCCATCGTCATGGTACCTGCATTTATTTCATTAAATGTGAGCCAATACTTAACCTTACCCTTATATCTGTCAAAGATGGTTTTAACGTAGTTCATAAAATAATCAATGAGCTCACGCCCATACCAGCCGTTATACTTCTCAACAAGTGCATACGGCATCTCATAATGTGAGATTGTGATAAGTGGCTCAATGCCATACTTTAGGCACTCGTCGATAACATTGTCGTAAAACTGAAGTCCCTTCTCATTAGGCTCCTTCTCCATACCTGTGGGGAAGATACGTGTCCATGCAATGGAGAAACGGAAACACTTAAATCCCATCTCCGCAAAAAGCTTGATGTCCTCTTTATAATGATGATAGAAATCGATGGCATCCTGACTTGGGTAGAATGTCTCCGGCTCGATATCTACTGTAACTCTCTTAGGATTTGTGAATGATCCACCGGTGCAGTGATCTGAAACCGAATCTCCCTTTCCGTCTACATTCCATGCACCCTCAAACTGATTTGCGGCAGTTGCACCGCCCCAAAGAAAATCTTTACGAAGTTTAGTCATATTATTTCTCCTCTAATATCAAACTATAGTGATCAACTTATCGCCATTCTTTACAATATCAGCTTCAATGCCCTTGATTGAGACGAAATCATCAGCATTTGTAACGATAACCGGTGTATGAGTCTTCAGCCCTGCAGCTTCAATTGCCTTAAGATCTGCAGTGAGAAGAAGCTGTCCCTTCTTTACTTCATCGCCTTCCCTGACCATATACTCAAATGGTTTTCCTTCAAGACTTACTGTATCAAGTCCTACATGGATAAGCAGTTCAACTCCGCTCTTGGTTGTAAGTCCCACAGCATGTTTTGAATCCATGGTTGTTGTTACCTTGGCATCACATGGAGCATAGACATTACCGTCCTCAGGGATGATGGCAACACCCTCACCGAGACATCCTGAACTGAATACCTCATCGGGAACTTCTGAAAGTGGGATAACCTTACCGGTCATAGGAGCAGCAAGCTCAACCTTTGCAACGAGTGCCTCTGCAGCTTTGGCATCAGCCTCTTCTGCAGTGTCAGAAACATCAGCCTCTGCTGCAGCGTTTTCCTTTGAAGCAGTTACAACTTCACTCACATCTTCCACCGGATCCTTGTACATCATATATGAAAGAATAAATGGAACCACCACTGAAATAACAGCACCGATTGCACCAAATATTATACCATTCATCGGCTTATCCCCGCCGATAAAGGTAACTATTGTAAGAAGTGAAGGTGAGCCGCCCATGGTGTAGCCCTTAACGCCGGTGATGCCAAGTACGAGACCTGAAATTCCCGCACCGATAACTGCCGCGATCATTGGCTTCATGAAACGAAGGTTGATACCGTACATGGCAGGCTCTGTGATACCTGCAACTACAGCTGAGATACCGCAGGCGATACCCTCTGACCTTGTCTCTTCATTTTTTGTCTTCATAGCAACACCAAAGGATGCACCACCCTGTGCGATGTTTGAACAGAACATAGTAACCATCAGGATAACATCATAGCCGAGAACTGCAAGGTTGTTTGTGCAGAGCGGAATAAGAGCATAATGCATACCTGTCATTACAATGAATGGCATAGCCGCTGAAAGAACACCAACTGTAAGCCATGGAGCAGCATTGTAAAGTGCACTTACACCTACGCTTAAAACATTACCGATAACTCCGCCTAAAGGTCCGAGAACGCAGAGTGCAATAGGTGTACAGATGAGGCAGAAGATCATTGGCTTCAAAAATGCCTTTACAAGGTTAGGTGATACTCTGTCAGCAAAATCCTCTGCCCAACACATAACTGGAGTCATGAGCATGATGGGAAGAAGTGATGAGGTGTAGGTTGTAGATATCACCGGGATGAAACCGAAAAGATAGGTGCAGCTCATACCCAGGAATGTGCCCATGGTGATGCCTTCCATGCCGCCGCCAAGAAGTGTGATGAGGTCAGGATAGCACATCATTGCGCCGACAACCATGAAAAGAGACATACTGTGTTTAGTCTTCTTTGCAATCTGTACCGAGATAAATACAGGCAGGAAATAGAAGAAACTGTCCGCCATTGAGAAAAAGATAATGTAGGTTGGATTGGATGCCGACATTACTCCCATGGTTGTGAGAAGTGTGAGAAGCACCTTGACCATACCTGTTCCGAGCATGGCCGGAAGCATCGGTGTCATGCAGCCTGCTACAAATCCGAACATTCTCTGGAAAATGTTTCCTGCAGGCTTTGCGGCCTTGCTCTCACCTTCACCGAAATTCCCCATCTTTTCAAATGTCTTGAAAAGGTTGGAAACCTCGTTTCCAATTACGATCTGATACTGGCCTCCCTGCTTGATGACTGACTTTACGCCTTTGATGCTCTGCACCTTGTCATCCTGTGCCTTGGACTCATCATTTAATACAAGTCTCAGACGAGTCATACAATGTGTTGCAGAAGCGATGTTTTTCTCGCCTCCTACGGCTTCGAGTATTTTCTTCGAAGTCTCTTCATAATTCAGTGCCATCTCATTGTCCTCCTTTGGTAAATATGTGATGTTAACATGTTTTATATGAATGACAGTAGATACTGTTTTCATTTTGAATGATCATTACATGAGTTCCATAGATATATGTGACTCATGAGAACCTGAAATAAAAAAGCAAGGTCCGAAACATGTCAACAGTATAGTGATATTAATGCAGCACCCCCACAGATACAGGGTACCAGACTCTGCATCCGACTACTATTGACACATCTCAGGCCTTGCCCACTTAAGGTCACAACCCTGTTTGATGGTTTGTTTTATTCTTGACTTAATGTGTTATTCGATAACACATCACTTCTGATCAAACGCACAAATATATGCGTTTTATATGTTTAAGTATAAATCAACCCTTCTTCCGAAGTTTTCTGGTAACTCTTTCTATGTGAATAAGCAGATATAATCTTTCCTCTCTGCTCACCTCATGATGATACTTAATGAGGATATGATCTGCTATCCTCTCCTCACATTGATAAACATGCGGATACTTATCCCTGAGTTCCGTAAACAGCTCGTCATCCTCATTATCTCCATAGCTTTGATCAAGCTGCAGACGATTGACAAAAAACTTAAGATGTGTAAGGAATCTCTGATAGTTCCAGTCATTCTCATCCAATGTTATCTGGAAGGATTTTTGAAGTATATCAATGATTTCCCCTATCATCCTCGTAAGCGTCTCAGGTGACGCCCCGGGAGTCATATTGTCGAGTTCAGCATTAACAAAATGATATGCAATAAATGCTGCCTCATCCTCCCGCTGCTCAACACCGAAATACTCCTTTAGGAGCATAAGCGCATACATACCTGTCTTAAACTCCCTGGGATAAACTCTTTTAACATCCCAAAGCATCGGGTTACTGAGCACAACACCCTTTTTGTATCTCTCAACTGATCCCGCCATATGATCACACAAAGGAAGGATGATTCCCTGAGATACTTTAATTGCGAAATTTTCCCTGGCATAATCTATTATCTTTTCGCCAAGCTTGAAATAATCGTCCGGAATTTCCGAGAACAACTGCTGGAACTTACTGCTTTCCACAGAGTTCGCCGGTATAAATGTTCTTTCAACCTTTTCGTTTTCCAGTACGTCACCGGATTTCACGCCAAAACCGATACCTTTACCCTGACAGATCTTTTCAACTCCGTCCGTACCCTGAACCAAAACCATGTTGTTGTTCAATGCTTTAATAACCTTCACTTTTTCCTCCATGGTTCACTCAGGATGCTGCAGTTAAGGAATAATACGCCTTTGATCCAAGCTATAAACACAAAAAAAAGGCCTGCACGAAAATAAATCGGTCACTATAGAATAACTAGTTCATCTAAACTATAAGCCTCAAAATTTTCTGTGAGCCTTGCCTGCTTTACCAGTCACAAATCACAATTAACTGATAAGCATGTTATCATTCACTGAAAAAATTGTCAATATTGCACCAAAATAGCAGCATCCAAAATCCACCACCTGTTTTTGTGTAAAATTCACAAAATGACGCCTTCAACGATTTCAGAAAGATTTTCCGTTCTTTCGCAAACCTTTCCGAGGCCACATCACACCGAGGGGCCCTGCAGGAAGGTTTTACAGATAACCATAGAAAAGGTTCAGATTAACGTGCTTCAGATCACTACGGTATATACTGGAGCATCGCGGTTCTTCTGAAACCTGATATCACATACATTATTCCCGAATATACGAGTCCGATGCAATAAATGAACACAGCAAGCTTCGTGTACCTTAAAAATATGATACAACAAAGAGCCAGAAGCACATCTATGATACCGTGGCTCAGTTTCAGTTTGAAATGCTTCGACCCGTTTTTCCTCGTCTCCCGGGCCCGGAGTATCTCTATCACTCCCGAAAAGGCATGTAACATGGCAAGATAAAGCAGTACATACATACCTGGAACATCAATCAATGACATGGTAAGGATTCCGAAATCCATCCGTACCATACCGTTATAAAGAGCTCTTCTTCCTCCCACCATAAACTTTGCCATAGTGAAGTAATAGAACAGCTTACCAACCCCGGAGACAAGAAATCCCCCTCCGATAAGCGCCAGAATTGCTATATAGGACTCATTAGCATATTTCACCATGAAGCCGGCAATAAGGATCATCATAAGTCCAAACAATATTCTGCTTAACCTTTGAAATTTTGTCATATAAAAACTCCATTCCGGTACGATACCGGCAAAAAAGTGTCTGAAAAACTGAATTTTTACTCAAATCATCACGCCATCTTTGAGAATCCGGCAAGCATATTTCCCGATTTAAAAATCTCGCTTGTCACCATACCCTTTTGGGCAAGAGCTCCTTTTATAAATTTTCCGATAAAGGTCTTTTCTTTTTCGTCTTTACCGGCTTTACTGTACTCATCCTGATATTTTTCAACATCAAAATCAGGGATTTCCCGTCCTGAAAGCTCCTCCCCAAACTCCTTCCAGTCTGAACAGGCATTGATCTGTCTCTTCCGTAGGATTTTATCGATCCGGCCCCCATACATCTCAAGTACCGATTCATCATACCGATTTTTTTCAAAGCCTTCACTGTCTCCCTTAAGATACTTAAGGGCGTACACCATTTGAGAAAAGGCCTTCCTGTAATCTTCGGGATTATCTTTTATCAGCTCATGATATTCACCCCAGGCCGGAAGATACTTATACTTCGCAAAGGAATAATCAGGGAAATGCCCTGCTCTTCCATGTCCGAGGTTCATGATGGAGGTTTCACGACTCTGAAAAAGGCTGTTGGAATACAGACCCTTTTCAACATCATCGGGAGCTGAAGGATTATGCCTGAACTTTACTTTCATCCATTTTCCCTCTGCTTCTGAAGAATCATTTTCCACCCTTCCCGCCGCTTCTCGAAACTCGTAAAAATGTTCATCTGTATTATTGATAACCAGAGACGGTGTTCCCGCAAAATATCTGTGAGCCCAGGTATCCGCCAGAACATGCATGGCTATCCCGACATGCTGGAGACCATGCCCTTTAGCAAGCTCCACGGTCTTTTTCAAAAGCTCCCCATTAGGACCGCAGATCAGCCTGTACCTGTCCATGTACCTTTTGGTCCGCTTTGCTTTTTCCGCATAAAGATCCTTGGGCAAAAAATGAAACGATGCCCATATCCTGGTTATATCCTGAATCCCCAATATGTCTGTACCTGCATCCATCATTTCAAGCTGTAATTGTGTTGTTGCCGCATCTTGAGTGGCGCCTATCTTTAAAAGAAGCGTTCTTGAACAAAGATCTACAAACTGGGCACTGAAGCAGATATCCAGGCACTCTTCATGGACGAAACCGGCAAGGAACGCCGCACAGTAGGTGGCATAATAATGAAAATCTTCCTGCATATCACACCTCACTTAAATCCATGCCTTTTAAAAGTTTGTTTACCTGAAGGACAGAATATATTATATCCCCAAGCACATAGCAGGTGGCAATGTCCACAAGTAACGCAGCCAATATGGCATCCAGGTTCATAAGATTATCTTTAATTTCAATTATATATCCCGGAATTCCGATAAAGAGAAGAAACCAATGAAGCCCGGCAAATATCAAAAATACAATACTTTTCCTATGACCCTTTGCAAAGCTTATGGCTTCTCTTCCCACATACAGATACATCAGATACATGAATCCCAGGAGTGCGAATAAAAGTACATACATATCCCCACCCCATAACCTCAGTTCTTCTTCTGTTACTTCAATTAACCCCAAAATGGTTTTGTCACCAAAGTAATTGATAATGATATATTTCAGTATAGTCCATAGTCCGATCAGCAACATTGCCTGCCCGTTTAATTCTATATTCTTCCGGTATCTTCTTAACTTTACTTTTGTTTCTTCATCCATGCTGTCACCAACTTATCTCCAGCTGCCTTCCACTGTATTTCGTATTTTCTGCCATCTCTTTCATCCATGGACCGTAATTATGATCCCACAATGCGTCCAACATAGCTTTATAGTTCGGATCCGCCATTATCTCCGGGCGGTGATCAGCCAGGGAACCTTCTTCATAGTAATCAAAAAACCGGAATATCAGTTCCTTGACCCCGTCCTTTTTCTGCCCCTTCAGACCTTCACTGTCTAAAAGCTCCGAGAAAACCTTGTCCATATAGAGATCCCGTTCCTCTTCCAAAGGACGAAGCTTTTCTGACACATCTTTTCCATAAGCATCAAACTCCAGAGGCTCCGCATAATAAAGGATCCTGTCCTTTCCCACTGCCAGATTCCCCATAAGATGTTTCCCTGAAAAGGGCATCCCGCTAAGCACTTCCCAAAGACCGTCCTTCTCCAGGATATACTGGGAATGCATATGTCCAGTTATGCAAAGCTTTACTCCACCCTTGATCAATGTCTCAGCCAGGTCATCGTTATGGATGATATTGGTGGCGGTTTCTTTTCCGGAGGAGTTATACAAAACATTGTGATGTGAAAGGAAGATGATTCTTTTCCCTTTATATTTTTCCAGCATCTCCCGGAGCCAGCCCATGGTTTCAGGAGAGAATTCGCTCTGTGCCCCCCGGGATAAGGCTTTGTCATCCATGGCAAGCAGCACTACATCCTTTGAGATATAGGTGTAACTCAGTGATGCCAAATCTCTGTCAACAGGATCCAGAAGTCCGAAGTAAGCCTTCTCGTATTCATCCTCATCCATAAGGTCAAAATCGTGATTACCGGTGGTGATAACAAGCGGAATTCCTGCATCCTTTATCCTTTTAAGCCTGGCTGTAAGTCCGGTCACATCCTCTGATGCCCCGCTGTTTGTATTATCACCTGTCACGATGAAAACATCGGGATTTTTCGCGATCACTTCTTCCACTATGGCATCTGTAAACTCACCTGAAAGAGCTATACCCGGAACACTAAGGTGATCCGCACTCTCCCTCTCTGTATAATGGATATCCGAAATGATAAGCGCGTGAAGTACTTCCGGATCAGACCATACGGGGTCAGCTTTCACAGAGTCCGTGACCACGACCATGTCAGAAGCATTGGCAGCATGAGATCCTTCCGGAGATTTTTTTGCAAAGGCTGAGCACCCCGTAAGAATAAAGGTCAAAAAGATAATCAACAGTGATTCTGAAAGTGTTCTCATAAGCCTTACTCCTGACATATCAGTTCTTCAGCTTCTCAATCCTTCAAAAAGAACTGGTCAAAGCCGGTGGTTTCAAAAGCTTCCCGGTTTTTCACCTATAGTAATAAACCGGTGAATATCCATAAGGCACGAATGCAATAGTATCTAATCCGTCATAACATATGACCTGTGCTCCGGCATCCAGGCTGAACTTACCGTAATCGGCTGCAACAGAGCTCCAGGTGTTGTTATTTACCATCACATAATTCACCTTCATATACGAAGGGTTTCGTTCTCCTGTAGGCGTATAATCATAAAACTCCACCGTTATGGAAGTGGGATCGTTTGGAGTAACATCTATAAACTCCATAAGGCTCTGATTATAGTAGGTGCCGTAAACCTTCTGGGAGGAATCCGTATAAAGCTGAACCAGGGATTTCATGACATATCCCTTCATGCCGTTGTAAGTAACTTTATAAAAACCATCATTTATGTCAGAAATCTCAGTAACCGTGGAGCCTTTCGGCATCTGTGTGTATGCAGGAGAAGCAGCTGTAGGAAGACTGCGAAGACTTGCAGATTCATTGACATTGGCAATGGTTCCAAAATGACCGACTGAAGTTTTCGGCTCCCTGTAGTCAAGGTATGCCGCAAGAATGTAACCAATCATCCCATTGTAATCAACATACAGGTAACCGTTTCGGGCATTACCCAGATACTGAACGGGTGAGTATAACGGAACCTGAGTTATAACATCCGCATCCGTAGCCGGAGAATATCTCAGTGATACGCTTACCTCACAATTTACCACGTAGAGAAGATATCCCGGTGAAACACAGTAGTCTGATGTTATATAGTATGGTGAATAATCTATCTCGTAGGAATACGAAACAGTACCTGATATCACGAATATGAAAACTATCAAAGCTAAGATCAGTTTGCGAAAAAACATGAGTCGCACCCCGCTTTCAAAATGTCAAAACCGGTACATTGTCATTTGCAATTCTATATCGACCGATACCGGATGAACATGGAATTTTAATAATATGCCGACGGAAAACCCATAATCATCAGGCGATATATATAGTTAGGTCGACTTGAATTATGGATTATATAAATGAAGGCAACTATGTGTAAGGTTTTCTTTATAACCATCGGGGACGATTCTCGCCGGCGAGAACCGTCCACAAAGGTCATGATGGTTTTTATTGCTTTGATCTTTTCAACAGTATAATATGTATTAAGCATATATCGGATCAAAAAGGAGCTCACTATGGGAAAGTTATATTTTGTTCGCCACGGACAGACAGTTTGGAATGTAGAGAATAAGATCTGTGGGGCCACAGACAGCCCGCTTACAGATAAAGGTCATGAACAGGCAAAAGAGGCCGCTATGAAGATTAAGGAAGACATTGACAGCGGTAAAATTCATATCGACGAGATCCTTACTTCCCCTTTAACCAGGGCGTATGATACTGCAGAGGAAATATCAAAAATTACAGGTATTCCAATGCGGGTAGAGCAAAGGCTTATAGAGCAGAACTTCGGAAAGTGGGAGTCAACTCCTAGAGATGGTGGTAACTTCAAGCTAGCAAAGCAAAACTTCATTGACAGCTATGAAGGCGGAGAATCCATGTTCCGAATGGCTCAGAGAATTTATAATCTTCTGGATGATATCAAAAGGGAGCCTGACAAGGTATATTTACTTGTTGCCCATAACGGCATCTCCAGATTTATCATGTCCTACTTCAGAGACATGACAAACGAAGAATTTGCAGCCTACGGAATCAAAAACGCAGAGCTGAAAGAGTTTGATTTTTAATTCTTATGGTACAATAGGTATACTTTATTGCTACTGATGCATATGGTGATTACAATCTTCCTTATGGCACACACGGAAGAGAATATTCATGTTATGAACGCTCCGGTCGAATCGATACAGGTGCCCGCATCGGTGCAACTTCAATATATGTACCGGAATATCTTTTCTACGATAAAACCTTAAAGACTTTTTGGCAAACTGAGACTGCACCAGTCATTGAAGGAAATCCCGTAGAACTTTGCTATGATGATCTCTCCGCAGCGGAAATGCACAGAGATCTTGATCTGATTGCTCAGGGCAAACAGCCCTTAGGTGGCGGCGGAGACTGGGCAGAAGGGTAAAATCATCTCCGAACCGGTTGTTCCGAACCTCCCAAAAGTTAAACCAAAATCTAACGATTGGAGGTCGGTGTTTTTCGGTTCGGAGGTTTTTTCATTTCTAAGATTTAACTTCTCCATCATGCACTTTAACATTATAAGCTCTAAAGATTCTTACGTTATCTACATCATGAATAACGTAATAACTTACAAGATCCGAAGCTTTATAGCGATCTAAATCTTTGTAACTTTCCTCGTCTATCTCAAAAAGAGGTACCGCATATTGTTAAGATAATATTACATCTGTAATTAGTCTCTTAACAATAAACGGTACCTGATTTTATAAAAATTTTGATTTCGGCTACAATAAACTATGAATTTACAGGAGTCTCAGTTTCACAATAATACTTCATTACATCTTCTCTTGAAACCTTTTCATAGTCTTCGTTTTTTGTAACAGCGGTATATAACTCATCAAAGTCACTGACATATGACTTTAAACTTTTAACCAACGCTTTAAGACCACTTTCCATTCCTTTTTTGAAACCTTTATCTATTCCTTTGTTCTCCATAGCTGTTGCATATGTACACAATTTCGTCACCTCCATTTCAACTTCTCTTGTCATGTTAAGTCCATATTCTGATTTTAATATTTGAACTTTATCTGCTCCATTGATCCGTTCATCAAAAAGATCTGTAAGCATACGGATCATTTCATTCTTTGCATTTTCTGAATCATGCTTTTCACTGATATAAATGATGATAGCATTCAGGATATCATACCTCGGATCATCCGAATTACTGCCAAATAGAAAGTTTCTGTTTATATCATAAATCTCAATGGAATTAGCCCTGGTCTGAGCCGATTCAGTGCAAAGCCAGATGGAATATACCTTTTTGATGTTGCCATACTTCACGTAGTCATTACTGTCCGTCGTAAATTCAACTCCCTGCTGTGCTGAGATCATTCGGCAGCAATAGAATAATGCCCTTAGCTGCAAATCATACCCTGGTTTATCTTCGTTCTGAGCCTCAAGATTTATAATAAGTTTAATATACTCTGAATCACCTTTGTCCGGTAATCTGAGATACGTACGTATATCGTATCTGTCCAGACCTTCTTCATTCAGATATGCTTCTGTATTCAGACCATCAATACATTCACCTGCATTGGTAAGTCCGCTGTCAACATAAACCTTGCTGACGAGAACATCACCCTCTATACAGGCCTCAATCTCGTCATAATTCATATCCCGACATTCCGATACAACTTCTTTGAAGATCCTTGCAAGTAAAGGCTTATACGCAAGGATGTTTTTCACCGTCATATCCAGCCGGATCTTGTCAGGGTCTGCAGCTACTATGGCTTTCCCCAATCCTGTTAATTGTTCCATATCTACTCCTAAAAGTACAGCGAAAAAGATATGAACTTCTCGCCTTGATTATATATCAGTTCTGCGCAAAGCTGATAATTAAATTTGTATTATCGGGAATGATCATTCTGAAAAGAATTTCAAGATTATAATCGTTGAATGTCTATTAGACCTTAGCATCATATCATAGTCCAACAACTTTTCATATTGTCTATTTTCAGACCATATGTTAATGGGAGACGAGGTTTATGGATGTTAGTGAGCTATACAAATAAAAGAATCACAACCACCCGTCAAACGGGTGGTTTGCTCTGAGGCTATAAGCCTCTGATTACTCAGCCGGCGTCTCAAGGCGCTGGCTTTCACTTTGCTCAAGCCACTATGCGTTTGACTCGTCGCTACCGCTAAAGCGGTGTTTGTACTACCAGCTACCCTTTAAAGGGGTCTTCGTATTCCTTAACACTTAGCTTATCCATTGCTATATCGTGTTTCTCTTGATCTTGGATATATTTTTTGATTGTTGCTTCGTTAAGTCCTACTGTTGACACATAGTAACCTTCTGACCAAAAGTGTCTGTTTCCAAATTTATATTTCAGATTTGCGTGTTTATCAAACATCATCAATGCAGATTTACCTTTCAGATACCCCATGAATGATGAAACACTATATTTGGGTGGTATTGACACCAACATATGTATATGATCTGGCATCAGATGCCCCTCTATTATCTCTACACCTTTGTAATTACATAGGTGCTTTATTATATCGCGCAAATCTTCCTTATATTGATTGTAAATTATTTTTCGTCTATACTTTGGTGTAAATACGATATGATATTTACACATCCATTTCGTATGGGCGAGCGAGTATTCTTTATTCGCCATTTATATCACCGTATCCTTTCTGTATAGTGGCTTGAGCACTACTATTATAGTGAGGATACGGTGATTTTGTATAACTTGAACACCCACCCGCATAGCGGGTGGTTTTATGTCCCACGCGCTTGATCGTTTTGCTGCCGGCAAAACTTGAAGCAGCGCACGGCACGTGGTCACGACCTACAAACAAAAGGTCCCGGCAACAGCCAGGACCGGATATACTTAAATTGTAAAATATGTAGCTTTAGATTCTAGCCACTCCTGACTTTCTTGCAGCCTCTGCTGTAGCCTTGGCAACCGCATCCTTTACACGTGGATCAAATGCCTTCGGAAGGATGTAATCAGCATTGAGCTCCTCATCGGATACGAGGCTTGCGATAGCCTTTGCTGCTGCGATCTTCATCTCATCGTTGATGTCAGATGCGCGAACATCCAGAGCTCCACGGAAGATTCCCGGGAAGCAGAGAACGTTGTTGATCTGGTTAGGGAAGTCTGAACGTCCTGTTGAAACAACTGCTGCGCCTGCTGCCTTTGCCTCATCAGGGAAGATCTCCGGTGTAGGGTTGGCACATGCAAAGATGATAGGATCCTTAGCCATGGTGCGAACCATATCAGGTGTGAGTGTTCCAGGTGCGGATACACCGATGAAGCAGTCAGCTCCCTTGATAACCTCTGCAAGAGTTCCCTTCTCGTGGTTGAAGTTTGTGATCTTTGCCATCTCCTGCTTGATAGGATTGAGATCTTCTCTTCCCTCATAGATAGCGCCCTTACGGTCTGTCATGATAACGTTCTTGAGTCCCATAGCCATAAGGAGCTTAATGATGGCGATTCCGGCAGCACCTGCTCCGGAAGTAACGATCTTGATATCCTCGATCTTCTTTCCTACTACCTTAAGGGCATTCATAAGACCTGCAAGAGTGATAACTGCTGTACCATGCTGGTCATCATGGAAGATAGGAATATCGGAAACCGCCTTAAGCTTCTTCTCGATCTCGAAACATCTCGGAGCGGAAATGTCCTCAAGGTTGATTCCACCGAAGGAACCGAGAAGCATCTCTATAGTATGAACGATCTCAT
The DNA here is from genome assembly GCF_000424445.1 of Oribacterium sp. NK2B42. GTDB lineage: Bacteria > Bacillota > Clostridia > Lachnospirales > Lachnospiraceae > Oribacterium. The sequence goes on from NZ_AUJX01000033.1 coordinate 28,593, forward strand.
CCGGATCCTTGGAACGCACACAGAGAGGTATAGCATCTACATCACCGAATGCCTTAAAAAGAACACACTTTCCTTCCATAACCGGCATACCTGCCTCAGGTCCGATGTCACCTAAACCGAGAACTGCGGTTCCGTCTGTAACAACGGCAACTGTGTTCCATCTTCTGGTAAGCTCATAAGACTTGTTTACATCCTTCTGAATCTCAAGACAAGGCTGAGCAACGCCCGGTGTATATGCGATAGAAAGTGCTTCGGAAGAATCAACTGCCGCTCTTGAAACAACCTCTATCTTGCCCTTCCACTCATAATGCTTCTCCAATGATACCTTTGCGTAATCCATAATTTTCTCCTTTTAATTATTTTTTGAATAGTCTGCATTTACCAGAGACCATGCCTTCTCTACTATTTCGGGAATCAGGTCATACATGACCATGAAATCCCCTTTTTTCATTTTAACAGTTTCCTCCCTCACAGGGATATAGGAAATGTCAGAATCTATAGATTTTTTCGGAGCTACATCCAGAAGCTCCATCCATGCCGCCCTCTCTATTCTTTTTTCAGGCGTAAGAGCATTAAGCTCTTTTCTGAGTTTCAGCCATTCGCTTACGGTTCCGTATTCTATCAGAACGCCTCCCAGGATAAAGAAAATTCCGGTAAATCCAACAATATCTTCACTGCCCTTATTCAGAATAATGAGTAAGCCCAATATTATGATGATAATACTGAAGATACAGTGTTTTCTTTTCTCGCCGGAAAACTCCAGCGTTTCCCTTAGCTTCCTTTCGGCACAGCTCATGCAGATTCCGTAATCCTGAAATTTACCGATAGCCTGAACCCTATTATAACCCTTAAGGGATCTCACGTTCAAAGTCTGAACTTCCAGTACTCGGTACCGGAAGTCAGCTTCTTTTTGGCAATTGCTGCAATTCATAAATGTTTTACAACATTCCTCCAAGTATTGATAACATCAATGATCCTATGATCAGGATGATGGAACCACCGATTCTTGATGAAATCTGTGAAAATGGCATAAGCTCCATTCTGTCTGCTGCTGAAAGAACAGCAACATCACCGGTTCCACCCATGTTAGCCATGCAAAGACCTGCTGTGATACCTGCCTCCAACGGATAGAAGCCTACTAGCTTACCAACAAATGCAGCCCCTACAAATGCGCCGATACAGGTAAGGAGGCAAAGAACAAGATATGTAAGTGAGAAACTTGCGATAACAGTACCAAGCTCAAGATAGCAGATACCGATACCTACAAGAAGAGTTGTTGTAAGATTCTTCATTATGAACTGGAACCACTGGAAACAGCAGATCTCGATATCCTCAGGGATAACATCAAGCACCTTACATACAGCTACGGAAATGATCATCCAAGCATAAGCGTGGATACTTACTGAAGGAACAGCCATGGTCCAGAACTTGGAAACAATGTAGCCCCATGCGAAGAATGAGCAGGAAACGAAAAGTCCCTTTCCGAGATTAGCAACACTTATGTGGTCTCTCTTCTTCTGCATCTCAGGGCTGATCTCATACTCGGCAGCATTAGCCGCACCTGTTCTCATAAGAGCACCCTTACCATTAAGACCACCGGATAAAACCTTTGAAAGAACACCGGCCATAACGATGGAAATAGCATTACCGATGGCTACGGCGGGTGTCATGGTTGAGATTGCTTCATCAGCTGTCATGGTTCCTGATGACTCAAAAATCTTTGAAAGAGGAACTGCACCTGCTCCCATTCCACCGCCCATGATAGGAAGTGCAATAAGAAGAATTGACTTTACAACTCCAAAGCCCATAACAGCACCTGCAACACCTGCCATAGCGAAGGAAAGAACGATAGCTCCGAAGATAGCAGGGAAATATCTGGCTGCTGCCTTAGCAAGAAGCTTTCTGTTCATTCCGAGGATTGATCCGCAGATAAGTGCTGCGATATAGAAATCCAGGAATGCACCTGTAGGCTTGAAGAATGTGGTAATGTTTCCGATGAGATCAAGCTTGATGCCCATTGCATAAACCTTGTTCTCTGCGTCTAAAAGCTTTGGAATAAGATTAAAGTAGTTGAGAGCCGCAGAACCGAAAATAACAACGATGGCTCCGCCTCCGAGATAATCCTTGATTATCGGTGTTCTGTTTCCGATCTCATTAAGAACTGTTCCGATAACGATCATAAATGCAAAGCATCCTGCCATGCCCTGCGGTAAAACACCCAGATAAGTTGCCGCAAGAACGATCGCTGAAAAAATAGCAAATATCGTCCAGGGCATCTCAAACAATTTTAAACCCTTGTATCCTTCCGTACTCTTTGTCATAAAAACCTCCTAAATTAATGTTGATTTAAGACACAACCTCATCGAAAACATCAAAATGAACCCGGAGGAAGGTCCCTCAATAATTTATCAGATTAAATAATATTAATCCGGGAAGATTCTCTCGATTGAAAACCTTCCCAGCTAACATCATCAAACCATCTTCTCCGGTCTAACCGTTTCGTCATATTGCTCTCCGGTTAAGAAACCGAGAGAAAGAACAGCTTCACGAAGTGTTGTGTTCTCTTCAAATGCCTTATGTGCACATTTTGCTGCATTCTCATAGCCGATCACAGGGCTTAAGCAGGTTACCAGCATAAGGGAATTTCTGAGGTTCTCCTCCATTTTGTCTTTCTTTGCCTTTATGCCCGATGCACAGTTCCTGTCAAAAGAAACTATACCATCTGCCAGGAGCCTGATTGACTGCATCATGTTGTAGGCAAGCACCGGCATGAAAACATTGAGCTCGAAGTTACCCTGAGATGCACCGATACCGATGGTGGCATCATTACCCATAACCTGGATAGCCACCATGGTCATGGATTCACACTGGGTAGGGTTAACCTTGCCCGGCATGATGGAACTTCCCGGCTCGTTTTCGGGAATGCTTATCTCACCGAGACCGCAGCGGGGGCCGTTGGCAAGCCATCTTACATCATTGGCAATCTTCATAAGGTTTGCGGCAAGTCCCTTTAAGGCACCGCTTACGTAAACGTATCCGTCCTTTGATGTAAGGGCGTGGAACTTATTCTCGCTCGGCTTGAATTCCTGTCCGGTGATGGATGAGATCTCTTCGCAGCAAATCCTGTCAAATCCCTCAGGGCAGTTAAGACCTGTACCTACGGCAGTTCCGCCAATAGCGAGCTTTCTGAGATGTGCTGAGGCTTCAATGATCTGAGCCTTTGATTCCTCAAGCATTCCTCTCCAGCCGTAGATTTCCTGACTGAACCTGAGGGGTACCGCATCCTGAAGATGTGTGCGTCCGATCTTAATGATGTCTTCATTTTCCTTTTCAAGACGCTTGAAGGTTTCTATAAGCGTGTCCACAGCCGGAATCAGATTCTCATGTATGGCGATAACTGCAGCCATGTTCATGGCGGTGGGGAAAGTGTCATTGGAAGACTGCGACATATTTACATGGTCATTAGGATGAATGCTTACCTCCGGGTGATCATGCACCGCAACATGGGCTATGACTTCATTCATGTTCATGTTGGACTGGGTGCCGGAACCTGTCTGCCATACTTTAAGAGGAAACTCCTCCGGATATTTGTTATCCATGATATCCTCGCAGGCATCGATGATGGCTTCCGCTTTATCCTTTGCAAGCTTTCCAAGCTTCAGATTAGCACCTGCTGCCGCAGACTTAAGAACTGCAAATGCAAATATAACCTCTCTCGGTATAGTTTCTGTTCCTATACGGAAGTTCTCAAGAGAACGCTCAGTCTGGGCTCCCCAGAAATGATCTGCCGGAACCTTTACTTCTCCCATTGTGTCATGCTCTATCCTATATTCCATGCTTTCTCCTCATTTAATTGCTTCCACTTCAAATTCGAAATCCACTTAATTGTACCATCGTGCAGATTTCATACAGCAACATTCACATCATATCATGACATAAGTCTCAAAGTCGACACCGAATCGTCCTGTGACAGATATCTAATATAACCCACCCTTAGCAGCAATCATCTTATTTAGATAATCCTGAATGGAGCACCGGGGACGGTTCTCGCCGGCGAGAACCGTCCCCGGTGGGTTACCGGCAGATATAAGTTCAAACAGAAAAAAGTCACAGGCAAACTGCCCATGACCTTTTCCGTTTTACGGTTTACACCGCATTATGCTTTTTTCTTTTTCTTGTAGACACTGAGCCATGCGCCAAGTACTGCAAGTGAGAAGACGGATATGATTCCGTAGATTGTCATATGAGACATATCTCCGGTTCCCGGACGTCTCGCTGCTCCGAGAACACTTGGCTCCTCCGGCATATCTCTGTCGGCACCGAGAACACTTCCTTCATCAGGAGTTTCTCTGTCAGCACCAAGGACATTTCCGTTTGAAGATGAACCGGAGCTGTCTCCGGATGAATCAGAGCTGTCTCCGGATGAATCCGAAGAATCATCGTCATCATGTCCTCCTCCGTTCGGTCTGTAGTAGTTCGTAAACTGAACTTCAGAGGTCTGTCCGTTTTCAAGGTAAACCCTTACTGCCTCGCTTCCGCTTCCGGTTACAGCAGCCTGACCATAGGTTCCGGATGAATATGAAGCAGTATAATCGCTTACATTCTCCTCAGAAAGAACGTAGTAAATACGCTTTCCATCTGCTGTATATACCGGTACATCATCCCAGGTAGTTGTGTCTGTCCAGCTGTTGCCTGCGGACAATGTTACAGTCTTTGCTATTCCATCAATGTTAATCTCATTTTCCTTTCCGTCTGAAACGGTAACTGTCTTGAGATTTACCTTGATTTCTGCAGGACGTCTGTTTCCACTGTTATTTTCATCATCCCATATCTTTGAAACCTTGAGTGATGCAGTATCCATACGGTTTGTGATATCCGTACGGAATCCTGTACCGGTCTTTCCGGTAGTTGATGTGTAAACATAAGCTCCGACTGTTCCCTTTACGAGACCATCGTCCTTAACATTAACCTTTCTTCCATCAGAGAGAATGATTCTGCTCTCCACTGCACGGTAGCTGTACTCATTACCATCCTTGTCGAACCTTGGAAGATCCTTTACAGTCCAGCTTGAATCTGTCTTGTCGATCACATGAGTCACCAGTGATTCTTTACCATCAAAAGTTTCGTAAACATTTGCCCAGTCAGCTGCTCCGGTCTTTCTCTGGAGTACAACCTCGGCTCCTGTTACGCCATCTCCGATTCCGGCAAATTCATTGTCCCAGTTCTTGGTTACGACGATATCTACAGGATCAAGTGTGTTCTTAATGCTGAACTCCCACTTCTCAACATCGTTCTTCTCGATTGAAGACTCAGTTGCAAGAGTGATATCTCCTGTGTAACCCTTAACCTCTGTTTCTTCAACGCTGTAAGTGATCTTGCTTCCCACAAGTCCTCTCTTATAAGCAGGGAGTCCTGTCCATGAAGCCTTCCAGTCATTTGAAGCCTTGAGGGTTTCAGGATTTGTAATCTTCTTGTCCTCGCCATAAGCTAGTTCAAGATTCTTTACTTCTTCAGTAACCTCAGAACCATCGGCATCTGTATATGTAGCATACAGTGTAACCTTGATTTCCTCAGGTCTGTCGACATACTTGTCGTCCGAATCATCCCACTTCTTTACAGCATCGATATCTACTGTACTGATCCTGTGGATGTTGGAGTAATTACTCATCGACATCTCACCTTCGGTAAGATTGATTTCGGCGTCTTCGTCTGACTCCTCCTCCGGAACTTCATTTTCAGCACCTAACAGATTAAGTTCGACTTCCTTACCTTCAACAACAGCGTATTCCTTAACAGTGTAGTTGATAGCAGTGCCGTCTGCATCGTATATAGGAAGCTCTGACCATGATTCCTTATAACCATTAGCGGCGTTAAGTGTCTTGATCTCTTTCGATATAGATTTCTCACCGGACTTGTCATTCATGTCTACAGATGCTGTAAGTCTAACGTTGATGTCTGTACGGAGTTCGTACTTATCATCCATATCATCCCAGATCTTAGATACGGAAATGCTTCCTAATCTAAGTCTGTTGGTGAAATCTGTCTTAAGTACCTTTGTATAAATGCCTTCAGACTTCTCAGGATCGGTGTTCTCAGACTTATATTCATAAGCTATTGTGCCACCTTCCTGGTTACCGGTACCGTTTTCATTTCCGGTAACATCAACAACTGTTCCATCCTTAAGAACGATCTTCTTCTCAACCGCTCTGTAAGAATATTCATTACCATTCGAATCCTTGGTTGGTAAGTATTCGAAGGATACTGTCTTCTTCGCTACTGCATCTTCATGTGAGAGTTCTGCGCTGATTACTTCACTTGTTATCGTGCCATCCTCGCCCGTTACATCGTAAACTGATTCAACCTTACTGAATTCACCAAAGCCTGTTCCATTGGTTTCTCCCGCAAGTTCTCCGGAAATGCTGTCAGGATTCTCGACAGTTCTCACAATCGTGCTTCCGTCTGCACCCTCAGGATATGTTACCAAGTACTCCACAGCACGGTACTTTATCTCATGATAAGTATGATTTACATCATCGTAAGCATAAGGGAAAAGTCCTGTCTTCTCTGCAATACTGTAAGCGCCTGTCTCCTTTCCATTTTCATCCACTGTTTTCCTGAATACAGATTCCATTGTCACCGGAATATTTTCGTTGGTATCCGGATCCTTCTCTTTAAGCTCAAGTCGCTTCCATTCGTTTTTACCATCCTGGATCTGATAGTAAATATGGTATGTGATGGTCTCAGGTAAAGCTTTCTTATTGTAAAGTTCCAAAAGCTTTTCTCCTGAAATCTCCTTATTACCATTACCGGTCTTAAACTTCTTGACCGCATGAAGATCAATGGTCTTGAATACGTTCTTTCGGCCGGTAACTGTAACACCTTTACCGCTCTCATCAACGACTTTACCGTCAGGTGGATTGGTTCCGTCTACACCGCCGTCAAGATATACCACTCCGTCAGGTGTATTCTTTACGCCTGCACCTCCGTACCAGAAGCTGCCGTCTCTTGTCTCAACAACAAACGGAGCATAATTCTTCCAGCCTTCAGGTTTAACCTCTTCTACATAGTATCTGTAGTAGTAACCTCTTGTTGGCTCATACTTCAGAAGCTCACTTATTGTAGCAGTCCATCCGTTAGCCTCATTAAGAGTGAATGTATAATCCTGATCGTCTTTCTTGATTAATGTTCTGTTATCTGCCGCCGTACTGTTGTTATGATACAGTCTGTAAAGATTGAAATGAATTTCCTCAAGAAGGATGTTAATTCCATCATATCCGCTATCCTTAGTATCCCAAAGCTTTAAGACCTTAAGTGGCTCACGGTCCTTTCTATAGGTATTGATGATACCTGCAACACCGCTACCCTTACCGCTGTCAATGTCATAGCTGCCATCTACTGCGACATCATATCCATCCCAGCTGCTGTCATGACGGACTACCTTTCTTTCTTCGATAGTACTTGCTGTTGCCTTCGCAGACCTGGTTTCATCAAAAGTAATTTTTGATGAAGCTCCGGTCTTCAGGTTTTCTTTCGCTTCAAGTTTTGCATGACCATTCTCAAGAATGTAATTACCATCCTCGTCAACGGCTACAGAAGCATTGTATACATCATAAGCTCTGGTGTTAGGTACTTTGCCGCCATCGGATGTCTCCTCAACCTTTTCAGAAATCACATACTTATATGGATTAAGGTTTGGTGCGTAGTACACCAGATCATTCCACTCAGCATATGCGTATCCCGACTTATCAGGATCGTTCTTGTCAATCTTATATGTCAGCTCCTGCTCATCAAGTTTCTTACCGGTGCCGTTAATGATATTGCCATCTGCATTCTGGAGATATCTGTAAAGACGAATGGTGATCTTAGGCATATCATTGCCCTGAACAGGATCCAGATACTTCTCGTCATATTCATTTTCGGGTTTGAATCCATCCCACTTCTTACAGAACTTGACTGAATAGTTCTTGGTCTCCTTATACTTATTGACCGCCTTGACACCATTTGTCAAAGTATCATTTTCCGTTACCTCAAAGTCATAGGCTGCATGCAGAACCTTTATTCTTTCTGCTGTTTCCTTGTCTCCTTTCTTTGCGTCAAGTATGGAATACGTATCCGCTTCCTTTACAAAATATGTGTAAGGACGTCCTGTATTATCATACTTCGGTACATATGCCTGAACCTTGTCTTCATCATTTTCGGTTTTATTACCCTTGTAGAATGTAAAGTTTCTCTTATAGAGTTCATTTGCTCCCTCAAGTATAGCTACGAGATTGTTATCAGTAGCCTCGATATCCTCCTGACCCATAAGATCCCTTATTATGTCATACTCAGGAACCTTTTCTTCCTTTGGACTTCCCTCCGGTTCTCCGTAAGGTCTTCTCCAGAGTTCGAGTTCTACATCCGGAAGATTCTTATTGCTGTAACCATCCGGAAGGTTTTCATAAATCTTAACACCGCTAACTGTACGCTTGTTTCTCGGTCTGTTTACAAGAGTTCCTGCATCGTCCTCATCAAGAGCAACCTTTGCAGCAACTATAACCTTTTTCTCACCATTTTCTTCATACTCTAACTTCTGAATCGTTTTGTTAACGGTTGAGAAGGTAGCCACATTCTTTGAAACATCCGTATATTTAGGTGCTCCTTCATATGCACCTATCTCCACATACTCGTTGGTATTCTCAGAAGCATAAGACTCGCTAATATAGTAGTCATACTCGTAGAATTCCTTTGTAAATCTTGACTGAGGATTGTACTTAACCTGCCACCAGTTATGAGCTTTCTTATCAAAACTTGTTGTATCCCAATCGTAATCGATGTAACTCTTCGTATCGAGAAGCTCAACATGATCTACATTATTATCATCTGTATACTTTCGATAGAGATGAGAATAAATATCAGGTCTGTCATTATCTCTGTCGTCATAGTCATCCCAGAACTTGTTGACTACAGGAGTTATCGTAGCTGAAAGGGTATTCTTGATAGCGAATGAGTATCTGTCACCTGTATGGTGATCCTTTCCAAGCTCAAATTCAGCAGTATTTCCACTCATTACATAAGCGTTTTTATACTTCTCTGCTGCATCCTCTCTTCCTGCGTCGTAAACAAATTTCTCGTACTTATCATCCGAATACTTCTCAAGATGTGGATTGTAGTTTATAAGATTACCCTTATCATCATACTTACGATATGGACCAAGCTTAGCTGTCCACTTATTGGAATCATCAAGTGTTACAGTCTCAGTTTTCTCATACTTGGTTTTCTCTCCAACCTTGATCTGAAGCTCTAAGGCATCAGGTCTTGCAGTCTTAGCCATACGACCATCAACCCATTCCTTTGTAACGTCAATGTAAATTACACCGACTCTTACATTAGAAATTGCGAAGTCGAAGTTTCTGTTACCGATGACATTGCCGTCCTCAGTGTACTGATAGTTAACGTATCTGCCATTAGCTGTCTTACTGTTACAGATCAGTACATCATAATCATAGAAATTCCCCTGTACGAAACCATAATCATCATTTTCATATTGCTTTTTCTGGAGCTCTGAGAAAGTTGCCTCATCACCGGAATACTTATCCCAAACATGTCCAATGTAATAATCCTTGTTAGGGAAATCATCAACGATGGTTCTTCCTTCGCCTGTATAATAGTGCACCGGATTAGATCCCATATAGGTCTCTATAACACGGAAGTCACCGGATGTTTCAGTAGGACTGTAATTATTGTTTCTCCAGTCAATAAACTCATCATGAACAGCTGTGGGTATCTTCATGAACGAATACTTTGAATATACCTCGGCAGTCGGATCGATAGTTGATGGTGTACTTACATCCTCCCATTCGCTTCCTGCAGTCTTCTGATGCTGAAGAACAAAGGTTACTGCCTGTCTCTTCTGAGACTCTTCTCCGTCAAGCCATTCCTTATATACAGTGATGTACTCATCCTCACCGATATCGTTACTGATCTTGATCTCGTCTACCAGATATTTGTCTCTGTCGGCAATGTATGGGTTAACATCCGTTGTACTTGTGACTTTATAAACCGCCTCAGAGATTATATTCTCATATTTTGGATTATATCCGTGGTCTATGGCATCCTCATGTTCAAATACAGAATATGTGTATTCGGCACCCTCATGATCATACCTTGGAAGAAGATCGGTAAATTTACTGAAACCTTTCTCAAGGGTCATATCATCATTGGGATCGTCATACCTGTTTACGATTATCACATCAGTAAACTCTTTCTGTAACTGAGTGAGATCTTCTATTTTTGTAGTAATTAAATTACCATCCTTGTCATAGCTTTGGATCGTGCTTCCGACTTTATAGGTTTTGGTAATAACACCTATCTTATTGTTGTTCTGGAATACATCAAAACTAACCGTTGCTTCTTTTTTGGTAAGATCGGTAGGTGAAATTCCCTTAGGGAATGTCTTTGTGATTTTAATCTCAGCATTACCCACAAGTCTGTTTTTGATTTCGATATCTACATTATCGTCAGTATTGCTTTTTGTTGCAATTTCCTGAATATATCTGTATCCGTCAGCTGTCAGATAGTATGTCGGACCATTGCCATTTTCCTGTCTCTTCTCGGCAGCCTCAAATACCTCCTGTTTATCCTCGTTTACTACCTTAGTAGATACTTCACCTTCCTCTACATAGTAGTAAAGTCTTCTACCTTCCTTATCATATTTATCCATAGTCCAGCTATGGCTCTTTGACTTCTGCTCAGATGAGAATCCTGTAAGTGTTGAAGATGATGCCACCTTAACATTTCCATCTTTATCACGGCTGTAAAGTTTAAGCTCAACCTTTGCGTCAACATCCTGTCTTGCAGTTGCTGTCCAGGTCTTGGTAGCCTTAACAGTAACCTTATCTGTTATAAGGTTTACAAGTGTCTCTCCGTTAAGTATGAACTGTCCTCCGTGGAGTTCAGTGCTGTTTGGATCATCCTGACTGTCTTCTCTTCTGATAAGGCTTCTTACATAGCTATTAGAACCACCCTTGGTGTGTTCTTTTCAGCCAATAGTTAACCACTTTATCACACCATTTTATGAGAACACATCAGGAATGGTTCTCACCTGCGGGAGCCGATCCCGGACATCCTTATATACCTTTTTTGTATTAAAAACATTCCTTATTCGGAGAAAAAATATTACAATATTATTCAGATGGATTTTAAATTCGTGAAAATTTAAAGCAAAATCATAATAAAGGGGTGTGTATATGGGTAATGTAATGAACTTTAAGTGTCCCTGCTGCGCAGCAAAACTGGTTTACAACGGAGAGGTACAGGAGATGACCTGTGAGTATTGCGGCTCACAGTTCAGCATGGAACAGATAAAGGCTGCCGAAGAATCTCTGAAGGATTCAACCGGCGGCAATAATATGGTGTGGAACACAGCGGATCAACAGATAATCAGTGATGAAAACGGAAAGGTGCAGGGTTACAGATGTCAGTCCTGCGGAGCCGAAATGGTTGCGGATGAAAATACTGCCGCAACAGAATGCCCGTATTGCGGAAATCCCTCCATCATTCCTCAGTCCTTCGAGGGGCTGTACCGCCCGGATCTGATGATCCCCTTTGCCGTAGGTAAAAAGCAGGCAAGTGAAAAACTGAAGGAATTCACCAGAGGCAAAAAGCTTCTGCCGGATTCCTTTACAGCCGGAAACCGTATAGAAAAGATTACGGGTATTTACGTACCCTTCTGGCTTTACAGCTGTCATGCCTCCGGTTCTGTTTCCTTCGACGGAGTTAAGGCAAAATGCTGGGAAGATGCGAACTACACATATGTGAGAAAGAATCATTATCACATCACAAGATCCGGAGAGATGGACTTTAACAGAATCCCTGTAGATGCCGCATCCCAAATGGATGATGCCACAATGGATTCCCTGGAGCCCTTTGATTTTGATAAAGCAACGGAATATGATCCCGCCTACTTCTCAGGCTATCTTGCTGACCGCTATGATGTAAAGGAAAGTGACGCTCAGCCCAGAGCCAATGAAAGAGTCCAGAACTCCTTCAGAAGCAAGATGCGGGATGCCGTGAACGGGTATACGGAGGTTACGCAGAAAAGCGAAAGCATTAACCTCACAAACGCCAAGGCAGAATACGCCATGCTTCCGGTATGGATGATGACCACAAAATACGAAGGCAAATCCTATACCTTCGGTATAAACGGTCAGAGCGGCAAGCTGGTGGGCAGCCTTCCTATAGATATGGGTAAATACTATAAATATATGGGCATTGCCTGGCTCATAGCTTTCATCATATGCTCTGCATTTTCTTTACTCTTTACTTCAAACGGAATAACACTTACGGGAGAACTGATCGCTGCAGTGATCGCTCTTCTCGTCGGATGGCTGTACGCAAACGGACTTAAGGGCGCCATGAACACCATCGCTCCTAAGCGTACTGCAGCGGGATATTTAAAGGACAGTTCTCTGAAATTAGCTGCCAATGTTGACCGTTTCCTGTATTACAAGACCGAGAAGACGGAAAAACCGCAGAATGTCAAAAAGTAAAGACAGTAAAAAGAAATCCACCGTGGACGGTTCTCGCCGGCGAAAACCGTCCACGGTGGATTTCTCCAAAATAAGCAAGGCCGGTTCTCAATTACGAGAACCGGATTTTTTCTAATTTTTGTCTTTTAGAGGTCGTAATAGGTATTGCCTATACCCCAAGATAAATTGCTCATAATTTACTGTCAGTCATTTATACGGCATAATCATAGTACAGCATTCAACAAACCATAATACAGTGGGAGCGGTCCCGTATAAATCGATCTTTTAACAGGTCAATGTTCCCGAAGATGAGGCATGAAAAATATGATTAATGAAAATCGTTTAAAAAAATCATTTCTGAAACTTGTCGCTTTTGACAGTGAGTCATATTCAGAAAAAGAGATTGGGAAATATGTTACAGGCAAGCTTTTAAATCTCGGGCTTCAGGTTGACACGGAAAATACTACCAAAGAAACTTATCTGAAAGAGCACCCGGATTCCCATCCAAATATCTATGCCTTTTTCAAAGGAAATATTCCCGGAGAACCAATCCTTTTTACAGCTCATCTGGATACCGTGTCTCCCGGGATCAATAAAAAAACCGTAATAACGGAAGATGGATTCATTACTTCTCAGGGGGACACTGTTCTAGGAGCGGATGATGTATCGGGAATTTCTTCTATAATGGAAGCGATATCCGTTATTAAAGAAAAGAATCTGGATCATCCGGATATTGAAATCCTCTTCACCGTTGCAGAGGAAGTATTTGGCGTAGGGTCCGTCAATTTTAACTATGATCTCATTAAGTCAAAGTTTGGATATGCACTCGATCTTACGGGGCCCATCGGAAGCAGTGCCATATGCGCTCCTTCCATCGTCTCATTTCAGGCAAACATCACAGGCAAAGCTGCACATGCAGGATTTGCACCAGAGGAAGGGATCAATACATTAAACGTGGCAGCAGAAGCCCTGGTTCATATCAAAACCGGAAGGGTGGACGAAAATACCACAGTTAATGTAGGTACTATAGAAGGCGGAACTGCCAGAAACATTGTGCCCGAGAGAATAAAGCTTGCCGGTGAGGTAAGAAGCCTTAACCACGAAAAGGCTCTGAAGCAGATAAATGAGATTAATGAAATTTTCAGAGAATGCTCATCAAAAGTGGAAGCGAAATTGGGCTTCTCTTTCACAGAACATGTTAAGGCATATAATGTTTCGAAGGATGAGGAAGTTGTAAAGAGGTTTGTTAAAACAGCAAAACTGACCGGGCTTGATCCGGAGCTTGTGATAACTCTGGGAGGAAGCGATGCCAATGTGTTAAATGAATTTGGCATTACAACCATAGTTAATGCCTGCGGAATGGAAAAGGTTCATTCCACTAAAGAATATGTATATCTGAAGGATCTGTACCGATCCGCGGAACTAACGTTAAATCTCATGACATATAAATCAAGATTATTTGAATGATAATATAAAAAATCGCTGTACATCAGCCTAGTATGTACTGTTTTGGCAAGCTACAGGTAATGGATGGAAATGGTTTGTTTTCGGGTTCCACAATCCTTAATAGTAACAAATAAATCCGGTTCTCGTGATTGAGAACCGGATTTTTATTACCTCTCATATGAAAGCAGGTGCGATGGTATCCTGGCTTCCGAGTGAAGGGATACCGACTGTATATCCCTCATTCTCGATGGCGTAAGCGATAACCTCTGTGTTATCGTTTGCCCAGGCAACACCGGTTCCGTTTTCAAAAGCTGTCTTGGCTGTCGCATAAGTATCAAACTTCTGTAGCTTGATGTCAGGATACTCCTTTTCAAGATAAGTCTCAGCTGTAGTACCCGAAATTACGATAACCTGGTCATCCGCGGAGATCTGATCCAGACTCTCGATAACATTATCATTATGTGATACGACTCCCAGTGCAACATTCATGTAAGGAAGTGCAAAATCAACCTTCTCTGCTCTTTCTTCGGTTACCGTAAAGTTGGCAAGTACGATATCTACCTTGCCAGTCTCCAGGTACTCAACTCTGCTGGCTGCCTCAGTTGATACATAATTGATCTCTACTCCCAGATCCTTGCCGAGTCTCTCTGCGAGATAAACATCATAGCCCTGGTACTCACCGTTTTCATCAACATATCCGAAAGGATTTTTGTCTGAAAAAACTCCTATGTTGATGGTTCCGCTTTCCTTGATCTCATCAAGAGTTCTATATACTTTGCCGTCCCCCTTTGCCTCGGCTTCCGTTGATTTTTCAGTGCCTGCCGGAACACTGTTTGTCTGGCATCCTGCCAATGTTCCTGCCACTACTGCGGTGCCAAGTACTGCTGCAATAATCTTGTTTTTCATAATCTTCTCCTCCTTTTGGAAACCGGTTCATCGTAAAGGGACTCCCCAAACCCTTTTTGATTTCCTCAATTTCATAATGAGATTATGCCACCTTGGTGCCAGTTCGTATAATACCGGTGTTTTATCACTGGATATAAATATTACCTATCGCTATAATAGGTAATAGATCAAAACTGCAATACCACCGGGGAAAATGATTCTGACCCGGAATCAGAAAGGATTATATATGTCAAAGGTTATTGTAGGCATGTCCGGAGGAGTGGACAGTGCGGTTGCTGCATATCTGCTGAAGCAGGAAGGACATGAGGTTATAGGAGTGACCCTCCGTACCTGGCAGTCAAAGGATGGAAAAGAAAGCAGATGCTGCGAGATCGATGATGCAAGAAGGGTGGCATGGAAGCTTGGGATTAAATATTATCCCTTCAACTGCATTGCGGAATTTGAGAAAAACGTTACAGAACCTTTTGTCAATGACTACATCTCAGGCAGAACCCCGAATCCCTGCACCAGATGCAACAGATACGTAAAATGGGACAAGATGCTTTATGTGGCAAAGGTAATGGAGGCGGATTACATAGCCACCGGACATTATGCCGAGGTGGTGAAGCTTGAAAACGGAAGGTTCACTTTTAAGCAGGCGCTTCATGCAAAAAAGGATCAGACATATATGCTGTATTCCCTAACCCAGGATCAGATCCGGGCAACGCTGATGCCTCTCGGGAAGCTTACCAAAGATGAAGTCAGGAATATCGCGACGGAGGCCGGTCTTCCGGTTGCGGAAAAACCGGATTCCCAGGAAATATGTTTTGTCAGTGAGGGTACAAACTACACTGACTATATAGCAGAGTACTCGGATGCGCCTATGCCTGAGGCCGGTAATTTTGTTGATGAAGAAGGAAATGTACTGGGAGTTCATAAAGGCATCATCCACTATACCGTTGGTCAGAGAAAGGGTCTTGGTATCGCGCTGGGATATCCTGCTTATGTAAAGGCAATAAGAGCCGACCGTAACGAGGTTGTTATCGGGAGTGAAGAGTCGCTTTTCAGTGATGAGATAATATGCGGAGACATTAACCTTATGAGTATTCCTGAGCTTACCGGGAAGCTTCATTGTAATGTTAAAGTCCGCTATCATCATCCCGGTCAGGGAGCGTACATTGAGCGGATGGATGATAACCATATAAAGGTACATTTTGACTCTCCCGTGAGGGCTGCCGCTCCGGGACAGGCCGCGGTGTTCTATGATGAAAACGACTGTGTGATCGGCGGAGGAGTAATCTGCTGACAAAAACAAATCATCACCCATTATCATTTCAAACCTTTACTGACAACCCTGTCTTCCTGTTCGCATCCGCAAAAGGTAATGACTACTTCTTCCGTTTTTTTAATGCTCAACTTCTGTTGGCGGGTATGCCAGAGCCGCCATGTATACGAAGTCCTTCGATGCCGCCTCCGTCCTCCTGTTTATTTTCCGCTGAGTTGATACTATTTTCCGTCGTGCTGGCGCTATTTTCCACCGTGCTGATACCGGATGCCATGTCACAGGCCGTCAGAAAGCTCAGCAGCAAAACAGCGGATATAGTTAACATAATTATTTCCTCCCTTTAATCATCACCCCAAAGTTCAACGAAATTGTCAAATCTGGGGAGATTTATTTTCAAATATCCTCTTTTACTTCCATCCACCAGATGCTTATTTATGAGATTATTTCTGAATACATTATATGATGCCGGATTTTTCATCAAAGACTTTATGTCCTCTGTTTTCCCATCTTTTGTTTTACAGATGCATCTGACCATTTCCTTTTCGCCTTCTGTCAGCTTCTGCCATATCATATCATATGAATCTTTAAACATTATGTTCTCAAAGGCCGGCATTAGATCTTCAAGAGTCTCATTTTCCTTTTTGCAAAAATATAATGAACCAAGAACCTGATACGCATAAGCATAACCCCGTGTTGTTTGTTCAATCTTTTTGGCTTCAAATGAGTCTATATCAAGTAAGTCCTGATATCTGTTCACTATGTCGTATTTGTTTAGAGTAGTTGCTTCAATAGCGTCAGCTCTTTTAAAAAAGGTAAGGTTTTTCTCAGTTGAAAATTCTTCAATGTTCTCCGAGAGTCCTGTCACAACAAGATAGAGTTCTGCTCCCACAACTATCATTGACCCTATTATCGAAAGAAGCTTGACTGTTTCTTCTGTTTTGGAAATATCATCTATCCCAACAAGTATCCTGTACTTCTTTTTGTTGGCTGTCTCTATCATTTTTATTATTGCAGCTTCTTCGGATTTATGAAACTTTTCAATGCTTTTTGTATTTGTGACCTTTACGCTCCCTTCTCCTGACGCACCATGAAAACTTCCTCCGAGAGATGCACTGAAACTTTTTTCAATTGTCTTGTTATTTATACCTAAACCTTTTTCGCTTGCAAGTAGATCATGAAATGTAGCAATTGTATTTCCGGCAGAGGAAAGGTTATATACAAGCCAGTTTTTCTCTTCCTTTAACGCCTTCATAATCCTTCCATATTCAACTGATTTGCCGGACCCACGAAGGCCTGTGATCTTATAAACATGTTTTTCAGATTCATCACTTTTAAAATTTGCAATTACAGTATCAGCAATACCTGTATCTATATATGCTTTGCCTGCCAGCCCCGGAGTTCTGGTAAACGGATCAATTTTGGGTGTCATTACTTTTCCTCCATGTTTTTTACTATATATCAGATAATTTTACGTTTCATTACTAAAAGGGTTGTTTTTTTACTTTTCATTACTATGATATCAATATTTTACTTTTGGCTCAATACTTTACTGATTTCAGGTTACAAAAAAAGAACCCGATGGCACTCTATTATCAGGTGTCATTGGGTTCTTTTTTTACAACTAGCAATTCCCCGTATACACATACTTCAGATTCTTTTCTGCTACTGTTTTTAAGTGGTAAACATTAGCTACATCTGTGGCGTCTCTGTCAGTCATATGGAACTTTGGAAAGAATCTGGACAGGTGAAGGGGAATATTTTCGCCAATCTGATTTCCGTCATTATCTGTAAGCTCGCGTATCCATCGGCTAAGTTCAAATATCTCATCATCGGTATCATTTTCACCGGGGATGATAAGAGTCGTGACTTCCACATGGCAATGCTTCACCGCTTCTCTGATGAAATCCATAACCATCCGACGGTTTCCCTTCAGGAGATTCTCATAGTAATGATCCGAAAAGCCCTTTAGATCGATGTTCATGGCATCAACGTATCCGAAAAGTTCACCGACAGCCAAAACATCTGCCATGCCGTTTGTAACAAGAACTGTTTTCAAATCATGCTCTTTCAACAGTCTTGCTGTATCCAGAACATACTCGTAGGAAACCAGGGGCTCATTGTAAGTAAAAGCAACTCCGATATTTCCATAAGGTTTCTCTGCTACAGCTATACGACACAACTCCTCCGGGGAAATATTTTTAGCCTTTTCAGGCCACTTTTCAATTTCCTCAGCCCATGAAATACTGTAATTCTGACAGAATGGACATCTCAGATTACAGCCATAGCTTCCCACGGAAACTATCATGCTCCCCGGGAAAAACCTGTTAAGAGGTTTTTTCTCTATGGGATCCAGTGCTATGGATGTTACCTTCCCATAATTGTCAGGGACAATTTTTCCACCTCTGCAGGTTCTCACTTTGCAAAACCCATATTTCCCTTCATCGATATGACAATGTCTGAAACATACATTACATTCTGCCATAGTTGGTCTCCCAAAACCTTTTATAATATACCAGTAAACCACCGTGGACGGTTCTCGCCGGCGAGAACCGTCCACGGTGGTTTACTCCGGTATCAAACCTTCCTGTTCCCCTTCAGAACCTCCCTGTAGTCCTCCAGGTTCTTCCTGAGGAGTGTCGGTATCTGAAGCTCGTACGGACATTTGCTTATACATTTTCCACAATTAACGCAGTCTTCGATTTTCTCCATCTCTTTCTGCCAATGTTCACTGAACCAGCCCTTGCTGGGTGCCCGTCTCAGCATCAGAGACATTCTGTTGCAGTTGTTTATTTCTATACCAACCGTACATGGCATACAGTAGCCGCAGCCCCGGCAGAATTCTCCCATAAGCTCGTCACGCTCTGACTTAATGAAGTTAAAGATCTCGTCATCCATGACCGGTGTCTCATCCATATAGGAAAGCCACTCCTCAAGCTCTGACTCCCTCTGTATTCCCCAGATGGGAACTGCGCCTTCGAACTGAGATATGAAAGCCATGGCAGCCTTTGAATTCGTGATGAGACCACCTGCCAGACCCTTCATGCAGATGAAGCCAACATTATGCTGGTTGGCAAACTCAATCAGTTCGATTTCCTTTTCCGAAGCCAAATAACTCATGGGGTACTGAACCGTATCATAA
The DNA here is from genome assembly GCF_000424445.1 of Oribacterium sp. NK2B42. GTDB lineage: Bacteria > Bacillota > Clostridia > Lachnospirales > Lachnospiraceae > Oribacterium. The sequence continues at coordinate 47,857 of NZ_AUJX01000033.1, forward strand.
AGCTCCGACTCGATAAGCTCCTGTGCGATTCCATACTTGTGAGCAGTTCCGGAAATAAAACGTATCTTCCCCTGACGCCTTGCTTCCTCCATACATTCATACATGCCGCTTCCGTCACCCGGTCTGTAGCAGGTATTCATCATATGGAACTGATAGATATCAATATAATCCGTCTTAAGATTTGAAAGGCTTGTTTCCAGATCCTTCCAAAAATCCTCCGGTGTTGTAGCCTTGGTCTTCGAAGCAATGTATATGTCTTTACGATCCACATATCCCGTTCCGAAGGCTTCCCCTAGCTTCACCTCACTGTCACTGTAGGCTCTTGCCGTGTCAAAAAAGCGAATGCCTCCGTCGTAAGCTCGTCTCAAAATCTTTACAGCCTCCTCAACCGAAACCCTCTGTAAAGGTAATGCTCCGAACCCGTTCTGGGGCACTTCGATTCCAGTTCTTCCCAATACCACGTTTTTCATAGTTTTCTCTCCGTTTTTAAACTTAGGTTCAAATAAAATACGATAAAAACTATTCTTCAAATTCTAACTGAATACATCTGAAAAAATACTTATACTACTTTTATATTCGACAATTTAAGATAAGGTTATAAGGAATATACTTGTTGAATAATTGCCGCCGCATTCTCGTGACTACTACTATAAAGATGGTCATGAAACATAGCAGCCAGTTATGAGCATGGCCATCTTGTTGCTTAGGCTGTAGAATGATGGGGCAATCGGTAAGGCATCTCGTGACTTGGACTTTGCGTCCGTACTAAAGCCAGCCTTCCGGCCCCTCATTCGCAGCGTTCGGTTTCGGCAGGTGGAACCGCCGGTGGTGGTGCGTTCGGGTCATACCC
>NZ_AUJX01000034.1 GCF_000424445.1 Oribacterium sp. NK2B42
CAGTCCCAATGTGGCCGATCACCCTCTCAGGTCGGCTACTGATCGTCGCTTTGGTAGGCCGTTACCCTGCCAACTGGCTAATCAGACGCGGGTCCATCTTACAGTGATAAATCTTTTCACCCTGTACCATGCGGTACTGTGTGCTTATGCGGTATTAGCAGTCTTTTCAAACTGTTATCCCCCTCTGTAAGGCAGGTTACCCACGCGTTACTCACCCGTCCGCCACTCGCTCGAGAATCACTAGGTTTCATCTCTCGCTCGTTCGACTTGCATGTGTTAGGCACGCCGCCAGCGTTCATCCTGAGCCAGGATCGAACTCTCGAATTAAATGTTAAGAGCTTACGCTCTTTAAGTTCTCTTCCCGTTCTAAACTAAGCTTGGCTTCTGTTTTGTCCGTTTTTCTTTACTGCGATTGTATTATTCGCTTTAGACCTTTTTGGTCGCGCTTCAGATCTTTTAAAGATCATCCGCTCTGAATCTTCTTTTTAGAATCTTCAGGGTCTGTGTATTAATCGATCTTTGATTTTCAAGGTTCTTTTCGCCCTCATTTCTCAGAACTGATGTTCCATTTCTCTTGAGTGCTCACATAATATATCAACTATCAAAGCAGTTGTCAAACACTTTTTTGAAAAAATTTTGTACCTATATTTGTACATCCATAAGCGATCAATAATCAATTGCATTATTCATGCCCCCCGGGCTACCTTCTTTACCCTCGGATACGTCTCACGATCCCAACCTATTTCATTAACTCCCAGCTGGATTTCGGTCACTTATAAGGTCTGACAATACTCGGAATTACATAAAAAATGACCCTATAACCCGGTACAGTTATAAGGTCGATATTAGTTGGGTAAATAAAGGTTAGACGTTATTGCCTTGGAACAATTCAGCTGCCAGCTTTTTAAATGCCGGAATAGACCTCTTTATCATGTCGTACGATACGCAGTAAGCGAGTCTGACATATCCAGGGCAGCCGAATGACTTTGCCGGAACCATAATGATGTGATATTTCTTGCCCATGGCAACAAAATCATCTTCTTCAGCTGTAGGCGACTTGATAAGCATATAGAATGCTCCGTCAGGTCTTACAACTTCAAAGCCCATATTTGTAAGCTCTTCATATAGAAGAGTTCGATTCTTATCATAGAATTCAAGATTTGCCGGGATATCCAGACATCTTGCAACTACCAGCTGAAAAAGAGACGGTGCGTTAATATAGCCGAGACAGCGATTGGCTACGACCAGTGCCGAGATCACCTCGTCATAATAGTCAATATTTTTTGAAACCGCCATGTATCCGATTCTTTCTCCCGGAAGAGAAAGAGTCTTACTGAAGGAATAGAGGAAAATACTGTTCTTAATGATATTAGGTATATACGGGACATTCTGTCCGCCGTACACAAGCTCACGATATGGTTCATCTGCAATAACGTATATCGGGTGTCCAATTTCCTTCTCTGCTTCTACGATTATATCATTAAGCTTTCTCAGGGTTTCTTCGGTATATACAACACCTGACGGATTGTTCGGATTATTTATAATGATGCACTTGGTTTTTTCATTAATAAGTGGTCTGAGTGCCGCCAGGTTAAGCTGGAATGTTTCCGTATCCGCAGGAACCACAACAAGGTTGCCTCCGAAATTACATACATAGCTTCTGTATTCACCAAAGAACGGTGCAAATGTTATCACCTCGTCATCAGTTCCCAGGAGGCTTCTGAATACACAGTTCATGCCGCCTGCGGCACCGCAGGTCATGATTATATCTTCTGCATCATAGTTAGTTCCGTTTTTCCTGTTAAGGCTGTCGGCAACAGCTTTTCGAACATCATTGAAACCTGCATTCTTCATGTATCCATGGACAATGTTTCCATCGGTGTTATCCAGGATATCTTCGATGGCATCTCGAACTTCATGAGGCACAGGCGATGCGGGATTTCCTAGACTGAAGTCGTAAACATTATCCGCGCCTACCTCTGCAGCCATCTGCAGGCCTTCTTCAAAAAGCTTTCTAATCGTAGAACTTCCAGCTACCAGACGTTCCATATTCTTTGATATAACCATGGTTCAGAACCTCACTTTCAGATATTATTTAAAATTATAACATTACGTTTAACAAAACTAAAGAAAGATGCATCTCAAAAAACGTGTACAAGTAGATATTTATTTTATATCTGTCATTACTGCATTTATTACTATTTCCCTTTAAAAATCACACATTCTTCATCATCAATATAATTCCTATATTTTTAACTTTTATATAGGTACATCCATTTACGCATAGAAAATGGAGAAGATTTTTTGTCCACCCGCTTGATATAAATCAAATACACCTATCTTCATTTGTAATATCTTATTTCTTTTACCGATTTATGTTGCCCTCAGGGTCACAAATGATTAAAATAGGCGTTAATGTTGTATTAATTTAAAGACAATATTTTCCGGATGTGTGATATTTCATCACTATTTATGATGCCGGATGAATGCAACGGAATGGAGATTAGTATGAATCGAATAAATGACAGGCGTAATGTTTCCATGATGATGGATTTATATGAACTCACCATGGCAAATGGTTATTTTCTGGAAGAAAGAAATGATACAAAAGTAGCATTTGATGTTTTTTACAGAAGAAATCCCGATCAGGGTGGTTTTTCTGTTTTTGCAGGTTTGGAGCAGGTTCTTCAATATCTTGAGGATATGCATTTTGAGGCCGAGGATATAGCTTACCTGAGAAGCCTCAATCTTTTTGATGGCAGATTTCTGGACTGGTTATCGGACTTTCACTTCCATGGTAATGTTTATGCCTTTCCTGAGGGAAGCATCATTTACCCTAATGAACCGATAATTACTGTTGTGGCTGATCTTGTTGAAGCTCAGCTTATCGAAACCGAACTTTTGACCCAGATCAATCATCAGAGTCTGATTGCAACAAAAGCACGTCGTATAGTTAAAGCTGCAAACGGAAGAGCCGTATCTGATTTCGGTGCAAGACGTGCGCACAATAATGATGCAGCAATTTACGGTGCAAGAGCTGCTGTTATCGGCGGTGTAAACAGCACAGCAACAGTTTCCGCAGGACAATATTTTGATATCCCTGTTGGCGGCACCATGGCTCACAGCTGGGTTATGTATTTCGGTGATGAATTAACTGCATTCAGAAAATTCGCAAAGATCTACCCGGACAACTGCATACTTCTGGTTGATACCTATGATGTTTTAGATTCAGGTATTCCCAATGCAATCACTGTCTTCAGGGAAATGAGAGAACAGAACATTAAATCAAAGAGTTTTGGAATACGTATCGACAGCGGAGACCTTGCATATCTTTCAAAAGAGATCAGAAAGATGCTCAATGAAGCCGGATTCCCTGATGCAAAGATCGTTATTTCCAACAGCCTCGATGAAAATACCATGACTTCTATTCTCGCCCAGGGTGGTCAGGTAGATGCCTTCGGTGTAGGTGAGCGTTTGATCACTTCCCGTTCCGAACCCGTTTTCGGAGCAGTCTATAAGCTTTGTGCCGTTGAGGAAGACGGGATAATGCAGCCACGTATCAAGGTTTCGGAAAGTGTAGACAAGATTACCAATCCCGGACTTAAGGAAGTTTATCGTATCTACAACGAAGAAGGACGTGCCTTCGCAGATATGATAGCCAAAAAGGATGAGGTTGTAGATCTTTCCAAGCCCTACAGATTTGTAGATCCGTTAAAGCCCTGGAAGATTCGCAGATTCGAAAACTGTACAGCAAAGAAAATGCAGAAGCTTGTTATGGAAAACGGAAAGAGGACCGAACCCGAAGTTCCCGCAAAGGAAATAGCTGCTTATGTAAAACATCAGCTTTCCAACGAGATTTGGGAAGAGGAACAGCGTTTTGAGAATCCTCACATCCATTTCCTGGACATGACTCCTAAGTACTACGAAATGAAGATGGAGATGCTGTCAAAGGATGACAATAATTAAAATTTGATGTTGACACTCGCTTCTACCGCGAGTATAATCTGCTTTGTTGGTCAGAAAGAACCGACGAAGTGCGCGAGTAGTAGAGTGGTACTACGTCGCCTTGCCAAGGCGAAGATCGCGGGTTCGATCCCCGTCTCGCGCTTCTCAACAGCCTAGAGGTTAACCTCTAGGCTGTTTTCGCGTTCGTCAGGGATCGAACCTTCGGTTAGTCTCGCCTACCGGCTCGGTCGGCGCTAAGCACGTGCCAAAGGGCACGTAGCGCCCCCCGTCTCGCGCTTTTAAAAGCCCCTCGAGGATATCCTCGAGGGGCTTTTCTATTTATTCTACATCTGCGAGAGCAAGAGCGCCTTCTTCTCCTGTTCTGATCTTAACAACCATGATTCATAGGCAAAACAAGTGCCTATATACATAACCTATACAGCTTAACGTTTTTACAGCTTAGGTTTCCGGGCTTCTTCCAATTAACGATCGGCCCATTACTTATTTCTAATTAAAGCTTACATCCTGAGCATGAGTTCCCTGAAGACAACATTACCATCAGAGATATATACTCTGTGGACACGCTTACTTACGGCACAAACGATTTCGTAAGGAATAGTGCCGGCCAACTCAGCCATCCTCTCTATAGGATTGTTTTCTCCGAAAATTTCAATTTCACTTCCGACTCCCACATTAGGCTTGTCTGTCAGATCGATCATGCACATATCCATACAGATACGACCGCGAACCTCAGCAGGTCCGTCAGAGGTCATAACACTGTATTTGTTGGAAAGTGATCGGAAGAATCCATCAGCATAGCCGTAAGGGACAACGCCTATACGGGTTCTGTCCTTTGTTGTTGTGAACAATCCGCCATAGCTTATCTTGGTTCCCGCCGGATATATTTTGATAGTGCTGACGGTGGTTTTCATGGTCATGATAGGCTTTAATCCAAGTCTCTTCGCGTAATCACCATATCCATAAAGCAACAGTCCCGGGCGTACCATATCTAGATATGTTTCCGGATAGTCAACTGTTGCACCGGTGTTTGCGCAGTGGCGGATCTTGAACTTCATTCCGGTCTTCTTTTCCACTGCATCAATGATATCAGTAAAAAGTTTAAACTGATGCTTAGTGTATTCTACGTACTCTTCGCCTGCTTCATCGGATACAGCAAAATGTGTGAAAATGCCTTCCGGCTCAAGCCCGGGAAGCTTACAGGCATCAACGATACCATCCACACCATGCTGGAAATAATCGCCTTCACAAATATATCCGAGTCGGGACATTCCCGTATCCACCTTTATATGTATCTTCAGGGTTTTGCCAAGTCTTAATGCCTCTTCATTGTATTCGATAGCTTTTGCTTCACAGGTTACCGCCTGGGTGATGTCATAGGAGATCAGCCTATCAACCTGCTCCTTAGGAGTATGTCCGAGAATGAGGATAGGCATGGTGACATCATTAACCCTAAGCTCCATAGCTTCGTCAATGCTGCTGACCGCAAGATAATCTGCTCCGAGACTCTGAAGCTTTGACGCCACCTGAACGGATCCGTGTCCGTAAGCGTCTGCCTTTACAACTCCGAGAAACTTAACGTTCTCTCCTATGTATTCTCTTATTTTTTTATAGTTAAATGCAAGATTGTCGAGATTGATCTCGGCCCAGGTTCTTCTCAATGTAGATGTCATAAAAATTCCTTTCGTATTCGAAGAGGGAAACCCAACAGGTTTGCCTGTGGGTATTAGTGAGTTTGTCTGAAACTCCTCTCTGTTATAGTTTCTGTTTTGATTTCTGTATGAGAACCGTCATTATACATTACAGATTCACTCAGAATACAAAATCAGGATCGACGATTCTTCCAAAAAACAGACCGGGTGTGATTCCCGATCTGCTTTTAAAACAATATCAATTATAAAAGTTTCTAGATAAAAGTCCAATGATTTATTACAACTCTGCAAACTCATAACTTCTATGTAACTCAAATTAATATATAAAAAACAAACTTTAAGTCCACCAAAGAAGCATCTTACTGTTTCAGTATGACCGGATTCATCAGCTTACCTTCTTTGCGTTTCTGCAGCGCTCTATGATATAGTTCCGTACAAAATCAAAATCAGCATCATCCACGTAAATCTGGTTATGTTCCAATGTCTCATTAACATAAATCACATTATGCCTTCTGTCTGATTTGACCTTCTTTACATTACCAAAAACCGAGGTTGAAGAAGTCTTGGTTGCGGCAAGAATACCCGGTGCGGCTCTGCCAATGCTTCCGGTGGCAAGTCCTGCAGCTGCAGAAAGCCATCCCATAGCCTTGGCCTTATCAAACTGATTCTTCATCTGTCTGTGTTCTATCTGATTTTCATCCATGGTAAAAAGAACCATGTATTTAAGACCGTATGACATCGCAACTATGAAATATGCCACAGCACTAAGTGCTGCAATAAAAAGCATAATGAGAACGAATCCTCCAAAAAATCCAATGAGATCAGGAATATCATCAAGGCCGTCTTCTATGATAGTAAAAAACAGCATTATGAAGATCACTATGGCGAAAGACATTAACAGCACTTTCCATACAGTTATAAGTATCGTCGGATTTTTGATCATATCAAACTCATAAACCCAGCGATAAGCTCCATCAGGACAGAGATAAATGTTTTCCGTAACCCTTTGTCCTTGGATATCTTCCCTGCTTACGATTTCCTGATATCCTCTGTTCATTTCCTTAGGCATTGGGGCAGCCTGATATCCTCTATTCATTTCCTGAGGCGTCGAAGAAGCCCGATATCCTTCTGCGACTGCCGGTGCAGACCCTACCGGTGCTGCCGTGGAATTAACCCGTGCGCCGCAAACCGGGCAAAATCTGGCATCGTCTTTAATTTCGTTCCCACAATTCTCGCAAAACATAATTCATCCCCCTCTCATCTTCTAACGCTGATTTTGAGTCTTAATATCTGACACATAGATGCACATCTGACCGGCTCTACAATAAATGCATGTTTTTCGCCGTTTATCTCTTCCCTATCGCTGCAGATCTGCTTGTCCCCTAAAGTGTAAACACACTTTGTTCGATATAAATCCTGACATGTTAAGATCTGATAATATTTTTATTTGTATCTTTTAATACAATGCACCGATGCAGACAAAATTCTGTTCAGATTCTATTAAAAGATATTTTTTATATCGTTCTATATATGAAACATTTTACCAAATTTTCAGGAATATAACCACCGCAATTAAAACCATTCCTGGTTTAAGGCTATAATTTTTCGTGATATGATACTAGGAATCGGGTTGCTTTCGGCTTTACGAAAAACCAAGCTTCAACTAAAATCTGACCAAAAAACGGAGACCAACTATGACTGAACAAATAAAGGGAAATCTGATGCTTTTGACCGCCTCACTTATCTGGGGTTCGGCTTTTGTTGCACAAAGTGCAGGCATGGAATTTGTAGGTCCTTTTACATACAACATGTCAAGAAGCTTTATAGGTCTTTTGGTACTTATCCCGGTTACAATATTTTTCCGAAAAAGGCGCACAAGATATAATCCTTTATCAAAAGAACAGGAAATGACACTAAACAAAAATTCAATGATAGGCGGTATATTCTGCGGTTTAGTGCTGTCAATTGCAAGTAATCTCCAACAAGTCGGTCTAAGCAGAACCACAGCGGGAAAGGCAGGCTTTATAACTGCACTTTACATAGTTATAGTTCCGGTTATAGGTCTTTTCCTCGGAAAAAAAGTCACAAAACTCATATGGTTCTGTGTTTTCACTGCAATCACGGGATTTTACTTTTTATGCATAAAGGAAGGTTTTTCCATAGGAAAAGGGGATATTCTCTGCCTGCTTGGTGCTTTTACATTTTCGGCTCATATTCTGGTCATTGACCACTTTTCAACAGGCTACACAGATGGTGTAATGATATCCTGCGTGCAGTTTGCCGTTGTTGGGTTAATGTCTATGCTCCTGACTATAATTTTCGAAACGCCTTCTTTTGCTGCTATTTGGGAAGCCAGACTTACAATACTGTACTCCGGTATCCTTTCCAGCGGTGTTGCTTATACGCTCCAGATTCTGGGGCAGCGAATAACGAATCCTGCCATTGCTCCTCTCATTATGAGCATGGAATCTGTATTTGCGGTTTTCTTCGGATGGCTCATACTCCATGAGACCATGACTCTCAGGGAAATGCTCGGATGCATTATTGTTTTTATAGCCGTAGTGCTTGCCCAGTTGCCGGCAGGCAAAATCACTGAACATGAAGGATAGAACCACATTAAAAGTCCCCATCGGATTAATTCCGATGAGGACTTTTATGTGCGTAGGATTTATCTATAAAGGATATGGCTTTCCGTTATGCTCTGTGGCCTCCGATCTGTTCATTCCTCATCTTTGTGGTTGCACCTTCCAAAAAATTAATTCCTTTCAGCATGGCATTGGCTCCATATCTGTTTCGCACCTCCAGAAGCGCTGCGTGAAGTTGTCTATCTCTATTCAGAGCATCGTAGTCTGTAAAGAGATCCAATTGATATACTCCGTTATCAGATTTAACATCACAGGCGCATATTCCAAGCCTCCTTAAAAGTATCCTGTGGTCACTTTTTTTATCTACATCCTTCATGATCCCTTCGATAACGATATTGGCGGTATTGGTGGCTGATTTAAATCTTACGGTTCCGGTTGAATGGGCGGGATGAAGTCTCCCGTACCAGTCAATGGCAAGTCTTCCGTCATAACCTGGGAAATATTCAAGACTCTTATAATCATAACTGATCCACCACGTAAACCTTGAAGAGACAAGTTTTTTCTTATACATATCACAGCATAAGATATCTATCATTTCCTTGAAAACTATACATGCTTCATCATATTTGTAGGGTCTCGGAAGAACCTGACCATTGGAAAGAGAATGATTGTCACTTTTATAGTGTTTAATATCATACATGGTCACAGGTTCTACACCCCAGGCGTGATCTATGAGTATCTCAGCATCTATTCCGAAAACCTTATAAAACCACTCTTCATCACACTGTGAACGCTCGGCAATGTCTCCCATGGTGTACATGTGATTTTTTTCGAGCCTTGCTGCTTTACCACGACCGATCTGCCAGAAATCCGTCAATGGCTTGTGTTCCCAGAGGAGATACCTATAGCTTTCCTCCGTAAGTCCGGCGATGCGGACTCCGTCTTTGTCTGCAGGGGATTTCTTTGCCACGATATCCATAGCTATTTTGGCAAGATATAAATTTGTTCCTATTCCCACTGTGGCTGTGATTCCCGTATTTTTAAGGACATCCCTTATCATGGTTATAGCCATGATATGTGCAGGATGCTGTCCGGACCTTATGGCTTCAGTTTCGTAGAAATGGAGATATGGCGTACAATCGATAAAACACTCATCTATACTGTATATGTGAATATCCTCAGAGGATGCGTATTTTAAAAATATCCCATAGATTTTGGCTGAGGTTTTTTCGTACTCGGCCATACGCGGAGTAGCAGTGATATAAGAAACTTTTGTGCGATACGTCTGCTCGTATTTTCTGATAGCCTGCTTCGCCTCAAAAAGTCTGGGTCTGCCCGGAACACCGATAGCTTTTAAAGCCGGAGATACTGCAAGACAGATGGTCTGATCCGATCTTGTGGCATCCGCCACCAGCAGCTTTGCCTTCAGAGGATCCAGTCCCCTTGCGACACATTCTACAGATGCATAAAAGCTTTTCATATCTATGGCGATGTAGATACTCATTACTCCGCAAGCATACCCGCATTTTTAATGGAGATACCATATTCGCCAAGAAGCTTAGCCAAATCTATCTGGGACAGTTTCTTTTTTCTTCGGTTACGTGCTATTACATCACCTATATTTCTCATGTATAACCTCTCTCAGCGTTCAAAGACTTGGGGATACTCATCAATGTAGATGCATTATACCATACACACGTTCTCATTTCAATACTGCATTGATTTTTAATTTCAGGTGGCGATATTTTCTATAGTGAATAGATTCCTCCTAATTGTTTACTAGCCCCACTCATTCTGCTACCTCCTGCATATCTCTATATATTGATCTCTGCCCCTCTCAAGCGAGGCATTTCTTGTCTGTTGTCAGCTTTTATATAAAGACTGCATTTTGACGATTATTAATAATAAGAATCTTTTGAATGTGAAGTTAGTAATAGCTGAAATTTACCGAGGTTAACTATGATTGAAAGAATATTGTATCGAAAAGACATAATGAAATGTGCACTATGTTACGATGCCCCCTGCAGCATTGCATGTCCTAAGCTTAAGCCTGATAAGCTCCTCAGAAGCATATGGTTCAATAACGAGAATGTTGCTGCGGCAAGTCTTCCGGAAAAAAATCCCTGTATAAGCTGTGATGCTCCTTGCGAAAGAGCGTGTGTTCGTTCAGGGGAAGTTCCTGTCAAGGATGCAATCACACGGTTATATGACGAGGTCAGACCGTCTCTTGAGGTATCACTTCCTAAGGATGAAATCCGCCTAAGAACAGATATCTGCGGTATACCGCTTGAAAACCCTTTCCTTCTGTCTTCATCCGTTGTTGCAAGCTCATATGATATGTGCTCAAGAGCCTTTGAAGCCGGATGGGCAGGAGCATCCTTTAAAACCATATGTAACTTCGACATTCATGAAGCATCACCCAGGTTTTCTGCCATAAAAGGGTCCGGTGGGGACATAATAGGTTTTAAAAATATAGAGCAGCTTTCTGACCATAGTGTGGAAGAAAACATGGAGATATTCACACACCTGAAGAAAAAGTATCCCTCAAAATTCATTCTCGCTTCTATAATGGGCAGAAATGATGAGGAATGGGAAAACCTTTCCCGACTCTGTGAAGAAAACGGTGCTGACGCCATAGAGCTTAATTTCTCATGCCCTAATATGTCCGAAGAAGGCCTTGGTTCAGATATAGGACAGGTTCCGGAACTGGTGGAGCGTTTTACAAAGGCTGCAAGGCGCGGTGCCACTATTCCTATTCTTGCAAAACTCACGCCGAATGTCGCAACCATGAGCCCGGCAGCCGAAGCAGCTCTTCGTGGCGGTGCAGATGGCCTTTCCGCCATAAATACCATAAAGAGTATAACCGGAGTAAACCTATATACCTATGTTGCCTATCCTTCGGTTCATGGAAAATCTGCTTTAGGAGGCTATAGCGGAAACGCTGTAAAGCCAATTGCGCTTCGCTTTATGGCGGAGCTTGGAAAGAATCCGAAGCTTAAAGGTATGCATATAAGCGGCATGGGCGGAATCGAAGACTGGTCAGATGCCCTGGAGTTTATCCTCTTAGGTGCGGGAAGTGTACAGGTCACAACGGCAGTAATGCAGTATGGATATCGTATTATTGATGACCTTAAATCGGGGCTTACCTACTATCTTGCGAAAAATGCTCTTAATAATGTCAATGAGCTTAGAGGGCTGTCGCTGGATACTGTCAGTGAAACCACAGATATTCTTGAACGTGACACTATAGTATTCCCGAGATTTGATAAGGACAGATGTATAGGATGCGGAAGATGTGTGATTGCGTGCGCTGACGGTGGACATCAGGCTATAAAGATCAGCGATGACAGAAAGATCTCTCTGGATGGAAGCAGATGTGTAGGATGTCATCTCTGTATTCTTGTATGCCCGGAAGAAGCCATAGGGTCAAGCAGGAAAAGGATTCACAGACCGAAAAAAGGCACTAATAGTTAACACAATGCTGAGACTTGTGGATATTAACAAGCATGATTATGAAAAAAGCTGCTGACACAGACGCCTGAGTCAGCAGCTTTTTAATCATTTCACGGCATGAACAAGTCATCCCGCTAAGCCTTAAAAATAAATCTTTATCTGTAAAAAATCACTCATTCATAATCCTCTACAACTTAATCCGTTCCTTGATCTTATCTATCAAAGTAATATCCGCCGGCAGCCACTCCACACTGTCTATGGTTTTAATGTCCAGCCATTTCGCAGCCTCATGTTCCTTCAGTGTGAGATGTCCTTCCTTAATGCTGCACCAAAAGCAATCCATAGACAGATGAAATGTGGGATAGTCAAATTCTATAGTATCTATATACTCATCTACAGAAATATCCGTATCCAGCTCCTCCTTGATCTCCCGAGCTAATGCTTCCTCCGGTGTTTCTCCCACTTCGATCTTTCCACCGGGAAACTCCCAACCATCCTTGAACTCCCCGTAGCCTCGCTGGGTGGCAAATATTTTATTGTCATTTCTTATTACTGCGGCTACAACTTTGACTGTTTTCATATGATTTTCAGTTCCTTTAATCCTCCGATTCGTCGTCAAACACCCCATCCCACAGCATCCTATTGTAATTTGCGTTAGCTTCTTCACATGCCTTCTTTTCTTTCCATCTTTCGATTTCGGTACATATGGAAAGCATCTCATCAGCTATAAGTTCCGCACTATGCGGTTTCACATTATTCAGATAACCACACATCCTCTGCATGGCTTTGGGACTGCCAAGCTGTTTTGCTATCTGATTGCCAAATTCAGCAGGAAAGCCAAGGCTTACTATGACACTGACCAATTCTTCCCGACATAGTGCCCATTCTTTACGATTATCCATGTATTAATTTACCAATCTCTTTGAACTAAATCCCATCTATATACGGTCAACCTTCAAATCTCCGAAGCACTGCTTATACGTTTTGCATCGATGATATTCCCTCCGGCAACAGATGGCTGGAGCTTCTCTGCAGTCTTTCCTATACCGCTTCCACCGGATGTAGCAAAGATGTGAATGTCTTTGCCGGTCCAGTCGTAGCCCTTACAGAAGGTATGAACCACTCTCGGAGCCTGTCCGTACCAGATAGGAAATCCGATATAAACCGTGTCATATTTCCCAAAGTCATCAATCTTTCCACTGACCGGAACATCTTTACCACCAATCTGTTCGCGGTTGCATCTTGCTAATGGATTTACCCATCGTATATCTAATGTAGAATAAGGTACTTCCGGAACGATTTCAAATAAATCTGCCCCTATCTTTTCTGCGTATTCCTTTGCAACTTTTGCTGTTGTGCCTTCGGCACTGAAATATGTTACTAATGTACTCATAAACGTCTCCTTTGTATTCTTTACTATAATTCACTCAACCTCTCATAGACCTTCTGATTCATCCTGCAATCATTCAGCGCCCGGTGCGCTCCTACAGTAGAAATTCCTGATCACGATTGATTATTGTAAAAATAACCCACGGACCGTGGGTTATTTTTTTCAACGTAATACCAAATCTTTTTAATCATCCGAAACCACAGGAATATAAACCTTCTTTAAAGAAATCATCTTTTGATATTTTTCACTTAAGGACTCATTGTAGCAACGGATCTTTACTTCATTCCCATTATTACATATCCCTCATCATTTCTCTATTACCATTTTTTGCGTCATGACGCAATTTAGGGTTATCTCCTTCCCTGAACCTTGCCACGTTTCCTGAAATCCACATTGATTTCTGCCCCTCTGCAGCGAGGCATTTCTTATCTGTTGTCTTAATCATTCGCCATGGAGATCCGGACTACGAACATGATTCACTTACGGAAACCGGATGGACAGAAGCATCGCTTCTTGCAAAACGTCTATATAAAACAGAAGACATCAAAGAGTTTTATGTATCGCCAATGGGTCGTGCTCAGGATACGGCTTCCCTTACTTTGAAAAAATTTGGAAAAGCAGCAGTTACACTTCCATGGTTAAGAGAATTCAATGAAGCATTGATCAACAGGCCGGACGTAAAAGACCAAAAGAAGATTTCATGGGACTGGCTGCCTCAGGACTGGACAGTGGAACCACTTTTTTATGACGCTGTTCATTGGTTAGATGCCAATGTTTTCAAAGAAAGCTCCGTCCCTGAAGCTTCCTTTGGAGACATTTCACATCTTTATGCAGGAGGTCGCTCCTCATCCTTTTCCGCCCGCTTTGCAGAAGTATATGGAAACGGAGACCGCTTAGACTGATTTTTTAGGACGACGTGTTAGCATCTATCTTAGAACTATTAATCGAACCGAAAGAAAAGGAATCGTTGATTTCTCAACGATTCCTTATCAAAAAATCGAGCGCGAGACGGGGATCGAACCCGCGATCTTCGCCTTGGCAAGGCGACGTAGTACCACTCTACTACTCGCGCATTATTAATGTCCGTTCAACTTTCATTTCTGTGAAGAACGAAACACTATACAAAAGATGATCAGTTTCAGTGTGAATGTTATCGCTGTCTTTATCATCTTGGATGCCCAGAACCGGAATCGAACCAGTGACACGAGGATTTTCAGTCCTCTGCTCTACCAACTGAGCTATCTGGGCAGCTAAGCGGGTGATGGGAATCGAACCCACATGTTCAGCTTGGAAGGCTGACATTCTACCATTGAACTACACCCGCAATTGCTTTTCACGAACACCTTATCAGTGACGCGAGTGTTATGATACAAGACTTATGCGGCAATGTCAACATAAAAGTTACTTTTTATTTTTATTTATTCCCGAAAATATCATCTCTCATCACAAATAACAAAAACAGAAATTACTAACCGAAGCCAAAACGCAGAAAATGCAATGGATTGGTGCCCTGTCATATCGCACACATCCCTTGCATTTTCAATATCATTACTACTTTATCTTACGGTTTTCTCCCGTTCTGTAGTTGATCTCTATTCCGGGCTGAACATTGTAGCAGTACACGCAAAAGCATATGCCCTTCCCGCCGTCTTCTACGGATAATGCCTCCATCAACACTCCGTCAGCAAGCAGATTGTCTCCCGTAAACATGGGAGTCACTCTGTAGAGAACATGGTTATCGGTCTCGTCAATATATTCCACTACCATCTCTTCAAAGGGACGCATACCGTCATAGTTCATATATCTTGTGCCGGTAATGAGATTTCTCTCATTGTCATTTTCCGCAGTCAGTGAATAAGCGATCAAATGACTTCTGTTATAAAGATACGGAGGATTCGAATCCACTATCCCAGGATATTTCCTCTGTACCCATCCAGTAGGCTTTATATGAGATATGTCTCCACGCTTCTTTCTGGGCATCAGCTCACGGCAGGCATTGGCATAGGCCACACCGCAACGTCCCAGGGAATCAAAATCACTGTAGGTTTCAAAAGCCTCTGTGGTCATATCCTCAGCCGTAAAGAAGGGAACATTACCATTTATGACAGCGTAGGTTTCTCCGGAATATTCAGGTATATCATTGACAGTTTCAGTCTTGACAGTTTGGGATTTAACTATCTCAGGTTTAACTGTCTCGGGCTTAACATTTCCCGGATGGGATTGCAAAAATGTGGTATATATAACCGCAATGGCTATCACCAGCCAGGTGATAAAACCTGTCTTCCCTGATTTTTTTATGTATTTATCGTTTCTGTATTTATTCTTTCTATTGTCGTTATACACCATAACACCACATCAGACTTAGACAAATCCTAAGGCAAGTCCCAAAATCCTCACCAGGAAAGCCACCATCCATGCAACGAAGCATTGGAAAAAAACTGTAATAATTGCTGCTCTTCCTCCGGACTCCTGTTTTACAGACGCAATAGCCGCAACACATGGAGTATAAAGAAGACAAAAAACAAGAAATACAAAGGCTGTCAGGCCGCTTAATTCCGCCCTTAGTCCGGAAGTCCCACCATAAAGCACAGTAAGCATGGAGACCACACTCTCCTTCGCAAGGAAGCCTGAGATTAGGGATGTCACTATCTTCCAGTTTCCGAACCCGAGAGGCGCGAATAATGGCGCGATGCCTCCGGCAAGTACCGCAAGTATGCTCTTTTCGGAATCCGTTACAAGGTTAAATCCGGGATCAAAATTCTTTAAAAACCATACGGCGATGGTTCCGAGAAAGATAACCGTAAAGGCTCTCTGAAGGAAATCCTTTGCCTTATCCCACATAAGCATTACGACATTTTTAAGTCCCGGAAGTCTGTAGTTGGGAAGCTCCATAACAAAAGGAACCGCTTCTCCGGAAAACAGTGTTTTCTTTCCGATCAGAGCCACAACTATAGACATGACTATACCGATAAGATAAAGAGCTATAGTCACGACAGCCGCATATTTCGGAAAAAATGCCGCCGCAAAGAAAGCATAGATTGGCATCTTTGCACTGCAGCTCATAAAAGGTATCAGAAGTCTCGTCATCTTTCGGTCTCTGTCGGAGGGCAGGGTTCTCGCAGCCATGATGGCAGGAACACTGCAGCCGAAGCCTATCAGCATCGGGACGATACTTCTGCCGGATAGTCCCAGTTTTCGCAAAAGCTTATCCATAAAGAACGCGACTCTCGCCATATAGCCGCTGTCTTCAAGCATAGACAAAAAGAAGTAAAGCACCACAATGATAGGAAGAAAGCTAAGCACCGAGCCTACACCCTCAAATATAGCGTCAATAACAAGTGAGTGAATAGGGGCGGAGACATTGGCAGAAGTCAGAGCTGAATCCACTATCTCTGTAAGGTTTCCTATAAGCACCTCCAGAATTCCCTGGAAGAAGGCTCCTATCACGTTAAAAGTCAGGAAAAAGACCAGACCCATTATAATTATGAATGCCGGTATGGCAGTCCACCTTCCGGTAAAAAATTCATCCAGCTTCCGGCTTCTGGTGTGTTCCTTACTTTCATGAGGTTTGACCACCGTCTGCCTGCAGATTCTGTGAATGAAGGTGAAACGCATGTCTGCAATGGCTGCTGCCCTGTCGAGACCACGTTCCTCTTCCATCTGTGAAACGATATTTTCAAGAGCTGCTGCATCATGTTCATGCAGCCCCAGAGCATCCTTAACCAGCTTGTCTCCCTCTATCATCTTGCTTGCAGCAAAACGGACCGGTATCTCTGCTTTTTCCGAATGATCCTCTATCATGCTCATAACGGCATGAATGGCACGATGCACGGCACCGCCATGATCATCCTTCCCGCAGAAGTCCTTCCTGCCGGGTTTTTCATTATATCTTGCTATATGTACAGAATGCTCTATAAGTTCTTTGATTCCCTGATTTTTTGCGGCAGAGATGGGGATGACCGGCACCTGCATGAGCTGCTCCAGGAGGTTGACATTAACAGTGCCTCCGTTTCCCGCCACTTCATCCATCATATTGAGGGCGATGACCATAGGTATATCCAATTCCATAAGCTGCATGGTCAGGTACATGTTCCGCTCAATGTTTGTGGCATCAACGATATTGATGATGGCTGAAGGCTTTTCCTCCAGAACAAACTGCCTGGAGACCACTTCCTCACTTGTATAGGGCGAAAGGGAATAGATTCCGGGAAGGTCCACGACTTCCGTGTCGGGATACCCCTTTATGGGGCCGCTCTTTCTGTCTACTGTAACTCCGGGAAAATTGCCCACGTGCTGATTTGCTCCCGTGAGCTGGTTAAACAATGTCGTCTTTCCGCAGTTCTGATTACCCACAAGTGCGAATGTCAGCTTTCCGGTTCTTGCTTCTTTACCCTTATGTTCAACATAGTATTCATGTTTATCGGCTACCTCACCAAGAGACGGGTGTGGGATATCCTTAAATGAATCCGGCTTCTCATCCGCTTCCTGACCGCTCCCGCTTCGCACATCCCTGATAACGATCTTTTCTGCATCCGCAAGTCTGATAGTCAGCTCATAGCCGGCTATCCTAAGCTCCATGGGATCTCCCATCGGAGCAAATTTTATAAGTGTCACATCCACTCCGGGTATAAGTCCCATGTCAAGAAAATGCTGACGTAAGGCACCTTCCCCGCCTATGCTTTCGATAGTGGCTGTTTTTCCTTTTTCCAATTCTTTTAAAGTCAAGCTGAATTCCTCCTGAAAATCGATAAGCATATTATTGCACTAAACCGGCATGAAAGTCGAGATGATATTACGGAGATTCTCTAAAAGCAAAAAAGAGAAACGCCGGTTAAGCGTTTCCCTTTGCAGGTTAATCGGATATCTTCTTTTCTATCTCCCTGAGGTCCAGGTTTCCAAACAACTTACTGCAGAGTTCATCATATTCTTTCCAGGCGTCGCTGTCTGAAAAGTCCTTTGCCAGAATATCCCTCAGGGTCTGGTAGTACCACCCCTGAAATACCGGATCAGACTGATTGAAACGATCCCAGAAAGAGTCACGGTCACTTTCATAATCCCTGACGGAGGCACGTATATTGGAAAGCTTGTCTCCGAGACAAATAAGCTTCGTCTCATATTCTGCCTGTTCGATGTGATCGATGGTTTCCTTCTTCCTTATGACCCAGGTACTCTCACGGGGCTGATCATTTCTTTTGTTCTCAGTTTCATTTTGAACCAGGTCCGCAACTCTTTTCCCGTAACGGATTTTTATATCCTCATAGCCATAATCCGTATCCTCTATTACATCATGAAGCAGTGCCGCTATGATAACATCCTCATCCTCTGTGATAGAAGCTACGATCATAGAACACTCGATTGGGTGAATGATATAAGGCACATCCGAACCTTTGCGCATTTGTTTTCTGTGGGCATGGGATGCAAACTGTAATGCATCCTGATATCGTTTTCCGGAAAAAATATGATCCATAATGGTTTCTCCTAAATGGTTACCCGGCCACACTCAGGCTTTCAGCTTCATTAAGCTTAACACTATCCTGTGGGACTTCATCTGTACCTTCTGTTGTTTCATTATAACCGAATCGAACTTCCGCTCTCTGATCATCGCTGAGTTCCCGGGGATCATATATGATCGCCCTTACCCTGTGATGTCCCGATGCATCCACTGTACGATCGATTTCGGTTATACTGCCTCTGTGATCAACTTCATCTGCGGTCACTGTCACCGGTTCACCGAGAAAAATATCAGGAAATAAATCCTCCTTCACTGTGAACTCTATATATTTTATCTCTGTTTCCGTTATCCCGCAAAGCCTTGTCCCACTGGAAATGTCTTCCTTTTTTTCAAGGCGAAGATCTGTGATAACCCCATCCGCCGGAGCTGTGATATAACTGTTTTCCACAGCTATGTCATACTTTATCTTAGCCATATCGGATTTTTTTATGATTTCGGCAAGCTTCTCCGTGCATCGGTTCAATGCTTCCGCCTGAGTCTTGTAGTCCTCCGGGGTCATTTCGCCCTTATTGTACAAAGGCGTTATCCTTTTCAGTTCCTCCGCTGCCGCAAGGGTTTTTTCTTTTACAGGCTCAATGTTTCCGATGGCTTCATCCCAGGCTTTCTTTAACTTCTTGGCTTCTTCCCGGTTATCGATAAGCATTAAGGGATCCCCTCGTTTAACAGCATCGCCGGACTTTACATAGAGTCCGTAAACTTTCCCGTTAACGCGGGATATGAAGTCGAAGCTGTCCATGGTCCCTATGACTCCTTTATAGGATTCCACCTGAAATTCTGCCAATGTCTCTGTCTCAATATTTGAAGCAAGCCTGCCGTGAACAGCGATAGCTATATCTTTGGCATTAACACCTTTTTTATACACAAAGTAAGAACAAAGGCCTATCACTATCAAAATGACCCAGAGGCCTTTTATGACCTTGCCTTTCTTCCACATAATGAAAACCCCTCCTGCGAAAAATAAACTTATGTCATTTCCTTATCTATAAGAATACAATATATCTCCTCCCAATTCAAAATGAATGCTTCATGCGAAGACATTTCCTTTATCAATGAAGTTCGGCCCTGCTGTCCTGCGAAACGGCGGTGATGTGATTCTCGGATTTAAGCATTGCCATCAGGAAATCCATCTGATCCTGATTGGAGGCACTGTCACAGGAAAATGCATACATATCAAAATTCTGATAATCATAGAGCAGCCGTAGATCATATTTCGAGGAAAGACCACCAAGCTCGGCGGGATCCAGCTTCTCATCCACAGATACGATAACCACATTTGTGAATGTATCCGTTCCGGTGTTTGCATATGTATTGGTATAAGTATCGGTAGAGGTATATCCAGTGGTTGGACTAAATTCCGGCTCAGTAGTTTCTGAATAATCACCAAGTGTGGGATAATTGACTGTAGGCTCTGTCTCCTCCTCATATATCTCTTCTTCCGTTTCTTCCTCTGTTTCCTCTTCTGTTTTCTCTTCTGTTTCTTCTTCTGTCTCTTTTTCTGTCTCTATCTCCTCTTCAACAACGACTGCCTGTGTATACCTGATATTATTTCCGGCTCTGTTATCATTCTCCGTCTCATCTTCATCTTCTGTGTCTCTTTGTTTTTCAGACTTTACAGATTTTTCGCCTGCATCAGTCCCGGTAGTTGTTACCTCTTCACTTTCATCGGTCTCCTGCAATATAACATTACCATCGGCATCAGTTTCAAGCGAAATCTTACTGCCATCGGGAGCAGTGCTTTCATCCGTTTTACTGCTTTCTTCTGTTTCCGGCACGGCTTCCGGCAAAACACCTGTTATTCCCTGGCGCACAATCGCCCACTTATCCTTCATGGTGTCATCGTAGGATATTTCTTTCCCTATTTCCAGATCGCCGGCATCCTCAAGCATTCCGCTTATGGAAAAAAAATCGTTCAGAATTGTATCTGTGTAATAATCGATACCATCCCAGGTCTTCAAAAAATCTCTCCGGTCATCGTCACTTAAGGAATCATAAAACTCCCTGACAACAGGAGTAATGATGTTTAACGAATATTCACCCTCTCTTGTTAACCTGAGAAGCTGTACTGACTGATGTAAAGTCTTAAGAGACGCCCCCGAAGAGCCCTCTATGCCTAAACACCTTTCCAGTCTCTGTCTGAGAGCATTTTTAAGCGCCTCTTCCCCTATCAAAGCCTCATTTTCTTCTTCATCAGCAGCACCGGTCTCAACTTTTGTTATGACTTCCTTCGGCTTTTTTGTAGAGGTTTTAGTTTTTTTGTCAGAGCCACAGGCACAGAACAATAATATAGACATTATAAGAGCTATGTATACTGATTTTTTAATCTTCATAATGCATCCCCCGCAAAGCATTCGATGCCTTATACATGATCAGGCATACGACCGGATTCGAATCCGTATATCAGATACTTCGGCTAAAAAATCAGCATAAATAAATAAAAACAAGCAAGGCAGGCGGAATTCCTTCCACCTGCCTTGCCCGGCAATGTTATTTATCATTTCAAAATCGAAATTTTGTTACGGGGTCACTTAAAATGCTCTTTAGTAAGAGAAATGACCTTTGGAGACATTATCAAAATCGCAATAAGGTTCGGAACCGCCATAAGTCCGTTGGTGGTATCTGCAATCTCCCATACAAGGCTGAGCTGAACTGTGGAGCCCACAACTATGAAAATAACATAGATTGCCTGATATACGATGATAGCCTTTGTGCCGAACAGGAACTCAAGGCATCTTGAACCGTAAAGGCTCCATGAAAGGAGCGTTGAAAAGGCAAATAAGGTGATGCATGAAGCGATAATGATAGATGCCCATCTTTCACCAAATGTTGTACTGAAGGCCATGATAGTCAGATCTGTACCGGCGGACTTTCCATAAAAGTTGTCTGCACAGCCGGAGATAAGGATGGCAACCGCTGTAAGTGTACAGATAACAATTGTGTCCATGAATACTTCAAAAATACCGTAAATAGCCTGATGAACCGGATGATCAACATCTGACGCCGCATGTGCTATAGCCGCTGTACCGAGACCGGCCTCATTGGAGAAGATGCCTCGTCCGAAGCCTGCCTTTGCTGCCTGCTGAATAGTAACACCCAGGAGCCCTCCGCTTATAGCCGCAGGAGCAAATGCTCCTGTAACTATCTTTGAAAAAACTTCGCCAAGACTTCCGATATGAGTGATAACAACGATTACAGAAACAATAATGTAAACCAAAGCCATGATAGGAACCAGCTTTTCGGTAACATTACCTATTCTCTTCATTCCGCCGAAAAGAACCAGTACGGTAAGGATCGCTCCGATTATTCCGATGACCATGTATATTCTCTGCAGGTTATCACCTGAGATTTCAGAATCGAATGACTTGACCACAGATCCTATGGATGTAGCGATGGTGTTGATCTGGGTCATATTACCTATACCCAGAGACGCTATAGCTCCGAAAGCGGAGAACAGGATGCCTAACCACTTCCACTTTTCTCCGAGACCGTTCTTTATATAATACATAGGGCCGCCTACATAGTCTCCTGCTTCGTTCTTCTCACGATAATGAACAGAAAGTACTATTTCGGCATATTTTGTACACATTCCGAAAATTGCTGCAACCCACATCCAGAAGATGGCTCCCGGACCACCCATAGCTATGGCGCCGGCAACACCTGCGATATTTCCGGTACCCACCGTTCCCGCAAGGGCCGTAGTCAGGGCCTGGATGGGAGTAAGTGTACCACTCTCACTGGACCGTTTTTCAAAAAGTCTGCCGAGAGTGTTCTTCATTACATATCCAAATTTTGTAAACTGGAGGAATCCCAGTCTGACCGTGAAATATATTCCGGTACCTACCAAAAGGATAAGGGTTGGTACTCCCCAGACAATACTATTTAGCTCACTTGAAATTTTACTTATAAGTTCCACTTTCACACACCTCTGCTTTAAAGTACTAAGTCATAAGTTTACCATAATTTCATGCATAAACCTAGCACTAAATCCATCGCCGAAAACCGTCCCCGATGGATTTCTTGTGTCATTACTGATTTTTAACAACATTTTTATCAGTTTTTTGGTATAATAGAAATATATTTTTATATATCTATATTTGGTAGATAATTCTACCCACAAGGTATATGTTGCGTGATTTTTTTCAAAAGGAGGTTACTGATGAAGTTAAAAAAGACATTGACGACACTTGGGCTGACATGCTTTCTCGTGATGATGTTCAGCCTTACTGCATTGGCACACTCAGGTGTTTGGGAATGGGGCGATTACGGATGGTGGTATAAATACACTAACGGTTCATATCCGAAGGACGGTATTTACACAATCGATGGAAAGAAATATTATTTTGATAAGCATGGCTGGATGAAAGAAAACTACTGGTATGATCCCGGCAGTGGCTGGCGTTACTTTACGGGAAGCGGTGCCATGGCGCATGATCAGTGGGTCGGAGACTATTATGTCGGTTCCGATGGTATAATGCTTACAAGTACCTGGACTCCTGACGGATATTATGTCGATGCAACCGGGAAATATGATCCTTCCAAAGGCAGACAAGGCAGTTCAGATGACATCTGCGAATACTACTCTATCGATGGATACTATGATAACCGCGATCAGTCCGGCTACAACAGTGATAAGAGAGTTGATCTATGGGTAGACGTCAACCCCAGTGATGACTATCTTGCAACCTTGAATTTTGGATTATACATGAGTTCCGGAACACCTTACGACCTCTATGATTCTGCTAATCCAAATGGTGATACATTAAATATGGCAACCGCAGACGGCTACGAATGGGGTGGCAGAAGTACCATATCAGACAAGTGGTATGACATGACCTATAACGGCAAAGATACCATCACCCTCCAATGGAGAAGCACTGCCTGGACATCTTCAGGAAAGCTTGTATTCAAAAGACGCAACGGCGGAAGAATCCTTAAAACATGGGATTACGAAGGTTCAGGTGGTGTTGGCTGATACACAAAAATATACAGAAATCTTTTTCTACATATTTCGACACAATAGTTCCGCGGGAACCGGTTCTCGTCGGCGATAATCGTCTCCGATGAAAAACGTAGTTGAAACCCCATCGAAATGCCAAAAGGCATCTAACCTGACTGTTCAGATTAGATGCCTTTTTTATACTTTTAAAAAAATCAGATGAAGTCTCCAACTAATTGCATATCCTATTTTGTGGTTTCCCTTTTAATCAGCTCCACTCCCAGGATACATGCAGTATCATAGGGCTTTCCTTCTGCGTAATTACAGATGATCTCTACCGCAAGCTCTCCCATTTTTGATATGGGCTGTCTTATGGTGGTAAGCTCCGGTGTCATCAGGGAACTGAACCTGATATCATCAAAGCCCACAAGCTTCACATCCTTCGGAACCTTGATCTTATGGTTCTTCAGAACTTTATAGGTAGATATAGCCACTATATCGTTGGCGGCGAAGATTCCGTCTGCCTCAGGATACTTTTCCAACAGGAGCTCTGCTGATTTCAAACCCGCTTCGAAGGTATAAGCCGTATCGATATACATCTCCTCCAGCCCATACTTTCTGCAGACATCCTGATAACCTTTAAATCTTAGCCTGCCACTGGCATATTCCTGCGGTCCCCGGAGACAGATTATCTTCCGGCAGCCGCATTCATATAGGTGTTCCGTGGCCAGAACTCCACCGGTATAATGATCGGATTCTATATAGGCGATCTCGCCTCCATCCGTCATATGCCGGTCCACAACTACCACCGGAAGATCGGTATCTTTTATCATCTGTCCTGTATGCTCACCGTTTGTGATAAGGATGATTCCGTCCGCTTTCATGCGGCTCAGCATACTGATATTGCTTAGTTCCTTTTCACTGTTATTACCTGAGCTGCAAAGCACTATGTGATAACCGCGCTTAAAAGCTTCTTCCTCTATCTTACGGGACAGTTCACTGAAGAACGGGTTATCGATATTGGGAACGATAAGTCCCACAAGCCGTGAGGAATTCTTGAACAGAGCCCTTGCCAGCTGGTTTGGCTGAAAACCTGTTTTTTCAATGGCCTCCAATACTCTGTTCTTTTTATCATCATCAACATTTGCAGTTCCATTCATAACTCTGGAAACTGTGGCAGGAGAAACTCCTGCCAGTTTTGCAACCTCACGTATCGTAGCCATCTTGTCCTTCTCCGTATGTCTTCATGTGAGTGTCAAAAGCTGACACCGAATCGTTTTGTGCTACTCTCTCCACGATTCTATCATACTTTTATGCGTTTTCCTTAGTAACAAGCTTAACTTCTACAGGCATTGACTTCTCAACTGTCTCACCGTTCATAAGCTTCTGAGCTGTCTCAACAGCTGTTGCACCCATAAGGTCAGGCTTCTGAGCAACTGTGCAAGCCATTGTTCCTTCCTTAACTGCTGCGATAGCATCATCTGTGGCATCGAAACCTGCAATTACGATATCCTTGCCGCTGACAGCCTCAACTGCACCGAGAGCCATCTCGTCATTGTGAGCGAATACAGCCTGAACATCAGGATTAGCCTGAAGGATATTCTCCATAACTGACATACCCTCAGCTCTGTTGAAGTTTGCTGTCTGGCTTGCTACAACGTCAAGCTTCTCATCAGCTACCTTGTGGAAACCCTCACCTCTGTCGATAGTAGCAGAAGCACCGTTTACACCCTGAAGCTCAGCAACCTTTGCACCTTCACCAACAAGCTCTACGATATAGTCAGCTGCCATCTGAGCACCTGCTACGTTATCTGATGCGATAGAACAATCAACGTCAACGCCATTTACCATTCTGTCTACTGCAACAACCTTGATATCCTTAGCGATAGCGTCTTCAACTGAAGGTGCTACTGCATCAGAATCAACAGGGTTAACGATAAGAACTGAAATATTCTTTGAGATAAGATCCTCGATATCACTTGCCTGCTTAGCAGAATCATCACCTGCATCAACAACGATAAGTTCCATTCCAAGCTCAGCAGCCTTTGCCTGAGCACCTTCCTGTAAGGTTACGAAGAAAGGATTGTTAAGAGTTGAAAGTGATAAACCGATTGTGCCTGAGCCTGCTGCTGTTGCCTCAGCTGCTGCCTCTGTTTCTGCCTTAGCTGCCTCTGTTGCAGCTTCTGCCTTGGCAGCCTCTGTTGTAGCCTCTGCCTTCTTCTCTCCGTCAACTGATACTGCTGAACCGCAGCCTACAACTGACATTGCCATAATACCCGCTACTGCAACTGTGAATAAATTTTTAAGCTTCATTTTTTCTCCTCCGTTATTGCTTAAATGTTTATTTTATTCTCAATTCCCATTAACGCTTTCTGTCTGAAAGAACCGCAATGAGAATGACAATTCCCTTTACAACTGACTGATAATATGAAGAAACTCCCATGATGTTGAGACCATTGTTAAGTACCGCAATGATGAGTACACCTACGAAGGTTCCCCAGATTCTTCCGCGTCCACCGTTCATACTTGTTCCGCCAAGGGCAACCGATGCGATGGCGTCAAGCTCGTAACCGTTACCAAGTGTAGGCTGTGCAGATGCAAGTCTTGATAAAAGAATGAGACCTGAAAGTGCTGCCATACCGCCTGAGATTGCATAGGTGATAAGCTTGGTTTTGTTAATGTTTACGCCGGAAAGCTTTGCTGATTCAGCATTACTGCCTGTGGCATAGACTCTTCTTCCGAATACTGTCTTCTGAAGCACAAAGAAGAAAAGCAGGAATACAAGGACGAATAAGATTACAGGGAACGGGATTCCGAAAAGGCTTCCCTTTCCTACGAACTTCAAAAGGAAACTGTCTCCAAGTCCCGAAATCGGCTTTCCATCCATGAAGATCATGGTGATACCTCTGTACACTGTCATGGTGATAAGTGTAGCTATGAAGGGCTGTAATCTTCCCTTTGTAACCAGTGTTCCGCTGACAAGTCCGCAGCCTACACCGATGAGAAGTGCAAGTATCATGGCAATTCCCACCGGCATTCCCCCTTTGATGAAGGAAGCACAGAATGCCGTTGAAAGAGCAAGTGTTGAACCTACCGAAAGATCGATACCGCCGGTAAGGATAACGCAGGTCATACCGAATGCTATAAATCCGTTAATGGATGACTGTCGAACCAGGGATAAGAAGTTATCGATAGTTCTGAACTGAGGGCTTATGATACTGATAACCAGGACCAGACCTATAAGAGCTATCAGTGCCCCCAGATCCTGAATTTTATTTATTAATTTATTACTTTCCATCGTTTTGGCCTCCTGTAGCGAGAATCATGACATTTTCCTGGTTTGCATCCTGCCTGTCGATAAATCCGCCTATTTTTCCTTCTGAAATAACCATTATCCTGTCGGACATTCCCAGAACCTCCGGAAGCTCCGAAGAAACCATAATGATCGCAACGCCCTGTGCGGCAAGGTTATTAATTATTGAATAGATTTCCTTTTTTGCACCTATATCCACGCCTCTTGTAGGCTCGTCCAGGATAAGAACTTTAGGATCTGTGAAAATCCATTTTGCAAATACCACCTTCTGCTGATTACCACCGCTCAGCTTATTGCAGTAGTGCTCCGGTCCTGTGCACTTGATATGAAGCTCTTCAATACCAGCCTTAACCATATCCATTTCACTCTTCTTATTCAGAACTCCGTTTTTTGAAATCCTGCCAAGATTGGTTATGGCTATATTTTTCATAATGCTTTCTTCAAGCATCAGACCTTCTGTCTTTCTGTCCTCAGTGATGAAACCGATGCCGTTCTTCATAGCCTGCTCCGGATTCTTATTGTGAACTTCTTTTCCTTCCACAAAAATCTGTCCGGTGACATTTGGCATATTTCCGAATATGGACTGCATGATCTCTGTTCGTCCGGCACCCATGAGACCGGCAACACCGAGAACCTCTCCGGCTCTGACCTGGAAACTTATATCAGAGAAAACTCCGGGACAGTTAAGATTTTTAACCTCGAAGGCAATGTCTCCGATCTTCACATCTCTTTCCGGATATCTCTCACCGATTTCACGGCCGATCATCATCTTGACAACTTCAGTCATATCAGTCTTGCTGATTTCTCTGGTGCCGATGTACTGACCGTCACGAAGGATTGTGATCCTGTCGCAAAGCTCGAAAATCTCTTCCATTCTGTGAGAGATATAAACGATGGATACGCCTTTTTCCTTAAGGCTTCTCACAACCCCGAAAAGAACCTCTGTCTCCTTCTGGGTAAGTGCTGCCGTAGGCTCATCCATGATGATGACCCGTGCATCCACCATAAGGGCTTTTGCGATTTCAATCATCTGCTGCTGACCGATGGAAAGAGTATCCATACTTGCTGCGGGGCTGATATTAACTCCGAGAGTATCAAGTATCTTCTTTACTTCCGCCCTCATCGCCTGCTTGTCGCAAACACCGAACTTCTTAGTGATCTCTTTACCGAGGAACATGTTTTCCTCAACCGTCATATCGAAGAGAACATTCAGCTCCTGATGTATGAAGACGATTCCTGCCTTTTCTGCCTCCTGAGGATTTTTGTAACAAACTTCCTGACCGTCTACATATATTTCTCCGGCGTCCTTAGTGTAAACACCGGTTAAAATCTTCATTAATGTTGATTTTCCGGCACCGTTTTCACCCATAAGCGCGTGGATTTCTCCATCGCCAAGCTCAAATCCCGCATCCCTTAAGACCGGATTTCCGCCGAAGGCTTTATTGATGCCACTCATTTTTATATTCATTATCTGCTCCTGTTATCAACCAAATATACAGCCTGACTGAAGGATGATGTTTGCGTAAGGAGTTGTTTCTCCGGTACGAATCACTGCTTTACTGTTATTTGTAAGCTCTTTTAATTTTGTATGGGGAACATATTCAATCTCGATTTTGAAACCCGTTTCATTTTTCTCCAAAAAATTAAGCACTTCCTTGTGCACTTCAGGGTTCATGGTTTTGATCTCTTCCGCAAGGATCACCTTTTCGATCTTCATGTCAGCACCAACTTCATTAAGCACCTCCATAAATCTCGGCATCCCGAACTTAACTGCAAGATCGATCCTCTCTACGCTGTCAGGAATCGGAAGACCGCAGTCTCCGATGCAGATCTGATCTGTATGTCCCATATATGAAAGAACCCGGGATATATCGCTGTTTAATATTCCATTCTTTTTCATCTTAAACCTCCAATTCAGCTTCAACTTCCTTTGCTGTAGGCATTCCACCCTGGGCACCCATCTTCTCGATGGAGAGACCTGCTGCGGTGTTTGCATAGGTTAAGGCTTCCTTCATTGAAGCTTTATCTGCAATCCTTACAGCGAAAGCGCCGTTTAAGGTATCGCCTGCTCCGGTGGTATCAACCACCTTGCTCTTTCTGCAGGGAACACTGAGAATTTCACCTGACTTAAGGCAGGTCACAACGCCCTTGCTTCCCTTTGTAATGATAAGCTTCTCAGGATACTCCCTCAAAAGCTCCTCTTCTGATTTTTCATTTCCAAAGATCAGTACCGCTTCATGCTCGTTAGGGGTAAGGTAGGTTACCTTATCTACTATTTCCTTGGGAACCTCTGCTGCAGGAGCAGGATTAAGTACTGTAGGAATATTCTCCTTTGAACAGATATCTACAACATAATGAACAGCTTCAAGCGGGATCTCATGCTGGAGAACCACCATATCAAATTTCACAAGCTCTTCTCTTATGGAATCAATATAGGCCTTGCCTGCACAGGCGTTTGCCCCGGCCACGACAACTATGGTGTTGTCATTGTCCCCTAACGTGATAAGAGCTATTCCTGTAGGAACCCCTTCAACTGTTTTTATATTATCTGTATTTACTCCGTTAGACTTGAGGTTTTCGATCAGTTGTCTTCCGTTATCGTCATTACCCACACAGCCAAACATGGAAACCTCTGCGCCAAGTCTTGCCATGGCTACCGCCTGATTGGCACCCTTTCCGCCCGGAATATAATGAAGCTCCGAACCCTTGAGAGTCTCTCCCTTCAGCGGGATGCGCTCTGCAATAACTGTCTGATCCATGTTAATGCTTCCGACTACAGCTATTTTCAAAACAACACTTCCTTTCTACTTCACTTCGGGAACAGGCAACCGGAAGGTCTTCTTACCTGACCCGGGGATACCTGCCGGTGTTTCGGTGTTTCCGTCAGGCAACTCATTCATTAAAAAACTTATTTGAAACGGGTTTCTGAAACGCGTTTCACGTTATAGCAATATGCTATCAATCAATGACTGTCATGTCAATATGTCTTTGTTGAATTTTATATTTTTAATATAATAGAGGCGATAGTTTTGTATATATTTCACAAAACTATCGCCTCTTTATCTCTCATCTATAAACGCATGTTTTTTGCCGTTTATCTTTCTTTAACTGAACGTGTAAATGCTCCGATGATCATCAAAAGCGCCCCTATGATAAAGGCTGCGATTGAAACAACTGTCACATAAAACACCTGCCAGCCTACAGTATTTACCGAGTCGTAGCTAAAGAGTCCTGCGATCAGAAGGATCCTCTCTGAGAGAACCTGTCCGAAAGCTGCTGTAAACATCGCGATGGAAACACAAACCGCGATAGTACTGCAGATATCGTGATTTCCGAAAATATTGGGAAGCACAACGGCTGCACAGGCAAGGACGATTCCCAAAACACCCTGCACGATGATAATTCCCAGGTTTCCCAGCGCGTAAGTCACAGTCATACTGCTGCATACGCAGGCAGCAATGATACCAACTATTCCGAGAATTGCAGCAATTACATTGAAGTATGCTCCCACACTCTGTTTTTTCATAAATTCTGACATACTCAAGCCTCCTTTTCCTTTCTCTTGGAGAGTACGAACAGGATTGCAAATACTGCCGTTAAAATACCTGTTACAGCGATCGCAGAATGATAAGCTGTTCTCCACCATGTGTTCAACTTAACAACATGAGTTGTTTCATTATATCTGTTCATAAGGTTACTTGATGCAATCGCATACAGTACGTTATGTGCAGACTCTTTAACAGCCTGCTGAGCATTGGCATCGCCCGCAAATACTGCTGCGCTGATAGCTGAGCCATCTGCCTGGTTAGCAAATCTTGGGCTGGTAAGAGTTGTATCTGCGTAGAATCCCGACATACCTCTTGTGTCATAGCAGGTTGTTCCCGATGTAAGAACTGATCCGTAAAGATCAAAGTCATCATAGATATCTGTCACTGCATAACCCTTGAATCCCCATTCATTCTTAAGGATCTCTGTCATCAGACCGGTACTTACAGTACACTCAACCGGACCAATCTTGGAGAAGGAGATCATAAGACCTCTCATTCCCGCATCATTATCCTCTGTATCATACTTGGTTGCTTCAAAAGCAATCTGGTATGCCCTGAGTTCTACTTCTCTTGCACGCTGCTCTGTCATAAACGGAGCAACACCTGCTCTGTTTGTTTCCTGATCATTAAATGCATAATGCTTAGGTGCTGCGATCAGACCATATTCAAGAGCTCCGATAGCAAATTCCATTGCTGTGTATCCTGAAAGGATCGGATCTTCTGAATAGTACTCACCGTTACGTCCGTTGTAAGCATGACGATGTGTATTAAGTCCCGGTCCCCAGAGGATAGGAATACCTGTAAAGAGTGACTCTATACCTATAAACTCACCAAGCTTCTTAGCAAGGTCCGGATTAAAGGAAGCTGCTGTAAGAGGGCTGCTGCCGAATACTTCAGGATGCCAGTTGCCGTTTGGATCTTCCGGACTGATGTTCCATGGGGCTTCTGTATCCTTGGAGGCATTAAGGTTAACCGCGATACCGTTACCAGCATTCTCTGTCATATAAGTTTCTACAGTTCCGATAGATTCGGCACCCGGGATACTTGGGCCGCCAAAGGTTGCAAGGTACTGAGCCTCCTCAAGAGTCATCTCGGAAAGGAGTTCATCCCATTTTTCGTCATCAAAGTCAAGGCCTGCCATCTCATAAAACATGAGATCACTCTTCTTGCCCCATTCGATTCCGGAAGTATCATCATCAGTCGCAATTGTATAGTACTTACCATTGAGATAATCGATCATCTCCTGACTTGTAAGAGTCATATCTGAGTATGTCTTGGGATAAGTTCCATTCCAGTCTGCACGGCTTAAGTAAGTAACTTCACCCTCCTGGAAATGATTCCAGTCTGCATAGTCAAGCTGATTAGAAATCTTTGTGCCCGTTTTACTGTAAGCAAAGGCTGTTCTTGAAAGTGTATCCTCAGTGATCTCTGTTTTGAATGCATAGTCTGCATTAGCCTCTCCAACAAGGTTCTCAACTGCTACGCCCTGTGAAGCTATGATGTTGTTGAGTGCGTCGTGAGCACCGTTACCAAATGCGAAGTAATATGTTCCGGGATCCACGATATATGATCCGTAAGTTCCGTCTCCGTTATCGTAAGAGCTGTCATATGTAGCAATGTACTGAAGATCAACATCTACAGATACAACCTCAGACTCTCCCGGCTGAAGAAGTCCGGTCTTGCCGTAGTTAAGAAGAACGATGGCGCTCTTTTCGATTCCGCCCCGCTCATAAGGAGCCTGACCATAGATCTGTACGCTCTTTTTACCCGGTACATTTCCTGTATTGGTGACTTTCACATTGAAGGTAGCTGTTGCAGTAGTTACATCATCTTTCTTTGAAACATTAAATACAGGCTCTCCCTCAAATTCCATATCAAAGGCAGTATATGAAAGTCCATATCCAAATCCATAGGCTACTTCTGCATCATAATCCCAGCCTGATCCAGAAGCATAAGTTCCTGCTGTTCCTGTTGCATTTCCCTGTCCGAGAACTGCATCATAGTATCTTGTCTCATAGTAGCGATATCCGACATAGATGCCCTCAGCCTCTATGATGTAATTGCTGCTGTTCTCTCGTGTGATAACATCTGCTGCGTTCTTATATGAGAAGTTACCCATATTCTGCATTGCAGGAGCAGACATGTTGTAGGTAGGGAAGATATCTGCAAGTCCGCCTGAAGGTGATACCTTTCCGCAGAGGATATCCGCTACTCCCAGAAGGCCATAGCTTCCCGGTGCTCCTATCCAGAGGATCGCATCAATTTCAGGATCGTTCTTAAGCTCACCGATCTCTACAGCAGATGCACTGTTCACAAGGATGATGACCTTATCACTGCACTCTTTTGCGAGAGCGATGGCATCCTTCTCGTTGGTTGTAAGAGCAATAGGCTCTTCTGCACCAAGACCGGCAACTATTCCGCCTGGAAGATAGTCTTCACTCTCGGCGCTTGGTCTTCCGATAACAACGATCGAAGCATCTCCGTATTGAGCAAAACTGTTCCTGAAGTCTGCATTAACACCTTCAATCTCTTTTACGGAAGGCTCACCCGGATCATACTCTTCAGAAGGTCCGGCATTTTCTGTGTGAAGATATGTCTCATTGAGCTTTGTGTAGATGGAAGTCATGGTAGGATTAACCTTGTATCCTGCTCCATCAAACTCAAACTCATCTCCGCTCCAGTCCCCTGTTGTGTATCCTCTCTCAATCTGGCCTGTTGCCCAGTTCTGGGAAAGAGATGTTGTGATGTGATGCGCAAAATCAGTTACATTGTTCTGAAGCGCCTCATCAAGATTTATAAATCCGCCAAATGCCTTGACACCAAAGCTTGAACCAAGGATAGGAACCTGGGATCTGATCCCGAATAATGTCACATTTGCGCCTGATGCAAGTGGGAGTACTCCGTTATTCTTAAGAAGTACCGTTCCTTCTGCTGCCTGCTCTCTGTTAAGATCCATCGCAGCCTGGATAAGTGCGTGTGAATTACCTGTTCCATCCTCATTCAAAAGTTCAGCAGGTGGTGTGAACCTGTCGTACACTGCATCTTTGTCATCTGTAACCATCATCTCACTCTGGGTACCAAGAGCCGTATCGATAGTTGTTGAAAAAGATTCCAGTGTGTTACCAACTATTACTGAGATTGACAGTAAAAATGACATAAGAGCTGCCAGTCCTCTGAAAATACCTGTCTTTTTCAATTTCTTTCTCCTTATCAATTTATAGTTTTCATTGCCTCTTCCATGCTCATGCCATTTGCGATAGCTTCCTTACGCTTCAGATTGACTTCCTGGATCTGCCGCATCTTTTCCCCCGTAAGAGCGTACCCCTTCATTGCGATCAGGGTTACAGCCCAGGCCAACATGGGAACTATACAAAAAAGCATGATAACAACCGCATTCATGCCTGATGAATAAGGCGTCTCTGCAGTTGGAAGATTCTGTATTCCGATAATACTTACAGCTATACCTACGACTGTTGCGGAAAGTGATGAAACAAGCTTATCTACCAGTGAAAAAAGCGTTCCCATGATTCCGGGTATGTACTTTCCCGATCTGTAAGTTTCATAATCCGAACAGTCTGCCACCATAGGAATCGGCATATCAGCCGTTGAGTAATAAGCGCCATAACCGATACCAAAAAGCAAGATGAATAAAACGGTATAAAGATTTATTGAAACGCGGCCATCAGACAAGAACGAAAGATTCCTTGATGGCACACCCTCTTTCCAAAAAAGGAGGAGGACCAATACTCCTACGTAGCACATAAGTGCCACCGATACATACCTTAGAAGCGATGCTTTCTGCCCCTTCTTTTGGCTGGTTCTGACTGTCAAAACGAAGAACGGTACTGAGAACACGTAGCCGACTATCATCATCGGAAGATAGAGACCATCGTAATTTCCCATCATGCAGCCATATAGCATGCACAAAACAGTGGTATTGGTTGCTATGGACAGAGCCAGCTTACATCCGGCGCCGGCGATCATAAGCCTCTTCATAGGGTCATTGTTCTTAAGGATCTCGACGTATTCCGAAAGTTTGACCTTCTCCTGTTTTGCTCCACCGATTCCGAAGTATTGCGGCTGATCTTTTTCCCAGATCCCGATGATCGCAAGTGCTGTGAGCACCATCGACACTGTGATCCCGATGGGTGTCAGCACCCTGTAAAAGCTCGCACTTGAATAGTCTGCAACATTTGCTCTTATGATCGGTGCAAGGAACTGCATAACTCCCATTCCCGCAAGAGATCCGACTGTATTAAAGATTGTAAAAAGCGGTCTCTGTGAAGGGTCGGAAGTCAGAACCGTCTGTCCTGCTCTGGTGCAGGAAGTCTGAAATGTATATCCGATAACCCATATGGCATAAAGACCCACGAAAGCTATATATCTGAAAGCCATCATACTCTCAGGAATATTTGGCGTTATCATATACATCGTTATGATGCTGAGTGCCATTATGATATTTCCGATGACCATAAATGGTCTGAATTTACCAAATTTGCCGTTGGTCCTGTCCATCAGCGCACCGATGATCGGGTCTGTGAAAGCATCAAACACTCTCATTCCCGTAACCATGATCGATGCAAACAAGATCCCAAGGTTCAGAACATTAGAGCCAAAGGTCGCAATGTAGGACAAAACCAGGACATAGTAGACATTGGTAGCTCCATTGTTAAGAGGAAAAAGCACCAGCTGATAGGGCTTTGCTTTATTGCCCCTTTCCTGTGTAACAGTATTTCCCATTTTCATACTCCTATTTTCACATCTGTATTCCGAATCAGGTCCAGTTAGCCCCTTTATCTCCCGGATCCTTAAGGCAATACTCCGGATTTGGAGCTGCAACTCTCACAAATTTTGCGCAGTCTTTGAAAGCTCCGCTTACGGCAGTGATATCAGTTTCTTTTCCTATCTCACCGAGACTTACTTCAAACTCAAACACATGCTGTCCATGCTTTGTCTCAAGCTTTTTTCCATCTGCAAAAAGAGTTATCTCATTCTGATTTGAATAAACCTTGAGCCTGATCCTGTTCTTTGTTCTCTGAACAAATCTCTTTGAAGCTATATGCACGAAAGGATCCTCGCTCCACCATGCTTTGTAGAGATAAAAGCTGTCTTTTTTTGTCTTTCTGTCAAAAGTAACAAGACCCTTATGATTCATTCCGGGTTCACCGCCCTGATTTCTGGCATCTGCCGCAAAATCAAACATGTTCCAGACATGTGTCGCCCACATAAACGGATTTCTTTCAAAGCACTTCAGCATGTACTCATGGTAGACAGCCTGGTATTCCTCAGTGTGGTCACCTCTGTGAGGATTTTCAGAATGAAGGTTGGGCATTCCCTCACATCCGTATTCTGAATAACCCAGGCATCTGTTCGGATAAACCAGATGGAAGAATCTCATCCATAGATCATTTAAGAACAGTCCCGGAACATACCAGCCGAGATACAGATTCCAGCTGACTGTATCTGTGATATGTGCCACCTTATTGAAGGGACTGCACGCCGCATAGCAGGCAAGTGTGGTAAATCTCGTATCATCCATTTCATGGCACAGATCATTAAGTATTCTGTGGTTTTCCATCATGTCCTTTTTATTTTTTGTTGAGATCGTGATCTCATTGGATATTCCCCAGCAGACGATAGATGGATGATTGTAGTTCTGTATGATAAGTTCTTTCATCTGGCTGATGGTGTTATCCCTTCCATCAGGCATGTGCTCGGAGATGTAAGGGATCTCTGCCCAGACTATCATTCCTCTCTCATCACAAAGATCATAGAAATACTGACTGTGCTGATAGTGAGCAAGTCTTATGGTATTGGCACCCATCTCGCAGATAAGGTCTATATCCTCTTTGTGCATTTCATTTGTTATGGCATTTCCAAGGCCTTTTCTGTCCTGATGTCTTGATACGCCGTGAAGCGCATAGCTTTTTCCATTCAGGTAGAAACCTGTCTTTGGATGATAATGAAAATCTCTTACACCAAATCTTGTTTCTATCTCATCTACCGCTTCTCCGGCTTCAATCAGGGTGGCCTTCAGATGATATAGATAGGGGTTCTTTATGCCTTCCCACAGATGAACATCACCGATGATAAATTCATGTTCTAAACAAAAACTGCCATCACCGGAACTCTTTTCCTGCTGACTCCTTCTGTCTTCATGGCAGATCTTTGCTTCATGGATCACTTTTTCATCAGCATCAAGAACCTCAATGCTCACATCAGCACTGCCACTGTTTACGTACAGAAAAGCCTTACCTATAGCTTTTTTGTAGCCTTCAACAGGCTTTGCCTTGATCCGGATCCCTCTTGTTCCATAATGATCAAGATCAAAATGGCTCCTGCTGACCACCAGCAGATTTACGTCCCTGTAAATTCCTCCATAAAATGTAAAGTCTGCTTTCTGCGGATAGACCCTTGTATTTGGCCTGTTATCCACCAAAACTTTAAGGTGGTTATCCTTGTCTTTCAGATAATCTGTTATGTCCTTTCTGAATGTTGAGTACCCACCCTCATGGCGGATCACCTCTTCTCCATTCAGATAAACAGTACTTTCTGAATTAACTCCATCAAACTGTATATAAACGCACTCTTTGTCCTTATCAAAAACAGGCGCATCAAAGGTCTTTTCATAGGTCGCCAATGCTCTCAGATAATCATTTCCGCCATCCTGACCATCAACTGCATTCCAGGTATGAGGAACGTCAACCTTTTCATCATATTTGCCTTCTATCTGAAAATGCCAGTCCTTATTAAGGGAAAAAAATCTTCGCATGAACTATCTCCTTATCGTTTTCTGCAGTTTCCTGTCAGCGTCCACATCATAACAATTTCACAACATCCCATTCAACCGAGATGGAATAATCGACACTTTTCACAACATAATTTACATGTCTCTGAACTTATTTATGTACAAAAGAAAAAGATGCACAAAGATGCATCTTTCTCAAAGGTCTGATATTAAGTTATATAGATGTTTTATGTGAGTGGAAGTATAATATTCAGATGAAATACATCACCTTCTACCTGTGTTTTAAAGGCTCCTCCGAATTTATCGACTATCACTTTTATACTCTTTATCCCAAATCCATGTCCGTTTTCAAGATCCTTACTGACAGGAAGCTTATCTTCAAAAGTGATATCCCCTTCAAAATAATTCCAGATGTGTATGATAACCGAATCACCAAACTGTTTCAGACTGACATCCACAAGTCTTTTCTCCTTGTCTGACACAGAGGCAGCTCCGGTCCTTGCATTGTCTATAGCATTGCCAAACAGAAAATAAAGGGACATACTGTCAAACTTATCAAGCTTATCAGTAAAGCTTACGCAGTTAAGCCTGACACCCTGCTGTCTGCAAAGAGCTCCCATATTGCGAAGAAGTACATCGATCACATCATTGCCGGTTCTTACGATAGGCGCAAAGCCTTCTATAGACTCCCTTATAGGTGAAAGATCCGGGATATCAGTCTTTTCTTTACCCGCTAAATGCTCTATATGATTAAGCAGGTGCTTAAGATCATGCATCTGGATATTGTTGAACTCAACCATCTCTTTCCACTGCTCATACTGTTTCTCAGACGCCGACAAAAGTCCCTTTATGACCATCGATTCAGCCTTTTCCTGCTGCCATTTATGCAGATAGAACTGGATGGAAAGAGCAAAACTGCAGCACAGGATTGCATAAATGCTGCTGGCCACGATGACCTCATTGCTTAAGTCCTTTGCATCGGCCACCAGTCTGTTAACTCCGATACACATAAGAACAACGATGACGGATAAAACATTGAGCCTTATGCTCCCCCTGTCAGGAACCTGGGATCTTGCGACCATTAAATATACTATGGTATAAACCACTGTCAGGGTCAGTATCTCCACTATTATCCTGTAGATCACACTGATTTCCAAAAGAGCACTCATAGAAGGGATAAGACTTATGATCGTCATCAGTTTGAAGGCTATGTGCTGCGTTGCAACTCCCGCTATACAGGAAGAAACAATGGAAAATAAATTCCCTTTGTAACAAAAAAGCATCACCCCTACAGTCAAAGCTATGATGAAAAAGAAAAACATAAATCTGTATATGGCGATACTTGCTGCAGGGTAGGTGATACCTGAAGCTATGATCCCGGCGATAACGGCAGCTGCGGGAAACCTGACCCAAAAGAGATTTCTCTTTTTATAAGCATGCAAAAATAGAAGTTCCGCCATCAGAACTTCTATGATGTATCCTATTGATTCGAATTTACTAAGCATTTCCGCATTTAACACGACAGACTCCATTCCCAAAACCGGCCGGCGCACAAATGATGATGAAAAGTCATTTCACACCTTTTCCTCCGAATGCCGGTACCGATATCATCCAAGATAGGTATTAAGCTGCTCCATAAAAGCTTTCTTTTTTGACCTTCCTATCTTGATCCTGTCGGTACCGACTTCTATCTCATCGCCATACAACCCTCTTACATATGAGAGATTGACAAGTGCTGAGGCGCTGCATCTGGCGAAATTCACTCCTGAAAGCTCCTTTTCCCTCTCGCCAAGGCCCCCATAAGAGGTTATGACATCACCTGCAGTGTGGAACATAAGGTCGTGCCCCATAACTTCAATGTACATGATATCACCTGATGACACGATCCTCGTTCCATTCTTGTCCTTGATCCTGACAGGAATCCCGTCTCTCTGAGACAGCACCCTCATTGCTTTGTCCAGCTTTACGCTGAGATCATTATAATTTATGGGTTTAAGACAGTAATCAAGCGCATCCACGCTGTAGCCTTCAGGAGCGTACTGAGGCATGTTGGTAACAAAGAGCAAAAGAACAGTAGGATCCAGTACACGTAGCTTTTTGGCTGCTTCCATTCCATTCAAAAAGCCTTTTCCAAGTTCTACGTCCATGAACACAATGTCACAGGCCTTCTTGTAATCCTCAAGAAAGCTCTCTGCTTTGCTGTATGACTTGATGGAAAAAGCAATTTCTTTTTCCGCACCATATTTATCCAGGCACCGGGTAAGGAATTGCGAATATTCCAGGTCATCTTCTACGATTTCCACTCTGTACTGTTTCATAAACACTCCATCCATACTGTCTCATAGCATTTTCCGGTGATTGCAGATTTACTGCGATATACTCATATATCCCATCCATATCACGCAATGCTTTCTCAGTAATTTTTACAGGATATTCTCTCATCTGTGGTTCTCTCTAAAAGCTGCAAATGCTGCCTTTGCATCCTGTACTCGTCCAGCTTCAATATCCTCAAAGCCCTCCTGCAATTTTGCATGAATCTCTGCAGTCGTCATAAGATCTGCATTAATAACATCTGGTGCCTGAGGTAATGAAACCTTAAAAGGAATTCCACCTGTAAGCGTAATCTGTCTTAAATACATATCAATAGCTGTAGACATAGGAATTCCCAGACGTGAAAGCACATCTTCAGCTGATTTTTTCGTTGCAGGATTAACTCGTAAATTAAGTGTTGCTGTTTTCTCCATATGTATATCAACTCCTTTTATTCATTGTAACGCAGTTTGCGTTACAATGCGAGATACCTTTATACTTCACTGAATGTGGATTCTAATTGTTTTTTGCACGATCTAATTTCCACAGCAATTCTTCCGGAGAATTTTTTATATCTATATGTGAATTTCCTGACCTTTTAACTCTCCTCGTTTTCTTTCATCCAAAGCATTTATTTCAGCCTGATCTTCTGGTTCGGATTGTTTGTTTTCTCCGGATAACTGTATTCAGCCTCTCCATTTTCAAGCAGTTCCTTCACTATCGTTCGAATCGTATCTGGCTTGATAACCACCTCTATCTGGGCATAAGGGAAGAAATCATCGGGACTCTCATTGAAAAACATAAGTCCCACATTGATCGGCAGTGCCATAGCTGTCCCTCATCTTTCTCTTAAGGTGTCCCTTAAGCTGTCCCTTATCATGTCAAAGGGACACTTGATGGTCAAGTTATTCTCTTTGGAATGAACCCGGGGGGACGGAGTTAATGGACCATTTTATGGTTCATTAACTCCGTCCCCCACAAGTTCCGAATCGGAGAAAAATCATATTTCAAATCGGAGAAATATTATATGTACCAATATGGGATTTGCAGTACATTATCTCTTAAAGCACCTGGCATAGAGCACATACATACAACTGCTCCTGTTCCTCTTTTCTTTTCAGGAATCTTATCCAACACCTGAAAGGCCGATGTCATATCAGCAGAAACATTGCTGCTTTGCTTGATCTCAATAGGATATAGGATACCATCTTGCTCTACGATAAAATCAATCTCTGCTTCCTCGTATGATTCATCACCGTTCTTTTTGACTTTCTTCTTATCTTTCCCTCTGTAATATGAAACAAAGTACCGATAATCTAATCCTCTGTTAGAATAGCTTTTTAATATCTCTGAAATCACAAATGTTTCAAAAAATTCTCCACTCATTGCGCCTGTCGCTAATGTTTCAGGGGTGAGCCATCTTGTAAGATATGCCGCCAATCCGGTATCTCTGAAATAGAGTTTAGGAGTTTTTATTGCTCTTTTTAATGCGCTGTTAGCATATGGTTCAAGTATATATACAATTCCCGAAGCTTCCAGAACAGAGACCCAATTCTTTATAGTTTTCGCATCCTTACCGACCTCATCAGCTATATTTGAGTAATTAAGCATCTGTCCTGTTCTGGCCGCACAAGCTACCATAAATCTGCGAAATGCGTCCAAATCCTGGACTGCAGCCAGCTCTCTGACATCCCGCTCTAAATATGTCTTGACATAACTGGAAAAAAACATGGCCCAATCCATATCCGGATCCTGCATCTCAGGATATCCGCCTCTATGGATAATACTCCAGATATTATCAGGCTTTACAGCATCTGTATTTCTCTTCTTAATATAATCCATAGTAGGAAGAAATGGTTCAGTAAACCTGCTCTCCATTATCTCTCTAAGTGATAATGGAGGAAGTTCGATAATAGCCACTCTGCCAGCCAATGAATCAGATACCAGTTCCATAAGTTTGAAAGGCTGAGATCCCGAAAGATAAAATAAACCTTTTGAATCATTATTATCACTGGATTGCTTAATATATCTAAACAATGAGGGCACATACTGAATCTCGTCCAAAAATATAGGTGGAGTGTTTAATGACATGAACATCTCCGGATTATTCTTTGCCTGTTCTTCCGCGAATGGGTCATCAAACGATATCTGCTTTATTTCAGGATATAAATGCTTAATCAACGTGGATTTGCCTGTCTGCCTAGCCCCTGTGATCAATACGCACTTAAAAGTACTGGCAGAATGTGCTACCACATCCTCAATAGCTCTTGTGATATATTGCATTGAATCTAGCCCTCCAAATTGACTAATCCGGAATGTGATTCCTGATTAGTCAAATTATATCATGCTCCGGATATATCAACAAGTTGAATGTGACTAATTCGGAATCCAATTCCGCATTAGTCATGTTGTGAATTTCCTGACCTTTTAACTCTCCTCGCTTTCCCCATCCGTATTTTCCGTTAAGAAGGCCATTATTTCCTCAAAGCTCTTATTACTCTTAGTTATAGCGTCGAGGAGCTTCTTGTTCCGGAGCTCCTCCTTTTTTTCATGAGATCATCAAGGATTGCTATGTCCTTGTCAATCTTTTCTTTATCCTTAAGAACAATCTGTTTCTGTTTCTCAACCTGTTCGTCTATTGATGACGCCGGTTCCCTTCCTCGTCTCATTTTCTTTACGCCTTCTCAGAATACTTTAAACATGCGGTGATCTCTCTTACACCGGATTTGATCTTTGCATCGTTGATCCCAAACGCCTTGAACAGGGTTTTACATGTGGCTGTTACCGCATGGTCAAGCCTATAGTTACCATCAGCCTGCCTTATCATTTCCACCTTGCTGAGTTCTCTGATTGCAGCCGGAACCGAGAAATAATTCTGCTTGCTTTCAGTTTCTATCTTGTAGTCCTTCAGCATCCTATAAAGCTTGTTTCTGATGATTAGCGCCACAAACTCTATGAAAATCTTTGCATGTATAGATTCCGCAGAGTGTACCCTGAAGCTCTTATCTCCCATGTAGGACTTATACTGACGGAAAAGCTTCTCCGAAACATCTCTGCCTTTATACAATTCCAAGGCTTCCTTTGCAGTCATTTTCTCGGATGTGATAATGACGAAGTATCCACAAAGGTCAATCACCTTGTTTATCTCTTCATATTTCTCTTTGGCGAACATGAACTTTTCATCTGGTTCACCCTTCTTGCTGTATATGAGATCAAAGTATTTCTCAAGTTCCTTTCCGAGAGGTATCTTCTCATGCTCATGCTTCTTCAGGAATGCCGCCAGTTTATCGATTTTATCCTCGAAGTTTTCTCTTTCAGCGCTTTTCTTGTTCTCAGCTATTATGCTATACGCGGCAAGATCCAGAAAAAGGCCGGCATCGTCCCCTATGATATCGGCCAGCATATCGTCGAGGTGATAATCCTCAGCTACCTTCTTTATAGCAAGATTGCCAAAATCCAGGTTTTTCGGCGTAAATCCGTGGTTTTTTCGATATTTTTTTAGCCGTGAGTTAATCCTTCAGGAAATTCACATTTACCGTTCTTAAGCATCCTTGACACTAAGTCCCTTTGCATTTTTTCCATACCCTCTTCTCGACCTTCGATACGCCCTTCTTCCCTGATTCCATCAACAAAGGTTTTTTCATCAAATTCTGTTATACACACATCCAACACCTCCGCTCTGTGTGAAGAGAGGAATTCTACCAGAAATCCGCCCTTAATGCACGAAAGCATGGCAACAGCAACTTATTGACATAAAGCAACCAGTAAATCTTCCGCTTTTTTAACTATATCAGGATCAAATCCTTTGCTTATTAATGACTTGGCTG
The DNA here is from genome assembly GCF_000424445.1 of Oribacterium sp. NK2B42. Lineage (GTDB taxonomy): Bacteria > Bacillota > Clostridia > Lachnospirales > Lachnospiraceae > Oribacterium. The sequence goes on from NZ_AUJX01000034.1 coordinate 43,235, forward strand.
TATCGCCATTTTTTAATCGCTTTGAGACAGTAACCATTTCATCAGCTGCTTCTGTTTTAATTCCATCAACAAAGGTTTTTTCATCAAATTCTGTTATACACACGTCCAACACCTCCGCTCTGTGTTTTGTAAGGAATTCCGCCAGAATTCCATCCTTAATGCAAGAAATCACAGCTGCATCAACAGCTTTTGCAATATCATTAGCTTCCGAAAGAGAGTCCCTTATTCTCTCTACAAGGGTCATATACTCATCAAGAACCTTACATTTGCTCCGCAAGTTAATGATCTTCACTTCGTCCCGGATAAGACTACCCTTATTCTGTGAATCATCAATGACCGCTTGCATCCCAGAAGGCTTTTGAGAGCCTTGGGAGGCAGCTCTATACCAAGCATTATTTTTTTCATTCAGATTATATACAGTAGCAGTCCACTCAAAATCTCCGGACTTGTCAGGATTAATAAAAGCACCAGATAGTCTTAATGTCTTTATGGGTGGGGCATCTTTAGTACCATTATACAACACCACATACCTCGGGGTCGGAAGCATTATCTGCTTTATACCATATAAGTTCAGTTTCCTTGATTTTATGTATTTACTGTAAAGCTTGCCGAAATACATTAATCCCCGCACAGGCATATTAGGGTTGTCTGTGCTTTGCTGTTCCCACAGGGACAGGTAACTGTCGAGAATGAAGGCCACGTAATTTTTCATTTTAATGTAAATGACATCTTCGATAGTGAACAGCTCCAGTTCAGATGCATCCTTGTAATCCGAGCCGTTTAAAGCATTGTAAAGTTCAAGCACATCTGCCTTATTTTCTTCACGCCCGAATAACAGGCGGAATAGCCTGTCCTTGTACTGAAAGTTGATATTTAGTTTTGCGTTTTCCATTAGGTTCCTTTTCTAAACTTGAGTATAACACTATACCCGGATTCTTTTAATGATATTTTGATAAATTGGGACTTTGTTTTTGTGATTATGAAGGTGATGTAGTTTCCCATAACACCTCCGGAAAGTTGAGTAATGAAGAGGTATGATTAGCTGACTTGTGAATCATAGCATAGTTAGAAAAATCTGCATATTGTCTAAAGTGATTCAATGTCAATTTGAATGAATCTTAATTTGACCTAAACTGTACCACATTGGTACACGGTTCATCCTTTGAAGTTTATAAATAATTCCCGATACACGGTTCCAATGTGCTTAAAAAATTCCCGATACACGGTTCAAGATTTTTAAAAAAAGCGCATATGTGTCATCACTCAATGTCCAAGCTCGGCAAGCTTTGCCTTTAAAGCCGCTATCTCGGCATCCTTCTTTTCTAATGCAGCATTCTTCTCTTCTAATGCGGCATTCTTCTCTTCTAATGCGGCATCCTTCTCTTCCAGCGCAGCTCTGTTTTCTGCCAGCTCAGCTCTGTTTTCTGCCAACTCTGCATCCATCTCTTCAAACTGAGACTTGAACTGCATATAAATCTTCTCATCACGTTTTTCAAGAACCTTACACATCTTCTGTCTCCCTTCTCCCTGTGCCGCTTCATAAAGCTTATTATCTCCAGATAATATACCAGCAAGGGCCATAATGTTACATTCTATTTCCCTCTCATCTCTATCCGCTGTGTCGGCATAAATTGCTGACAATGCTGCCCTCAGTTCCTCTAAAGGACCATTGGAAAACGACAGATTCCGGTCATGTCCCATATCTATCACATACAACGGATAATCCGGCACAAACTGCCTTACTCTCGTATCTATATCCATCATATCATGCACCGACCTTGGTCCATCCCAAACTTCCTCACCTGTGTAAAACACGACCGTAATTATAGGCGTTACCTTTGTGCCCTTTGAAACACCCGAGAGACGTTCATCTACTGTCCATGATTTCTTATCTTGAGCGTTTCCCTTCGATGCTATCTCCGCACTGTACCCCAATGCATCATACAACATCTTTCTTACCGGCATAGAATAATGTATCTTGGCCTGGTCTTCTATTCCTAAAATTACAAAAAGACCTCCTGATGTCTTTCTAACATTATCCCTGTACTTATTTACCTTGTCAATCTTGATCTCCGTTCTTACAGACTCTGTATACGCTGTATCCGCCTGCTCCAGTTCTGCCGGATCTATGACCTTATCGTTGTTGAAAAAATATCCATTAAACACAG
>NZ_AUJX01000035.1 GCF_000424445.1 Oribacterium sp. NK2B42
CTATGATTTTTTCTTCCTGTTTTCCCATGACTGTTTCTCCTGAAAAAAGTATAGCAAAAAGCTCGATTTTACGCGAATTTCAAGGATTTGACATTCCGTCAAAATGACATGTGTATAAGCTTATGATTCGTCAGAAACCGAAAAAAATCGGACATGGATTTCCACATTTTCTGACATATGTACCAGAATAAACCGCGAATTGTGGATTACACAGATGATATAGGAGTTAATTTAAAAAATCCGAGAGGCTGTCCACAACAGCGTCTCGGATCCTTTGAAAAATATATTTTTAAATTCAGCGTTTTTAACAATATGAAATAGTAGGGGTGTGAACAGTAACTTATTTTCGCAGCGAACAAGGCATCCTGGCTTAACTGTTACGGACTAAATCATCTGAAGCCGCCTGTCTCAGCTGTTTACTGTATCCTGATATCCGTGATGGCCACCTGATTTCCGGTGATGGCGGCGTAAATCTTCTTTGCCCCATCCTGAACCCTGGTGGTATTCTCGATGAAGATGCCCAGATTCTCGGAATTCAGTATTATGCGATTCCCCTTACGCAGGAAAACCACCTCATATTCCACACCATCCTTGTTGAGACGCTTCCAGTCCTCCCAGGAAGTAAACGCCTCGGTCTTTTTCATGGTAAACTTGTTCTCGGCATACTCATTGCTGTTCTCATTTTCACCATTCAGCTTGATGAGAGCATACTCATGATACCCCATTCCCTTAACCTTCCTGTCGTCAGACGAGAAAATAACGATGTAGGGGCAGTCCCACACAAGGCTTGCTGACGGAAGAGTCATTGAATGGAATTTTAGCTGTGTCCAGTCCTTGATCTCGATAGCTTCGGTTGAAGCTGTTCTGTCTCGATCCACCTGTACATTCGGAATATCCGATGTCAGTCTTTCAATATAACTGATTTCTTCAGCGATACGTGGAATTTCACCCTTTTGTACTGCTTTTTCTGTCTGTTCAGTTTCAATATCATATATACGGCAATTTTCTCCGGTAAGGGCAAGGAATGCGGATTTTGACTTATTGGGTAAAGCAATGACAGCATCAACTGTTTTTTTCGCACTTAGGAGCTGAAGCTTTATATGATCCTCATATCTTCCCATAACAATTTCAAAATAATGTTCATGATCCTCTTTTTTGACTAAAGCTTTATCTTCTTTGTCATCATATACAACATTATCTTCTTTATGTGTACGGCTATATACAAAAGTATTTTCTGTGACCTTAACTTCTGTATTCCTTGCTCCCGTTGATATGATATGACCATCAAACCACAGCTCTCCGTACTCAGAATAGTTATAAGCCTCAATGGATTTTGCATTACCATGAACATGTCGGTCAAAAGACTCAAAAAGAATTATGGATGGTATTGCCGGGCCTGTTTCCTGTTCCCACGCCTTGCACTTAAATCTTACCTTACATATATTGTTTAATATCGGGACACCGATGGTGAACTGATCCCTGTATTTCCTGCATTCTATTTCCTTTTGTATGGCTGTCTCTGTTCCATCCAATATCTCTTTGCTGTCAGAATCAATTATCTGTATCATGATACCGGCAAACTGAGGATCAAACTGTCCGCCTGACTCATTAAAAAGCTCCTCCCTGACTATCTGCATAGGAAGTGGTCCCCTGAATCTTTTTTTAGTAACCATGGCATCATAGGAATTCGCAACCGAGATGATCCTGGATATCTCAGGTATCAGATCCCCTGACAAGCCTTCAGGGTAACCTTTTCCGTCAAATCTTTCATAACTGTACCGGGCACTTTGGCTAAGATATGGATACTCGGTTATACTTGACAGTATTTCCCAACTCATCAGAGGTTTTTTCTTTACTATCTCATATTCCTCTTCTGTCAGGTCATCAGTCTTACCTATAAGACTGTCAGGCAAGCCCACCATACCGATATCATGAAGCAATGCCGCATAATAAATCTTTTCACATTCCTCTTCATTTTTTCCGCTCAGGCTGCCGATACGTCTTGCTATATTCGCAACTCTTGAAGCATGCCCCTGAAGAAAAGGATCTTTTTTCTCAATAGCGGCAACAAATGCCGTTGCAGTCTGATCAAACATCCTCTTCATGCTCATCTTTTCTTCATGAAGGATTTCCATTTCAAGCTTGTGGGCTCTGTCCAGAGTTTCATTCATATCGATAAGCACGCAAATATATATGATCACCACCATTCCCGCCAGGCTGATATTAATGATGGATATGCCATATACAAAATACTGTATAATGCTTGCAGCTATCGGAAGGATCGTAAATATCAAGAGTGGGATGATGATCTTTTTTCGAAGCCGGTGGTATAGTCTGCTGACTACCATGAGCTGAATTGCTGCGATCAGAATTGGTACGCAATAGGATATTACAAATCCCGGAGACCTGACATAATGATTGGTTTCATCAAAGGTATAATACAATCCGGTAAACTGCGAAATGATGATCAGGAGCTCTCCTACCAGAGAAAGCTCGTCATTTACATACAGAAGCTTCGGGACTTTATTTAATCCGACATCGTGTATGCATATATCCTTTATATATTGATTCACCGAAAACAGCACGGCTATGATCATACTGAAAACCAGAAAATTGGAGATCCTGGTCATAAAGAAGCCGAAGGGATCTGCCTGGCTGCGATAAATATAAGCATATCTGTCAGCAAACAACAGCACCATTGCTGAAAGCTCCATACCGATCATGGAAGCTTTTCTCCTGAAGCTGACAGATCTTGAGACAAGACTGAAGAAAGCAGTCATTCCGCATATGCTTCCCAGAATGAGCATTATATTTAGTTGGTGTAATGCTAAAAATTCGATCATGTAACACCTGCCATCAGCTTCACTTTGAAAGTGTAAAGAAATCCCATAAAAAATCCTTCCCTTTAGAAGCATTGAAAAAAACACCATTTATGTATTATAAAGATCATGGCTTACCGGCAGAACATCTCTTCCATTCCATCCCAGTCCAGTTTTTTCAGCATCCCCGCAAGTTCTCTGAGCTTTTCAGCATCTGTATCCGGCAGCTTATACTTACTGAGCTGCTCGACTATCATTTCCACCGAATCATAATCCATCTGCGGAATAATTTCCTTCAGCGCTTCATAAGCATCACGGAGTTCTTCCTCCGGAACAGGCTCCATACTGCTGTCAGACTGCTTTGCTTCAATTCTCTGAAGCTTCCCTTTAAATGTTTCATATTCCGAAAGAAGCATGTCTGTATGGGCTTCAATATGTTCTAAGTCCTCCTCATCACCGGCCGCTTCCAGTCTGGCTGCAAGCTGGCTCAGAGCCAGGGCTCCGATTATCCTTGCCGAGCTCTTCAAAGCATGTACCTTGATGGTGTAAAGTCTTATATTCCGGCTTTCAAAGGCATCCTTGATGACTTTTGAGTTTTCGTCAATGGTTTCATAGAATAATTTGAGAGCAAAAATATAGTTGCTGATTCCACCTGAGTTTTTGATACCCTCCTCCGCATCTATTCCATCTGTTCCATATATCCACATCATATTATCAGGCATGGATACAGGTTCATCAACGGTTTCCGTATCCGTCGGTTTTTGCATCATCTCATCCGGCAGATGCTTCATGATGGTTTTTTCCAGAACAAGGCTGTCTACAGGCTTGCTAAGTCTTCCGTTAAAGCCTCTGGAGATATAATATTCCTCAGTCAGGGCAGCATTTGCAGTAAGGACATACACAGGAAGCTCAGGATAGTCTTCCCTTATCTTCTCTACAGTTTCTATGCCGTCCATTCCGGGCATCATATGATCCAGCAGGACGATATTGAATTTTGTTTCCTTAAGCTTTTCAAGACACTCTTCACCGCTTGTTGCAGTTGTAACAAATATCTTTGTAGGCTTCAGAAGACCTTTTATGACACTCAGGTTCATTGGTGTATCATCAACCACCAGCACATCCGCATCAGGAGCAATGAACTGCGGAACGTAAGCTCCCCTGATGGAGGTATCATCATGCTCAAGGAATACCCCCATGGGGGCAGCATCCAGAATCTTCTGAGTGACTGTGAAGATAAATTCAGAACCTTTTCCGTAAGTACTTTTACATACCAGGGTTCCGTTCATCAGCTCCGCAAATCTTTTCGAGATATCAAGTCCGAGACCGGTTCCCATGATATTGATGTTCTTATCCTGATCCAGACGCTCATAGGCCGTAAAAAGTCTGTCCTGATCCTCGGGCTTTATTCCTATTCCGGTATCTTTAACAGAAAAAACAATTTTACATATATCATCCTTCCGTTCATTCATTGATACCTGTAGGATAAATCCCCCTTTTTCTGTATACTTGACTGCATTTGTAAGAAGATTCAATATTATTTCCTTGATCTTCCCGCTATCTCCCAAAAGCTGTTTCGGCAAGATTTCATCAACCACAACATCAAAGGTAAGCTCTTTTTCGGTACTTCTCACCTTGATCATGGAGACAACGGATCTAAGAAGCTCCTGCAAATCATAGGACTGTTCTGAGACCTGCATCTTTCCTGATTCCACTCTGGAGATATCGAGGAAATCATTAATGATACTAAGAAGTGATTCCGAAGCATTTCTGATATCCATGGCGTAATTCATAATGGACATAAAATATCCCATGGGAACACCCTTTGCATCTTCTCTTAATATCATTTCATCCATTCCCATGATGGTATTTATGGGAGTCCGAAGCTCATGTGTAATATTGGCAAGAAACCTCGTCTTTGCACTATTGGCACGCTCAGCCTCATCCTTTGCATGCCGTATCTCCTCATACTGTCTGCGAATGATGGTCGTATTCATGGTATGCCAAACCACAAGTCCCATAAGTATTGCCGCAAGGAGAATCAGGAGAAGCTTAGTGATGAGCAGCTCTCCTATCCTCGGTATCTTATTAATCTTATATGTGTTCTCCGAAATCAGCGTCCTTCTGTCATTTTTGTATATCTCGATATGAAGCTCATAAACACCATAGGGAAGATTGGTATACTCCAGGGTACTAAGCTTACTTCTCTCTTCAAAAACACCTTCATCAGATACTCCGTCAAGATATATATGTACCGGAGGATCAGAAACGGAATAATCAAAAATATCCGGAACTATCTTTACCCTGCTTACATCCGAGGGTATGGTAAAATGCTTTTCATCATCAGGATATATTTTAGACCCGTCACAATCTATATATTCCAGCTTAGTCTTTATATATGAACTGCCGGCGTAAATATCTTTAACATTGGTTTTTATGACTCCCTGCCTTCCCGCAATGAACATTTCCCCGTTTTCGTTCATGGCACTGAAGGAATTTCCGGTGATGGCATATGGAAGTCCGTTATTAACGGTATATAGATCATAATGATCTACAGCATCTGACAGCATTTCCCTGTCCTTGACAACGTAAAGCCCCAAAGAGGAGAGGATCCAAAGCTTATCATCCTCGTCAAAATATATGTCATAATTGTTGCTATAGGGGAATCCCGAAACCTGTTTCAGGCTTCCATTCCTGAAATACTGAATAGAGTTTGAGGTTATTGCCCAGACAACATCCCTTACGGGATCATTCTTTACTCTGAGAACAACATCACTCGTGAGACCATCCTCGCGGCTTATCCTGGCAACCTGATCACCTTCAGCGATATATAGCCCTCCGCCGTCGGTACCCATATATATTTTACCGTCAGTACCCTGAGCAACGGTCAGGATGGTGGAGTTTGACATGCCATCCTTATGACTATAGGTCCTGATGACCTTTCCGTTCTTTATGACTGCGAGACCTTCGTTTGTACCCACAAGCATGCTGCCATCATCAGCCTCAGCTGTACATCTTATCTCATCAGAAGGCAGTCCGTCCTTTCCGGTATATCTGGTTATCTGGCCATCAACTGACCTTTTTACAAGTCCCACACCGTTAGTATATACAGATACCCAGATGTTCCCGCCGGAATCCTTTGTGATGCACCTTATCCTGTTATTTTTCAGGAAATTGCATAACTCATCATCTATGGGCTCCCCATTCATATTGAGGACTGTGTATCCCGAGTCGGAACCGATATGTATACTGTCTCCTGTCAGACACACTGCGTTAACAACATCTTTATTTATACCTGCTGCTTCGGTCAGGTCGATAAAATTGTTTGAAACAAGCTTCATGACGCCCTGTTTAGAAGAGGCGAACCATAAATTCCCCTGATAATCAGAAATCATCCTCTCAATGCCGCTGTTAAGCTTTATATCAGAAAGTATATGTAATTTGTCTGATTCATCAAGATAGCCCACTGTATCCGAGGACATCACAAAAACCCTGCCGCAGCTGTAGCTCAGCCATTCAACATTCTTTATCGGCGCTATGGAGATCCTTTTCATATCCATTGAGACAGCGCCAAAATCCCCATAGTAAATCTCTTTGCTGTCGGTGCTCATATAGAATTTGCCGTTACTTTCCGGATCATGGATTATCGAAGATATTTTTTTTATCCCCAGCTCATTGCTGCCATGTATCTCAGAAAAGGCACCGTTTTTTATAAGAAAAATGTCTCCCTCTGAGGTAAGTCCGTACACCCTGCCATCCGGGGTTTTCCCAAGTCTCATTATGCGATGACCATCTACCCTGCTGTCAGAAAGCTGAAGTATTTCTCCCGAAACAGTTATATAAGCCATTCCGGAGATAGTCCCTATGTAAATATTACCTTTACCATCCTCGCATATAGCACGGATCGATGAAGAAGGAAGTCCTTCTTCATATGTATAGTGGATCCTTTTTTCTCCTTCTATCAGAATCACTCCATTATCATTTGTGCCTACCCATATCCTCCCTTTACTGTCTTCATATATATCTCTTGCACTTGTAAGGCCGTCAGTTGAATCAAGTCTTTCAAATTTTGAACCGTTGTAACAAATAACTCCGCTGTAGCCGCCTATAAAGATATGTCCGTCTGACCCACTGCAGATACACATGGCATCGGAGGTGGGCAGCCCGTTTTGAGCATCATATATCTCGGTGGTATATGACATTCCGCTTATCTGTCCTGTTGCGGCATAACCTCCCCCTGTCCTTTCCTGTTCTGCCTCTGATGTGCCGGTGTACTGATCTGCGGCAACAGCATCCACAGCCCCAAAAACCGAAAAAACCATACACATGACAGTTATCAGCATGATCAGTTTTTTATAAGCTCGATACATCATAAGTTCCAATACTCCTACTTATTCTGTCTTGTTATACTTTCTAAGTATCACCTTGACTTCCGGAAGCGCCTCAAAAAAAACCTCTACACATTTTGGATCAAATTGCTTTCCTGACCCATCCTTAAGTATCTCCAGCGCTTCATCAATGGGAAACGCAGGTTTATATACTCTGGGGGAGGTAAGTGCGTCAAAAACATCCGCAACTGCCATTATCCTAGCCGAAAGTGGTATCACCTCACCATGCAGCCCCTCAGGATACCCTTTTCCATCCCATCTCTCATGATGATATGATGCCATATTACGTGCTTCCTTTAAATAGTTTTCACCATTTACAGTGCTTATGGCATTTTCGATTATCTTCTTACCGTGAATAGTATGGGTCTTCATTATCTCAAATTCTTCAGGTGTCAGTTTTCCCGGCTTGTTAAGTACATTGTCAGGTATATTGATCTTTCCGACATCATGCAGGGGGGCACTTCTGACAACATCTGAGACGAACTTAGGAGTGATCTTTTCCGGATAATAGCCTTTTTTTACAAGACCCTCAACAATTATCTTTACATAGGCCGCTGTTTTCTGAATGTGTGCTCCCGTATCGGAATCACGGTTTTCGACCATATCCGCCATGGTTATGATAAGACCATCCTGCATCATGGCAGTCGATTCTGACAAGCGTCTCAGCCTTCTCATCTGTTCAGCCTGATTCAGCGTCAGCTCACAAACAGATGTATACAGCTTCTCAACCTCATCCCCCGTATGTATATCCAGTTTTCTCAGAACCCTTATATTCCTGTCCAGGGTTTCCTGGTCATATCCGGAATTCGAAAAGCTGTCTACGCACTTGGCAAGACTGCTTATAGGGTAAGAAGTATACATGTCTGTAACAGAGAGTCCGTAAACAAGTATCACCAGTAAGAATCCGGAAAGAATGATGGCGACCCTCAGCAAAAATGTCCTGACATACATCGCCATGTAATCAAGACTTACATCAGCACCCACATAGCAGACACAGTTGCCTTCCTTATCTTTGACCGGATGGTAAACTGTCATAAGCCATTTACCAAAACTGTTGTTTTCTATGGGACTGATCTCCTTTCCCTGAAGAAGATCCGGCAAATAGGGATAAAATGCTTCTTCAATAGGGCTGAAATCACCAGGCTCATAGTGTATGGCTTCATTTTCCGTAGCAAGATCGAAAATGAATACACATCCCTCTTCCTCAACTTTAAGAACATACAGATACTCAACCCCGGAGGCATTGCTGCGGATTTTGTAAAGCAGCTCTTCCGTCTCATCGTATCCCTCGGCATTTCTGCCCTTTCTGATATAATCCTCAACTCTGTCAGGATCTATAACAGAAGCGGCAAATAAAACAGCATTATGTGCATTATTTGTCCTTTCCCTTATTTCGTTTTCAAAGAACAGGCTTCCTCCTATCCACCCCATGATGGCGCATAAAATAACGGAAATACTTATCAGAACAGATATCATCCTGATCCTGGAGGATTTTTTAAGATCCTTTTCCCATTCCTTTATTTCATTAAGCTCTATCTTTGTAAGCGGTCTCTGTTTCCATATACCCTTACGGATAGCTGTCTTTTTTTCATCCGGAATGAAACGAAGCAAAAATGATACAGTGAATACAGATATTATCTTATCGAGGATATTGAAAAATATGTTTATGATAAAATATGCCAAAGTAAATGATATTTGCAATGATTTCGAAAGAGCTTCCGTGAAAACATTCATGGACAGGCTCAGGCTTTTTCCGAGTATTATCATACTCACAAAGGTTCCTAAGGTTCCGCAAAGGATTCCGGCAGCGATGCCAAGTCGTAAAAGCTCCCCCGGCTTTTGAAAACTGTACTTCTTTATAAAGTAATCTGTATAAATCGCAACAAGGACGTTTATAAAAGCGAAATACAGAGTACCGTCCATGTAAAAATTACTTATGATATTTGTGACAAAAGCAGTCAAAACACCCGGGAATACGCCTCCCAGTACAACTGCCCAAATGCTTCCAATGGTGTCAAAATATAAAGGCAATCCAAATTTTGCCACCAGAAAAGACATGCCGACATTGATGGCTACACCTATGATCACCACCATGACACGTTCATGAAATTCCTGTTTTATCTTATTTGATCTTAAATTCATAATTCGGCCTGCTCCAATATCCTACACTTCTTTATTTCGACATTTTTTTACAAATATATATATTTTTATAAAAAAAAACTGATATCAGTTAAATCCTTAAAAGGATCAACCAATATCAGTCAGAACTTAAATTCTGTTTTATGACGGCTTATATAAGACAACATGTCAAGACCGAAATCTCAAGGTCAGTTTCGCGGCATTGGCAGAAACCGTATTTACGATGTTGTCCACATCTGCCAGGGCCTCACTCAGGTTTCTTCCGCTCTTTACTTCTGCAACTATGATGTTGGAGAGGATTTCCGTCATCATGTTGCTGACGTCATCCGGTCCGAAGGAAACCCTTCCATCCTTGTCAACATTGGCCCTCATCTGAAAAGCTCTGCCGTAAGGGAACATGGACGGTATGGGCTGTGGTGCAGCAGACATGGCACTTAAGCGATCCCTCAGGGCCTCCATGATATGTCTTCCCAAAGGTGAGTTAATATCTATTTCCTGTATGCCATTTACATCAACCGCATCTCCCATATCCTGCTTAAGCTTTTGAGATTGTTTCTCAAGCTCTGCTTTTGAATCATTATATTTCTTATCAAGCCGCTCTATATCCCGGTTAAATTCCTGAAGCTTGTCATTGGTGCATTTAACAACCGTCTCAGCCAGTTTATCGTAGGTGGAAACGATGGAGCCGTCTTCTATACGTCCATCCACGTAGGCGACAAAATCCTCCATTACCTGAAATCTGTCATCCTGAGACCTGTCCAGAAGTATGAGCAGATCTTCATCGCCCTTCCCCATGTATGCAGAGTACACCCTGTCATCTGCATCATAGATATATAAAATATAATGATCTTCAAAACCATTTATTTTTTTCTTAATAGCATTCATACATGTGTCCTCTCTCTGCTCACAATTTTTAATCGTGAGAGCCACGGAACTTCAGATGTTCCAAGCTGATCAGCCGAAACCATCCCTGTGAAAACCAGGCTCCAAAAAAGCCGCCGGGATTAGTTTCTTATTATACTAATCGGCAAAAAGCAGTAAACAGATAATACCAAAGCCTATACAAAAAATCAAATGGTCAGGCCAATGTCACCTTCACCTTATGATCGTACCATTTTCCTTTTGCTCCAAGGAGGGCAAGGTCGAATTCCTGATCCAGTTCCTCAACCGGGATATCGAAGCCATATACCTCTTCCTTTGTTCCGTCGGAATAGGTAACTTCATCCGTAGTCGGCTCTAATATCTTTGACCCTGCTTTTTCTGCATCCTTTGCAAGTCCCGGGAAAAGCTTCACTATGTTCTTTGAAGCAAGACTTACATGGATAGTCATCCTCCCGTCTTCCACGGTAAGTTTTCCGAGGTCTGCATTAGCCTCGTTTACATGGAACATGCTGCTGTCGGTGGTGAACTTTGCATCATATTCTCCGTCCTCAAGGGCAGTTACTTCTTCTGTGGTTCTTTTGGTTCCGGCTGATTTCTGTGAAGCCTTGATGGCAGCACCGGAATGCGCGGCATAAACCTCCTGAACTTCCTTTATGCTGCCAAGACCTGCGATCTGTGTGTCCACGCTGTCAAATGCTTCCGAAGCAAGGAACATGCTCTTCCAGGAGTCATCCTCGTCCCCGGCCATGTCATTGTTTGCGTGATCTCCGGCAACCACCATTAAAGGTCTCAAAATAACCTTCCTGTAGCCGGCATCCTTAATTTTTTCGATAACCGCCTCACAGGCTGTATCCTCAGGTTCACCCTCAACAGTTCCGATGAAAACATTGGCATATCCAAGCTTTTCCATCTGTGCCTGCATCTGGCTGTAGGTCACCTTTGCCGTATGAGAGGTTCCGTGGCCCATAAATACAAAAGCAGTACCGTCTTTTTCTGCATCCTTTATATCCTTGAAGCCGGCGGTTTTGACCGCTTCCTCAGTGATCGCCTCAGCTACAGACTCCTTGTCTTCATTTACGGTATCCGCATCTTTTCCTACCTCTCCAAGAAGAGGCTCGGCAACGGTGACACTCTCGAACATATCTTCATAATCTGCAAGTATGTCGCAGAGCTCGTCATACTCCGCACCATGCATGAGATGTGTAGGCTGAACCACAAGATGCTTTACCTTGTTTTCAACTGCGCGTTCCAGAGCCTGCTCAACATTATCGATCTTTTCCTCATCACGGGCCTGTATATGGTTAATGATGGTCTGTGCTGTGAAAGCTCTTCTTACTGACCAGTCCGGGAATTCCTCTGCAAGATACTTTTCGATACCGCCAATGTCTTCTGCTCTGCTGTTATTGAAGGAAGTACCAAAGCTTACCACCAGAAGTTCGTTTTCGCCAATGTCGTCCGCATTCAAAGGATCGTCCTTTGAAGCATCGCCGGTGTCTCTTCCGAAATAATCGGGATCCGCATGTTCACCTTCAACCATTTCCTTCTGCTCATCTGTAAGGGCGTCCCAGGCTTCCTTTGCCTCCCTGCACTGATCATCCGTGTCATCGTTTCTTTCCTGAACATAGATGGCATCAATGAGTTCCGCTACATGATCGGCTTTTGCCTTATCATCCTCTCCGGAAGCTTCACCTGATGCAGCGGTGGTTTCTTCTTTTGCTTCCCCTGATGCAGCAGTGGTTTCTTCCTTTGCTCCCCCTGTTGTTTCTTCAGCCGTTTCAGTTTCCTGAACCGCAGCCGCTTCAGTTTCTGCACCTGCTTCAGGTACACTTGTGCTTTCGCAGGCTGCCATCGTGACTGATGTAAGCACTGCAGCTAAAAGAACAGTAAGTTTTCTCTTTTTCATTTTTCCTCCCCAAATTAACTATTTATCAAATCGTCCGCTGCACTTCTCAGGTATCCCCCTGTACTATATACTGCAGCCAACGACAGGTAAAACGACATTGATATCCTATTTATAACACTAATCTCATGGATTGCAACAACAGTTTAAACTGCTCATCCGTAATGCCGTAAAGCTCCTTAAGCACATCCGGCTGAAGCACTTCCTCCGGTTTCCCTGCCCTGCTGATGCCCTCTTCCCCTACGCATATGACCTTATCCGCAATAACTCTGGCAAGCTCAAATTCATGAAGTGACATGACTATGGTGATATTCTTTTCACTTCTCAACTTTTTAAGTATCTCTATCAGTTCAAGCTTGTGGCGAATGTCGAGATAAGACATGGGCTCATCCAGTATCAGTATCTTCGGCTCCTGGGCAAGAGCTCTTCCTATAAGTATCCTCTGTTTCTGCCCGTCGCTGAGCTTCCTGAAGGGTCTTTCGGCAAGCTCTGAAATTCCCAGAAGCTTTATGATCCCATCCACCACAGCATGATCCTTTTCGTTCAGTATCCCCATTTTTCCTGTGTAAGGATATCTTCCGGTTTCGATAATGTCTCTGCCGGTCATATATTCCGGATCGATACGTTCGGTGAGAAGCAGCGACAGAACTTTCGCAAGCTCTGAAGAACCAAATTTCCTAAGCTCCCGTCCGCTCACATAGACAGCTCCCAAAACCGGTTCAAGCTGCTTTGAGATAGTCTTTAAAATAGTGGACTTCCCGGCTCCGTTTGGTCCTATCAGGGTAACTATCTCTCCCTTTCCGATTTCAAGATCAATGTTCTCTATGATGGCATCACCCTCATACCCGACGGAAAGTCCGTTGAGCCGGATGATATCTTTCATGGCGACATCACTGTCATCCCTGACGGAAAGTCCGTTGGGTCTGATGATATTTTTCATGGCGGCATCACTGTCATCCCCTGCAGAAGATCCCTTCTGTTTCAGGGCTTTTTTGTCGGTGTAATTTTCAGGCCTTTCCATCCAGCCTCCTGTCCATCAGCATAAAAATAACTATCGGCGCTCCAAAAATACTTGTAACGGTGCTGATATTAAGCTCCGTCGGAGCAAAGGTACATCTTGCAATAAGATCACATAGCATGCAGAAAACCGCACCGCTCATAAAGGATACCGGAATCAGTACCACAGGATCCGAGCTTTTAAGCATCTGTTTTGATAGAAACGGAACTGCTATACCCACAAAAGAAACCGGTCCCGCAAAGGCGGTTACACATGCTGAAAGAACACTTGATAAAAGTATGATGACTATGCGGAAGACCTTAACATTGACACCCATACTTTTTGCATAATTCTCTCCAAGCCGTAGTGCCCCTATGGGTTTAGATAAAAGAAACGTGATGATGAGGGTAATGCCTATAACCACGGTGGATACAAAAACCCCGTCCCAGCTCATACCGGAAAAGCTTCCCATGGACCACCCTCGCAGATTAATGATGTCCTTGTCCTCAGCAAAGGTCAGAAGAAAATCCGTAGCCGCGGAACATATATAGCCTATCATGATGCCGGCCACTAAGAGTCCCGCTTTATGCCGGACGCTGCCCGAAACAAGAATAATGAATGCTGTTGACAAAAGTGCTCCTGCAAAGGCTGAAAGAATCATGGCAAGCGATGAGCCGGATTTTGACATATTTACCCAGAAAATCATATTGAGGGCAACCGTGAATTTGGCTCCTGAAGAGATTCCCAGCACAAAAGGTCCGGCTATGGGGTTTCCGAAAAAGGTCTGAAGCAGAAACCCGGATACCGCAAGAGCCCCGCCCAGAAGGGCCGCCATGATAACCCTCGGCAGCCTGATGATCCGGATGATCTTCACAACATTGGAATCACCGGCTTTACCTGTCAGGGCTTCAAGGATCTCTTTTACCGAACCCGGCACACTGCCTGTTGTAAGGTTGAGTACAAATACGGCAGAAAATGCCAGGACCAGAAAGATGCCGACACATAGATATCGATGTATTCTTTTTTTAGTGTTATTTTCAATCATTATTATTTAGCCCACTTTTAAGAACTATATAAATAAACAACTCTTTTCACTTATGGCACTTATTATCCGGTGCATTAACTGCATTTCACAAGAAAAGACGCAGCTTCATCTTTGCCGGTCAAAATGATGTTTATGTCCTTCGCGAATTCGGAAACCCTGTCGGTGGACTGATAGAATTTCCTGTCAATAAGGTAAACATTACCCTCCTTTACCGCTTTGAAATCCTTTAGCAGCGGGCTTTTGTTCAGAAGGTCGCTGAGGGTTTTTACATCCGTATCGATGTTTGTGTTGTAGATGAGAAAATCTGCTTCGGAAGCTTTTGAATAGAACTCCTCCATAGATATGCCCGTACTTCCGGAGTCGATGGAATCGAAAACATTGATGCCGCCGCCGTCTCTTATCATGGCAGAAACATAATCTCCCGAATCCCGGACTATGGCGAGCCCCCGGGTGTTGAAATGGAAAAAGGCAACGGTTTTATCCGTCTTTTCGAAGCCGGTATCGGCCCCTGACCGCAACACTTCATCCTTGAAGAATGCTTCCGCCTTTTCCTCTTCATCAAGTAAGGCTCCGTACAAACGTATCCATTCTGTGCGCCCCAGAGCACTAGTTTCATAGCTGGACCAGTCTGTAAAAACCGGAATTCCCAAAGCCTCAAGCTGCTCCTTCACATTGGGCTCATGAAGGATCATGGTGGATTCTATAGCCAGTCCACAGTTTCCGGTAAGCAACATTTCATAATCCGGCGCACTGTACTTTCCCGCAAACTTCATCCTTCCGGATTCCAATGCTTCCTTTGGTGCTTCAATGCTCCAGCCTGACACATCTGTGCCGGTAAAACCGATGGTATCCATAGCTCCCATGGCATCAAAAAGTGACATGGCACTCGTTGCGGCAAGATATATGTTGCTGACAGGTTTCCTGATAACAGTGGTGTTTTCCGGAAGCTTGCCCGGTTCTTCGGCTCCCTCCGGAATTACAAGATACCGGCTTCCATCTATAACAGAAATAAGCTTTACATCATTTTCATAATAATGAACCGCAAATCCCTTTGCATACTTCAGCTCCATAGAATGATCATATTTCAGGCCTTCTATGGTGGAAATATCCTTTGTAAGATTTAAAGACAGATCATTGATCTGATCTTTTACTCCGGCACTACTAGCAGGGTTATTTGTCGCTCCCGATATTTCATCGAGAGAAATGTATATCGTGTAGCTAATTTCATGAGGTGAGGACATAGCCGTGGTGCAGCCAATGAGCGTCATCTCCTCATCAAGCTTCACGGGGACCTTGAAAGTCGATGTTTTCTCCGTATATTCTCCGGTGATCTTTAAATCATCAACACGGATATACTCATAATTCGGGCTTGAAAAAGCTATGGAAGCTATCGCCTCTCCGCCTGAAAGCTCAACCTCTTCACAGGATATCGTCACCCTGCCGCTGCCCCCGGAATAATTGAAGACTGCAGGCACATATATGCCATCAAGCTTTGAACCTTCGCCGGCATATGTTGACATTATCTGAACAGCTTCCAATGACGTTTCTATATAGGCTTCTGTTTCGGATTTTTCGTTTACAGATTCCTGTCTTAACGTTTCTTCGGAAAATTCCTGCGAAGATTCCCGCATGGGATTTGATATTCCACAGGAAAGAAGAAAGAAAAATGCCAGTAACAATACCGGCAGAGATATTTTAAAAGTCATTCATTTCCTCGATCATATTGAGTTTATTCATCTATAGAATATCTGATTTACATAGATGCATTGATATCCGTAGATGCTTTGATATCCGTAAGAACGGTTTTGACATCATCAAAAACCGTATCTCGCAAAGTGAGTTTTCCGGAATCCTCGGGAAAACTGATTATCAGAGTAATGACTTTAGTACCTCAAGTACGCCATCTTCCCAATACGGCTTTATCACTTCATCTGCAACAGCCTTAAGCTCATCTCTCGCATTTCCGACAGCGTAGCTGTGTCCGGCACTTTTTAGCATTTCTATGTCATTAATATTATCTCCGAAGGCATAAGTATCCACTTTACCGATGCCGAGATACTCCTGAAGCCACTTTAATGCAGTCCCCTTGCTTGCATTCTTCTCCACACAATCCATCCAGGCACTTCCGGCTGAAGCAATCTTCGCTTTATCCTTCCATTTCGGAGTAAAGCCTTCCCTGCATGCCTCCTCGCAGTCAACACCATGAAAAACCGAAAGTTTGATAACCGGATCCTTTATATCATCGATATCCTTCATAGGAGTCATTTCAAACCCATAGGACTCAGTAAGCCAGCGATACATCTCACTATCCGGATCAAGTGCATATCCTGAAGCTCCTGTTGATATAAAACCATCACACCCCGGAATCTTCATTGCATCCCTGAACAACCCCTTCCAGAGACTTTCTTCCATAGGAAAGTTTTTGATGATCTTCCCATCCTTCCATATGCTGGTTCCGCCATCGCAAATAAAATATAATTCATTCACAAATGAACCTAAAAGCTTCGAAGCACTGGAGAAAGACCTGCCGCTGGAAATCACCACCTGAATCCCTTTATCCAGTAATTCCTTTACCACTTCGAAATACTCCGGATTGATATCCAAAGTCCCATCCTTCACCAAAGTTCCATCAACATCCGAAATCACAATTTTATTCATATATTAAAAACCTCAAAAACATTTTAAAGTTGCTCTTTACTGTACAGATTTTTATTCTATATATTTTCAGGGCGACATGCAAGTTTGATTGATATGTAGAACAGTTCAGCCGGTATGCCTTATTTTCGCAGTGAACAAGGCATTACATTGACCCAAATTCCGTTTACCAGCATTTGAGTCATCCTGAATGGCAGGTTATAATGACTCAATTTCAGGTAATCAGGATTTGGGTCATACTGAATGGCAGGTTACATTGACTCAATTTCAGGTAATCAGGATTTAAGTCATACTGAATGACAGGTTACATTGACTCAATTTCAGGTAATCAGGATTTGAGTCATACTGAATGACAGATTACATTGACTTATATTCTGAATTCTGAGTTTTAAGGTCAATCAGTGGTTCCAATAACTCCGGATGGTGGGGAAAAGAGCCGACCACGGTCTTTGCGAGCCATTGCCGGCTGAACTGTTTTCCCCCAATAAAAAAAGACGGTCGCCCGCCAAGGTGATCGTCTTATCTGTCCAGCACCTGCAACTGCCAAAGATCCATGTCTTCCAAAGAAAACGTATTATGGGTCGGTGTAAATGCCGATGCAAGTTCTTTTGCGGTAACAGTGAAAATGTTTGCCATTCCCGTGACAAGAGTGATCTTACCCTCCTCTTCATTGATAACGGCAGCATGTTTTCCGTCCGCAATGTTCTTGTAAATTCTAGTCTCGTTAATAACCATGAATGAAATACCTCCTCATCTATAAATGCATGATTTCCGCCGTTTATATCTGACACACAGATGTCAATCTAACCGGCTATATCAAGACTAATCGGTGAGTTTACATACAAATCCTGCCATTTGCTGCCGACACACATTTTAGACCCGTACAATTACTCACCCGGTTTTGCAAATTTGTTGCACGAAATTTCTTTACTATCTATTATATCGGCAGAAATTATTTTTACTATAACAAAAGATTTTTTATTTTTACAAAATTCATAAAAAATAATAGTAGCTATTCAAAAATATAATTTTATATATCTCTTCTTTAGTGTAAAATGTTTCTCAATTGCAGTTTCTTCGGATGACAATATTTTATCATTCCTATTAACTTTGCAATTTGATCCGTATCACGGATTTTATCATTCGTTTTACGTCTAAGGGGGATACTATGGAAAACTTCAAATCATTTCTGAAACGTAAGGATATCGAGATTTCAGTGAAACGTTATCTTATCGATGCTCTGGGTGCCATGGCACCGGGACTTTTTGCTTCACTTCTTATAGGAACCATCATTAACACACTTGGTTCACAGCTCCATATTCCGTTTCTGACCAACACAGTGGCAACTATCGCCGGAACGAAATACACCGTCGGCGGACTTGCTTCCGCAATGAGCGGTCCGGCAATGGCTGTTGCCATCGGTTATGCACTTCACTGCCCGCCATTGGTTCTGTTTTCTCTCATAACTGTAGGCTTCGCTTCCAATGCTTTGGGCGGTGCAGGCGGACCTCTCGCGGTACTTTTTGTGGCAATCTTCGCAGCTGAGGCAGGTAAAGCCATATCAAAGGAGACAAAGATAGACATTCTTGTAACTCCTCTTCTGACTATAGGTATAGGCATTTTCCTCTCTGCTCTGTGGGCCCCGGCACTTGGTAAAGCAGCCATGAAAACAGGAACTCTCATCATGTGGGCTACCGCTCAGCAGCCTTTCATAATGGGGATTTTAGTGTCTGTTATCGTGGGCATAGCATTGACACTTCCTATTTCTTCCGCTGCCATATGTGCGGCTTTAAGCCTTACGGGACTTGCGGGAGGTGCCGCAGTTGCAGGCTGCTGTGCCCAGATGGTAGGCTTTGCATTTATGAGTTATAAAGAAAACGGCGTGGGCGGTCTCGTATCCCAGGGTATAGGAACCTCCATGCTTCAGATGGGAAACATAGTTAAGAATCCACGTATATGGATCGCACCTATACTCTGTTCCGCCATCACAG
The DNA here is from genome assembly GCF_000424445.1 of Oribacterium sp. NK2B42. Taxonomy (GTDB): domain Bacteria; phylum Bacillota; class Clostridia; order Lachnospirales; family Lachnospiraceae; genus Oribacterium. The sequence continues at coordinate 18,814 of NZ_AUJX01000035.1, forward strand.
GACCTCTCGCAACCTGCGTTTTCAAAATGCAGATGAACGGAACTCCTATTTCATCCGGTATGGGAACCTGCGGATTTGTCGGACAGATCGGTGTTTACACAGGCTGGCTTAATGACATTCAGGCCGGTACAAAGGCTGCTATCACAGCAAATGACTGGATTGCTTTATTTCTGATATGCTTCATCCTTCCCGCAGTTTTGTGCCCGGTATTCAATATGTTCTTTACAAAACTTGGCTGGGTGAACCCCGGAGATATGAAGCTTTAATTAGAACAGTTGAGTTTTTCCTCCTCTGCTCATCCATTGACCGCCGGTCTGTATGAAAGACGTTTTTCTTTCTACGGTCCTTTAATGCTGAAAAGTTCGAGGTGTTTTGCCTCGCACTTTTTTATTAAGCAACTACATTTAAATCTTTCGTTATGGTATCATTAAATTAAGTAAGGATATTTGGAACGGGTAAAAATCAAATAAGAAACAGCATGTAGATTTCATAAAGGAAGGGTTGTGAAATGGGTATAAACAAACGTGATTTCGGAAAAGGAGCCATAAGCGGATATGGCATCCAGCTAAATGATCTCAGCTGCGGAGCTGTCATCAGCTTCATAACAAAGCACAGAGGTATCGTTCAAAGTCTCTATCCCGAAGTTGAATTGGATGATATGCTGGGCTGGCTCTATTATGATAACAAAATAAGTGACAATGATTTTGAGTCTGTACTTTATGACCATGGCATGGACTTTTTTCCCTACATAATCGGCCTGGTTCTCAATATAGACCATGGCACAACCGGTTTTCTTGGTTTCGTGGGAGAAGAATTCTTCGGAGACTGTCTCCTGTGGATGCCCTTATATCCTTGGGAAATGACGGATTCAGACAAAAATCTCACTAAAGAAGAATTGGATGAGATTTTCGCAAAGCTTTTGGATGAACTGGGCATCAAGGGAACCCCCAGATTTCTTTCATTGTTCTACGATGATTTCCCCGCAGATTTTAAATTGAACTGACAGAAATGAAGGAGAGGAAACCCCTCTCCTTCTTCTTTTTAGTTACACGTATCCATCGGGGACGGTTCTCGCCGGCGAGAACCGTCCCCGATGGATATGTCACCTTTGAAACGATATACTCGTCAACCTTATAGGATAGTCCGTTATTTTCCAGGGCACCGATAAATCTAAGGGGCAGAATAACTCCCTTTACAGGATCGATCCAGCGGGCCAATGCTTCAACCCCAGCAACCCTTCCGGAAAGAGTCCTGATGATGGGCTGATAATAAACTTCGATATTGCCGGAGGCCAATGCTGAATCAACATTTTCAAGAATATAGGCTTCAAGGGCATCGGTTTTATCAAATCCCGGCTTATAAACGCAATAAAACCTGTCTGGATCGTCTCTTATATGGTCACAGGCAATCTTAGCAAGATCACAATCGATCATAACAGCAATATCGTCTGTACTCATATTATAGATTCCTGCATTCAGCTGTATGAGCTCTCCTTTTTCCCCAGAAAGAACAGCCGTATTCAGGTTTTCAAGCTTTTCAATAAGTCCAAAAGTTTCAGAACAGAAAAAATACTTGTCTTCAGAAAGACGTGAAATATGTTCATCTTTAAAAAGGTCACGAACAACAGAAAACAAGTCCTCCATAGTCTTGCTGTCCTGATTTGTCACCTGACTGTCAGTGGAAGGATCAAAAATGGTGAAATCAAAATAAACCAAAGAATGCTTTGGAAAATCAAAATCGGTCTTGATCTTGCCCAAAACATCTTCTGCGTATGCTAAAACATCACCTACAACGGATAAAGGTGTAAAACCATACCAGCTACCGGTTTTCTTGTTCCCGTTTTCAATGACATTATACTCATTCATCACAAAATCCTTTTAAAAGTAAATCTCAGTTTTCTTCCAACAAACAGCTTCCGGAATGCTGCGGAACATCCTGAACCTTCATATCCACAAATCGGAAAATATTTTCACTATCATGTACGTATATGTCGGCACATTTTACGAAAATATATCCTTTTATTAAATAATAATTTCACATTTTTTGAACGATTTACCAAAGTATGATAATATCTACTTGTATAAACATCATTTAACATATACAAAAACTGATTCAGAAAAAAATTTCAATTATAATTAGCTATGGTTAAACTTAATGATTATTTGTACGAAGGCTATACTGTTCTGGAAATTCTGCATAAGTACAGTGCAGATCTGAAAAAAGATGCTCTTTTGACCCGGAATCAGCTGGATATCGCTCATTGTAATTTTTTACTGGAGCTGTCGGAAATCCTTGAACATAATGAATTCCTTACGTCTGAATCCCAGCGTATCCAGGACTTCTACATATATTTGTCCGAAAAATATCCTTATTTATCCTTTAATTTAAAGGGACGCATCAAATCCATATTAAGAGCCGAAAAGAAATTCAACGGCTACATCGTGCAGTTTATTTATGATTATTATCTTGAGCACAATGAATATCCACCTATTTCGGCACTTAAGGCAAAGGTGAACAATTTCCGGGATCTTATCGCCTACAGGATAGTCATATCCCTTCCTCCAAGCAATCGTTCGGAAGGACAGGATCTCGAGACAGAAGAACTGAAGTATCTGTATGAAATGGCTAATGTTCTGCCGGAGTTTCTTGAAGAACGCGGTTTCACCGCAGAGCTTGCCAATCTGAAACAGCCAAACACTTCTCCCTTACTGTCCGGTGCAGTCATGCCCTATTACAGGGATTATATAGTTAATCCACGTTCCTCAGGATATCGCTCATTGCATATTACCTTTTATGACAGAATTTCCAGAAATTTCACAGAAGTTCAGCTAAGAACAAAGGATATGGATGACTATGCCGAGATAGGTACGGCAAACCATTATTTTTACGAGAAAAAGCAGGATAATCCTCTGGTTCAGAGGAACACTATTCCTGTTGGCGAAAACCTTTACTTTGACGAAGCCTATAACCGCATCATCGAACTCAGAAACTTAGATTTATCCAAAGTTAATGTCAACATGTTCAACGCTTTGGATAACAATACCATGAATGACGGCTGCGGTCTTTATAAAGGCAGGCTCATCCTGCCCTATGAACATCTTGCAAAAATCCGGGGACCACTATGAGGTGGTTCCCGGATTTTTAAATTCAAAAGCAAAAGGAGACGGTTCTACGGTGAGAACCGTCTCCTTTTTTCATTTTACTGACCGGCACCGTACTATCCCGGTATGGTCGTAAGCCTGTTCAGACATGGATTGTGTTTGTAACATTTCAGGAAATTCCGAATATTCGATGCTCTAAACGGCATCCGCTTCTATATCAGTCTGACCGCCAATGCTTACTTCTGATAATCATCCTGCGCAGCATAATCGTCGTTATACTGTGGCTCCATAGGTGAAACAGAAGCCTGTGAAGGTGTAGGCTGCATAGCATTGTTGAGCTCTCTTCTATTGTTTACAACAACACTGTAGGTCTTCTGCATGCTATCCTGCATAGCCTGGAATCTCTGATGCTGTTCAGAAATAGAATTGCTCATAAGTGCTTCTATAGATGCAAGAATAGAATCTGTATATGAAATAGCGCTGGCCTTAACGCTGTTTGCCTCGGCTGTTGCATTGGCAAGGATCTGATCAGCCTGTGCCTGTGCCTGCTGAACAAGTTCATTGGCCTTGTTGTATGCCTGCTGCATGATTTCATTCTCTGAAACCATCTCTTCAGTCTGCTGTTTAGCATCCTGGATCATAGCATCTGCCTGGCTCTTTGCATCAGCCAGAATAGCATCCTGCTGTGAAATGATCTTCTGGTATTTCTTTATCTCATCAGGCACTCTGAGTCTGAGCTCAACGAGAAGCTCCTCCATCTCTTCTTTATTTACAAGAATCTTTGTATTTGAAAGAGGCTGAAATTTGCAGCCGTCAATGTATTCTTCAATCTCACCAATTAACTGTTCTATTCTGCTCATTTATCTATTCCACCCTTACGTTATTTTTTATATTTTTCTTTGATTTTTTTCTCTACATTTTCCGGAACGAATTCATGAATCATTCCGCCATAGCTGGCGATTTCTTTCACCGTACTGGAACTAAGATAAGAATACTTAAGATTTGTAGTTAAGAACATAGTATCAATATCGGGTGCTATGACCTTGTTGGTCTGTGCAAGCTGAAGTTCATACTCAAAATCAGTTACTGCACGAAGCCCTCTGACCATAACTGTCGCTCCGCAATCTCTTGCAAAGTTCACAGTGAGGCCATCAAATGATCTGACCTCGACATTAGCATAATCCCGAGTCAAATCCTCAATCATTCTAACACGTTCATCCATCGAAAACAACGGAGTTTTCGAGCTGTTTACGAGAACCCCGACTATCAGCTTATCAACCATCTTCGAGGCTCTTTCTATAATATCAAGATGACCATATGTAATCGGATCAAAGGAACCGGGATAAACACCTACTATCATATCTCTTCTTCTTTCTCGGTATATATTTATAGCACGTAAACTTATCGCTTGTAAACAGCAACATTTTCCAAACTATTGCAGTTTTTTGAAGAAAACATGTTTATTTGTTTTATATGTTTTCTCTTTTTGGAGCTCATAACCCATTTTTGTTATATCTTCCGATATATCATCATTAAGATCTGCTTCTATAACAAAAAGAGTATTGTCATCAACATAATCTGCGTCATGCATCAGCTCCATAGCTTTTCTCTCAAAGCCCTTATTATAAGGAGGATCCATGAAAACGACACCAAAGTGATAACCTTTTCCATTCAGCCGGTTTAAAGCTGACATATAGTCCGAGCTCATAACCAGGGATCTGTCCTCAAAGCGACAGTGCTCAATGTTTTCCTGTATGCAGGCTACTGCCTTCGGATTGTTTTCCACAAATACCGCTCTCCTTGAGCCTCTGGAAAGAGCCTCTATACCGATCCCTCCGGATCCGGAAAAAAGATCAAGGAAATCGATACCCGGCACTTCAAACTGAAGCATATTAAAAAGGGTTTCCTTGATACGATCCGTTGTGGGGCGTGTATCCATCGAATCTATGGTTTTAAGCAAAAGTCTTCTTGCAGTTCCTGCAATAACTCTCATATCATTACCTCCCGGGGGACAGTCATAAGCCAGATGATATAGCTTGTATCCGACCCTGCAATTATAAGTTTATCATCAAACCTTGATTACGTTCTGTACATCACTTATCAAAAACATCATCGCGAAATGATTCTACATTAAGAATGCATTATTTACAACTGAGGAAATGCTTATCCATGAACTTTATTTTATACTAAAGAACGTAGCTTTCTTCCAGAAACATATCAAGTTCGTGTCTCAGTTCCATGTTTTCAGGATTTGCAAGTCCAGGATCTGTCCTAAACACATAAATTGCATCTTCCGATGCCTTTTGCAGGAGCTCCTTATCCTGATATATATCCGCAATACTGAAATCCAAAGCTCCCGACTGTCTGATGCCGAAGATATCTCCGGGGCCCCTCAGTCTGAGATCCTCCTCTGCTATATGGAAGCCGTCATTGGAGGACGCAAGTATCGAAAGTCTTTCCTTTGATTTTTTTGAATTCTCCGTATCCACAAAAATACAAAAGCTTTGATGAGAGGATCTCCCCACACGTCCCCTGAGCTGGTGAAGCTGCGCAAGTCCGAAGCGCTCTGCATTCTCAACCATCATGACTGTGGCATTGGGCACATCCACGCCCACCTCAACCACAGTAGTGGATACAAGAATATCGATTTCCTTTTTCAGGAAACGCTCCATTATTTCATCCTTTTCTTTGGGTTTCATTTTCCCGTGAAGCTTTTCTACCTTTATCTCCTTGGGGAACACCCTCCGAATCTTCGAAACATAGTCGGTAACATTTTCAAGGTCAAGAATATCATTCTCTTCAACCATCGGACAAATGATATAGGCCTGCCTTCCTTTCTTTATCTCGTCGTATATAAACTTATAGGCTTTCTGACGATAGCCTTCATTCACAACAGCATTCTTTATGGGCAAACGATTGGATGGAAGCTCTTTTATCATAGAGACCTGCATGTCCGCATACATAAGCATTGCCAGAGTACGGGGAATGGGGGTCGCCGACATTACCAGTATATGGGGACTTCTTCCCTTTTCGTTTAATGTCTTTCTTTGGTTGACTCCGAATCTGTGCTGCTCATCCGTGACCACCAGAGCCAGATCTTTATAGATAACCTTTTCCTGAAACAGTGCATGGGTGCCTATGATTATATCTGCTTTATGGTTTTCGATCTCCTCATAGATCTCCCGTCGCTCTTTTGCCTTGAGTGATCCCGTAACCAGCACTGCCTTAAGGTTCAGATCATTGTCCTCCAGAAGCTTTTTCATTTTGTCATAATGCTGACCTGCCAGGATTTCTGTGGGAGCCATGATAGCTGCCTGATAACCGTTAAGTGCTGTTTCAAGACAGGCCACAAAGGAAACTATAGTCTTTCCGGAACCTACATCTCCCTGAAGAAGTCTGTTCATGATCATTCCGGAAGAGAGATCTTTTCTTATGATTTTAATGGCTTCAGACTGACCATTTGTCAGAGAGAACGGAAGCTTTTTTATAAAATCATCTACACGTTTATCAGGAGTAAGCTTAAAGCAGGATTTCAGATCCTCCGTATTCTGCTTCTTCTTCACGAGGGCTAATGAAAACAAAAAAAGTTCATTATAGGCAAGACGGCCTCTGGCCTTTTCAAAGTCCTCTATGGTATCCGGAAAATGAACATGTGCCACAGCATCCTTCATTTCCATAAGGTTTCTATTGTATCTTATGGCAGCGGGGACAAAATCCGTCTTATACTCAGCCACCTCTATGGCCTGACTGACTGCTTTCACGATGGAGGCATTGGACAAGCCCTTCACCTGACTGTAAACAGGCTCAAGGGTATCCACTTTCTTTTCATAAGCCTCGGGAGAAAAGAGCTTTGGCTGGTTCATGGTTTTCTGGCCGTTGTAGCTTCCGACTTTTCCCATGAAAACAAACATTGATCCGGCTCTCAGGGTATTCCGGAGAAAGGGCGCATTGAACCAGGTGATCCTGAGTCTTCCGGAAATATCCTTTAAATATACACTGGTCATAAGGAGTCCGTGCATTCTGACAACAGCCGCATCTTTTTCCAGCATACCTGTCACCGCCTGCACTTCACCCTCCTGAAGATTCCCTATGGGGACAGGTTTATGAAAGCTCACATATGTGTTGGGGAAAAAATACAGCAAATCATTAACTGAATATATTCCGAGCTTGTTATATAGTTTTTCTGTTTTTGGACCAATGCCCTTAAGATCTTTTAGTTCCATACTTTCTATATAGGTATATTCTATGCCTTAACTACAGGATTTCTGTGTGCCGGATTTAGACCGGTACATATTCCACAGCCTTATCGTGAACTGAAAATCGCTCCCGAGTAATCTCAGGAGCGAAATATGGTCTATAATCTGTGTGATGATAATGTCGGCTTATCCATCCGACACATCTTCAGGATAAAATGCTTATTCTACTGAAAGGAAGTAGTAGTATATCGGCTGTCCGCCAAACTGAAGCTCTGTCTCCAGGGACGGGTACTTCTTACGGATGACTCCCGCAAGCTTTTCCGCCTCTTCCTCTTTCACATCAAGTCCGTAATAAATGGTAATAATCTCAGACTCGCTGTTTACCATCTTTGAAACTGCTTCCTCCACAGCTTTTCCGATGTCCTTCTGAACAGAAAGAAGTCCTTCATCACCCAGAGCCATGATATCGTTTTCCTCTATTGCATGGCCGTCAATTGTAGTATTACGGACAGCATAGGTGATCTCGGCAGAACTTACATATTCTGAAGCATCCTTCATAGCTTCAAAGTTTTCGTCTGCGGTCATATCCGGGCTGAAGCTTATCATAGCGGATATTCCCTGAGGAATGGTTTTTGTAGGCACAACCATGATGGTTTTGTCCTCAACAATTGCCTTAGCCTGATTTGCTGCAAGGATAATGTTTTTATTGTTAGGCAAAACGAAAACTGTCTTGGCATTAACCTTCTCACAGGCATTTATGATATCCTCGGTTGAAGGATTCATGGTCTGTCCGCCTTCGATAACGTAGTCAACACCGACTCCCTTAAAGATTTCAGTGAGACCGTCACCGGCAGAAACAGAAATGAAACCGAATTCCTTCATAGGTTCACTGCTTGCAACTCCGGCTTCATCATCCTTTCTTGCAGAGGCTTCCTCTGCGGCGATCTTTGACGCATCCTTAATGAGAACTTCGTTGTGCTCAAGTCTCATATTATCAACCTTCATCTTTGAGAGATATCCCATGCTGAGACCCTTTTCAAAGGCATCACCGGGGTGGTTGGTATGCACATGGACCTTGATGACATTTTCATCCGAAAAGCAAACGATAGAGTCTCCCACACCGTTCAGCCAGTCTCTGAGACCGTCAACCTCTTCATCTGTAAATTCATGGTCACCGTTAACCATAAACTCCGTACAATAACCGAATTTGATCTCGGCTGTTGAAATGTCTCCTCTGGATTTTCTCTCGCTTACAGGTGCTGCGGAAGGATTTACATCGATTTCAAGATCCTTAACATCTATGTCAAGCTTCTCACCTTTTACTATGGAAAGCGCACCCTTTACCACAGTCATAAGTCCCTGTCCGCCTGAATCAACAACACCTGCTTCTTTCAATACCGGAAGCATCTCCGGGGTTTTGGCAAGAACTTCATCTCCGTAAGCTATTACATCAGAAAGCATCTTGACGATATCTTCTTCTGATACAGATACTTCTGTGATACAATCTGCCATTCCCTTGGCTACGGTAAGTATCGTACCTTCTTTAGGCTTCATTACCGCCTTATATGCAGTCTCAACTGCCCGATTAAAGGCTCTTGCAAGAGTAAGCCCGTCAATATAACCTGACCCGGAATTCTCACGTATCTCCTTTGTGAAACCTCTGATCAGCTGGCTTAATATAACTCCCGAGTTTCCTCTTGCACCGCGGAGCGAACCGCTGGCCATGGCCTTAGCCACATTATCGATGGTAGGCTCTGCAATGGCAGCAACCTCCTTTGCAGCTGACATGATAGTCATGGTCATATTGGTTCCGGTATCACCGTCCGGAACAGGAAATACGTTGAGCTCGTTGATGTATTCCTTATTCGCATTGAGATTATTTGCGGCTGCAAGAAAAGCATCCTTTAACTTTTTTGCATCAATCTGATTACCCACAGGTAATTCCTCCTATATTAACGTTGCTTTGGGGAGCTTTAATCTGCATACAGATGCAGCTCTAATCAGCTCCTTTAAAACCGGTACATCAATCAATAACTCTTACGCCTTCAACGTAAATCTTTACATTCTTTACCTTCATACCGGTATACTCTTCAACTTTATATCTTACGTTTTCGATAAGGTTGTCGGCAACTGCCTTGATGCTGACACCATAGGAAACGATGACATGGAAATCCAGAAGGATCTCATTATCCTCAATCTTCACCATGATGCCCTTTGTAAGACTTTCTCTCTTAAGAAGCTTTACAAGACCACCGGACTGATATGACACCTTAGCCATACCAACGATTCCAAAACACTCTATCGCGGTAGTTCCTGCATAGGTAGCAATAACATCGGGATTGATCTGAATTTCACCCAGCTTGGATGCGATTGTTCCTTTCATAAAGTACCTCCAGAAATATCTTAATTCATATAAAAAATCTTCAGTTAAAACCACGCATTAACATAAGGCACATCCTACGATACTGTCTTTCAGATGTACCCATGTCTTTTGATTATAACATATATATCATAACCATGCACTCTTACTTTGGTCCGGTGACCACAAGAGAGCGCTCTTGCATGAAAAAAGGGTATTACGAAAATGCTCTCGTAATACCCTATCATACATCAACTAGACGATCCTGAATCAAGCGTTTGCTTCAACAGTCTTAGATGTACCGATTGCACGCTGAACCTTGCCAGATCTTAAGCAGGAAGTACATACATACATCTTCTTTGTACCGCCATTTACCATAACTCTGACTGACTTAACGTTAGCCTTCCAGATCTTGTTTGATCTTCTATGTGAATGGCTTACCTTATTTCCGAAGTGAACTGCCTTCTCACAAACTGCGCATTTTGCCATGGTTGCACCTCCCTTTCACAATAATCGAATCAGATGCACATCTGAATTCGCGACTTGAATATACTATCAAATATCATTCTATAATGCAAGCTTTATTTTACAAAAAAAACTTTTATTACGAGGATCAAATTTAGCAATAATTGCCAAGCTGACGATTTGCTCAGGCTATGTTAAGCTGCAACATCCGGTGCATAACCGGATCTGGCCGGTCTGCAGCTGACATCTGCAATTTCAGAGTGACAGCCGGATCAAATCTCATCCACCATATATGTGTCTTCAGCATTATCAGCTATTTTGTCGGCAGCAGCCTGGGCATCCCTGGAGACTCTGTTTCCGCCGGTTATCTTATCGATGGCTTCCGGCAGCATATCTAGGATCTTTGTCATGGCATCCTGATTCTTGATATTAACAAGCTTAGTGTTGCCGCCCTGTAAAATAAGAATAGCTGTCGGGGTGATCCTTGAGCTTAATGCTCCCGCACCGCCTTCTCCCTCTTTTGTCTCCTTGGGCTTTACAAATCCTCCTGCTCCCATACCACAGCTGACTTCAATAAGCGGGATCAATGTTGCATCACCAACCTTAACAGGCTCGCCCACAACTGTCTTGGAATTTACAAAACCATCCATCCCCTGAAACAGAGTGTTTAAAATATTCTGTACATTATTGTTGTTATTTTCATCCATCATTAATCCCCCTTGAAATGGTTTGCGACTACCAGTCGGATTTTTTTATTCATCATAAGTTCAACGATCGAGACCAAAAGATGTATAAGCCTGATATGTCCTTTGAAGTTCATATCCCCTTTCATAACAGGTCTGTTGAATACCGGTTCGATGGAAAACTCTCTTCCATACAGAGGATGCAGCAAACTCAGGTACATCAGAACCTGACCCACAGTTGCAGGATCTTCTGATCCATATACAAAATGTCCCTTCAGCACTCGGAATTTATAGTGTTTTATAAGATACCGGACATTTTTTACGAGAAGCCCGACTGCCTTCTGATTTTCAGGATCGTTTATCTGTTCTCTTATTTTGTTTATATTTTGAACAACATCCTTTATTCTACCAAGAAATGCCGCAAATTGCTCTTTGATTTTATCTAAAAGTGTTTTTTCTATTATATGTCTGGTGTTGGATTTTTTGCTGTCGGGTGCCTGCTCAGGGCTTTGCTCCGAAGTTTCGGAAGGTTCTTTTTCCTGATCAGGTTCAACCGGTTCCATATCATCCGAAGGTTCTATGACGGATACTTCATCGGTAATATCAGTTTCGGTTGTACTGATATCTTCAACATCAGCTTGTTCCAGATTCGAAATCTCTGATGATTCGGTAACAGTCACCGATGTTTCTTCCGGTTTAACCATTGCTTCCGATGTTTTTTCGGTGTCTTCTACGATTTGATCATCGTCTGAACCGGTTTCTTCTGCCTTTTCTAATAAAATATCTGTCGAGTCAACATTCTCTTTAGAAGTCACATTTTCATCCTCCTCGGATTCTGTCTCTTCCAAATCCTCTTCTCTCAAAGCTTCTGCTTCCTCTTGAGGTTCATCCTCCTCCGGAGATTTCATGAGAGTTATCCATAACACTTTCAGAAACATCTGAAGTCCCTCATCTGTATAGACGGCTTTGAAACGTACGATTTTCATCAGCCAGTCGGCTTTGAAATTTATACTATAATCCGTTAACTCCTCGCCCTTATATCCTTCGGAAGCATATCTTATGGGAACAAACAGAATCACTGCCAGAAGCAGCAGGATCAGCAACAAAAAAAGGAGGAGTATGCCGCCTATGACTTTTAATATCGTCAGGACAATCATCAATTCCTCCTTGTTTAATGGTTTAGTTTAAAAATCTTTTCTGGCCAGTATCATCTTAGTGACACAATCCACCGCATCTTTGTAACCGTAACCTATGCCAAGTATTTCAACATTTTCCGTATCCAGTTTCGGATTCAGAAACATGGCCTGATTATAAATCTCATAAAGATTCGGGCTCTTGGCTTCAACTATGACATACGCTCCCGGTTGAAAGTGCCTTTTTTGAAGATTTTCAAGTATATATTTCTTATGTTCTGCAGCATGTCTGCCCCAAAACATATTTTTAGAAAAGATCATACAAATTTACATTCCGCCCTCTGTGATAACCCTGATATTTTTTGCCATATAATCCACTAAAGATACTATGGTAAGAATCAAAGCAATGACTGCGAATATATCCATGACAAGCTTCAAAGCAGGAACATTAATGATCAAAAGGATAACAGTAAACATCTGAAATACCGTTTTGAATTTCCCCCACCAGGAGGCCGCTATAACGATTCCGTTGTCAGCCGCTACAAGTCTGAAGCCTGAAATGATAAACTCGCGGGCAATTATGATGATCACATACCATGCCGGAAGCTGATCAAGTTCAATAAGACATATCAGAGCCGAGCACACCAGAAGCTTATCCGCAAGGGGATCCATAAACTTTCCAAAATCAGTCACGAGATTCTGACGGCGCGCAATCTGTCCATCCAGGAAATCCGTGAATGAAGCAAGGCAGAATACTACCAGCGCCGCTATACGCATATTCTGATCTGTGCCCCCCTTAAAAAGAAGCAGGAACACAAAAACCGGGATCATGACAACACGAAGTAAAGTCAGTTTATTTGGTAAATTCATCAGATACGCTCCCCAATCAGGTCATAACCGTCTGCATCAATAATACGGCAGTCGATCATATCACCGGAAACTTTATTGTTGTAATCTCCTGCATCAACGAAAACCAGACTGTCGATATCAGGATTATCCATGTATGAACGGGTGAGATACATATTGTTGTCAGGATCGTAACCTACAATGATTACACGAAGCTCCCGTCCAACCTGCTCTCTTGCTTTTTCAAAAGCGATACCCTGCTGAAGCTTCATTATCTCGTCCTGACGCTGAAGCTTTATCTTTTGCGGGATCTGAGGTTTCATTTCTGCCGCGGCAGTACCCTCTTCCTGAGAATATGGAAATACTCCAAGCCTGTCGAAACGCATTTCCTTTACAAAATCCTTCAGGATGGCAAAGTCTTCTTCTGTTTCTCCCGGGAATCCCGTAATAAGAGTGGTTCTCAGGACTATATCCGGAATAGCATTACGAAGCGCAGCTATCCTCTCCTTAAGTTCAGCCTGTCTTGTCTTTCTGTGCATATTCTCAAGGATATGATCCGAGGCATGCTGTATAGGTATATCAAGATAATGAACAACCTTTTTGTTGTCACGGATAGCAGCGATAAGTTCATCATCGATTTCTTCCGGATAACAATAGAGAATACGGATCCACTCGATACCATCTATCTCTGAAAGTTTTTCCAGAAGTTCGGGAAGAGCCTTCTTATGGTAAATATCCTTTCCATATAAGGTTGTCTCCTGAGCCACAAGGATAAGTTCCTTAGTTCCTCTTTCCGCAAGCATCTCAGCTTCTTCTACGAGATGCTCCATGGGAACAGAACGATAATGTCCTCTTAATGAAGGAATGATACAGTAAGTGCAATACTTATCACAGCCTTCGGCAATCTTCAGGTATGAGGTGTAATTGTCAGCATTATCAACCCGGGCAAGCTGAACATCCAGCTTATCCACATAATCACTTATACCCATGACTTCATCAACCTCAGGCAATTCCTTCCTGATCTGGTCTTTATAGCGTTCAACTAAACAGCCGGCGACTATGATTTTCTTAAGATTCGCCGACTGCTTATATTCACCCATTTCAATAATGGTATTTATGCTCTCTTCCTTTGCATCCCCGATGAAAGAACAGGTATTTATGATAGCGATATCAGCCTCTGCAGGATCATCGGTTATCTCTGAACCGGGATACTTCTCCAGCAGATTACTGAGCATCTTTTCACTATCAACCCGGTTTTTATCACAACCGAGAGATATCATATGTATCTTCATATTTATGCTTCGCTATCGGAATTATAGTCATCTTCTGATGATGCTGAAGGTGAATTGTCAATTATCTCAGATGTGCCATCATCTTCCTCATCATATTCTTCTGTAGCAAAATCAAAACGCTTTTCAACAGCATTGGTTCTGATCTCGTCCTCTACTTCAGCTCCACGCTTGATGGTTATGGCATTTTTAGCAAGCTCCTCTACTGCAATTGAAAGAGGCTTTCTGCCGGGATCTACAGGGAGAACAGGCTCCGCACCATCGATCAGCTGTCTTGCACGCTTTGCGCTTGCGATAACAACAGAATATCTGCTTTCTACAAGTTTATCGGTGTCATCCTGAATGGCATTGGTATTGTTAGCCGCATCGATCAGGTCATTATATGTTTGCTGTGACATCTTCTATCCTCCTAAGATCTTTTCTCACATTTTCAATGATATCAATATGCTGAGCCGCTCTTTCGTGCTGAGCACGAATGAGATTATGCAATTTTTCGGTGCATGTGTCAATATCATCATTTATTAAAATATAATCATAGGCTTCTACACCTTCAGACTCCTGAACAGCCCTCTGAAGCCGCTTTTCAACAACCTCGGGAGATTCTGTTCCTCTTCCTATAAGACGGCTCTTCAACTCTTCTCCGGAAGGAGGAGTAATGAAGACAAGTACCGCTTCCGGAAACTTCTCCTTGATCTTGAGCGCCCCCTGTATCTCTATCTCCAGAAGCACGTCCTTTCCGGCATCAAGCTGCGACCGGACAAATTCCTTCGGAGTGCCATAGTAGTTATCTACATACCGGGCATACTCCACAAGCTCATCCTTGCTGATCATCTCTTCAAACTCTTCCTTTGTTTTGAAGAAATACTCTCGTCCGTCAAGTTCTCCTTCTCTCGGCTTACGGGTGGTACAGGATACAGACAGGGCATAATTGTTATATTTGGCAAGCAGGTTCTTCATAAGAGTACCTTTGCCCGCACCGGAAAAGCCCGATACCACAACCAGCGATCCTTTGTTCATAAAATATTCCTCTCATCTATTAACGCTGTTTTTGAGCCTTAATATCTGACACACAGATGCACATCTATCCGGCTCTATAAATGCCATCAAAAACTCTCTGCTTTATACAGGATTCCGAATTATACCATAAAAACCCGCCATCCACACATACGAGTATTTAACATTGGCAAAAGCCGGTTCTGCATGACAGTGTTAATGTTATCACTCCAGATTCTGAATCTGCTCTCTTATCTTCTCTATCAGAGTTTTGAGTCCGATAGCATCATCTGAAATTATAAGATCATTAGCCTTGCTGAGGGTTGTATTGGCCTCACGGTTCATCTCCTGTGCCAGGAAATCAAGTTCTCTTCCCACAGAGCCGCCCTTTTCGAGCTTTTCCCTCATATTTTTAATATGACTGTGGAGGCGAACCCTCTCTTCATCCGTACAGGTCTTGTCAGAATACATGGTAACTTCCTGGACTATACGTGATTCATCGATTCCGGCAGTTCCAAGCAGTTCTTCAACCTTCATACGAAGCTTTTGTTCAAATGCTGCCGCAATTTCAGGAGATCTCTCATCGATTCTTTCGACGATGGCTTCCATTTCATCAAGCTTTCCGAGAAGATCCGCTTTGAGATTTTCGCCCTCCCGAACTCTGGTATCAACAAAATCAGATAATGCCTTACGCAATGCAGGATTAAGTCTTTCCCAAAGCTTGTCATCATTTTCAGACTCTTCCGAAATAACAAGTACATCCGGCAGGTTGGCAATGCTTGTTACTTTAACATTATCATCCACACTAAGCTCGCTGCTGATCCTGCGAATAGCCTCAAGATACTCTCTTGCCAGGTCCATATTGAGGCGCAAGGACTTTGAACCTTCTCCAAACTCTTCATAGGTAACGAAAAGGTCGACCTTTCCTCTGGAAATAAACTCCTTGATAGTATTACGGATATCGGCTTCAAGTGCATTGAACTTCTTCGGCATCTTGATGTTAAGATCAAGAAAACGCGAATTAACCGACTTAACTTCAACTGACAAACGGTAAATATCATTGGATATCTCGCATCTGCCAAATCCGGTCATACTTTTTAAATCCATAACATACCCCTTTGAAAACATATGATATTTTTGTAACAGTTCCGCCTGCGGGCCATGGGGAGGGAGTTGGTGGTCTATTTTAGGGAAATGAACCACCAACCCAGTCCCCATGATCCACTGACTAAACTGCTGCATTTTTTTGATATGTCGGAAATTGATACCCCCGTCTGCGGCTTGTCTTTTCCGAACATTTGTTATAAATTATAGTCTACCTATAAAAATAAGTAAAGTTAAAGAAATTACGGAAAGAAGGTTGGTTCAATGGCATACGATGGCTTGGTTGTATCTGCAACCGTTAAGGAGTTTCGTAAAAACCTGATCGGTGGAAAAATATCCAAAATCACACAGCCGGAAAAGGATGAGATTGATTTAACTATCAGAAACCAAAAGGATAATTATCGTTTGAAAATTTCTGTGAATCCATCTCTTCCTCTTTGTATACTCACAGAAGAAAAAAAGCTGTCTCCCATGGCAGTACCGACCTTTTGTATGGCACTCAGGAAGCACATAGGTAACGGTGCCATACTTAATGTTATCCAGCCTGACCGGACTCTGGAAAAAAACGGGCTGGAAAGAGTTATCATTTTTGAGATTGAGCATCTGGATGAAATGGGCGATCTTGGAAAGCGCTACTTATCTGTTGAATTGATGGGAAAATATTCAAATCTCATACTCTACCGAGAGGACCGGATCATCATTGATTCCGTGAAACGTATTTCTGTTTCACAGTCTTCCGTCAGAGAAGTATTGCCTAACAGGCCATATTTTATACCGGATTCGGGAGATAAAAAGAATCCTCTGGAACTTGGTAAGGAAGCATTTGCAAATCTTATAGGTAATATGCCGGAGCCTGCATTCAAGGCTTTGTTCCATGGAATAACGGGCCTCAGTCCTCTCACAGCTTCAGAAATCTGCCATGTGAGCCGGGTGGATCCGGACCTTTCAGCCAACTGTCTGGAGCCGGAAGCATTGGCCAGACTTTACAATGCTTTCCATGACATAATCGAGAATACCGTTTCTCTTTCCGGACCGGATCCCGTGATCATTTATAAAGACGGAGTGCCTTCTGACTTTTCCGCCTTTGATCTTTCCATATATGAAGAGGATCCTAAATACGAAGTACGCCACTTCTCCTCCATGAGCGAAGTTATCAACCAGTTCTACAGCGAAAAGGACAAGAGTTCCCGTATGCGCCAGAGATCCACGGATCTGAGAAAAGTGGTTAGTACTCTTATGGAACGTACCTCAAAGAAGCTTAACATCCAGGAAAAGCAGCTTAAAGACACAGAGGGCATGGATAAATTCCGTGTATACGGAGAGCTTCTTCATACTTATGGCTATTCACTGGAAGGCGGTGAGGACCATCTCACCTGTGAGAATTTCTACACCAATGAAGAGATCACCATCCCTCTCAAAAAGGATCTTACAGCATCTGAGAACGCAAAGCATTACCTTGAAAAGTATGACAAGCTTAAGCGCACCAAGGAAAATGTCACCGTTCAGCTCAGAGAAACCAGGCTTGAGCTTGAGCATCTGGAGTCTATACAGACATCTCTTGATATAGCCGAAAGCGACGAAGATCTTCAGGATATCAGAAGAGAAATGAGCGATTATGGTTTCATCCATAAGGTTCAGGGTAAAGAAAAAGCCAAGCTTCAGCGTAAATCAAAGCCCTATCACTTTGTTTCCGAAGACGGCTACGAAATTTTTGTCGGAAAGAACAATTACCAGAACGAAGATGTTACTTTCAAAATAGGTGACGGCGGAGACCTGTGGTTCCATGCGAAGAATGTCGCAGGCTCCCATGTCATCGTAAAAACCGGCGGACAGAATATTGAAGAAATTCCCGACAGACTCTTCATCGAAGCCGCAGGACTGGCAGCCTACTACTCTTCTCACCGCAGCGACCAAAAGGTCGAAGTGGACTATACCGTCCGAAAGAATCTCAAGAAGGTGCCTAATGCTGCTCCCGGATTCGTAATCTACCACCAGAACTGGTCAGTTACCGTTGAACCGAAAAACATGACGGAGAACTAAAAAATCCCCGCGCATCGGTATAAATCCGATGCGCGGGGATATATTTTTATATATAATTACTGAACGCTGTCGTCGTTCTCCTCTTCCCAATTGGTGTAAACATTCTGAACATCCTCAGATGCATCAAGAAGATCGAGAGTTCTGCGAAGTCCCTTTACTGCCTCAGGGTCTGTTACTGATACGTAGTTCTGAGGAACCATAACCACATCTGCCTCAGCCATAGGGATGCCCTGCTTCTCGATGTTGGCACGAACCTCATCAAAATCTGAAGGAGCTGTGTAAATTACGTATGAATCTTCCTCATCCTGGATATCCTCAGCACCTGCTTCGATAGCCATATCCATAAGAGTATCGAAATCCTTATCAAGATCATCCATAGCTTCCTTATCAAGGATGATCTGTCCCTTCTCATCGAACATGAAGGAAACCGCACCCTGGGTTGCAAGTGAGCCTTTTCCCTTTGTAAAAGCGGAACGAATATCTGCAGCTGCACGGTTCTTGTTATCTGTAAGTACCTTTACGATAAGGGCAACACCGTTAGGGCCGTAACCCTCGTACTGAAGCTCCTCAAAGTTATCTGCCTCCATGGATCCGGCAGCCTTCTTGATACCGTTGTTGATTGTATCGTTAGGCATGTTGTTTGCCTTAGCCTTTGCGATAACAGCTGCAAGCTTAGAGTTGTTGGAAGGGTCAGGACCGCCGGCTTTAACAGCAAGCGCAATCTCATGGCCGATCATAGTGAAAATTTTGCCCTTAGCAGCATCATTCTTTTCTTTCTTTGCTCTAATATTAGAAAATTTTGAATGTCCTGACATATCTTTCTCCTCATATCATAAATTACTAAATCCTCGGTTTCCGGAGTAAATAATACTCCATGACCGGACTTTCTATAAATCAAACTCTAGTACTATAACGTAAAATACAAATAGAATCAAGAGGGATATGAGTCATGGTAAATCAGATTCTTACTTGGCTCATAATCTGTTTTTAGAGATATGAGTCATGATGAATCGTATTCTTCCTTGACTCACATCTGTTTTTTGAAGATATGGGGCATGGATAATCGGACTTAACATTGACTTATAATCCTTTTTGGGAAATATGGGTCATACAAAATCTGACTTGACATTGACTCATAATCCTCATTGGGGAGATATGGGTCATAGCTAATCGGAAGCTTAGTTGACCTCATTCAGTAATTTGTGATTTAAAGTCAATTACTTATACCAGGCAATTGACTCAAAAACCCAGATTCGAATATGTGGTCATTCGTAATACAATAATTATTACCCCGTCACTCCATTCTGATTCTGTCCAATACAGTTCCGAGTTTATCTGCAGTATCCCTGGCGAGAACTCCGTTGACTCCAAAGGTTTTGGCGGCTTCTCTTCCGGCTTCAGCGTGGATGAGTACTGCGGCAACTGCGGCTCTGTATGCGATTTCCATCGGATTCAGAGCTATCTCAAGAGATACAGATGGTCTCATCAAGGCGTATAAGCCTGCAATGGTGCCGCTCAGAACATCTCCGGAGCCGCCTTTACTGAGAGCAGGACTTTCTTTCGTATTTTTAAACATGGCTTCATGTTGTGCATCACATATCAAGGTTTGTGAACCTTTCATGACTGTTATCAGACCAAACTCTCCGGAAACAGTCTCTGCATAGTATTCCGTATTATTAACCACTTCCGATATTTCACAATCTGCCAGTCGACTCATCTCCATTGGATGCGGGGTGATAACCACCGGGATATCTTCCGCTACGGACTTCAACTTATCTTTGAGATGAGGCATGGAGCTTATGATGTTGAGACCATCCGCGTCTATTATAAGAAGCGGATGCTTTTCTTCTGCCTTGTCCCCCAATTTATCAGACACAGCGTTTAATATCTCTTCTACCATATCTTTGCTGAGATCGGTCGTTCCCATACCGGGTCCCAGCACCATAACATCCGCCCAGACTGCATTCCTCTCAGATATTTCCTGAAGATCCGTTTCCTCATCATAGCCTTCGAAAATGGCTTCCGGCAGCAGAGTCTGAAGGATCAGACGATTATCCTTATGTGTGAGAAACTTGACAAGTCCGGCTCCGGTCCGGTAAGCAGCCAAAGCCGAAAGATAGGCTGCTCCGCTCATCCCTTTGCTTCCTGCAACTATAAGAACTTTCCCATAGGTGCCTTTGTGACTGTCCACAAGTCTTTTCGGAATATAGGCATAAAACTTTGAATCATCTGTCACTATCTGCATGGTCTCTCCTTTTTGACCCATACCACGTACTTAAATCCAGCAGATTCGTACTTTGGCAGTCAATGATTCTGACCCAAAAGGGTCATGACTTCAACAAAATTGTTTAGTGTAAATGAAAGATATGAATATACTATACAAGATGTCTCACCCTTCCATTACTGCAAATGCCGACACCAGATCTTTTGTGTCGGTAATGGATAAGTGTATGGTTTTTCCGCCAAGCTCTTCGAATTTCTTTTGTGCATTACCGTGGAGTACAGCATAGGGTTTTCCTTTTTCATCCCTGAGGATCTCAATTTCAGAAGGACGGATTCCTTCGGTGAAACCTGTGCCGAAGCACTTGACTATACATTCCTTACATGCAAAATCGCCGGCAAGCATCGAATCTTTGTCAGATGCCTGCCGACGCTCGTTCTCGGAAAAAATACGTTCTACAGTTTTGTTTCTTCTTGTATTTTTTATGCGGCTGATCTCGATAAGATCAGTTCCGATTCCTATGATCATAACTGAATCCTATCAATCGTTTAATCTTCAAGAGCCTCGCCCATACGATAGCTGAGTCTCATAAGTGACTCTGAAAGATGAACATTCTCAATAACAATATTATCAGGAACATCAAGGTCTACATGGGCAAAATTCCAGATTCCCACAATTCCTGCATCTATAAGCTGCTCAACAACTTTAACTGCCGGGCCCTTAGGGATACACACTGCAGCCATTTTGATGTCGTTCTCTTTGATGATACTTTCAAGCTTTTCCATAGGCTGGATCTGGATTTCTCCGACCATATTTCCGATAATGCTTGGATCCTTATCGAAAATGGCCTTAACGATAAATCCTCTCTTACGGAAATTTGTATAGTTGGCAAGAGCCTGTCCGAGATGTCCGGCACCGACGATGATCATTTCATGTTCATTGTCAATGTTTAAAATCTTGGCTATCTCATCATGGAGATTCTTGATGTTATATCCATAACCCTGCTGTCCGAAACCTCCAAAGTTGTTCAGATCCTGTCTGATCTGAGAAGCAGTAAGCTTCATACGCTTGCTGAGCTCACTTGAAGAAATACGTTCGATGCCCTGATCCATAAGATCTTCAAGGTAACGATAATACCTGGGAAGTCTCTGGATGACTGCCTGTGAAATATCTTTCTTAGCCATAATATCCCTCTATAATTACTTAAAGATTTTTATTGTCAATGCGGTCTTTCGAACAAGTAATAATCACCTATTTCCTTTCAGACCCTTTGATAAATATTATACATTTTTGTTAATATTATGTCAAAAAGAAGTTGTAGAATTCTTAACAATTCATAGAAACCATACGAATTCTTTTGATCCGCAAAAAGCCTTATGACTCTCACGATTATAATCCCCGGGCAGATATAAAAAGACTGATCGGACACCATATCCGATCAGTCTCGTATTATCATACTATAAATATATCCACCAGGAAGCTTTCTCTGTTTTAGATCTTCGGTGTTCTCTTAAGTATTGCGTGTCTCTCAGGACCGTTGGAAACCATGGTGATAGGTGTCTCGATCTGCTTCTCGATGAAGTCAATGTAGTCCTTGCACTCCTTCGGAAGATCCTCGTAATTCTTGATACCGCAGATATCACAGTTCCATCCCGGAAGTGTTTCATAAACAGGCTTTGCTTTGTGAAGAAGCGGTGTTACAGGGAAATCTGTAGTTACCTTTCCGTCTATCTCATAACCTGTGCAAACCTTAAGCTCCTTAAGATAGCCAAGTACATCAAGTACTGTAAGGACAGCCTCGGTTGCGCTCTGGAGCTGACAGCCGTACTTTGAAGCAACCGCATCATACCAGCCTACTCTTCTCGGACGGCCTGTAGTTGCACCGTACTCGCCCTTGTCTCCGCCTCTCTTACGAAGCTCCTCTGCCTCATCTCCGAAAAGCTCAGATACGAAATCTCCGGCACCTACTGCTGAAGAATAAGCCTTTGTAACAGCAATTATATCTTTAATCTCATATGGAGGAATACCTGCACCAACTGCACCGTAAGCTGCAAGTGTTGAGCTTGAAGTAACCATCGGATAGATACCATGATCCGGATCCTTCATTGTTCCCAGCTGACCTTCCAGAAGAACAGTCTTTCCTGCCTTAAGAGCCTCTCTCAGGAACTTGGAAGTATCTGTAACATATGGTGCGATGAGCTCTCTCTGCTTGTGCATCTCTGCAAGAAGATCCTCATATACAAGCTCAGGAGCATGATAAAGCTCACGGAGTGTAGCATTCTTCATCTCAACAACCTTATGAAGTCTGTCAGTGAGAACCTCTTCATCAAAAAGCTCATTTACCTGAAGACCGATCTTTGCAAACTTGTCAGAGAAGAAAGGAGCGATGCCGGACTTTGTGGAACCATAGCTCTTTCCTGCAAGTCTTGCCTCTTCAAGACTGTCAAAAAGTACATGATATGGCATCATAACCTGTGCGCGATTAGAAACAAGTATCTTAGGTGTGGGAACGCCTGCATCAACGATTGACTTAAGCTCGGAAACGAACTTTTCAATGTCCAATGCCACGCCATTGCCAAGTACCGATGTTGTGTGATCATAGAACACACCGCTTGGAAGAAGGTGAAGAGAAAAACGGCCATAATCGTTAATTATCGTATGACCTGCATTTGCGCCTCCCTGAAAACGTACAACGATATCAGAAGACTCTGCAAGCATGTCAGTTATCTTACCTTTTCCTTCGTCTCCCCAGTTTGCACCTACGATTGCTCGAACCATAAAAATCCTCCTAAAGGGATAGTATCCATATGGACACTACTGATGCTTCTCACCTTTTTGACACATACCAACAACATAAAATGAAATCGGGCGGTTGAACCGCTGTGAGAGATTCGTGACCGAAGCATCAAAAATATTATTTTTTAGTCAGACCCGTGAACCAGATGAAAATATATATCACCGTTGGTATCACAATCAGACAAAACAGGACCGCCAGGATATACTCTTTTTTCGCACCAGTAAAGGCAAAAAACAAAAGCATCACAAGCAATATGCCTATTAAAACCAATGCCAAAACGGCAAGTATCCGTTTTAATGACATAACTGCACCTCCCGGCTCTGCGCTTTAGCACAGACAAAAAAATTATATAAATAAACCTCATATATTTCAAGGTTAATGTTATAAGTATTCGTTATGTTTCTTGTTCAAAAAGTAACAGTTCAGCCGGTGGACCATGGGGACGTGGTTAGTGGACCATTTTTGAAAAATGGTCCACTAACCACGTCCCCATGGTCCACCGGCTAAACTGTTATTGTATGTTTTTATACCTTGATCTCAGCTGTAAGTCCGAGCACTTCCTTGTTCTCCTCAAGAATCGGATTTACAACTTCGTTAATGTAGTCCTCAGTCTGCTTTGGTGAGCGGCCTACATAACGCTCAGGCTGCATGCTTGCTTCCAGATCTTCGAGTGAAAGGTGGAAGCTTGGATCAGCGGCGATGAGTTCAAGGAGGTTATTGTCCTTGCCCTCTTCCTTGACTGTCTTTCCTGCTTCCATGCTGAGCTGTCTGATCTTCTCATGAAGCTCCTGACGGTCTCCGCCTGCCTTAACAGCATCCATCATGATGTTCTCTGTAGCCATGAAAGGAAGCTCCGCCATAAGGTGCTTTCGGATAACCTTTGGATAAACTACAAGACCATCCACAACATTAAGGTAAAGGTCAAGGATTCCATCGATGGCAAGGAAGCCCTCAGGTACTGAAAGACGCTTGTTTGCAGAGTCATCAAGGGTACGCTCAAACCACTGGGTGCTGGACACAAGCATTGGATTCATAACGTCTGACATAACATAATCAGCAAGAGATGCGATACGCTCCGAACGCATAGGATTACGCTTGTAAGCCATGGCACTGGAACCGATCTGGTGCTTCTCGAAGGGCTCCTCAATTTCCTTCATATGCTGAAGCATGCGGATGTCGTTTGTGAACTTGTGAGCTGACTGGGCAATGCCTGCGAGAATGCTTAAAACGCGGAAATCCACTTTACGACTGTAGGTCTGACCTGAAACCGGATAGCAGGACTTGAAGCCCATCTTTTCGGCTATCTTCTGATCCAGCTCACGGCACTTTGCGTGATCGCCGTCAAAAAGCTCCAGGAAGGAAGCCTGGGTTCCTGTTGTTCCTTTGGAACCAAGTAACTTAAGAGAATCGAGAACATAATCCAGATCCTGAAGATCCATAACAAGATCATTGATCCAGAGAGTAGAACGTTTGCCGACTGTGGTTGGCTGTGCCGGCTGGAAATGCGTATATGCAAGAGTAGGGAGATCCTTGTGCTTCATGGCGAACTTGCTGAGCTCATTGATACAGTTGATAAGCTTCTTACGAACAAGCTCGAGACCCTGACGCATGATGATGATATCGGTGTTATCACCAACATAGCAGGAAGTAGCACCCAGGTGAATTATTCCCTTTGCTGTGGGGCACTGAACGCCATAAGCATAAACATGACTCATTACGTCGTGGCGAACCTCTTTCTCACGGGCTTCCGCAACTTCATAGTTAATGTCATCCTGATGTGCTTTAAGTTCATCAATCTGCTCTTTGGTAATGTTAAGACCCAGCTCATGCTCAGTCTCAGCCAGAGCTATCCAGAGCTTTCTCCATGTACGGAACTTGTTGTCCTGTGAGAAAATGTACCGCATCTCCTCTGAAGCGTAACGACCTGTCAGTGGGCTGGTGTAACGATTGTGTTCTGCCATCTTGATCTCCTTTTAATAAATCATAAATGAATGATGATCGGATTATAAAATAACCCGCAACATTTAAAAATATATACTATTTTTTTCCGGCTGTCGAATCCATATTAACATGTTCAATTAAAAAAGCAGTTTCGGATATAATCCGAAACCACTTTGTTTTTATTTACGCCAGAACATCCTGCATGGAATAAAGTCCTGCAGCCTTTCCGTTAAGGAACTTAGCGGCGTTGAGGGCGCCGTTAGCAAAAATGTTTCTGGAATAAGCTGTATGATTGAAGGTGATGACTTCGTCTTCACCGGCAAAAATGATGTCATGAACGCCGGCGATAGTTCCGCCACGAACGGCACTTACACCGATTTCATCATGAGGACGTGCTTCACGACGGTTTGAACGGTCATAAACATAAGCCATTTTGTTATCGAGAGCCTCATTTACTGCATCTGCAAGGGCAATGGCTGTACCCGAGGGAGCATCTGCCTTTCTTCTATGGTGCTGCTCAACGATATCGATATCAAAGCCTTTCTCATAAAGCTTCTTTGCAGCTTCCTTCACAAGTGAAAGAAGAAGGTTTACACCGATAGACATATTAGCACTTCTAAGAACAGGAGCCTTCTTTGAAATCTCCTTTACACGGGCAAGCTGCTCCTCTGAAAGACCTGTTGTGCACTGAACGCAGGGTTTTCCGGTCTTCTCTACATAATCAAGAAGTCCGTTAATGGCAGGTGCCACTGAGAAATCGATGATCACATCAAAATCCTCAGTAACTTTGTCAAAGCTGCTGTATACAGGGAATCCAAAAGCGGGGTCATCGAGATGGTCCTCTCGGTCCAAACCGGCCACAATTTCAATGTCATCCATAGCTTTAGCACAATTTGCAACATTTCTACCCATAACGCCCATAGCGCCGAAAATCAATACTTTAGTCATTCGTCTCTCCATTCTGCTAAGTTTAATACCCTACAAGCTGTAATATAACTCCCATCTATTACAGTATTTTGAAGCCTTTATGTCTGAAATTTTGATCTGATTAGCTCTATAATACAGCCTATATGCTTATAGCCATCAATTGTTTTTTAAAAACAGCAGTGATCGAATCTGATTTAGGATCACTGCTGTATATTATATTACTAATACTTCCCACATGAATAAGTGCCGGAAAGCCTTATTCTAAGCGGGTTTCCAACAATAAAATAGCGTAGTCACAACCCAGCTGTGATATAATTAAGTTGCTAACAAAAACATTCACAACATAGGAGTGCTACGCTATGAATACTATATCACAGTCTGAGATATTGCTTCAAGATGCTACGAACGAAGTCGGTTCTTTCCTCCGAAAATATCAGGTATCTGATATTCTGAAACAGTGCAATGGTTACAAGCAGAAAGGCTTTTCGGTGATCCAGCTGTTTGCCTACCTGGTAACGCTGATGTTCCA
>NZ_AUJX01000036.1 GCF_000424445.1 Oribacterium sp. NK2B42
CCCTCTATTATCTCTACACCTTTGTAATTACATAGGTGCTTTATTATATCGCGCAAATCTTCCTTATATTGATTGTAAATTATTTTTCGTCTATACTTTGGTGTAAATACGATATGATATTTACACATCCATTTCGTATGGGCGAGCGAGTATTCTTTATTCGCCATTTATATCACCGTATCCTTTCTGTATAGTGGCTTGAGCACTACTATTATAGTGAGGATACGGTGATTTTGTATAACTTGAACACCCACCCGCATAGCGGGTGGTTTTGTGTGCCACGCGCTTGATCGTTTTGCTGCCGGCAAAACTTGAAGCAGCGCGCGGCACGTGGTCACGACCTACAAAATCAAAAATAAGGACGGTTCATTGCGAACCGTCCTTATTTTTATCATTAACCTTTTACAATAACCTCTTCAGGCTTTTCGGCATCCAGAGTCTCGATGTCCTCGCCGGTTTTCTGAGAAAGAAGCTTTTCGGCAGAAACAAGCTTGACGCAGAGTGCGAACAGATCGGCAGCTGTCTTAAGGTCTTCAAGTGGCGGATATGTTGGTGCGATACGGATATTGCTGTCCTTAGGATCCTTATGGTAAGGGAAGGTAGCTCCGGCAGCTGTGAGCTTGACACCTGCTTTCTTGCAATGATCTACAACAGACTTTGCACAGCCATCCATAGTATCAAAGCTGATAAAATATCCTCCGTTAGGCTTAGTCCATTCTCCTATTCCAAGACCATCAAGCTTTTCGGCAAAAATCTTTTCAACCATTTCAAACTTTGGTCTGATGATATCCGCATGCTTACGCATATGCTCTACCATACCATGAATATCCTTGAAGAAACGTACATGACGGAGCTGGTTAACCTTATCGTATCCGATAGTCTGATGCTGCATCTGATTTCTTATATCATCCAGGTTGTTTGATGAGGTAGCCAGTGCCGCAATTCCCGAACCAGGGAAGGTTATCTTGGAAGTGGATGCAAATTTATATACCAGGTCAGGATTTCCCGCACGTTTACACTCGGCAAGGATTTCAATAAGGTAATCCTGATTTTTATCATAAAGATGATGGATGCCGTAAGCATTGTCCCAATAAATTCTGAAATCCTTGGCAGCAGGACGGAGTCTGGCAAAACGACGGACTGTTTCGTCATTATAGCTGTAGCCTTGAGGATTGGAATACTTGGGAACGCACCAGATTCCCTTTATAGCTTCGTCTTCACTTACAAGCTTTTCCACCATATCCATATCAGGTCCGGTTGGTGTCATAGGAACATTGATCATCTCAATGCCAAAATACTCGGTTATTCCGAAATGTCTGTCATATCCCGGTACAGGGCAGAGCCACTTAACCTTATCAAGCTTACACCAGGGTGTATTTCCCATAACGCCATGTGTCATGGATCTGGAAATCGAGTCATACATTACGTTCAGGGATGAATTTCCGTAAATGATGATGTTGTTGGGATTATTCTCCATCATATCGGAAAGAAGCTCCTTGGCTTCATCTATACCGCCGAGAACGCCGTAATTTCTACAGTCAGTACCGTCTTCACAATACATGTCGGCGCCGCTGGTAAGAGCGTCCATGAGTCCCATGCTGAGATCGAGCTGCTCTTTACATGGTTTTCCGCGGCTCATATCAAGGCTCATTTCCATTGCCTGATATTTTTCATACTCTTTTTTAAGATTCACAAGCTCCTTCTGAAGCTCTTCTTTTGTCATTTTTGTGTAAGCTTTCATAAGTGGCCTCCCGCCTGTTATGTTTTTATACTTTCCGAGTATAATCAAAAAGCCCGATGCTTGCAAGCATCGGGCGGTAGAAATCCATAACTCTTCGTGATAGCAAGGATAATCAGGTGCACATTGAAAGAGCGGTCGGGCATCCATTTAAATGGATGCCCGACCGCTCTACCCACTACTACTCTGAAAGTAAAGGGTTACCGTCTAACGCTTCGACTCGAGTTTCCAGGAAGAATTTTTCCCGCTCGGCGGCTTCGTCTCCGGGAAACTGAGTGAGGTAGTTTTTTACTGCCTCGTAGGCTTCGCGCCATTTTGCAGTTTTCTCAAGGTAGACTATCTCGTTAAACTGAAGATCACGATCGTTGGAGATTCCTGCTGCTTTTGCTGCATCCAGCTTTTCCCTTGCAGTTTCCGGATCGTTGTTGTTCAGGGCTTCGGTTGCCTCTGCAATGAGCTTTTTTGCATCCAGCTGACCCTGGAATTTAAGATAGTTTTCTTTGTCTCCGTCAACTTCCCTTAAGGTGTCAATGGTTTTCTGGGCAGAAGAATAATCCCCAAGCATATACTCGGCTTCAGCTCTGTAGAGAAGGATGTCAAACTGGGTTTCTGTGACTTTACCGTTGCTGTTATCCAAAGCTTCGTTAAAGGTCTCGATGGCCTGTTCGTATTTAGCCATCTGAAGCTCTTCTATGCCTTTCTCTCTGAGTTCGTATACCTTTTTGGAGGAACAGGCGGTAAGAAGAAGCATCGAAGCTATGATGGCTGTTCTTTTTATAAATTTTGCTAATGATCTGTTTTTGAACATGTTAAAAACATCCAATCTAAATAAAATCAATTTTTACCGGTAGATCCGAATCCGCCTCTGTCAGCATTTCCGAGAGAATCAACTTCATCAAATACTATATGAGGCTGATGCTCAATGATACGGAACTGGGCGATACGATCGTTTACGTGAAGCTCGGTATCTCTTGTGGCGTAAACCGGCATGCGGATAATGTCATTATCTCCGCAATAGGTTTCATCAATAACTCCGAGAGAGTTGGTCTGGATGAGTCCGAAGTTTTTGAAGGTTGAGCTTCTCGGTGCCAGAAGCATCTCATAGCCTTCGGGAACCTGAAGTGAGATACCCATACTTATAAGCTTGAAATCGCCTTTTTTTAATGTTACATCCTCGGCAACTCTCAGATCGATCCAGTCACTTTTTCCGGCTATGTACTCGAGCTTTTCAATTTCTTCTGAGTGGTACTTTATTCTGATTGTCTTTTCCATGATTTTCTCCTCATCTATAAATGCATGTTTTCCGCCGTTTATATCTGACACACAGATGTCTATCTAACCGGCTCTTAAACGATAGTATCGTCATTTGCCATTTCCGGGCTTGAATCGATAGTTCCCTGCTGTTCAGGTTTCACTTCTTCCTGATTTTCTGTTGGAGCAGCTCCCATGATGTCGATAACTTCTTCATTAACTTCCTTTTTGATCTCATCCTCCATTTCAGGATTGAGATTCGGAAGGTTATCCAGGGAACTTACACCAAATCTTCGCAAAAATTCTTCTGTGGTGGCAAATAATGCCGGACGGCCGGGAGCATTTAAACGTCCAACCTCGTAAGCAAGTCCATACTCTACAAGCTTGTTTACCGCGTGATCCGAGGATACGCCTCTGACTCTTTCAATCTCGGCCTTTGTTACAGGTTGTTTATATGCAATTATAGCAAGTGTTTCCATAACAATATCTGAAAGCACCGGCTTCTTTGGATGCTTTGCGACTCTGATAAGTCCGTCAAAGCATTCGGGATTTGTGGTCATCTGATAATGATTACCCACAGTCTGGATAATGATACCTCCATGGCGTTCTTCATATTTTTTTATCAGTCTGTTAAGAGCCTTTAGGGCCGGCTTTTCTCCACAGTCAAGGGCTGTCTTAATCTCTTCAAGACTTACGGAATTCCCTTTCGCAAATAAAAGGGCTTCGATAATATTCTCTTCCATCTGGAGTTCATCGGTAAATTCCTTGTCTATTTCCTTTGCAAGCTTCCTTTCCTTTTCGGAAAGCTGATCTCCGTCTATGGGAAGTCTTAACTGTTCAACATCATTCATTAATTACAAGTCCTCCAGATTTGTAAGATCCAGTTCTTCATCGTTCTGATTTGGATCTTCAACTTCAGTTATATCCATATCTCCAAAGGGAGTATCCTGAACCAGGGTTATACGTCCCATCTTCATAAGCTCCAGTATGGCAAGGAAGCTTACTACCACGTCCATCTTGTCCTTTTTCTTTCTTATCATATGTCTGAAAGAAAACTTATGATGTCCCCGGACATACTTTAAAACATCTCTGATACGGCCTTCCAGGGATATCTTTTCTTTCTTTATTACACCAAATTTTGAACGAACCTTATCTATGGAATCCTCTTTACGTCTCATTACATCTTCAAAAACGGTTTTGAGATTTTCCAGAGAAACATTTTTCAAAAGATCATCCAGATCAACAGGCGGAACATACTTTTCCACTTCCTTTGGTATAGTCGGTCCTTTGTAATAGAATCTGTCTGCGGCATCTTCACGATCCTGAAGTATCTGTCCCATAAGCTTGTATTTCCTGTACTCAAGGAGTCTCTCGACAAGTTCTGCTCTCGGGTCAA
The DNA here is from genome assembly GCF_000424445.1 of Oribacterium sp. NK2B42. Classification (GTDB taxonomy): domain Bacteria; phylum Bacillota; class Clostridia; order Lachnospirales; family Lachnospiraceae; genus Oribacterium. The sequence goes on from NZ_AUJX01000036.1 coordinate 4,386, forward strand.
CTTCCTCACCGGTTTCCTCATCTACCTCTCTCGGAAGCAGCATCCGGGATTTAATCTCAAGTAAAGTTGCTGCCATAACCAGGAAATCCGAAACCACATCCAGATCCTCTTCTTCCATATTGCCGACATACTCGAGATATTCTGCTGTAATCTGAACAATAGGGATATCAAATATATCAACCTTATCCCTCTCGATCAGATGAAGGAGAAGATCCAGCGGACCTTCAAATTTATCCAGTTTATATGTGATTTCAGACATAAAATACTTCCTTATGGTTCAATGGTTATAAAACTTATTTCCGGAGGGTCATTGATGCGTATATTTATGGAATGGGTTCCCAGTCCCCTGGTGGCTATCAAGGTTCCGGTTTTATATTTAAACTCCCCTGCACATTCCTTTACGAAAAACTGGTATTGCGGAGTCATAAGAGCACCCAAAAACGGTAATCTTACGGTTCCTCCGTGATAATGACCGGAAAGTACCAGATCTGCTCCATAGTCTATAATTTCTTTATAATACATAGGGGTATGAAGCATTATTATATGAAATTTTTCATTATCCGGTTTAGCTATGTGAATGGCAATGTCTTCTTCTTGAAGCATTTCTTTGGATTTCATAAACAAAGGCCTGTAGTAATCAAGCGGCAGAGTAAAGCCCGTCAGATCGAAGTCAGAGAAGCTTACGGTTTCATCGTCCAATACCGTTATTCCTTCCAAAGTCTGCTTCAGACGTGTGGCTCTCTCCAAAGAAATATCCTGTATATATTTATCATATTTTGAGGTCTCATTGCAATCATTGAAACCGGCTTTGTCCAGGAGTCTCTGTTCATGATTACCATAGCAGAAATATAACCTGTATTTGTTTTTCAGGTTATTTAAAAGCTTTAATGAAACCTCAATTTTATCTTTATCCTTATATTTCTCAGGGTCTCTAACCTTTCGGCATCTGATGAGATCACCGCCGATTATGATGAATTCCGGATTAAGTTCGTCAATTTTTTCTAAAAGCTCTTTGTTATTCTCACCAAATTCCTTTTCATGAAGATCACTTATATATACAAATCTGTGAGTATCCTTAAGCTTTCCGGAGTGAATATTATACCGGTATACTTTTAGGTTATTTCTCTCCCAATTTGATATAGTTATAGTGATTATGACAAAAATCAGAATAAAAAAAATGGTGCTTATTACGATTGAAAACATAAAACCTCTCGTTATATTATTTCATTCGGTTATTTTTATTAATTTCTCACATTTCTTTGGTCTTTTAATCACATCTTTAATAAATAACCCGATTGTAACTATCAACCCCATATTTCAAAAGGTAACAAGTAGTATGAACAATTATTTCGACGAACCATCTTCTTATGAGGATGTAATCTCTTATGCTCCGTTCTGGAACACACTCAAAAAGAAAAAGCTATCTCAATACGATCTGGTAAATAAGCTTTATATTTCTTCAAGCATGCTTCAGAAGCTCAGAAAAGACCAGCCTCTGACTTTAAAATCCATAGCCATGCTATGTTTACGACTTAATATTCATCCTTCTGATATCTTCATCCTATGTCCCGACAGAAAGAAACCGGCAATCATTTAATCAGATTATCATATGATCTTTTTCACTCTAATGTGAAATCAATGGTATTCTACGAAGAAAAAAAGTGCCGGGATAAAGTACCGACACTTTTTTTATTGAACAAAAACCGATCATAATGAAGATGTGCTATCGTTTCCTGAGCTTTCGCCACTGTCCGAAGCTGTTTTATCAAGCTGTTCTGTGACATCCTGTGCAGCATACTTTGCTCTTACTTCTTCAAAAGGCATCTTTCCTTTATTCTCCTGTGATCCGGATCCGGAAACAGATGAAGAAAAGCCTGTACCGGAATCCTCAATCCTTTGAACTGTTTCAGTAGAACCGGCATCAAAAGAAGTATCTGTTACTGCATTTTCATTTGCATACTTCTCAGGATGAAGCTTCATATCTTCTTCCTTCTGTACATCATGAAGGATATGTAAGAACTCTTTTCCTGTTATGGTCTCTCTTTCAATGAGATACTCAGCTATACGATCAAGTGCGAATCTGTTACTGTTAAGTATCTCCTTAGCCTCTTCGTAGCATTCCTTAAGGATACGCATGACTTCCTGATCAACCTGTGTAGCTGTATCATCTCCACAGTTCATGACCGTTCTTCCGGTATTGAGATACAGGGATTCCTGAGTGGCGAGACCCATGAGTCCGAACTTTTCGGTCATACCATACTGTGTGACCATGGCTCTTGCAAGCTTTGTGGCTTTTTCAATGTCATTGGAAGCACCGGTTGTGACTGTGCCGAATACTATCTCTTCAGCTGCTCTTCCGCCGAGATAGCCCACAAGCATGGCATGAAGCTCATCCTTGGTGTTGAGATATTTCTCTTCTTCGGGAACCTGCATAACATATCCCAAAGCGCCCATGGTTCTGGGAACGATGGTGATCTTCTGTACAGGCTCTGCATCCTTCTGGATAGCGGATACAAGTGCATGTCCAACCTCGTGATAGGAAACGATACGTCTCTCCTCTTTTGAAAGGATACGATCCTTCTTTTCCTTACCTACCAGGACTACTTCAACAGCTTCAAAAAGATCTGCCTGTGACACCTTCTTGCGTCCATGCTTGACAGCCGTAATGGCTGCTTCATTCATCATGTTGGCAAGATCCGCACCTACCGCACCTGAAGTTGCAAGGGCTATCTCATTGAAATCAACTGAATCGTCCAGCTGGACATCTTTTGCATGAACCTTGAGGATATTGACACGGCCTTTAAGGTCCGGTTTTTCAACAACTATACGTCTGTCGAAACGACCGGGTCTTAAAAGTGCGGGATCCAGAATCTCAGGTCTGTTTGTTGCACCCATGACCATGATACCCTTTGATGCATCAAAACCGTCCATCTCTGAAAGCAGCTGATTCAGAGTCTGCTCACGCTCATCGTTTCCACCGTACCTTGTATCTCTGGTCTTGCCGATGGCATCGATCTCATCGATGAATATGATACAAGGTGCAGACTGTGTTGCATTTTTGAAAAGATCTCTTACACGGCTGGCACCCACACCTACAAACATCTCTACGAAATCAGAACCCGAGAGACTGTAAAATGGTACCTGTGCCTCACCGGCAACGGCTTTTGCAAGAAGTGTCTTTCCTGTTCCCGGAGGTCCCACAAGAAGTGCTCCTTTCGGAAGCTTTGCACCTATTGCGGTATACTTCGTCGGATTATGAAGGAAGTCGACTATTTCCACAAGTGATTCCTTGGCTTCATCTTCACCGGCAACATCCTTAAATGTAACTCCGGTTTCTTTCTGCATGTACATCTTTGCAGTGGATTTTCCAACTCCCATAAGACCACCGCCGCCGTTTCCCATACGACGCATGGTCATATTCATGATCACAAAGATAAGTACGAAAGGAATAACTATACTTATCATGGCTTCCATGATATAGCCTGAATTATCAGGCTTAAGCTTATAGATCTCGACACCATGACGAAGCATGCGGTCCACAAGATTTTCGGCGTCAGCATTGACAGGTACAACATAATATCTCACATTCATCTGACTGAGATACTGGCTGTACTGATCCTTTGTATTTGCCTGAGGATTTTTGGCAGGAGCTTCTGCTGATGATTTAAGATATATGGTTATATCCGAGTCCCCCCACTCCACTTCGGAAATCTGGTTTCCGTCTATCATCGAAATGAACTCTGTGTAACTAACTTCCTGTGTAACACCCGAGACGAAAACTCCTCTTATCATGGTGTAAACAAAGAAAGTAATAACTGCGGCTATTATCAGAATTATAAAAGTCTGACTTGAATGATTGAATCTCTTTCCGTCATTACCCTGGCTGTTATTGTTATCCATCTAATACTCCATTTCCTTACCCTGTTTAAGGGTAGAATACTGCTTTTGCAGCAATTTTAATTATAAAGAACGTATAAGCTAAAATCAAGACAGACCGAATGAAGCATTGGTTCAATATCCGGCATGAGGAATAATTCAGCTGAAACAATAACCGGTTAGAAAATGCAAGGGACGTGCATTTTCTGACATATTCTTTTTACTATTTGATCAATGGTTTTGAGGAACCGTTAGCTGAACTTTTATCTTTCAAATTCATGAAGGAAGATGCCGGAACGGAGTTTGGGTTCGAACCAGGTTGATTTCGGGGGCATCAGGAGTTTGTGGTCAGCTACGTCCAGGAGTTCTTTGATGTCTGTCGGATGCATGGCGAAGGCTGCGGCGGGACCGGTTTCCTCAAGCGTTCCGTCCATAACATGGCTGTAGGTATGCTGGCTTACACGTTTTTCGAGTTCTTTTAAGCCGCGGATGCCGCCAACGAATTCGATGCATTTGTCTGTTCTTGGATCTCCTATTCCGAGTAATGGTTCAAGTATCAGATCCTGAAGTATGGAGACGTCAAGGGAGGCAACGGGATCGTTCTTTCGTGCTTCCATAACTTCATCCTTGACACGGAGGAGGAACCATTCGCCGGATATGTACATGAGCATCTCGCCTTTTACCTTTGGCACGAAGGCTTCCTTTACATTAAATACGGTAAAGTTTTCTTCTATGCTAAGCATCAGTTCTTCAGGATCATGACCCCGTAAATCCTTTACCACACGGTTATAATCAAGGATCTTTAACTGGTCATCAGGGAACAGAACGGAAAGGAAGAAGTTGAATTCTTCGTTTCCGGAATAGTCCGGATGTTCTTCTCTTCTTTTAAGTCCTACTTTTACGGCGCTGGCTGCACGGTGATGACCGTCTGCAATGTAGGTAGCGGGAACCTCTGAAAATTCCTTTTCAAGCCGGTCAACGATGAATCTGTCTGAAATCACCCACACTCTGTGTCTTATGCCGTCTTCCGAAACAAAATCATAGACAGCATCGCTTTTTTTGACATCATTTACTATTTCAGAGATTTCTTTTTTCTCCCTGTAGGCAAGGAAGATGGGTCCTGTCTGACAGGAGCAGGTATCTACATGTCTTATGCGGTCCTGTTCTTTTTCTTCCACTGTGTTTTCATGCTTTTTACATACTCCGTTAAGATAGTCATCAATGGAACTCAGGGCTGCGATTCCGGTCTGGGTACGTCCCTCCATAGTGAGCTCATATACGTAGAAGCAGGCTTCATCATCTCTTATATAAGTACCGTCTTTTATTCTTTCGGAAAGGAGCTCTGAGGCTTTTTTATAAACCTCGGGAGCATACATATCCTGATCCTCAGGAAACTGCGTTTCCGGTCTATCAATGTTTAAAAAGGAAAGCGGGTGACCCTTGACTGCTTCCCTTGCTTCTGCTCTTGAGTAAACGTCGTAAGGAAGTGCCGCTACCTCACTTACAACATCGATATTTGGTCTAATGGCTTTGAAAGGCTTGACTGTTGCCATATATCTGTCCTCCACAATCTATAAATCCTTTGCATTACTATGCTGACACTCTAAATTTCGATACCTGATATCGTATCAGATGTCAGGATATCCTTGCAAGTAAACCTGACTGATGAAATGCCTGCTTATCCACCGGGGACGGTTCTCGCCGGCGAGAACCGTCCCCGGTGGATACTACACAAAAATATCAGCCAGAGAAGCTTTTCTCCGACTGATATTCGTTATTATGTTCTGATCTTTTTTATTTAACTTTGCGAACTCTCAGGATTCCTTCGATCTTTCCGAGGTTTTCAAGCCCGTCGTCTGTGAGATGCTTATCGATATCCATAAGAGTATATGCAAAATTACCCTTTGACTTATTCTGAAGTCCGTCGATATTTATGGAAGCCTCGCCGAGAGCCTTTGTGATCTGTCCCAGCATGTTAGGAATGTTTCTGTGAAGGATTGCGATACGTCCGCCGCTCTGACAAACTCCCATATCTGTCTCAGGGAAGTTTACCGAGTTATGGATATTACCGTTATCAAGATAATTCTGAACCTGCTCAACAGCCATAACAGCACAGTTATCTTCTGCTTCTTCTGTGGATGCTCCGAGATGAGGAAGAACAACTGCACCCTGCATATTAGCGGATTTAGCATTAGGGAAATCGGTAACGTAGGTCTTTACCTTGCCCTTTGCCAATGCTTCTGCGATGTCATCGTCATTAACCAGAACATCTCTTGCAAAATTCAGGATATGAACTCCGTCCTTCATTCTGCTGATGGAGTCTCTATTGATCATGCCCTTGGTTGAATCAAGTGCAGGAACATGAACTGTGATATAGTCTGACTTCTCATAGATTTCATCAACTACTGCTGCGTGATGAACCTTCTGGCTTAATTTCCAGGCGGAATTTACTGAAAGATATGGATCATAGCCGTAAACATCCATTCCAAGTTCAACTGCGGCATTGGCCACCAGAACGCCGATGGCTCCGAGTCCGATAACTCCCAGCTTTTTGCCCCTGATCTCATTTCCCGCAAAATTCTTCTTTGCCTTTTCTGCATTCTTTGCGATGTCAGGGTCAGAGGCATTGGCCTTTATCCACTCTGCTCCTCCGATAACATCACGGCTTGCCAGCATGAGACCTGCGATAACCAGTTCCTTAACGGCGTTGGCATTGGCACCCGGTGTGTTGAAAACAACGATTCCCTGCTCGGAGCACTTGTCGATAGGGATGTTGTTCACTCCTGCACCGGCACGTCCGATGGCACGAAGAGTCTTCGGAAAATCCATAGCCTTCATGTCCGCAGAACGTACAAGAACGCCTGCTGCATTATCAATGCTGTCTACAAGTGTATAGCCCTTTCTGAATTTTGTGGTACCGACACGGCTAATGTTATTGAGGCAAAATATTTCACGATCTTTCATGTTATCTCACGACCCTTCCGCTTATTTATTGTTCTTTTCAAAATTGTCCATAAACTCTACAAGCTTTTCTACGCCTTCCTTAGGCATAGCATTGTAGATGGAAGCTCTCATACCGCCTACTGTACGGTGTCCCTTCAGGTTCTTGAAGCCTGCTGCAGAAGCTTCTGCGATGAACTTCTTGTCAAGCTCTTCGTTGCCTGTGATAAAAGGAACATTCATAAGAGAACGATCCTTCGGAACCACTGTTCCATGGAACATATTTGAAGCATCCAGGAAATCGTAGAGAACCTTTGCCTTTTCTTCGTTACGCTCCTTCATAACCGAAAGACCACCCATTTCCTTAAGCCACTTGAATACAAGTCCGCAAATGTAGATGTTGTAGCAAGGAGGCGTGTTGTAAAGCGACTTGTTGTCGGCATGGATCTTGTAACGGAGCATGGTAGGAGTTCCGGGAAGAACATCTTCTGTGATGAGGTCTTCACGGATAACTACTATGGTTACGCCGGCAGGTCCGATATTCTTCTGAACGCCGCCCCAGAGAACACCGTACTTTGAAACGTCCATAGGCTCACTAAGGAACATGGAAGAAACATCTGAAACCAGTGGCTTGCCCTGTGTGTCAGGAAGCTCCTTGAAGGTAGTTCCGTATATTGTGTTATTCTGGCAAATGTATACGTAATCCGCATCGTCAGATATTTTAAGATTTGTAAGATCGGGAATATATGAGAAAGTCTTGTCCGCAGAACTTGCGATGATATTGACTTTTCCGTACATTTCAGCTTCCTTGGCTGCTTTTTTAGCCCATTGACCTGTAATGATATAGTCTGCAACCTTATTCTTCATAAGGTTCATAGGAACCATGGCGAACTGTGTGTTTCCGCCTCCCTGAAGGAAAAGTACTTTGTAATTATCAGGTACGTTGAGAAGCTCTCTGAAATCAGCCTCTGCTGTATCTATGATAGCCTGGTAGTCCTTTGATCTGTGGGACATCTCCATGACTGACATGCCTGATCCATGGTAGTCAAGCATCTCTGCTGCTGCTGTTTTAAGAACCTCCTCCGGTAATACTGCCGGACCTGCACTGAAATTGTAAACTCTGCTCATAATTTGTTTCCCCTTCATTTTATTTTACGGCACCCACCTGTTCCGGCGGAATGTGCAGTATCATTGTCTTTGATCCATCGAATCAATAAAACATTAATCCGGAGGACCACTCCCCCATAAGCCATAAAACACGCATTTGTCAGATATAACCTGCTTTCATATAAATGTTTTTTCTGATTTCTTTCGGATATGTGCATAATATAGCACCATTAGACTTTATCGTATATATAAAATATTTTTATGTATTAATAAAGATACATTTACCTGTATGTGTCCGCAGTAAACATTGGACTCATACAGGTAAATATCTGTTTTATAAAGTTCAACCGATCAGCTCTGCGATCTTATCTCCCATTTCATCTGTATGGAGAAGCTTCAGACCTTCAACGCCTTCTTCCAGGATGTCTCCTGTGCGATAGCCCTGTGCCAATGCCTTCTCCACCGCATTCTCAATGGCATCTGCCTCCTCTGAAAGATTGAAGGAATATCTGAGAAGCATGGCAGCACTGAGTATCGTTGCCAGAGGATTGGCTATATTCTTTCCTGCAATATCAGGTGCGGATCCGCCTGACGGCTCATAAAGGCCGAAGCTGTCCTCACGGAGAGAAGCAGAGGGAAGCATTCCCAGGGATCCTGCAATTTCTGCCATTTCATCGGAAAGAATGTCACCAAACATGTTCTCTGTTGCTACCACATCAAACTGTGCGGGGTTACGAACCAGCTGCATGGCGGTTGAGTCAACAAGTGCATCCTCCAGAGTCACCTCAGGATAGTCCTTTGATACTTCCTTGAATATCTTTCTCCAGAGTCTGGAAGAATCCAGAACATTTGCCTTATCAACAGAGGTAAGTTTCTTTTTTCTCTTTCCGGCGATTTCAAAGGCTTTTTTTGCTATACGTCTGATCTCATAATCATGATACTCGAGAGTATCGATAGCAACTTCTTCTCCGTTCACGATCTCAGTCTTACGGGCGCCGAAGTAAAGACCTCCTGTCAGCTCTCTTACCATCATTACATCAAAGCCTTTTTCTGCTATTGATTCTTTAAGAGGACAGGCGTTTTTAAGCTCAGGATAAAGGTGCGCCGGTCTCAGATTGCAGAACAGTCCCAGAGACTTACGGAGCTTAAGTAATCCTGCTTCCGGGCGCTTGTCTGCAGGAAGTTCATACCACTTGGAAACTCCTACTTTTCCTCCTATGGAACCCATAAGTACTGCGTCTGCACTTTTACACTTTTCTATGGTTTCATCTGTAAGGGGGACTCCGTAGGCATCTATGGAACAACCGCCCATGAGTACCTTTTCGAAGGTGAAATTGTGGCCGTAAACATTAGCCACCTTTTCAAGTACCTTTTGTGCTTCCCTGACTATTTCAGGTCCTATTCCGTCCCCCGGAATGGTTACGATCTTGTAATTCATCGGTGTTTTCCTCTCTGTGAATTCGATATAACTATTATATATATTATACTACATTTCCATAATGAGAAAACAAATATATATACGCTATAACTGATATGATACAATGTGATGTAACAGGCCATGAGCCGTAGGGCCGCAAGAGTCAGGGGGCATCCATTTAAAAGCGGGTCGCCTGACTCTTGGTCATCATATGCAACAATACAAATAACAAGAGGTTTTATATATGGAACATCATGAATTTAAACTACACTCTGATTATGCGCCTACGGGAGATCAGCCGCAGGCCATTGATCTTTTGGTGGCGGGGTTCAAAGAGGGAAATCAGTTTGAGACGCTGCTGGGTGTTACGGGGTCCGGTAAGACGTTTACAATGGCAAATGTTATACAGGCGGTAAAGAAGCCGACGCTTATCATTTCACACAACAAGACATTGGCAGCCCAGCTTTATTCCGAGATGAAGGAGTTTTTTCCGGAGAATGCGGTGGAGTATTTTGTGTCTTACTATGACTATTATCAGCCGGAGGCTTACGTTCCTTCTACCGACACCTATATCGAAAAGGACTCGGATATCAATGATGAGATTGATAAACTGAGGAACTCTGCCATGGCTTCTCTTTCAGAGCGGGATGATGTCATCGTGGTTTCTTCCGTTTCCTGTATCTATGGTCTGGGTGCGCCCACGGAATATCTGAATATGGCGATATCTCTTCGTCCCGGCATGCAGAAGGACAGGGATCAGTTTATAAGACAGCTTATAGACATTCAATACAATCGTAATGATATGGATTTTAAGCGTGGTACTTTCCGTGTTATGGGTGATGTGGTAGATGTTTTTCCCGCAAGTGAGGGCGAGGAAGCTTATCGGGTTGAGTTTTTCGGAGATGAGGTGGACCGCATTACCCGTATTAATGCATTAACCGGCAAGTCCACCGCCACCATGGAACATATCATGATATTCCCGGCGAGTCCTTATGTCATCCCCCAGGAAAAGCTGAATCTTGCCTGCGAGAATATATTAAGCGAGCTTGAGGAACGGGTTAAGTATTTCAAGGATAATGACAAGCTTATCGAGGCACAACGCATTTCCGAAAGAACCAATTACGACGTGGAAATGCTTAAGGAGACGGGTTTCTGTTCCGGTATCGAGAACTACACGAGACATCTGAATTTTGCAAAGCCCGGGGAGCCGCCTTATACTCTCATGGATTATTTTCCTGATGACTATCTCATCATTATCGATGAGTCGCATGTTACTCTTCCGCAGGTAAGGGGTATGTACAATGGAAATCTGTCCAGAAAAACCACTCTTGTAGATTTCGGTTTCAGACTGCCTTCTGCCCTTGATAACCGTCCTCTAAACTTTGAAGAGTTCGAACAGAAGGTTGATCAGATGCTTTTTGTATCTGCCACTCCCGGTGACTACGAGGCTGATCATGAGCTTTTGAGGGCTGAACAGATCATCAGACCTACCGGTCTTCTGGATCCCGAAATAGATGTCCGTCCAACTAAGGGTCAGATTGATGATCTCATTGCTCAGATTCATAAGGAGACTAAAGCAAATCATAAGATTCTGGTTACAACATTAACCAAGCGTATGGCGGAGGATCTCACGAAATATCTTAAGGATGCAGATATCAGAGTCAAATATCTCCACTCGGATATCGACACTTTGGAGCGTGCTTCCATCATAAGGGATATGCGTCTGGATAAGTTTGATGTTCTTGTGGGTATCAATCTTTTGAGGGAGGGTCTGGATATTCCCGAGGTTGCATTGGTGGCTATTCTTGATGCCGACAAGGAGGGCTTCCTTCGTTCGGAGACTTCTCTTATCCAGACGGTAGGTCGTGCCGCAAGAAATTCGGAGGGTCACGTCATCATGTATGCGGATAGTATCACCGACTCCATGAAACGTACCATTGATGAAACTAACAGGCGCCGCAAGGTTCAGATGGCTTACAATGAGGAGCACAATATTACACCTACCACCATCAAAAAGGCGGTGGCGGAGCTTATCGCTATTTCCAGGGCGGCGGATTCTGATGATAAGACCGGTATAAAGAAGGATATCGAGTCCATGAATCATCAGGAGATTGACAAGCTTATCAGGGAGCTTACGAAGAAGATGAGGGCTGCGGCCATGGAGCTCAACTTTGAGGATGCGGCAAAGTACCGCGACAGGATTGAGGAGATCAGGAAGCGACTCAGCAAGGAAGATTAATCATTATTAAAGCCGGAGGGGATGACCCTCCGGCTTATTTTCAGTTCAAATAGTTTTTGTCCTTCACGGCTTCGGTGGTGCTGTCCCAGATTTGTTTGCATTTTTTGTAGTGGCGACGGTAATACTCACTGTACATTACGTCTACAAGGAATAGCTGGGATATTTCAGCGGAGGTGGAACCGTTCTGGAGGTTGCCTTCGTTGGCTCCGCAGAGTAAAAGGATGTCGGCGTACTGGGTGAGCTGGGATTTTGCGAATCTTGTGATCACCACGGTTTTGGCATTGGCCTTTTTAGCATACTTTGCAATTTCTACTGTATCCTTGGTTGAGCCTGAGTAGGAAAAGATCAGAGCTACGTCCCTGTCGGTTAGTGTAGATGCCATAATCAGCTGCATATTGACATCCATGTTACATACAACCTTCGGTTCGATACGCAGGAATTTATTCATGGCTTTCATGGCTGTAAGCATGGAGGTTCCGATTCCGAAGAATACGATCCTTTCTGCTGATGTCATGGCATTCATGACTTCTTTCATCTGATCGGCATCGATAAGGTTGTAGGTCTCTTTTATTGCAGAAATATTTTCCATGAGAACCTTTTTTGAAAGGTTATCAAAATCATCTTCCAGATCTATAACGTCATCATCAGTTGAGGGTATGGCGGTTTCGCCGGATCTCATGCTGAGGGAAAGCATCATTTTGAATTCCTGATATCCCTTCACATTCATGGTCTTGCAAAATCTGAATACAGACGTATCACCTACATCACAAGCCTCCGCCAAATCTGATATGGACATAAACAATACTTCTCTCGGATGTGCCAGGATATAATCTGCTACCTTTTTTTCAGCCTTAGTAAACTGATTATATGCGGAACGAATTTTTGAGATATAATCCTCCTGCATTTCTTTCTCCTCTCAAAAGCCTAAACATTCTATAAAACGATACCAAATCCGTCTCCTCCTCATCTGTTAATGCTGATTATCCGACGTAATATCAGATACACAGATGCTAATCTGATCAGAGACAAATGCACATCAACAGATCGTGAGACAGATTTATCACACTGATAACATCATAACACTTTCGGAAATTACTTTCAATCTAAAGAGTATTAAAAAATATCACTTTTATTTATTGGTGTATATGATTTTTCTTTTTTATATTCAACAAGGAGAGAATCTTTGAGGATTCTTTTGAAACGATGAATTCCGCGCGGCTCCCATGATGAAAAGACAAGTCGAGGGCAGTCTTGTTTTTTAAGTTCAAATGTTTTATACTCTAGTAGTTCTGAATAGAATAAATTTTGTTTCTATAGCTTAACAGGATAGAGCGCAGGCCTCCGACGCCTGTAGTGACGGTTCGAGTCCGTCTAGGAACACAAAGAGAGTCACTCCTTTTTTGAGGAATGACTCTCTCTTTTATTTATCAACAATTCAAATCTTATGGTTTCTTTGTTCCGCAGTTTGTGCAGAAATTTCCTGTGTTTTCAATTCCGCACTGTGGGCAGAACCAGTTCTTGGGCTGTGGCTTCGGCTTTCCGCAATTTGTACAGAAGTTACCGTTATTCTCACTTCCGCACTCGCATGTCCATCTGCCTGCCTGCATCTTTGGAGCTTCAGCCGGTCCGCCTGCTACAACTCCTGCTACAGGTGCTCCGGGCTGCTGCATCTGTGGCTGAGCCTGCTGAGCCATCTGCTGCTGTTGAGCAGCCATGTTGTAAAGATTGCCGGTATTCATTCCGCCGGCCATATTAGCCATATTAAGACCGGCAAATGCCATCATAGGTCCTGCACTCTGATTGTTTGCAGCGTCCTTCATAGCCTGAGCCTGAGCTGCCGCAAGGGTCGCACCAGCCATACCAGGATCACGAAGGGAAGCATTGAGCTGAAGGGTCTGAATCTTCTCAGCATCTGCCTCAGAGATAGTTGCAGAGCTTAATCCAAAGGCAGCGATCTCAACGCCGTAATTCTTGCCCCAGGTCTCTGTAAGATGCTGGTTAAGGGCTGCAGCTATATCATCTGCATGTGCCGGAAGCTCTGAATAACGAATTCCCTTTGCTGAAATATCTGCAAATGCCGGCTGAAGTGCTGTAAGAAGCTCTGACTTAAGCTGGCTGTCGATACGGTCACGGGTGAACTCTTCAGTTACATTACCGCAAACCTTCTTGTAGAAAAGAATCGGGTCAATGAGTCTGTAGCTGTACTCACCGTGGCAGCGTACACCAAATTCAACATCCAGATTGATATTCTTGTCAATAAGACGGAACGGGATAGGATTCTGGGTTCCGTACTTGTTTCCCATTATATCCTTTGTGTTGAAGTAATAAACTCTCTGGTCTGTTGCGGTATCTCCACCAAAGCCTACACGCTTCTTCCACTGGTTAAAGGAATCTACGATACCTTTTCCAAGTCCGCCGTAGAAGATTGAAGGCTCAGTTGATGAATCGTACACATACTGTCCGGGTTCTGCACTGACTTCAACGATGGCACCATTGTCAACGATGATCATGCACTGTCCTTCATTAACAGCTACAACCGATCCGTTTGATATCAGGTTGTCTGAACCTTTTGTGTTCTGATTGTTCTTTGCTTTACGGGGTAAGCCCTTTGTCATAAGCACATTTTCGCTTAAGGAATCGCAGTAGAAGTATTCACGCCACTGATCGGCGAGAACTGTATTCAGAGCACCCGCAGCAACACTCAAAAGTCCCATATTTACATTCCTCCTCTAAAACTATTAAAAATCTGTTTTATTTCCTCAATTATAAAACAAATTTTTTCTCGAAACAATAAAATTTGTTTCATGAGTTATTTTACGGTTTCAGGAGTCAAAAAAGACCCCGCAGGATGCGAGGTCTCGAATGATCATTTAAAGAAACGGGATAAATCTATCTCTAAACCAGGATATGTGTATACCGGTATAGCTGAAATAGAAGGATAACAGAATAGCTCAGGCATATAATCGTTATCCAAAAGGTGACGCACTACCAATTTTTTCTGCAGATCCACTACCCAATATTCCTGAACACCAATCTTGCCATATACATTTAATTTATCCATATAGTCATGTTTCCTTGTAGAAACAGATGTGACTTCAGCAATAAAACGTGGTGCAACGTGTACTCCATCTTCTTTTATTCCCGACTTATCGCATACAACCATGACATCAGGCATAAAGTAATTATTTTTGCTGTCACACAATTCATCGCAAAACAAACCTTCATTTTCAGTAAAAGCTTCACATTCTCCATGTCTGCCTTCGATATACTGTACAAGCGCAAGATATATCGCTTTTACAACTCTATTGTGTGTTGTATTAGCAGCGTCCGTTATCACTAAATTACCGTCTATTAATTCAGCGTGGTTTTCCATTTTAGAAACTTCATCCACGGTGTATTTTCTTGTATCATTCTTAAAAGCATTATTCATAATGTTCAATGCCTCCATATTTCTCCATTCTCTAACTCATCAAGCGACAGAGAAAGCTCTGATGAACCCTTCTGTTTACACGTTATGGATTTCTTCTGTGATTTGATTATATCACATAGCTATAACTTAGTGTGTGATTTTGATTTGCCTCCTTTTCATGTCGATCTTTTAGTAAAAAGAAAAAGCCTGTCAGATTTTGTATCTGACAAGCTTTTTTTGTCGCTCTTAACTAAACAGTGTGAAAAAGTTACCGGGCATTTCACGCTTTCTTCTCCGGAAGCAGATTTGTAAGGCTGTGCATTCCGATGCCTATGGTGCTCAGGTTATGGAACAAGGCACTGGTGCTTGGCTGGATAATGCTCATGAGACCGAGTGCAATGAGGCCGAGGTTCCAGTCGATTATGAAATGGTAATTGTGATTTACTCTCTTCATGAGACCATTGGCTATCTCTTTAAGTGTGAGAAGTCCCTCAAGATCGGAGCCTGAGATGGTGATATCCGCTATGTCTCTTGCAATCTGGGCACCTTCCGAAATGGCAATGCCTACATCCGCAGCACTAAGTGCCGGGGAGTCATTGATACCGTCTCCCACCATGATGACTTTGTGTCCCATTGCCTTCTGCTTTTCCACAAAGGATGCTTTATCCTCCGGTAATACTTCCGCATAGAACTCATCAACACCAACGATGGAAGCAACATTCTCAGCAGTGTGCTTTGAATCTCCTGTCATCATAACTATGTGTTTGAAGCCGGCTTCGTGAAGCTTTCTGATAACTTCAGGAGCTTCCGGACGGAGTGGATCCTCAATGCAAATTACGGCAGCGAGTTTTCCTCCTATGGCAAGGTAAAGATGTGAGTACTGTGTAGATATCGAATTGAACTTTTTCTTTTCCTTTGCAGGTATCTTCACCTTTTCATCTTCGAAAACGAAATGTGAGCTTCCGATCACTACCTTCTTGCCATCAATAAGCGAAGCTATGCCATGGGCCACCACGTATTGAACTTCCTTGTGCATTTCCTCGTGGTCAAGTCCCTCTTCTTCGGCCTTTTTCACAACTGCATTGGCTATACTGTGAGGGTAATGTTCCTCCAGACAGGCTGCAATCCGCAATACTTCTTTTTCATCCATACCGTTAAATGGTATGACATCCGCGACTGTCGGAGTAGCCTTGGTAAGGGTTCCCGTTTTATCAAATATAAGTGTATCTGCTTCGGCTACGGCCTCAAGATAACGACCGCCTTTAACTGTCAGATTGTGATCCTGAGCTTCTCTCATTGCAGAAAGAACAGATACGGGCATGCTGAGCTTAAGAGCACAGGAGAAATCCACCATAAGGATGGATATGGCCTTTGTGATGTTTCCTGTGAGAAGATAGGTTAATCCTGTTCCCGCAAAGCTCCAGGACACAAGTCTGTCCGCAAGATTTGAAGCTTTGGTTTCAAGTCCGGCTTTTAACTTCTCGGAGTCCTCGATCATCTTGATGATCTTTTCATATCTTGTTGATCCCTTGGCATTTTCTACTCTGATAATGAGATCGCCTTCCTCTATGGCAGTTCCGGCGTAAACATAGGCACCCGCATCCTTGTGAACCGGAACGCCCTCTCCGGTAAGGGATGCCTGGTTGACCATCGCCTCACCTTCAACAACGACTCCGTCCAAAGGAATCTGTCTGCCCATATGAACGCATATCAATGTTCCCGCTTTGACACTTTTGACAGGAACCAGAACTTCGTCCTCACCGCTCTTAACCCATACCTTTTCATCTGTAAGGGCCATGGACCGGGCAAGATCTTCAACGGATTTTTTGTGAGTCCATTCTTCAAGGATGTCACCGATGCCGAGAAGAAACATGACACTGGAGGCAGTCTTGAAATCCTTCCGTAGAATAGATACTCCTATGGCCGTTGCATCCAGCAGAGGGACTTCAAGTTTTTTCTCCCAAAGACATTTGAGTCCTTCTTTAAGATATTTAACAGACAGAATAAGTGCTTTAAGGTTCCTGAGAGGTCTGGGAAGAATCACATTTAAAAGATAATGCAGAACCACTTTTGTCACGATACGATCCTGATATTCATTTGCAAGAGCTCTTCCGGTATGCTCCGGCACAAGAGCTGCAATTTCATCGGATTCAAATCTAAACCTTAGTATCTCTTTTAAAAGAGTCTGCTTATCTCCCGTATATGTGACTGCCGCACTCCCCGTACGCTGGTAAACCTTTGCTTTTTCTACCTGGTCAAGTGAAAGCAGATAATATAAGAGCATATCCGCCTGCTTTTCAGTAAATCTCTTTTTACCTAAAGTGAAACGTATACGCCCTCTGCTCTCATCACGAATGATGATCTTCATTATGCTGATTAAGCCTCATCCTCTGACTCTGTATCTTCTGCAAGATCTTCGTCTGTTATAACTTCTGCGGCTCTCTTTTCGTTTTCTTCCTTTGCAGCGGCAAGAACGTCCTCAGCATTCTCCTGGATGCAGGCTGCTGTATCAAGAACGCACTCTTTAGCGCGAAGTGCGGCGGCTGTTGCCTGAACATAAGCCTTCTTTGCATCCTTTGATGCGAGTATCTTGAGACCGGCTGTTCCAAAAGCAAATCCGCTCATGAAAATGCCAACCTTCTTCCAGTTGATCTTACCAAAACAATCTGTTAACCACATAATATGTTCTCCTTTCGGCATTATATATCGGGATGGATCATCAGGCATGAGATGCCCTGACCTAATCCTTTTACTGTATATGAGTCAATTATAGTTTTTTACTATAACGTTAGTCACGTCTATATTTTATCAAAATTAATACAAATTTTCACAAAAAATTCATCCGGTTAGTTTTGAAACCTGTACACTTCATAACTAACTTGTACTGCTCTTTTCCTGTTTCATGCAACCCCACCAGAGACGGTTCTCGCCGGTAGGGACGGTTCTCGTCGGCGAGAACCGTCCCCGATGGGTTTGCCTTAAGAATTATGCAATGGGATCAGACCAGACCCCCCTACAAATTAATTAAGGCAGACCGGAATGAATCCGGTCTGCCCTGAATGAGACATTATCTTATTTAAATATGGAAATTCGGAATGACTTCCGACCAGTCTGTTATACCGATTATTTTTTTGGCAAAATCGGAAACCTGTAAAGATTTTGCAGGATCATCGATGTACTTAAACACCTCTCTTGCAGGCTTTGCCACCAGAGAACCGTCGGCACTTGTGGTGGAAAGGCCGAAATACAGACCATCCACTGTTTCTCCGGCATTATCCAGCTGCCTTGAAAGCATATATGCATCTATGTCAGGATTGTTTTCCACTATATAGTGTCCGTAGGCAACTGCCGCAGCCTGTTCCGTCTGTGCATCCTGGGACAGATTTCTTACAGAACTGAAGCCCTGTTCTGTCATAAAGATGTTACGTACGTTTCCGCTGTTATCAAGCATGTAGCTGTTATGCATATAGTTTGTAAGTACACTAAGGTTCAGATAGCTTACAACAGGTGTGGTAAGCTCCTGAGTAACCTTTCCGGAGCTTTCATCATCCCAGAAATTCGGATCGATCAGGGGATATGGATATGGATGGATGGCAAGTGCCCAGTTGGAGCTTCCCTCCTGTTTATCAAGCGCCGCAAAGCTGTCAAGCACATCCTTTCCGGGATATTTACCAACAAATCCGGATTCTGCGGGAATCGTCCAGTAGAAGTCCAGTGAGAACATGACATTATCATTGGCCGAAACCGATTTGATAGCGTTATAGAATACTCTGAAGGCTCTCTGGAATATCCTGGTATAATCATTGACACTATAGTTACCTACATAATTCCAATACTGATTGTTGATCTCGTTTCCTATAACCCAGTTGGTGATCTTTCCGTGGCTGTTATGTCCGTTGTATCGGTTAGCCAGGAATGAGGCCAATGCTTTCACCATTTGGAAGCCTTCCTCGGTCTCAACATTGAAACCGTAGTAAAGTGCTGCGGCCGAGCTTTGAACTGCCGTACCGGGTCTGTAGAGCTCAGGATATGAAGCATTCCAACCGTTTACGATACCGGCTGTCACAGCTATGCCGCTTGAGCTGAGACGGTTTATCTCCTGATCCAGCTGATTGATGAGTCCCGAATCAAAGGAATAGGTTTTTCCTTCGAAGGAATAGTTTATTCCGGTTCCGAAAAGCTGGCTGGTGGTTACGGCAATGAAGGCATGCTTTATGTTCTGATCAATGGCATCATCCAGTATATTTGGGTCAACCATCAGACCTTTTTTTCCGAGGTTTTGAGCCGGTGTCTGATCCGCAGCTATGGCCTCCGGATTTGAAATATAACATCTGTTGGAAACTACGTAGTACCCGTTTTCTGTAGGAATCCCCAGAACAAAAGCATCGTATAATCTGTTGCTTCCATCTTCTTTAAAAAGGTCAACAGTCACTGTAAATATTCCGTTTCCTATGGGCTGGACCAACAGCGGGTCTGTTCTGGTAAAAAGGTCTGTTTCGTAGGGCTTAATATCAAAGAGTGCTAATTCCTGAACCTGACCAAGAAGAGCGCTTGCATCAACCGCAATGCTTATTTTGGTCGGGTCATTGATATTCAAGCTTACATTTGTTATGGTTGCCTGTCCCGATACCACCGAGGATGCTCTCAGGGAATCCGCTGTAGTATAGTCTATTCTGTAACCATAACCGTTTCCGACGCCGATGGAAGCATTGGCAGCAGTTCCCGAAGAAGCCTCTTGTGTTGTGGTCGAGACCGGCCCCTGAATAAGGGAAGGATCCACACCTTTTCCCACAACCTCCGCAAGGGCTGTAAGCTGTGAAAAAGCAACGAATGTGCCTGTAACAGCCAATGTCATCAATTTGAGCTTATATGATTTAAATTTCATTTACTTTTCCTCCCAGGTATGAAAAGTATATCATTTCAAAAAATCCCAACCTATAGCTTTTTTCTTACTCTTACGAAAGAGTTGATTAAATATAAATATCTTGATTATTAATTGTTGTGAATCCACCGGGGACGGTTCTCACCGGTGAGAACCGTCCCCGGTGGATAAAAAAAGGATACCTACAGGCGAACCCGTACGTATCCTTTGGTCATCAATATTTAATTTTAAAACGATATCATCTCTCAGTAACCGGTCCCGGAATGTAGGTAACATCAGTTACCTCTTCCTCTTCTTTCGGAAGTCCGATACTCTCTGACATCTTTTCAAATGTCTTGTAGTCCACAAGTCCGAAATAGAAATCGTTGTAATTGTCGCCTGGTCCGTAATAAACCCTTACATCATAGCAGCGGTCTGTAAATCTGTAAGCCGAACCGTCGCTTACATCCTCATCGAATACATCTTCCGGGAGCATGGTAAGCTGTTCACCCATACGTACTTTCTTCTTCAGCACTCTGTTTGATACACCTGCATCCTGTCCTGAGATAAATTCGTTGATATAGAATATCGCTTCAGCCTCATTGTACGAACCGGAAACAAAATGAAATTCTGCATTGTCACACACGATATAAGCCTGCTTGGTCATACGTGTAACAGGATCATTAACCTTGTACAATATATAGTCGCTGTCTACCACTATCTTTATGGGATCCACAGCACCTTCCTTTGATGAGGAAGCCAATGCCGTAAAACTCAAAGCAGCTGCCATAACAGAAACCGCTATTGTCCCACGGAGGATATTTTTTAATAGCATGGATTGATATAGCTCCTTCTAAGATTTCGTGTAAATACTTAAAAAGCACATAAACACGTTAAATTTTAATCAACCTACAAATCCATTATAAAGTAAAAGATGGAGCCCGACAATACCGAAGCTCCATCTGTAAACTAAATTTAAGACTAACGAAGTATTTCTTTCTAAATAAACCCACCATTAAAAAAGCCGAAAAGTCTTTGGATACGGTGAGTTTTCAGTATTTCGTTACTGCTCTCAATTTTCAAACGGGTGATACACACAGCTTTGAGAGACACAAAAGAATACGTAAGGATTCTTTAATTTAAGTAATCAGGAGAAAATCTTTACAAATTTCTTCTTTCCGCGCTGTACTACAACACCTTCCTTAAAGAAGTCCGCTGTGTAGCTTGCCTTTATATCGGAAACCCTTTCTCCTGCAACCGAAACACCGCCCTGCTGTATGTTCTGACGTGCTTCGGATCTTGATTTTGTAAGTCCGGAAACTGTGAGAATTCCGCAAATGTCTACAGCGCCGTCTCTGTAATCCTCAGCCTTAAGTGTGTACTTAGGCATATTCTCACTGTCACTTCCGCTTACAAATATAGCCTTTGCAGCTGAATCGGCCTTGTCAGCCTCTTCCTTTCCGTGAACAAGTTCTGTAAGTGAGTATGCAAGTCTCTCCTTAGCCTTATTAAGCTCTGCGCCTTCCCACTTCTCCATCTCCTGAATCTCCGGAAGAGGAACAAAGGTAAGGAGCTTAAGGCACTTGATTACGTCTGCATCGTCAACATTTCTCCAATACTGGTAGAAGTCATAAGGTGTAGTCTTCTCAGGATCAAGCCATACAGCGCCGCTTGCAGTCTTACCCATCTTCTTTCCTTCTTTGTTTGTAAGAAGTGTGATGGTAAGGGCATGGGCATCCTTAGCTTCTTTCTTACGGATGAGCTCTGTTCCGGCAAGCATGTTTGACCACTGATCATCGCCACCGAACTCCATGTTACAGCCGTAATCCTTGAAGAGTCTGTAGAAATCATATCCCTGCATAAGCATGTATGAGAACTCAAGGAAGGTAAGTCCCTGCTCCATACGGTTTACATAACATCTTGCACGAAGCATGTCATTTACTGAGAAGCAGGGACCGATCTCACGCATAAAATCAAGGAAGTTGAGGTTTCTCAGCCAGTCAGCATTGTTTACCAGCATGGCCTTGCCTTCTCCAAACTCGATAAAGCGGCTCATCTGCTTCTTGAAGCACTCACAGTTATGATCGATCTGCTCAATGGTCATCATGGAACGCATGTCTGAACGTCCGGAAGGATCACCAATCATGGCGGTTCCTCCGCCTACAAGAGCGATCGGCTTATTGCCGGCTTCCTGAAGACGCTTCATAAGTGTCAGTGCCATAAAGTGTCCGACATGCAGAGAATCAGCAGTCGGGTCAAAGCCTATATAAAATGTAGCCTTACCGTTATTAACGAGATTTTTGATCTCTTCTTCATTTGTCACCTGAGCAATCAGGCCTCTGGCTACCAATTCTTCGTATACTCCCATCGAATCATTCTCCTTTGCAAATAATGTGTGTTCACACTCATATCACCCTATTATACGCAGCATAATTCTAAATGCAAATAAAATCGATACAATACGGCCAGAGACGGCCTGGTCTTCTCAGTCCTCGAATTTTGTCATCTGAACATAATCGTAGACGTTTGAAATGAGGCGCTTGGTGTCATCCCAGCCGATGCAGGCGTCGGTGATAGACTTTCCGTAAATGTGGTCTTCAACCTTGCAGCTGCCTTCTTCAATGTAGGACTCTACCATGAGACCCTTTACAAAGCCTGCAAGCTCAGGTGAATACTTACGGGAATGCATTACTTCCTGGGCTATACGGAGCTGCTCCTTGTACTTCTTGGCTGAATTACAATGGTTGGTGTCCACAACTACTGCAGGATATACAAGTTCTTTTTTGGTATACAGGTTGTAGAGGAGCTTCAGATCTTCATAGTGGTAGTTCGGCATCATCTGACCGTGCTTTGACTGGGCACCTCTTAAAATGGCATGTGTATAAGGATTTCCGTCCGACTGTACTTCCCACTCGCGGAAGATGAAATCGTGAGCATGCTGTCCTGCATAGATGGAGTTAAGCATTACCCCGAAGTCTCCGGAAGTCGGGTTCTTCATACCTGTAGGTACGTCTATGCCTGAAGCCACAAGTCTGTGCTGCTGGTTCTCTACGGAACGCGCACCTACCGCAACATAGCTCATAATGTCGCTTAAGTAGCGAAGGTTATCAGGATAGAGCATCTCGTCAGCTGTTGACATACCTGTCTGCTGGAGGACTTCCATATGAAGCTTTCTGATGGCTGCGATGCCGCCCAAAACATTGGCATCCTTCTCAGGATCCGGCTGGTGGAGCATACCTTTATAGCCCTGTCCTGTCGTACGTGGCTTGTTTGTATATATACGAGGCACGATCATGATGCTGTCCTTAACCTGATCTGCAATCTCTTTCAGGCGATTGCAGTAATCAAGTACAGGATCCGGATGATCTGCAGAACACGGTCCTATGATAAGAAGAAACTTTCGTGAGTCTCCTCTGAATATTGCTTTAATTTCTTCATCTCTTTCCGCTTTTATCTTTGCAAGCTCTGCCGAAAGCGGAAGCTGCTCCCTGATCTCAGAGCTTGAGGGGAGCTTTGCTCTGAATTCAAATCCCATAGGTGTACTCCTTTCAATGCGAGGGTCTTCATATCTACCCTTCCCGTGGACTTTTAACCGAATTCATGCCGATGCTTACCGGTCATGACGATTTCCGGAATATTTTTCCGCACCCTACGGATATCGGAAATGCAGATAAAAGCCGCATTAGCTGAAGTATAGTGCTTATAAGGCATAAAATCAAGTAATAATAAGGTATGAAAACCATAACTTTTATTGAAATGGTACAGAAAAAGCAAGGGATGGGCGACGGCCCATCCCTTGCTTTTTCTTTACATATTGTAACCACCACTTAGGGGGTGATTTTATTTTTTAAACACCCAAATATACATGGAAGCCGCCGTCGACGGGGAGTACCATGCCGGTGACGAAATCTGAGCCCTTAGGGCTTACGAGGTAAAGGAGAGCTCCTACGAGATCTGAAGGATCGCCGTACTTCAGCATAGGTGTTGCGTCGATGATGTGCTGTGCACGAGGCTTTGGTGATCCGTCATCGTTGAAGTGGAGAGCATGATTTTGAGTTGTCTGGAAGAATCCCGGAGCAACTGCATTAACTCTGATGCCGCTCTTTGCAAAGTAGATTGCACACCACTCTGTGAAGCTTGCAACACCTGCCTTACCTGCAGAATATCCCGGAATTCTGGTGAGTGGATGATATGCTCCCATAGAGGAAATGTTGACGATGTTGGCATTGTCCTGACCAACCATAACCTCGCCGAAAACCTGTGTAGGAAGCATGGTTCCGTAAATGTTAAGATCAAGCTCCTTGTGTACATTTTCGAGGTCCATAGTGAACAGTGTGTCTGTTCCCTCTTCTTTCTCGTGATAATGGTCCTGAGGAACCTGAGCAGCCTTGATAGCACCGCCGGCACAGTTTACGAGGATATTAATGTGTCCCCACTTATCAAGCACTTCCTGTCTTGCAGCAAGAAGGCTATCCTTGTCAAGAACGTTGGCAGCTACAGCCATAGCCTCACCGCCGTCAGCCTCAATATCAGCAAGTACCTGAGCACCGTTCTCCTTCTTACGTCCAAGTACCGCAACCTTTGCACCACATTCAGCAAGTGCGCGTGCATACATACCACCGATAACACCGGTACCTCCGGTAACAACAGCAACTTCTCCCGAAAGATCAATCTTAAATGGCAATTCCATGATATTTACTCCTTTATTTGAAATATTGTCATACAATATTTATATTTTAGCAGATGTAAAAAATAATTGTAGTACTAATTTCAATGAATTATTCAGCAAATATTTATACAAAGTAACGATTCATATCGGAGATCATATCGTAGGAGCCGGAGGGCATCCATTTGAATGCCCTCCGGCTCCGGCCGGTTTATTCCAACGCACCCTTACTATACTCCGCCCAACTGAACTGATTCATATATTCACCGGTGTACTTCGAGCTTGCGGAATTTCTGTCCTTTTTCCACTCATAAAGATCGCACTCCATCTTATCGGGAACAACAGCGATGGTTCCCCTCTGGCGAACGATAACATCAGAAAATCCTGCTTCATTTAAAGTTGACATCATATCTGCACGGAGATTCTGGAGATATGAAGCCTTTCGCTCAGGATTGGCATCATCCTCCCAAAGAACACCCAGAATCTCACCGTTACTGGTCCTGGCTCCGCACCTGTCGATAAGATATGCAAAAAGCTCCTTTGTCTTATTGTACTGAAAATGAAGAACCTCATTGTTCTTGAACACCTCAAAATTCCCGAAGGTCTGAACTCTCAGAACATCCTTCTTCTTTCCGGCATCCTCAACAGGATATCTCAGATCTCCTATTTCTTTTTTTATCTTTTCAAGCGTTACCGGCTTCATGATATAACCGCTGGCATGGAGATCCATAGCATCACCCACATACTCACTGTAACCGGTTGTGAAGATTACATTTATCTTTGGAAAACGTTCTTTTAAATGATCGGCAAACTGAAGACCGTTTATATCTCTCATTTCAATGTCAAGAAAAGCTATATCTATGTGCTTCCCTTCCAGTTCCTCTACGGCCTTTAAAGCATTCCTGTAAGAATACACCTCCGCGTCAGGTAATGCCTTTTTAATCAGGTCCGTCAGTCCTTCCAATGCTATCTTCTCGTCATCAATAGCAAGCACCTGCATATCTGTACCCCTTAATTTAGAATTTTATCTACACCCCTTAAAGACGGTCATCAATCTTCAATAGTCAGAAATCCCGAAAATCCCGTAACATCAAATATCTCACGAACCGCTTCGGAAACTCCCTTAAGCACCATGGTGCCTGACAATTTATTGATCTGTTTCTGGGCTGAAAGAAGCGCTCTCAAACCTGCAGAACTGATATACTTTGTATTTGTCATATCTATATTAATCTCGGTATTACCGGCTTCGATAAAATCTCTCAGATCCTTATCAAGCTGCGGTGCAGTTTTTCCGTCTACTCTTTCCATCATTACATAATCTACTGCCATAACTATTCCGCTCCTTCTTAATGTTTATTGTTTGTTTAAAAATAAGTCTTTTAAATATGATACAAAATTTTATGATAATTTTCATCCTCTTTTGGTATCACAATGGTGACTGTTGTTCCTACTCCGGGTTCACTTACAATGTTAAGGGAACCTTTGCACTGAAGCTTCAGGCGTTCACGGACATTTTGTATACCTATATGAGATCTGCCATCATACTCTCTCTTTTCTTCCGTGTAGCCTCCCACACCGTCATCATCCACAACAATCTCAAATCTGTCATCATATTCCCGGCTGGAAATCGTAACAGTACCGCCATTGGGAGATTTTCCCACTCCGTATTTCACTGCATTCTCAACAATGGGTTGTACCGACAGTGCAGGGAGTTTAAAATCCTTTGCTTCAATGTCATAAACAATGTTCAGATCGTCATCAAATCTCATCTTTTCAAGAGCCAGATAGTTTTTGATGTGGTCGAGTTCCTTTTCAAAAGGAACCGGCTCCTTAGTCCTTAAGGAATCAAGATTACCACGCAGATAATCAGAAAATTTACCTATGGCTTCCTGAGCCATCTCCGGATCCTTGGCACAAAGATAATAAATAGCATTAAGGGAATTGTACAAAAAATGCGGCTGTATCTGGCTCATCATGATGGCGAGTCTTTCCTGGGTAAGAGCATTTTCCTTTTCTTTAAGTTCTATGCTCTGCTGAACATGAATAAAAGTGTATACCATCAACATACTGAGGGTTACGGACAGGTAAATAAAAACCGAACCAACGAATGGCATAAGAATCGTCATAGCTACAGCAAATAGCGGCAGCATCATGTAGCCGATTACAGCAATAAAATCAAGAAGCTCCAGATTTTTTCTGTAAATGATGGTCAACACGAAATCAAAGAAAATAACTCCGGCACCCAGAAGCTGGGAAAACATATATAAAGGTCCGTGTATATATGCCCCGTTTTCAATGTAGAAAACCTGTCCGTGTATAGGGGATGTCAGCCACATCACAAATCCCAGCACACAAAAGGGTACTCCAAAGTGCCCGATCCATGCCGGCACGATGCACTTTTCGGAAAGATAAAAATAGATGTAATAGTTAAAAACCGTAACTATAAGGTATAAAAGCGAAACTGAGCTTATGGTAAATATGACATACAGTGTCCTTACCTTATCATTGTATTCAAGCCACCATGTAAGTGCATCTATGATCAGCATTAAGCTATTGGCGGCAAGTATCAATATGAGACAATAATTTTTTGTGCTTTTTTTAAAGGTTGTCAGCATTCCCACAAGAAGCACCAATGCTATGCATGTCCCATAGGCTTCCGACCCGACTTTTGCAATCAACATAAGGCTGTACCTGTTCCCGTTAATCTGTTACTTTAGTATCATTTTGCGGCAGCACAATCGAGATATGATCTGCCGGTAATTCAGCTTTGTAAACCATACTTATATAATACATCATAAAAAAAGAAAAATCGCTTAAGCCAATGGATAATCTTTAAAAGATTCCATAATGACTTAAGCGATTTTTCCCTATACTCTTCTATCAGGCCGACCTTGGAAAACGATTTAACCCACATTCCCATCCAATAAGTGAAAACACAGACCAAATATTGTTATCTGAAGAGGTCTACCGATTTTGAAAGACCTTCCGATACCCCCTAAATAATGTACCGGATTGTCATATCACCATTTTTTCAGGATTTACAGAAGCTTCGGAAGCTGCCGGAATATAGACATTAACATAATCCTTCCCCGGCGGCATGTAGGTAACAACCATGTGCTCCTGTTCCTTTGATAAAAAACTGCCTGCCACTTCTCCTCTTGTTACATTCTCGATAAACTCGCAAACCATCTCGTAGTAGTTCATCTTATTTACCGGACTAAGCTTATAATGATCGATATAGTTCTCACCGTTTATAAAGATCCGTTCAAAAACATCTCTGACGGCACTTGGTGATGTAACAAGGTCTCTGCCATTGTCCCCAAAGCAGTTGGTAAATATGTACGAATACATCTCAATGAGATTTAAAGGCATCTTACCAACTTCTTCAACACACCAGAAGCCAAGCTTCAGCTTCTCTGTATTACTGAAGGGTTCAAATACATATCTCAGAAATTCATCATGCTCCTCAACAGTCTGATACCCCCTCGTGGATCTTCGGAGATAATCAACAAGCTTAAATCCTTCTGAGTTCTCCGGAAAAATCACTTCCGGCACCATGACGACTCTTATATCAGGTATATTCCGATTATTCGAAGAAATGCCGATCAGTTCTTCGGTCTCAGTTTTAACCGGATTTTCAACATCAAAATAAGAACTCATTTTCTTTTTTCACTCCTATAGCGGCATGATACAACATGAAATATCACAAAAGAGTCACACTTTTGATAAATTTTTAATCAATTATGACTGCAAAAAGGCGGTGCATTTCTGCACCGCCTTTGGACAAAACACCTTTATTTATTCTTTTTCTATACCGGTCTTGCTGCGGATCATAAAAAGTACCGCTGCAATGGCTATAGCTCCGACAATAAGCGAAATAACCGCGCTCTTGGTGATTCCGGCCACAATATATGCCAATGCTGATATAGCTGCTGCAGTGAGTGCATAAGGAAGCTGTGTGTATACGTGATTAATGTGAACACACTGGGCACCGGCACTTGACATGATGGTAGTATCCGAAATCGGTGAGCAGTGATCTCCGCAAACCGCACCTGCCATACATGCAGACATGGCAATGATCATCATTGTATGATCGATTCCCTCAAAGCAGGCAACTACGATAGGAATGAGAATACCAAAGGTTCCCCATGAGGTACCTGTTGCAAAACTGAGACCGATTGAAATAAGGAAAATGATGAAAGGCAGGAAGCTGAGATAGTTTGCAGCTGAATGCTCAACAACCGCTGCCACAAATTCCTTTGCTCCGAGACTGTCTGTCATAGCCTTAAGAGACCATGCAAAAGTAAGGATCAGTATAGGAGCGATCATTGCCTTAAATCCATCGGGAAGTGAACCCATACAATCATCGAAAGAAAGAACATTTCCGATAAGATAGAACGCAATTGTGATAACCAGTGCCGAAGAAGAACCGAGAACAAGACCTACCGAAGCATCAGATCCCGCAAAAGCATCAATGAAACCTGTGCCACTGAAAAATCCGCCGGAATAAATCATTCCGATAACACAGCATACTATGAGTGAAACGATAGGAACCAACATGTTAAGCACATGACCGTCTTCCCTCATATTCTCCTCGGGATTTGTTTCCACATCTCTGTCTGTTGTGGTGAAAAGATCATTCTTTTCAATGGCATTGATCTCATGCTTACGCATAGGACCATAATCAACCCTGAACATAACCAGCATTATCATCATAACGATAGTAAGAACCGCATAAAAATTGTAAGGGATGGTCTGAAGGAAAAGCTTCATTCCGTTCTCACCCTCAACAAATCCGGAAACAGCTGCTGCCCATGAAGAGATAGGTGCAATGATACAAACAGGTGCTGCCGTGGCATCGATAAGATATGCAAGCTTTGCACGGCTTACCTTATGTTTATCAGTTACAGGACGCATAACAGAGCCTACAGTCAGACAGTTGAAATAGTCATCAATAAAGATAAGGCATCCGAAAGCAATGGTAGCAAGCTGGGCACCCGCTCTTGTCTTAATCTGACTTGAAGCCCATTTTCCGAAAGCTGCGGAGCCTCCGCTCTTATTCATAAGCTGTACCATAGCTCCAAGTATAACCAGGAAGCAAAGGATTCCGACATTATAACTGTCAGAAAGAACAGAGATTATACCATCTGAAAAAATATGATTGATGGTTCCCTCAAAATTAAAACCGGAATAAAGTAACGCACCCGTCAGTATACCCATGAACAAAGAACTGTAAACTTCCTTAGTTACAAGAGCAAGTCCTATGGCAATGATAGGCGGCAAAAGCGACCAGGCAGTCATCTGAACCGTTTCTGCCGTAGTCATAAACCCGGCAATGATCAGGATGAAAACCACCAGACCAAGAGAGCCTATGGTGTAATAGCGCTTGATATTTTGTTTCATGTTACTCCCCTTCTTTTTTGATTTAACATTGCTTCAAATTGTCACACAAAGACGGTTCTTTACCGCTTTAACAGATTAATGTGGCAATCCAAAAACTTAATATCCTATATATTACACTCCAAATATATTTCATTCAATGGTATATATACACATAATTAATAAATATACAGTAACAGTTCAGCCGGGTTCATCCGAAGGTCCCGAAGCTTCGGTTTCTGTCGGCACAGTAGGTCCTGCACTTATGATTTCAGAAGCGGAAGGAGCATTCTCCTGCTCATTCAGAATCTCGATCATCTCACGGATCATATCCTCATCCTTCAGGGTGAACAGAAATTCTACTCGCCTTGAAGCCTCACTGTTTTCGGTACCATCCTCATTGTAAACAGGATCCGTATAGGACTTTCCGTCAGTAGATACAAGCTCTCTCATCTCACTCAGCTGTTTACCGGAAAGAATGGTCGAATTATCTCCAAGACAATATGCG
Source organism: Oribacterium sp. NK2B42 (assembly GCF_000424445.1). Lineage (GTDB taxonomy): Bacteria > Bacillota > Clostridia > Lachnospirales > Lachnospiraceae > Oribacterium. Next base: position 34,788 of record NZ_AUJX01000036.1, read on the forward strand.
GCCACGGAATATGCACGCTTAAGTGAAAGATCAAGATTAAAAAGATAATTACCCTTTGTATCCGTATGTCCCTCTATGGAAATAGACGAAACATAATCCCTATACTTATCATTCAGAAGAATGTTGGCATATCTCGGAAGAAACTCTGCAAGGAATTTCTCACCCGATTCCTTCAGTTCCGATTTGTTATATTCAAAGAGAATGCTTGAATCCATGGTGATGGCACCGGTCTTTTCATCAACCTTTATGTTTAAGTTGGAACCGGAAAACTCTTCTTTCAGTTCCTCGATAAGCTCAGACCTTACGCCTATGATCCTGTCAAGCTTTGCCTGCTGGGTATTCATGATTTCCTGAAGCTCCGCAAGAAGACGTGACTGCTCGTTCAGCGTCTCTTCCTGGGAGTTAAGCTTACTCTCCTGTGTAAGCAGAAGCTCCCTCTGAGCAGCAAGCTTTGCCTGCTGCTCTTCCAGCTCTTCCTTTTGGGTAGCCACTACTTTTTTCTGTTCATCCAGTTCCGATGCCTGAACCACCAGTTCCTTCTCTTTTCCTGCCAGCTGTTCTTCCTTAAGATCAAACTTCATCTGCGAATGAAGGGTCGTAAGGGCAATGATAAGAACGAAACACAAAAGCAGTCCCGCCATCATATCGGAATACGACAGCCAGTAGGTGGTTTCTCCGTCCTGTTTTACCGGACGATCATTCTTTTTTCTGACTTTAAACATTTTAGTTTCTCCTTACGCCATTGCCTCTCTTTGCTTCTTCAATGGCAAGAGTGAGACCATTCACAGAAGACACAGCCCGTTCAACCGCATCCTGCATATCTCTGTAACTGTTATTAATGAGCCTCGGAAGCTGATCATTGGCTTTCTTTATCTCAGCTGCCTGATTTACGAGATGTGACTCAACATTTATAAGATTGTTATCGATAACCTTGAAGGTGTTGTCGATATTCTTCGGCAGCTGGTTAACGGAAAGTCTTATGGCATCAAGCAGCTCCTTCTGGGCATTAAGCTCCTTCTGGAATACCTTAACGGACTCGTTGAGCATACTTCTGTAGCTTTCAAGGTCTCTAAGGTACTGTCTGTCATCAGCGATAAGCTTCTGGTTTGTGCCATTGGATACCCAAAGATCATTCATGCTGCGCTTGATCTCCTGCTGTGTCTCCACAACACTTGCAGTGAAGCCTGCCAGCTGCTCACCGAGAAGCTTGGCCTCTTCATTTATACGATGAGCAATCTCGCGGGTGCTGCCGGTTTCATCCATTACCTGCCTCATGAGATCTGCATTATTATTCTGAATGTTGTAACACTCGGATATGGTATCGGATAATTGCTTAAATGCATCGTTGAGGGATTTATTCATCTCGATGATAAAGGCATTAACAACCGACCTGAGGGCATCACTCTGATTCTGGGTTGCAATATTGGCAAAATCGGTAATGACTCTGTTCATGCGGTCGAACTGAGGATTCAGAACTCTTGTGAGTTCTTCAGTTATCTTATCTCCGAGGTTCTCAATGGAACCAAGCTGCTTTTCCTGAAGCTCGATCAGTCTGTTTACGCTGTCAAACTCAGTGTCCGGAAGTACATACTTTCTGTAAGCATTAACAAAATCACGGACAGAGGTTTCAGCCTCATCCAGCTTTCTCCTGAAAACATAATTAAAGGTAAGAGAAAATATCATTCCATATATAGATGTATGGAATGCAACCTTTATACCGTTCATAAGGGGAGCGATACTGTTTGTGATCTCAAGGGTGGATCCGGTATTAAACTCCTGAAGTCCCAGGGAAAGACCGATAAAGGTTCCGAGAATTCCGAGGCCCGTCATGGCACCGGCCACCTGATTCAGCTGGTCACGATGCATAACACTGTCGATGATACTATCATTTATAAAATCCTCTATATCACATTTATAGCTGTGCTCTCTCATCTCATTTATGCGATTGAGTTCAAAGTTATAATCCTGATACAGGTCCTTGAGATGTGCCTCTTCAAAAAGCATTTCCTGGTTTGCCTTATAGCTGTCAAAAAGAAAAGCATGACTGTTCAGTGCATCATTTTTAATCTTTCCGGTTACACGCTGAAGATCGTGAATGATACGGTTAATAGGTGTAAATGCCTTCTTATCACAGGCGATGAGAATAATGGCAACAATAAAAAACATGGCACTGTTAACCACTATACTTGACATATCCCTGCCCTGGGCAGAAAACAGGTTAAGGTATACACACAATCCCACCATGGCGATAAATACCACAGCCATAATCCATTCATACCATTTTTTTCTCTGCATGTTTCTTTCCCTCCGATCAGTTACATATTGTACAGGTGTCATAAATGCATCCACTTATGATACTCAGAACTTTGATACTTTCATATGCCTTTCCTATTCAGGCTATCTGAATAAAATTATAGCAATTCTTCTTAAAATTTACCTTAAATTAGGATTAAAAAAGATAATATATTTCGACGGTTTAAATGTCGCCCGGCTTTTACTGACAAAATTGTCATTTTATTTTTCCTTATTTATTGTATTAATATTATGAAAAAATGCAGACACTATGTATAATAAGACTTGATTTTGTTAATGAACCAGCGTAACGCGGAGGTAATTATGAAAAATAAAAAAATATCTCTGGTCACTTTATTCGTTGATTTTCTGAAGTTCGGACTGTTCACCTTCGGTGGCGGCTGGAGCATAGTGGCCCAGATGCAGAAGCTATACGTGGAGGAACGAAAGCTTATAACGAGTGAGGAGCTCCTTGATATGACCAGTGTGGGACGAAGCCTTCCAGGGACCATGATAGGAAACATCGCTATTCTTTTTGGTTACAGTCAGGCCGGAATACCCGGAGCAGTCATCTGCTTATTCGGAATGATATTTCCTCCTTTTCTGGTTCTTCTCATTGTAGCAAACTTCTATAATGCTTTCCGTACCAACTACTGGATCTCCGCAGCCATGAGCGGCATAAGATCTGCTGTTGTACCCATCATATTTATTGCAGCCCTGAAAATGGTAAACGGTGCCTTCAAATATCCACCCTGCTACTTTGTGATGGTATTATGTGTCATCCTTTATCTTTTTTTCAATGTCAGCTGTGTATATCTTGTGATACTTGGCGGCATCGCCGGAATGATCATCAGTGAGATTTATCAGAGAAAGGAGGCCGCAGATCATGAATGAGGCATTAACCTGTCTGCAGCTTTACTGGAGTTTTTTAAAAATCGGTTTCACCAGCTTCGGCGGATTATCCATGATCCCCCTCATCACCAGTGAGATGCTGGCGCATGGATGGCTTAACAGTTCCGAAATCTCGGATATAGTTGCCATTGCCGAAATGACTCCGGGGCCTCTCGGACTTAACTGTGCAACCTTCGCAGGTCTTAAAGGAGGCGGTTATCCGGGAGCCATATTCGCAAACCTTGGTGTCATAACCCCCTCACTGACTCTTTGTCTTGTAGGAGCAGTTTTCTTTGAAAAATTCAAAAATTCAAAGATAATGCATAAGATCCTTATAGGTGTCCGTCCCGCATGTATCGCCATGGTTATCGGTGTCCTTTTCACACTGTCCCAGACAAACTATATGTCGGAGGGAAGCATTTCCATGGTAGCCATAGTCATAAGCATCTTAGACATTATACTTTTGAAATTCGCAAATCTCGGAATACCCACTGTGATCATCATCAGTGCAGTGATAGGAATAGTGGTTTACGGTGTTCTGAAATTATGATCCTACTATAGAGCAAAGGGGGTTTCTGATATAGAAAGGATCCTTCCGGATCCTTATAAAGCACTTAAAGTGGCTCCCCGGATCAATGGTCCGGACAGTGCTCTTCTTCCTATATCAGAAACCCCTGTTTTATACTCCGGTGATCACTTCATCATGATATTCAATCTGAAGGATATCAGTTTTGAAGCAGTCTTTATCAGGCTTGCAGTCTCTTCTATCCTGCTGAGTTCGTAGTTTTCTATACACAGAAGTCCTATCTCTTCTTCTCCCCTTAAGATGGGAACTCCAGTCATATTTCTCACATTGATATACCGAAGCTTTTCATATATCTCAGGATACAGATCCCTTATCATTTCCACATCGAATCTTATGATGTTTCCATATTCGATCAGATTCTCACGACAATGCCTGTTAAAATCCTTATCGACATCACTGAATTTGTAATCATTGGGCTTTATACCCTTTGAGCAGTACTGGAATTCGGTTTTATACTCATCGCCTTCCTTCAGTATGATATAAACTCTGGAGGCATAGAAGAACTTCGCAAGCTCCTCAAGGGCTTTATCAATGACTGTCCTGTGGCCTTCGGTCCCGGAAAGAATGTTTGCAAGCTTAACAAGGGAAACATTTCTCTTGTTTTCCTTCTGCTTTTCCACCTCTTTATTGTAGCTTTCATTAATGTCTATCATCGTGAGGATAAAGGTTCCCTCCTCATGTCCCTGAACCATGCGATAGGCAACCCATGCCTTACCCAAAGCACTGTACTTCCTTCCGTTTATGATCTTCCCGTGGACTGCCGCCTGATAACCTTCGAATATCCATGTGGAGTCAGCATTGAAAAAAGTATCCCTGAATCGTTTGCCGATTATCTCTCTCTGGCTCTTGCCCACCTTCCCACAGAATTTATTATTGGCAAATATAAATTCAAAGTCTACAGGATGAAGGCTCTGATTATCGAGAATTATCTTTCCTACGATATAATCCACCGGGAAATCCGTATAGGGATCAGGGATATATATACCCTTGTGATCCTCGGTCTTCACGGCCCCGGTATCTCTTACTGACACATTTGCATTCTGTAATCTGGCTACATTAAGAGCCTTATTCTTCTTGATAAGTGCGTTATTATGAACCCTGAAGGCCATAAAGTATGATGCGTTTTCAAGCAATGTCTTTACGTATTCTTCATCCTCCTCCTTATAATTGTCAACACCGATGAAACCAAGAAGCTTTCCGTCAAAAAAGAACGGAACCTCTATTACATTCCTGATACCCTGGCTTATCATATAAATGGCTCTGGAAGGATTGATGTATTTATATCTCTCAAGGTCGGTTAAAACAATGCCGGTTCCGGGTTTTATCTCCTCGTTTTCAGAGGCATATTCCACCAGAGACATATTCTGCCATTTATCGATGACCGGTCTCACGTTCTGGGCACACCACTCAAAGGTATTGCTGATACCTTCATCCGTACACTCCATGATATACAGACGGTCAATTTCTATATTTTCTTTAATAATACTGATGGCGCCGTTCATGGCTCTTTCATAATCATCATCTCCGCTTAGCACCCTTGCTATGCGGAGGCTGATGTCTTCGAGCTTATGATTCCTGTTAACCTCATGCTTTTCCCTGCTCATCTCCGGCTCATCCTGTATGAGATCATGAGATATACTTTCGGAGACTGACTCAGCCTTATTCTTTTTATCTTCATCAGAATTCAATATCACAAGTGAGCAAATGCCTAGATGGGAAGACGGAGCCGCTATGAAATTAATCCAGCGCCTAAGGGCATGGCTGTATGCCCTGTCATATATATATTCTCCGAGGGATGCCCGGAAAGCCACATTTATCCAGTTCTCACTCCGGTTATCATCATATACACTTGTATAGGTATGCCCTACAAGTTCTGAGGCTCTCTTTCCCGTAGCCTCACAATATTTATTGTTTACATAGATATACTCAAAATCCAGAGCAGTTTTTTTATCCTCACTGAGCAAAGGCTTTAAAACCACATAGGAAATGGGCATACTGTCAAAGTATTCATTTTTATCTTGAGATGCCGTATTCCCGGCATTCTTCTTGCTCAGTCTCGTGATGAGATCTTTTCTACCCCCTTCTATGACCTCATGGGTGTTTGAACACTCAGAACCGTTGATAAGCCCGAATTTACCCTCCACTCTGATCTCTTTTCCATCGATCTCTCTCAAGGTGCCCACATATCTCTTCCAAAGCTCTGCTCTCCTGATGATCTCCTCCTTTGACGCATTTCTCCTGCATACGCCAAAGCAGCAGCCATATAAACGGGAAATCAAAGCCGCATGGCCAAAACATGAAGTTATGTATTTTGCAACAACCCTGATCAGTTTTTCGGCAACTTCCCTTCCGTAATCCTCCCTGATATTTTCAAATTCCGAAACCTCCAGTACAGCATAGGTAAAATCCTCTCCGTTAGTCTGCAGATTATCCATCAGCTGAGCCAGTGTCACCATCTGCCCAAAGCTGTTCATAAGGCCGGTAACATTATCCATCTGGCTCTGAATGGACCGATCGGATTCCATATCCTGATTGATATCAATAAAATAGCCCATGAGCCCCACGATCTCCCCATTGTTATAAACAGGGAATTTGCTTGCGGCTATATAATGAGTTACACCATTAATAACATTCTGCCCTACGGCATTACGGATGATCTCACCTTTCAGAAGCACTCTCTCTTCATCAGTCATGAAGGGTGTATCATCTATATGCCAGCCTACCTCTTCATCTGTCTTTCCAAGTACAGCATCCCTGGATTCAAATCCGTAGAACCTAAGGAAGGCATCTGAAACTCCGACAAACCTTCTGTTCTTATCCTTCCAGAAGCAGCATAGATCCGAGTTCCTCCTAAAGGCATCCATAAGAGCCTCACCTGAGATCTGCGAGGTTCTTGTGGTGATATCTGTAACCGAGCCATATACCTCAGCTTCATGTTCAATGGATGAAGGTCTCACACAGGCAATGGCTTTTCTCTCTTCCGCACCGTAAATAAGGACGATCATAAATTCCGTCCACACATAATTTCCATTCGGTTTTTTGACCCTGAAGATATCCCTGACGATGCTGTCCTTACGTTCAGGCTTTTCCTTATAGCGCACCGGAGCAGTAAACTCCTTCCACCTTTCTTTGTCATCAGGGTGTATATATTTCAAACGATAATCACTGTAATAGTCTTCAAGTCCTTTTATTACACTTCCCACCTTCTCATCATAAAGATTGGTGTAAATAACCGTTCTGGTGTCTTCCGAAAAATCAAGATAATAAACAGCGTCATAGTAAGAGATCACATTTCTCATTACATACTCATGCATCTGGAGCTGCCTGCTCTCTTCATATCTTCTGTCATCAAAGGATGCCAGGATCATGCAGCCCTGCCTGCTGTCAGCTATATCTTTAAAGCTTAATTCAACATATCTTCCCTCGGAGAAGAAAGACATCATTTCCTCCTGATGACTGATGATGCAATTTTCCGCGAGAGACACACACCTCTGATGGTACACAGTATCTTCCGTGTTTATCTCTCTTTCTATTTCCTGTGCGGAAAGCTCTTTATGCCTGCTGATGATCCTCCGGCACTTATCATTTATGAACAACAAGCTAAAGCTGGATCTGTCATAGAACAACAGTGCCAGGGCCTGATCCCGGGCAACATCAACAAGGCCTGTTTTTTCATAAACAGACCTGGCTTCCCTGGTCTCCATGATAAGCCCATGATCTGCCAGATATCTTCTGATATCCGAAATAGGCAGGGGCTTAGAATAATAATAACCCTGGATTTTTTCACAGCCTATGGATTTCAGGAATTCAAGCTGCTCTTCTGTTTCAACACCCTCCGCAAGAGTATGGATACCAAGCTCCTTTGCCATCTTAACCGCCATGGTCACGATAGTCCTTGACTTTTCGCTGAAATCCCTCATGAACTGCATATCGATCTTGATCTCGTCAAATTCGAAATCCTTAAGCACATTCAGCGAAGAGTATCCAGACCCGAAATCATCCATCCATATCTCTATCCCGGCTTCATGAAGCTTTTTGATCTCATTTTTCATGAGGCCGGTATCATTCATAAGTGTCGTTTCCGTTATCTCAACACAAATGAGATTTCTGCGGACATTATTTTCATCAAGAGTATCCTTGATGATCTTCACAGGATCGCAGTAATCAAAGTCAGAACGGGAGATATTGACAGATATGGGTATAACAGGATTTCCGGCCCTGATATTACGCGCCTGAAGATCGACCACGCGCTTTACCATGAATATATCAAGCTTATAGGACAATCCGTTTTCTTCCAGAAGGGGAACAAAATCCCCGGGGCTGATCATGCCATAGACAGGGTCTATCCATCTTGCCAATGCTTCCAGACCGCAGACTCTTCCTGTAAGCGTACGGACAACAGGCTGAAGATAAACATGTATCCAGCCTTCATCGAGAGCCTGATCCAGATGGCTGAGAATGTACTCAGCTTTTACATAATGCTGACCCATCCTTTCATCAAAGCTGCCATAGCTTGAGCCATACTGGACTTTTTGTGCTTCACAGGCCATCCTTGCATAATCGCAGGCCAGATGGATCGACATACCTTCCCGAATGGTACACATACCGATCTTAACAGGCAAAGTTTTCCCGCTGTTCATCTCACAAAGCTCCTGTATGAGCTTATCAAGCTTCTTTTCAAGTCCTTCATGGGGGGCTATGGCAAAGAAATGATCCTCTCCGAATCTTGAGCAATGATCACCAAAATATTTCCTCAGGAGATCTGCGAACATGCAAAGGAATTTGTCGCCTTCGTGTGTGCCGTATCTTGCATTGAAGCCCTTCATGCCGCTTAGATCCAGAGCCAGTATGACAGGACTCTCCATTGCCTCAAAAATTATCTTTACATATTTTTCCGCACCTATAAAAAATCCCCATCTTGTTGAAAGAGCCGTAAGAGGGTCAGTCATCAACTGGATCTCGGAAAAAAATGTATAGAAAAGAGGGCCTTCTTCATCATCCTTATAATATCTTCCGAAGTCCTCAACATATTTTATATTATCTTTTTTGGTTATGATCCTGTAGCGTACCTTTTCAAACTGATCGCTGCCGGTCTCAATCTGATATTCCTTGCTCTTCTTTACCTTGCTGCAATCATCCTTATGGACCATACCGGTAAATGTCCCGCCGGTAAGCTCCATGAATTCTTCTTCGGTATCGCACTCGAATATTTTTAATAGCGCAGAGTTAACATATAAAATTTCATCATTTTCACCGCTACGATAGATAAAAAATCCTCCAGGCATAGCAGATAAACCGTTTAATATGAAATTTTTTCCTTTATGCAGTCTGTGATCCATCATTAGCACACCAGTGACACGTAGCAATATTGCCGTGTCATTTCATCCCCATGAAGTATTTAAAACACCCTGAAAAAAGGTTATGATCAGAGATTTTCATACTATTAGTATCGACACTTTTATTCTTTTATAAAAGATTCCCGGATTTTTCTTTAATACTATAAAAAACCGGCGGTATCCTTTCAGATAAGAATTATATTCATTCTTTCCAAAATGATTCCGCCGGTTAAGCTTTAACCATTGTTTTTTAATTTTCCGCAGCTTTCCTGTTTTAAATCTCTACTCCGGCTGTTCCGTGCGAAGCAGAGTACACAGAAAGGGAGATTTATTGTGAAATGATTCCTTCGATAACATATCTGTCTGAACCAACTGTCACATTGTTTCCGATCATTTTGCCATAAAATGGATTGTTGAAGCCTTTTACAAGAAATTTCATCTTATCTCCTGTTTCACAATCCGTTACATAAACAAGATTATTGTTCTTTACCATTTCTTCTGTTGACTGTGCGCTCATTATTATAAACCTCTCTGAATTTTTAATCCTGCGGGAATAAAAATATATCGTCATGGTTTTTATCCGAACCTAATGTCCCGCCAATAAGCCTATATGTCTGCCTTCTGCAAACCGCTTGACATATTATAATCTATTTTCCGCATTTTAAAAGGGCTTCAGATCATTTTCATTAAATTTTAGTCAAATTTGGTTACTGTTCACAGGTGAACTTGTAGTAAAACAGCCGATCCGTTAAACTGAGTCTCAGTAATAACGGGTCGGCTGTTCTGCCAACTATGAGTCAAATCTTTGTGTCACTTCATCAAACACATTGGCTCCTTCATTTTGCCGTATCTTAACAAGCACGCTCCTGCCTTCACAATGATGCGTTATTGTATCAAAGCATCTGAAAGACATCACCTGCCCTTGTTTGCGCTTGTAGCCACGTAGAAAGCGCTCCGCTATGTTGTTTGTGCTCGGTACATTGACATTATGAAGAAACAGAAGATGTTCTTTGGAATGTTTTCTCATTCTCAAA
>NZ_AUJX01000037.1:0-16255 GCF_000424445.1 Oribacterium sp. NK2B42
AGGTAGATTACCTATTAGAAAACGGCAGACACCACTCTACAAAAATGTGGTACTGCCGCCTCTACTGCATCATGATGTGTCAACATCTTGACGCATGGGGCAAAGCTCAATCCGATAATCCTGTCAGAGATATATTCGCACAAGCTGCCTGATTTTTAGTTGATCAACTGATATCATTCTACCACATTGATCCCAAAAGTCACTCAAATCAGGTGCTTTGTTAAAGTACGCCTTTTTTAGAATATATCCCAGAAATACACTCATCTTCTTCTGTTTTTAGGATAGTATTCTCTTTTCAATGTTCATTCGGGGCTAATCCCCTTGTTATATGGTCAAAATCCGGTTGGATTCCGAAAGGCTATCTCGGGCCACCCTTTCCTCCGGGACCGCCCGGACCGCGTCTTCCCTGCATTCCCTCAGGAGCCCCGTTCTGACCGTCAGTGCCATTCATCTCCGGCATGCCTTCAGGAGGTGTGCCCATCTCGCCCTGTTCTCCATTTTCCTGCTGTCCGCGCATACCGCGTCCCCGGAATCCACCCATCATACCTCCGGCTCTTTCACCGATAGTGGCGATGTTTCCGTCTACAGTCACGGTCTCCTCCTGATCGCCTGTCTTAACAGTATAAGTCTCACCCTGTTTAAGCTCAGGACTTGAAAGAAGGAATGCCTCAAATGCCTGGGTAGACTCGGCATTTTCGTAGATTACATTACCTTCAGAGTCGGTCACGGTAATCCTGGTTCCTGCTGCCTGCTGCTCAGTATAATAAACAACAAGCTGAATCTGTGTTGAATCCTCACTGAAGCTCTGTAACATGCCTGAGGCTCCCGTCAGAGCAAAGGTACCACCGGTGATGGTTCCTGTTCCGTTATAATCAAGGGAAGCGTTTGCACCGATTTCCGGACCATCTATGTAGATCTCACCGCCGTTAACAACCACATTTCCGTTCGAATCAAGGCCATCACCTGCTGCCGCAACATAGACATTACCGCCATTGATGGTGATAGCAGCGCCTTCGGTAACAGCAAAAATGTCATCGGTTTCATCAGATCCGCCGGCGGAATTGACACCGTCATCTGAAGCCCTGACACTGACTGTACCGCCGTTAATGGTTACGGAAAGTCCCTCAAGACCTTCATAAGACTCAGCAACGTCCACTGTTCCGCCATCTATTATCAGGGCAGTTTCCGCATGGATACCATCATCCTCTGCGTGGATTTCCATAGTTCCATCACTTATAATAACATCTCCCTTGGAATGAAGTCCGTCCTCACCTGATGTGATGGTGATGCTTCCGTCCTGTATTTCCAGGCTGTCCTTACCGTTGATTCCATGCTCTGACGCAGTGATGTCAAGCTTCACATCCTCAGAGATCACCAGTGCATCCTTACCATGTATACCGTCACAGTAGCCACCCTTCACTGTAATTGAACCGCTGCCTGTGATATAAAGATCCGATTTACTGTAAATTGCAGCATCAGGCACATCCGATGAAGTGTCGCTGTCGTTCTGAGCCACAGCCTCCCGCTTATCCTCCACCAGGTTTTCACTGCCCTCAGAAAGTTCGATAAAGAAATTTCCGGAGGTCACAACACTGACAGGTGCTGTCTCACTGTTTGTAATGCTGAAGTTATCAAATACAAGCCTTACATCGTCCTTGTCTCCGGCCTCAACGGAAATCTGACCTTCCTCAAGCTCACCGCTTAACCTGTAGGTTCCGGCATCGGTTATGGTCACTGTGCTGCCGCTAATGCTTACTGCCTTTGAATTGGCACCCGAAACCTTGATCTCGCCTGACTCCACTGTAATGAGAGTCTCATCCTTTGATACATTGGCATTCTCATCTCCGGTTTCCTCTTCTTTGGAATCCCCGGCCTTACTGTCTTCAGCCTTTGCCGCCTCTGTTTCAACAGCTGCTGCAGTCTCCGTCTGATTCTTTCCGCAGCCGGTGCTCAACATTGCCGCCGCACATGCCAGAGTCAGAACTGATGCAGCCCCCTTAAAGGTTCTTCTATACATATTTGTTGTACTATCCTGTTTCTTCATTTTAATCATTCTATCCGTTCTTCTCATACTCACTTCATTTTCATTCCCTGAAAAATATCATTGACTATGCCGAGACCGGATATCCTTTCCACCATATTTTAATCAAAAATTCTATAAGCCAAGGTTAATGCCGATCAAAGGGACTCAACCTTTTCCGCGATTCTGCCGCAAACTATCTCAAGGTTCCCGTTTCTTGCCCTGATGTCATCTATCATTTGCTTTTCCACCTTTCCGCTCTTAAGTGTGAGGTGATATATCAACTCGTAAAGCGAACCCATATTAACGGTCTTCACCTTGATAAGCTGAGCTCCCTCTGCGTAGGATGCAAAAACATCATCAAAAATACCTGCATAATCAAGGTTTTCAGGGATAACGACCTTAAGCTCCCTCTCAAGCTCTCTGGCCTCACCTATAGGTGCTGCCACAAGGGCCATGGTAACTGCGCCGATGACTGCAGTGAACACCACAGCAAGCATAACATATCCCATTCCTGTGGCAAGCCCGACTGCCATGGCAAGAAAGATTGACGCTATCTCACGGCTGTTTCCCGGAAGGGACCTGAATCTCACAAGAGAAAAGGCTCCCATTACAGCTACTCCGGTACCAACATTACCATTCACCAGCATGATAACTGATTGAATGATGGCCGGAAGCAGCACCAGTGTGATAAGGAAATTCTTGCTGTATCTATTTCTAAAGCTGTGGAAGGCCGCGATGACCGCTCCCAAAGCCAGCGATGTAATAAGGCATACAATAAAGCCTTCTGATGTGATATTGCTTCCGTTTATTATTGTATCTAACATTTTTAACCTCCAAAATCTATACTGAACGGATTTTCCAATCTTTTGTTTACAAAATCCTATTCGTAATAAACCTGCAAAAAGGATTTTCTATATGTTTAAATCACATTCACGCCATGGCTCTGCGGCCTGCTGTTCCGACGTGAATCAATGCCTCTGCCTCGCCATTCTTTCTGAGTTCGATTGCATTAAACTGCTTAAGTGCTATGATCTTTGCCTCACGACCCGTCCGTTCGGCAAGATGCTGCTGATAGTAGGTTCCATACTTTGAGAAAGATATCATGTTTATATCAAGCTCTGCAAATGCATTTGCCATCCACATAGGCATGGCTCCGGGAATCTTTACTTCCATAAGTGTCTTTCCTTCAGGAAGCAGGTGCTCTCCCATGTCCCCATGTGTCAGCTCCAGGTCATTTTCTCTCGCCCTTATGGCATTATCGAAGGTAACTCTCAGGTCGCTGTTCTCATTTCCGTGAAGTGCCACTCTGTCATAACCTATAAATGCCTTGGGTTTTAATCCATAAAGCTTTTTCGCATAGTCTATTTCTTTTAAAATCTGTTTATTTGCAAAATTCATTTCGATTTCAGGTGTTTTATCTTCATAAAGATATTTTCTTGCTTCCCTCATCTTCATTGCCACCCGACGCTTATAAACTATACCTCTGTACTTCTTTTTAAGTTCAAGGAAAACCTCCTGATCCTCGGTTGGTACGCCGTAAGATCTTAGTCTCAGCTTTTCCTTATACTTAGGTTTCTCCAGAGATGTCCTTACAAGCTGAAAATTATCTGTATCAAAATATATGTTGCAGATGGTATAATCTGTGAATTTGTCGGGAGACATATACTTATCGAGTATCGGTTTTAAGCTCTCAAGCTGTTCCCTTGTAAGCATAAACTTCTTTTCAATTCTTTCAAAAATCTGTCCTGCCATGTTCATATCCTCCTCTCAGGATGGCTGTATCATACAGGACGAAACTGAAAGAAAGCTGAAAGATTTTCGAGAAAATGTGAAGAAACTGTGAAACAGCATAAACGTTTTCAGCATGTGGATCTTGGGGACGGGGTTCGTGGCCCATTTTTCGGAAAAAGAACCACGAACCCCGTCCCCAAGGTCCACCTTTACAATCAAAAAAACGGAGGATATCCTTTCAGATAACCTCCGTTTATCGTCAGTCTAAATTGTCATTATCACCCAGGAGTTCCGGGAGGAAGTACTGAATCTGCTCCTTCCACCAGTACCAGTCATGGCTTACATCATATCCCCAATAATCACACCAGGCATCGATACTCTTGGTAATAAAAATCCTTTCAAGACTTTTCAGTGTCTTAACACCGTCAAACTCCTGATATCCCTGCCCTACACAGAAAATCATTTTTCTCTTATTATAAAGCTCTATGTATGCGTGATCATGTGGCATATTCTCGAGGAAACGTTCAGGTGCATTATCATAAAGATTGCTGTCCATATAATCATCAAAGAAATACCTTACATCATAAATTCCTGAAAGCGCCATGAGAGACTGAAAAAGATCCGGTCTCCTAAGGAAAATGATGGCAGCATGATTTGCTCCCATACCAACTCCGGCCACTATAGGCATGATCTCTGACTTGTTCTTCTTATGAATATAAGGCAGCACTTCCTCTATTATGCAATTATAATAGGCTTCCTGTCTTGCCGTTCTCCATGGATTATTTCCGTTCTCACACAACCAGCTTTCGGAATCCACAGTATTAACCGTAAATAGCTGGACACGTCCTTTCTCAATATATTCTTGAATCGCTTCAACCATTCCGTGTTCTTCCCAATCATTGGCTGAACCATTCTCACTCGGAAAAGCCAAAAGAGGAATGCCCTTCTGACCATACACGAAGAGCGACATATCTTTATCCAACTGCTTACTGTGCCATGTATAAAACTCCTGTTTCATAATCAGTCTCTCCCTATATTTTTAAATTCACGAACATTGTCAAATAGATATCAGAATTATACCATGATATGACAATCTGATGCAATTTCATTACATAATTTTTAATATTTTTTCTTTCTTTGCTTCCCCACCATATTAATTTTGACCAGAAATGGTTATAATATAATCAAATTGCGCATCTCGTACGAAACATTTCTATGATGTAACCCACCTCAAAAATACAATCCAGGAGGCTTCTTTATGAATTTCGTTTTTATATCTCCAAACTATCCTCATAACTACCGGCATTTTTGTAAAAGACTCAGAGAAAATGGTGTTAATGTTTTAGGAATCGGCGATGCTTCTTTCGTTGAGCTGGATCAGGACCTTCAGGACTGTCTGACAGAATACTACAAGGTTTCGGATCTGTCCGACTACGACCAGGTTTACAGGGCAGTTGCATTCTTCACTTACAAATACGGAAGAATCGACTACCTTGAGTCCATGAATGAATACTGGCTCAGCCAGGATGCCTCTCTTCGTAACGATTTCAATATTAAAACCGGTCTGAAAACTGAAGAACTGGAAGGGGTGAAGGATTCCATACAGCTGATGGATCGTTTTTCAAGAACCGACATCCCGGTTTTCACAAGAGACCTTGATGCTTTTGGTGCCACAGCAGCCCCTGTTGAAGCTGAGCTCTGTTCATATGATGCCATTGCCGACAGTCATTGTAATCCTCTGTTCGAATCCATGACCGTATGGGCTCCCGCTACGGATCCGGATGTATTGATCGATACCGGAGAAATCTATTACACTTGCCCTAATATGCCCGCAAAACTCCGTCTACTTGGCCGTAGGGCTTTGAAGGCAATTGGAACCGGTTCCCGCTTTATGCATATCGAGTTCCTGCATCTTACAAAAGATCATGGTCAGCTTGGCAAGGCCGGCGATTATGTTGCTGTTAATGCTTCCATCTGTCCTGCCGGTGGTGATGCTCCCGACATGATGAATTACGCTCATTCTGTGGATGTTTACAAAATCTGGGCAGATATGATTACCACAGATAAGCGATACCTTGACGGCCGTCTTCAGACTTCAGCGGAGCTTGGACATCACACTTCCGAAAATGGTGACGATTGCTTCTGTGTATATGCAAGCCGCAAGGAAGGTCCTTCTTATGTTCATCCTGAAAGCCGCATTGCCGACAAATTCCATGACGTTCTTATGGTGCGCCGGAAAGAAACCGACGAATACGGCACTGCAGTCACCAGATATGTGGCAAGACTCCGCAGCCAGCATGAGGTAAACACCTTTATCCGTTACCTGCATGAAACAACACCCCAGCTTTAAAATAAGGAAAACTACCGGCGGATTCATTTGCCCCGCTTTCTCAAAGCTGCGAAGTTACCACAATTAGAAAATCGTGTATCAACTAAAAATCACCGACAGATGTGTCTTGCATCTGTCGGTGATTTTTTATCATTCTACCAAAAATTCATTTCACTGATGGAAAATGCCTACTAAAAGCTGTTGTTTCTTTTCTCATTTCCTGTTTTCATATATCTTGTTAATTGTCCAGACCCTCAGGCTTATTGATTCGAGTCCGGTACCGCAATAGGGACATACCTTTGAACCGAGGCTCTTAACCGGCGCTCCGCAGTTAGGACAATTGTACCCCAGCATCTTCCCTTTGGTCTTCTCAGCATCCTGAACATACACAAGCTCTGTATCAAAAACCGTTTGGAACTTTCTCATCTTCCAGCCTGAATCTGATGCATTGGAAGCATTGGCCTTGGTGCCCACCTTAACTTTTCTTTCATAGCTTGCGGAAGTCTGGGCATGTATGGTGCAGGCGGCCTCTCCCCTGACATATCCGGAAATTACGGTCTTATAAGCATATCTGTTTTTATATTCAAGCTTATCTTCAGAATATGCCATTCCCGAGGAAACTTTACTGTCATTTGTGATGAGCGTTTCAACTTCCTTCATTATTTCCGGATACTCAATCAGAAGCTCGGGGGCTCTTTCGTCAATTGCCTCCATTCTGAGAACCACTGCATTCTGGATTCGTGTCCTCCACTCATTCCAGCTGAATTCCGGAAAATCTTTTTCTATCCTCGGAATATATAGTGAATCCATAGAAGACAGGGATTTCGGTGTTGCAGATATTTCCTCTTCGTCAGTAACTCCTTCACCTGTCACAATGGACTTCGCCAGAATTTGCAAAGCCTGTCCCATGATGGATCTTCTAAATCTCCATATTTTATAAGATATAAAACCTACTACTATTACAAAAACCGCCAGGTTCAAAAGCGGTCCCAAAGCTGCTGAACTTAACTCCATATCTCATCATCCCCTACTATAAAAACTTCTTCCCGCACTTCGGGCAGTATTCAAAATCCTCAGATGTCTCATAAGCACATCCGTAACAGATTTTAGTCGCAGTCTTCCCGCTCCCTGCTCCTGCTCCGCGCTGCCGGAGATACAGATCGTTTGCACTGATGGAGACATTATCTCCCCACTCGATGGCTCTTCCGGTCTCGGGCCTGAGCTCATACAGGGATCCGCAGCAGGAGGTTTCCACATAGTAAGTTTTTCCCCATTTGAAAACAGGAATAAAAAACAATGTCAAAGTCATATAGGTCATAAAAACCTTGTATCTTCCCATCCTCCCGCAAACATCGCAGGTCATCTGCTGATTATATTCAAGATCCTTACGGCCGTTATTGATTCCAAAGATAAAAAACATTATTCTCTGTCCTTCTTTAAGAAAATTCACGCTTAAAATTATAGCATATAAAGACACAAAAAATGCAGTCTCCCGAAGGAAACTGCATCCTAATATCAATTCATCTGTTAACACTGATTTTAACTTATTATCTGATATTCAGATATAAATCTGACCGGCCATACACAATTTACCAGTATCTTCCGATGGCAGCTATATTTTCATAGTGTATGGCACTGCTGCCGGAATCCTCAAATACCCATCCGCGGCTGCTGTTTGTGGCATGAACAATGGAATTATCTCCGGTGTAGATGGCCACATGTCTTACACTGCCAATGCTGCTGCCGTAAAAAATCAAATCCCCCGGAAGCATCTCTGCCTCTGATACATATCTCGGGGCACTTGCAGCCTGCTCTCTGGAGCTTCTCGGAAGTGAGATGCCGAAGGTTCTGTATACAGCCTGTGTGAATCCTGAGCAATCCGCAGGTCCGCTGAGACTGTTGCCGGTTCCATATCTTAAAACACCGACACCTACGTACTGTCTTGCAAAATCAACTATATCCTTACGACCGGCTGTACTTGCTGAAGTAACCGAAGCCTCAGACTGACCTGCAGAAACAGCTGCACCCATGGTCACATCCACAATCGGTGTGGAAATGCTTGCCTCTGCAGAACCTGTGAGTTCACCGACACTCTGTCCTGCATCGGCACTTTCAGCATCAGCTCCGTTCTGTGCTGTATCGCCTAAAGAAAAAGAAAAGGATCCGTTTGCATCAACCCAATCGGAGGCCAGTGCCAATGTTCCGTCAACATTGAAATAATAGGGCTCTGAAACGCCGTCATTGTCGGCGTCCATCCATGTTATATTAAAATTATCAGCAAATGCAAGTCCCGATGCTGCTGTGATCATCATCACTGTAAGCATACCGGCTATAATTCCTTTAATATTTTTCATACGTCTCCTAAAAATATTTTTTAACAACGACTTTCCTAGTTTAACCTCAATTACTTTATCTATGCAAGTAGGCGGGATATACATTTTATTTATAACAAAAGAAGACATCAGTTCATCCTTACAAGCAAGCTTGTAAAATAAACCGGTGCCTGATACCTGACTTATACACAAAAAATGTCCTGATTCCTCGCATCCGGAACCAGGACCTGTCTTCGGTAATATTCACTTTACGATTTAACGGCAGCCAATACGGTTTGGTTGGCAATACTGCTGTCACAAGAGAATATCGAGCTACTGACCGGACTTGAACCGGTGACCTTCTGATTACGAATCAGATGCACTACCGACTGTGCTACAGTAGCTAACCAGGGCAGAAAGCTGCTCCTGCCCTTCGTTTTTCATGCCACATAAGTTTACCGATTTTAAAAGAGCTTGTCAACCGCGGATGGCCCCTCCCTGAGAAAAAATACAAGCCCTGAATTTATATGTCTGTGACTTTATAGTGTCCAATACCGCGGCTCCCCATTTTGTGGAGTGTCAGGCTTATGGGTATAGTATAGACAGCGG
This sequence comes from Oribacterium sp. NK2B42, assembly GCF_000424445.1. GTDB lineage: Bacteria > Bacillota > Clostridia > Lachnospirales > Lachnospiraceae > Oribacterium. Next base: position 9,005 of record NZ_AUJX01000037.1, read on the forward strand.
CAGCCGGTGAACTCGGAGGACGGGGTTAGTGGTCCATTTTCCAAAGAAAATGGACCACTAACCCATCCCCCGGGTCCACCGGCTGAATCATCAGGATTTCGACACCGTACCGTCTTCTCCAATGGAGATTCCTTTACTGATACTCTCCATATATGAATAAAACTCCGCCTTGTCTGCTGCCTCCGACAGGGTTCTTGTATATCCTGCCGATGATTTTCCGGGTATCAGCCGGAGCTTCAGATTCTCAGAACCATCCTCGGTATTATCGATGGTCACCCTGAGAAGTGCCGTCCTCGGTATGGAGCTTCCGAATACAAAGTTTCCGAGGCTGTACACGATAGGAACATCCTTATAATACTCAATTCCCTGAAGTACATGAGGATGAGCTCCCACAACAAGATCCGCACCGGCATCCACTATATCATGGGCCAATGTCGTCTGGATCTCATTAGGCATTTCCTTACGCTCCTCACCCCAGTGTACATAAACCACTACAAGATCAGCCTGTTCTTTAGCCTGTTTGATCTCCTCGATCAGGTTTGACGGATCGTAGGCTGCCAGCAGTCCCGGTGAACTCTCTCCTGCTGCCCAATATGCTTCAGGCATAACTCTGGTCGCTCCGATAAACGCGATCTTCCTGCCTTTAATGCTTACCATGACAGGCTCTGCCGCCTCTTCTATATTCTTCCCGGCTCCCACATGACTGATACCGGCTTTATCCAGAGTATCCAGCGTATCCAAAAGAGCATCCGGTCCAAAATCCAGAGTATGATTATTGGCCAGAGTAACCAGATCGATACCCATTTCCTTAATCATGTCAACCTTTGAAGGATCAACCTCAAAGGTATACTGCTTATCCTTTTCCGGCGTTCCTCTGTTGCTGAATGGAAACTCTTCATTGGCAACGAAGTAATCTGCCGATTTCATTTCGTCAAGATATGCCTGGGAAACCACTCCCGTAATGTCCCCGGATGCCTGATATGCTTCCATAACGTGGTCACTGAGATACACATCTCCCGAAAACATAAGCTCTACAGGTTCAAACTCTGACACGCCTATGGCTCCGGCCTCCACAGTCATAACAGGATTTTCCACAAAAACAGCGCCGCTTTCATTAACATGAGTTGTGGTTTCTTCTGTTAATGTCTCCGGCTCAGATGATTCCTCTGCCGCAGCCTCTGTAGCAGCTTCAGACGTTTCTCCTTCAGTATCGGATGTTTCATCATCTTTACTTTCAGTTTTATCCGTAACAGCACCTTGAAGCTGAAGCATAACCGATCTTGCCTTGTCCCCTGACTGAGGCTTCAGCGTAACCAGTGTGATCATAATGATCTCATATATTACAAAGAACAAACCTATCGCCATGAGAAGCAGTTTCCATCGGCTTCTCCTCTGCAGTCTTTCTTCCTCTTCATCCTCTTCCAGATAAGATCTTACATCACTGAATCTTTCTTCTGTTTCCCTTCGCTCCTGACTTTGCTGCATTCTTTCGGAACGTGCACCTGAATAGTTGCTCTGTCTGGTATTAATAAATACTCTGGTTCTGTCCTGATCAACAGTTGAATCACTGCCGGAGCCATGATTTAAATTACTTTTTGAATCAATCGAACGAAAACCTGTGCTCTCATATGAATTTCTTCCGGTCGTACCCTTTGTAAGATCTTCTCCGAAAATCAGATCAACTTCCTTGTCATAAATATTTCTCTTATCAGACTTTTCCCTCTTATAAGAGTCTTTTATGGCCGGGTTTTTCTTCTTATTTCCCCTTTTTCCTCCGGTTTTTCTACGGCTTCTGCCAAAATCCGACCGGTCAACCTTCTCGGAATTATGATCTTCGCTTTTATCGATTCCCAGGGTTTTTCCGATACTCTCAACTTTAATCTGTCTTCCGGGTCCTGTATACTCAGAATTATCTCCGTGATGGTCCGATTCCAGAAACCTTTCAACTTCCCCTTCAGACAGCAATACTCTTTTAGGATAAGTCACTCTCCTTTTAACGTTTCCGGTCCTTTTTATATGACCCGTATTTTTTACGCGCTCCGTCTTTTTTACGTGAACCGCATCATTATCTTTTTCCCTAATATTTCTCTCAGCCCTTGGCCCTTTATAATGTGACCTGAGGTGATCATTCCCCGTTTGCTCTCTCAATCCTTACCTCTTCAGATAATTAGTTTTCAATGGTCAAATCCATTTCCCTGCGCTCCATATTCTCCCCATAAGCGCAGTTAAAGTCCATCTTCCACTTGTTCCTGTCAGGATGGAAGATGGACTTTAAACTTATACCATCATATCTTCAATTATTCAAGTTCAAATGCACCTGTATACAACTGATAGTAATTTCCCTTTGCTGCTATCAGCTCTTCATGAGAGCCTCTTTCGATGATATTACCGTGATCGAGAACCATGATTACATCTGAATTCTGCACTGTACTGAGTCTGTGGGCAATAACAAATACCGTACGTCCTGCCATAAGGGCATCCATACCTCTCTGAACTATCGCCTCAGTATGTGTATCGATGGAGGAGGTAGCCTCGTCCATGATCATGACCGGAGGATCCGCAACCGCTGCTCTTGCGATGGAAATGAGCTGTCTCTGTCCCTGTGACAGGTTGGAACCGTTAGACAGAAGCTTTGTGTTATAGCCCTCCGGAAGTCTCTGGATAAAATCATCGGCTCCCGCAAGTCTTGCCGCTGCCATACACTCCTCGTCTGTGGCATCCAGCTTTCCGTAACGGATATTCTCCATAACAGTTCCGGTGAAAAGCACTGTATCCTGAAGGATGATACCAAGGGAATGTCTGAGATCCGCCTTCTTTATCTTTTTAATGTCGATACCGTCATAGGTGATGGTACCTTCCTGTATCTCATAGAAACGGTTGATAAGGTTTGTAATGGTGGTTTTTCCTGCACCGGTGGCACCAACGAAGGCAACCTTCTGTCCGGGACGGGCGAAAACATTAACCTTATGAAGAACTGTGTGCTTTCCGTCATAGGAGAAATCCACGTCCTTGAGAACCACGTCTCCGGCTAACTTTCTGTATTCATAACTGCCGTCGTCCTTGGTCCGCTTCCACGCCCACATTCCTGTAGCTTCCGGGGTTTCCGTTATCTGTCCGTTTTCATCCTTGCAGCTTACCAGAGTTACGTAACCCTCGTCCTCCTCCGGCATTTCATCCATCAGGGAAAATATACGTCCCGCTCCCGCAAGTCCCATGACGATAGCATTGATCTGCTGTGAAATACCGCCTATCTGACCTGCAAACTGCTTTTCCATTCCAAGGAAAGGAACTGTAATGCTTATGCCTAAGGCAAGTCCGCTGAAGCTTATATTCGGCACCTTGAGGAACAGCAAAAGACCACCGGCAAAGGCCAGTATCACATACATGATATTACCGATATTTCCAAGTATCGGCATCAGTGTATTGGCATATTTATTGGCCTGCTCAGCAACTCTGAAGAGTTCATCATTAACCTTATCGAAATCCGCCTTTGCACTATCTTCATGGTTAAATACCTTGATGACCTTCTGTCCGTTCATCATCTCCTGGATGAATCCCTCGGTTTTACCAAGCTCTGCCTGCTGCTTCATGAAATACTTTCCTGAGCCGCCGCCTACCTTCCTTACCACCTTTGTCATGACAAATACTCCGCCCACAACGATGATGGTGAGCCAGATGCTGTAGTACATCATAAGGCAGAAAATAGTGATAACAGAGATCGCAGAAACCATAAGCTGCGGAATTGACTGGGATATGAGCTGTCTCAGAGTATCAACGTCATTTGTGTAGTAAGACATGATGTCTCCGTGCTCATGCTGGTCAAAGTATCTTATGGGAAGATCCTGCATTCCGTTGAAAAGCTTGACACGGAGCTTCTTAAGAGAACCCTGTGTAATGACAGCCATGCACTGGTTGTAAACCACACCTGCGGTAAGTGATATTCCGTAAAGCACCGCCAGTATGGATACCGTTCCAAGAATATCCGAAGAAACTGCATTCCAGTCTCCGGTTTGCCAGTTCTTTTCAATGACAGCGATAACCCTCTGCTGAAACATTGACGGTATGGCACTTACGACGGCATTGATGAAGATACATATAAGAGTAAAGGGGATCAGCTTTGGATAAAAGGAATACAACAGCTTTATCAGTCTGATCATAACTTTACTACTTGGAAGTGTTTTTTTCTTTTCCATTATCTGACACCTCCTTCGCTTTTTTCTGCGGCAGCCGAAACGGAAGCCGCCTCCTCAGTCACCTTGTTCTGTGCCTTGTAAAGCTCCTGATAAGTTGTATTTCTCGAAAGAAGCTCCTCATGATTTCCGATATCCTGTATCTTACCGCCCTTAAGGATGAGGATGCGGTCTGCCTCCTGTACGGATGATACACGCTGTGCGATGATTATCTTTGTGGTTTCAGGGATAAATTCCTTAAAGCCCTTTCTGATAAGGGCATCTGTCTTTGTGTCTACCGCAGAGGTGGAGTCGTCAAGTATAAGAACCTTTGGCTTCTTGAGGAGGGCTCTTGCTATACAGAGACGCTGCTTCTGTCCGCCGGAGACATTGGTACCGCCCTGAGTAATGAAGGTATCGTATTTATCAGGAAATCTCTGAACAAATTCATCCGCCTGGGCAAGCCTGCATGCTTCAATGATCTCCTCATCCGTAGCCTTCGGATTTCCCCAGCGGAGGTTTTCCTTGATGGTGCCGGAGAAGAGGACATTCTTCTGAAGCACCACTGCTACCTGGTCACGAAGAGTCTTGAGATCATACTGCTTTACATCCAGACCTCCTACCCTGACGGCACCCTCAGTCACATCATATAATCTCGGAATGAGCTGTATGAGTGAGGACTTTGAAGAACCTGTGCCGCCGATGATTCCGATGGTCTCACCTGACTTAATATGGAAATCAATGTCTGAAAGAACAAATCTTTCCGCGCTCTTAGAATACTTAAAGCTTACATTATCAAAATCTATGGAACCGTTCGGAACCTCCATAACAGGATTCTCGGGATTTGTAAGTGTACTCTCTTCTCTCAGAACCTCTGCTATACGCTCTGCCGATTCCGCAGAGATGGTCACCATAACAAAGATCATGCTGAGCATCATGAGTGAAATAAGTATCTGGAAGCTGTAGGTAAGAAGAGCCGAGAACTGTCCTACATCAAGGGCTGAGCCTTTAGTTGTGATGATAAGGTATGAACCGAAGCTCAGAACAAAAAGCATTACCACATAAAGACAGAACTGCATCAAAGGATTGTTGATGGCAAGTATTCTCTCCGCCTTTGTGAAGTCTCTCTGAACATCTGCTGCGGCAGCTTCAAATTTCTTCTTTTCGTACTCTTCCCGTACAAATGACTTCACAACTCTCATGCCGGTGACATTTTCCTGGACAGAGTCATTTAAGGCATCGTACTTTTTGAATACCGCACGGAACAGCGGCATAACTGTTCTTACCACCGTGGCGAGACCTATTCCGAGAATAGGGATTACAGCAACAAAGATCCATGCCATCCTTCCGCCCATGATAAATGCTGTCGCAAAGGAAAAGATGAGCATCATGGGGGCTCTGAAACCGATACGTATCAGCATCATGAATGCAAGCTGCACGTTCTGGATATCGGTAGTCATACGGGTAACCAGCGAGCTGGTCTGGAACCTGTCGATATTCTCGAAGGAAAAGTCCTGTATCTTATAGAAGATATCCTTACGAAGATTTCTTGAAAAGCCTGTTGCTGCTGTGGCGCTGGCATTACCGGCGATGACACCGAAGGTCAGGGACATGGTTGCAAGGATTATCAGTACGATACCGAATTTTGTGATGACATCCATGCCGCATCCTGCTTTGATCTGGTTAATAAGCTCCGCAGTAACAAACGGGATTATGGTTTCCACAAGAGACTCTAATACAACAAAAAAGGGTGACTTCCAGGCCACACTCTTAAACTCTCTTATGGACTTTGAAAGTGTTTTTACAACGTCCATTTTTCTCCTTTCTCAATCTATGATATATATCCGGATAAGGGATAAGTGAAGTCAGCGCAAAGCGCCCGGTGAAGGTAAACCTACACCATATATGTTAAAAGGCGCCGATAAATGAATCATCGGCGCAATGGTACTATACTAATAGATTGTTTAAAATATTTCAAGAAATTTATAAAAACTTAATGAGGGAAGATCCCCCGGCCCCCCTTGATTGTGCATCGTGTCAGTATCAAAAGTTCAGCCGGGATCGGGCAGGCTCTCTGGCCTGCCTGTTCCCGGCTGAACATATTTTTATCAGTCTTCCTTTGGAGTCTTGGTTACATCTTTTGTTTTGCAGATGTCATAAATGATATCAACACAGCTGTCGATTCCGAGGCTTCCGGAATCAAGGGTAACGTCATAATTCTGGCATCTGCCCCACTCCTGCTCGGTATAGTAGCGGTAATTAAATTTACGTTTCTTATCCATATCCTTCAGCATCTTGTCTGTATGCTCCGGATCCTTGTAGATACGTGTTATACGGTCTTTTCTTTTATCAAGGTCTGCATGGATGAATACGTTTAGAACATCTGTCCTGTCTCTCAGAATATAATCCGCACAGCGTCCGACAATAACGCAGGGTCCCTTTGAAACCAGTTCAAGGATAACCTCTCTCTGCTTTGACCAAAGATAATCCTCGGGACTCATGCCGTAGCTGTTGCGGGCTGAAAAGGAATATTCGATCCAGTTCTTGGCGTTGGCATACTCGCCCTGTTTTTTCACATATTCTTCCGCAAAGCCTGTTTTGAAGGCGGTCTGCTCGATGATTTCTTTATCATATAATGGGATTCCCAGCTTGTCGGCGAGTTTTTTTCCTACTTCTCTGCCGCCGGAGCCATATTCTCTTGAAATTGTCACATACTTAATACTCATACTGTCACCTTCTTCCGGAATGTTGTCTTCACGATTTGCCTATCTTCATTTTAGCATCATTATTCCGCGCATTCAATGAGTTTGAAAATTATTTTTAAATTTGGCTCCGAGGCGTAACAGTTCAGTCGACAATGGTTCGCGAAGACCGTGGTCGGCTCTTTTCCCCACAATCCGAAGTTATTGGAACCACTGATTGACCTTAAAACTCAGAATTCAGAATATAAGTCAATGTAACCTGCTATTCAGGATGACCCAAATCCCGATTACCTAAAATTGAGTCATTGTAACCTGCTATTCAGGATGACCCAAATCCTGATTACCTAGAATTGAGTCATTGTAACCTGCCATTCAGGATG
>NZ_AUJX01000037.1:16265-39765 GCF_000424445.1 Oribacterium sp. NK2B42
AATTGAGTCATTGTAACCTGCCATTCAGGATGACCCAAATCCTGATTACCTAAAATTGAGTCATTGTAACCTGCTATTCAGGATGACCCAAATGCAGGTAACCGGAATATAGGTCAATGTAATGCCTTGGTCATTGCGAAAATAAGGCATCCCGGCTGAACTGTTACGTCTACGATGACTTTGTAATAAAATTTATTTCTCGAAAAATCTTTTCCAAATGAACCAGAGTAGAACACTCATGGCCCAACCGAGAATAACGTCTATTACTGAATGCTGCTTTATAAACATTGTGGAAAGGCAAATGAGCGCTGCGATAATGGTTTCGATGTTCTTATATCGCAGCTTTATGTACCGGAACTCTCGCACAACAAGGTCGATGGCTACGGTGCTGGAGACGTGCATGCTGGGGCAGACGTTACGGGGCGGATCGATGGAACGAAGCCAGTTCACCGCGGCCGAAAACAGGTCTGCTGATTCTATGGGTTCACGGAGGTTAAGTCCGTTTGGCCAGATTGTGTACACCACCATGCAGATGGTGTAGCCTCCGAAGAGGATGAAGCAGAGCTTCAGGAAATCTTTTTTGCTTCCCCAGAAAAGGAAAAACACCAGGGCTCCCGGGAAGATGATCCACCACATGGCATAGGGTATGAAAAATGCAGGTATGGTGGGGATCATCCTGTCAAGGGGCGACTCTATGATCTGTACTGCACTTGCCGGCACTTCCCTTAACTGTAAATGTGCGAAATAGAACAGATAGCAGGGAAGGTACAGAAGCCAGAGGCAGTACATATTATCTTTTATGAACCCTTTAGGGTTACTGTGCATGCTTTTGATTTTTTCCATTTATCATGCTTCCTTTGCAAACTGGCTGTTATAAAGGGTTGAATAGAAGCCGCCTCTATGGAGAAGCTCTTCGTGTTTACCCTGTTCGACAATGTTTCCGTCCTTCAGAACCAATATCAGATCTGCATTTCTGATGGTGGACAAACGGTGGGCAACTATAAAGGTTGTCCTGCCTTCCATCATTCTGTCGAAGGCATGCTGGATATGAAGCTCGGTTCTGGTATCGATGGAGGAGGTTGCTTCATCCAGAATAAGCATTGGTGGCAGGCGCAGCATGAGTCTCGCGATACAGAGCAGCTGTTTCTGTCCCTGGCTGAGAGACCCTCCGTCTTCTCCGAGTACCGTGTCATAGCCCTGAGGGAGTCGGCGTATGAAGCCGTCGCAATGTGCCTTCTTTGCGGCTTCCACTATCTCTTCCATGGTGGCATCGGGCTTTCCGTAGGCAATATTTCTTCTGATGGTAGTGGCCTTAAGCCAGGTCTCCTGAAGCACCATTCCAAAATTATCCCGGAGGCTTCCACGGGTAACAGAACGGTTATCAAAGCCATCCACCAGGATGCCGCCCTGATCCGGCTCATAGAATCTCATGAGAAGGTTTATGAGCGTGGACTTTCCGCAGCCCGTAGGACCTACGATAGCCACAGTCTCACCGGGTTTTACGTGAATGTTTATGTCGGTAAGTAATTTCTTACTCTTATCATAAGAGAACCAGAGATGTTCTACATCTATCTGTCCCTTAAGTTCACCGTTTGCTCCAAGTACTTCCGCATCGGGAGCATCAGGCACCATTGCTTCTTCATCGATGATCTCAAAAACACGGGATGCGGAAGCGATGGCATTCTGAAGCTCGGTTACAACTCCGGAGATTTCATTGAAGGGCTTTGTGTACTGGTTGGCGTAGCTAAGGAATGACACAAGTTCTCCGACGGTGATCATGGTTTTTATGGCCATGAAAGCACCGCTTACACCTACCGCCGCATAAACGATATTGTTTACACATCTTGTGGCGGGGTTAACAAGGGAGGAAATGAAAACTGCCTTAAAGCTGTAACCTGACAGCTTTTCATTGATATCTTCAAATTTCTCCTGGGCATCCTTTTCATGGGAGAACGCCTTCACTACCTTAAGGTTTCCAAGCATTTCCTCTGTAAATGCGGTTATCTCTCCTCTGCTTTCCGACTGCTTCTGGAAGAAGTTGTAGGTGTGCTTTGCTATGAGACTGGCCACAACAAAACTAAGAGGTGTAAGGCAGATAACTATCACTGTAATGACCGGCTCAATGTAAAACATAAACACCAGGGTTCCGAGTATAGTAAGAGCTCCTGTGAACAGCTGGGTAAAGCCCATAAGAAGTCCCTGGGAGAACTGGTCGATGTCCGTAATGATACGGCTGCTTAGGTCTCCTGCCGGATGCTTGTCAAGGTAGCTTATGGGAAGCTCTTCCACATGGTTAAAGGCTTTTGTTCTGATATCCTCAACAACCCTGAAGGTAACGATGTTGTTGATATGGTTCATGAGCCACTGGGCAAAAGCCGTGAGGATGATGAGGATTCCCATAAGCTTCAGAATGTCCATAAGCTTCCGCCAGTCAACATTACCCTCTCCCACAATGGTGTCCACCGCATAGCCTGTAAGGATTGGGAGGTACAGAGTCAGAACCACGGTGACTGCCGCAAGCAGGATGGAAATGATAACGAGATGCATGTATTTCCTGATATACCGAAGAATCCTCCCGATGGTCCGACGGTCCTCAGCCGTCATCTTTCTTGGTTTTCCCTTAGCCATCACTCTGCCTCCTTTCCGTTCTCTGCCGGGGCTTCCGCCTTTACATCTTCACCGGAATCTTCTGTTTTAGAAGAGGATGTATCCTCAGCACCGGCCGAAATAACTGCGGATGCAGCAGGCTTACCCGTACTAACCTGATCATCTGCAGCTTTGGCAGACCTAACCGCATCAGCTGATGCCTTATCCACAGTGACCCCGGGGTTTCCGGCTTCATCCTTATTGAGCTGTGAGAGACAGATTTCCTTATAAACCTCACAGGAGTTGAAGAGTTCATCATGGGTTCCGATGCCGGCAACATTACCGTCATCGAGAACTACAATCTTGTCGGAGTTACGTACAGTTGAGACTCTCTGGGAAATGATGAAAACAGTCATGTTCCCGGTATCTCTTTTGATGGCCTTTCGGAGTGCCGCATCCGTTGCAAAATCAAGTGCGGAAGCGGAATCATCCAGGATAAGGATCTCAGGCTTACGGACCACAGCTCTCGCTATGGCAAGTCTCTGCTTCTGTCCGCCGGAGAAGTTTCTTCCCTCCTGTTCTACCTTAAGCTCCAGGCCTTCGCCCTTCTGCTCCACGAAATCGTAAGCCTGGGCGGTCTTTAATGCTGCATAGATTTCTTCATCCGTTGCATCTTCCTTACCCCACTGCATATTTTCTCTGAGGGTCCCTCTGAAAAGAACGCTTCTCTGGGGAACCACACCAATCTTCTTTCTAAGCTCTGTAAGTCCGTATTCTTTTACCGGCTTTCCTTCTATATCTATCTCACCGCCGGTAACGTCATAAAATCTCGGAATCACATTTATAAGTGTTGACTTACCTGCACCGGTACCTCCGATGACACCCACAGTTTCGCCGGGCATGACATCAAAGGTTATTCCGGAAAGAGCCGGGTCTGCACCATCGGTGTAAGCGAATGAAACATCACGGAAGGAAACCTTGGGAGAAGCCTCAGCTCCATCTTTGCCATGAGCTGCTTCTTGTACGCCTTTGATTGCTGAGTTTCCGACATTGGAAAGACTTTGTAAATCATCGACTGCAACTGAAGTATTCTCAGAGTTATTGCCTGTTCCTGCTAAAGCATTTGCATGATCCTGAACGCTTGGCTTGATGCTGAATACACCGTCGATTCGATTCATACTTGCCATGGCACGGGTGATCTGGATCACAAGGTTTGCAAGCTTTATAAGCTCAACCAGAATCTGGGACATGTAGTTAACAAGAGCCACAAGCTGACCCTGGGTTAATGATCCCTTATCAACAAAATTGGCGCCGCGATAAATGAGATAAACTACAGCGAGATTTATGATAACGTAAGTCACAGGATTAAGAAGCGCAGAGATACGTCCGACATTTACCTGCATTTCTGTAAGTCTGTCGTTTTCTCTCTTAAACTGCTCTATCTCTGAAGCCTGACGGTTGAAAGCACGGACTACTCTTACACCGAGAAGATTCTCACGGGTAGTCTTCATTATCTTATCCAGCTGCGTCTGGTTGTTTTTGTACATAGGCGCAGTTGTAAGGATAATTCCGAAAACCACCGCAAAAAGCAACGCTATGGTGATGGTGAAAATGATTCCAGCCTTAACATTGATGGTAAAAGCAAGGATCATGGCACCAAATACGATGAAGGGTGATCTCATGAACAGGCGGAGGGCCATGTTTACGCCGCTTTCCACAGCATTGATATCAGAGGTCATTCTGGTAATGAGGGTGCTGGTGCCCAGGATATCGATGTCCTTGTAGGAAAGACTGTTTATATGCCTGAACAGGTCATTTCGGAGCCCTTTTCCGGTATGGATGGCCACCTTTGCGGCAAAGAACTGTGCAGTAAAGGAACAGGTGAGACCTATGGCTGCAAGTAACAGCAGCAACCCTCCCATTTGAAAAACATACGGAAGATTATCATTGTTTATGCCCTTGTCGATCATGCTGGAGATGACCATTGGCACCAAAAGGTCGAAGCAGGCTTCCAGGCACTTGAACAGCGGTGCCAGGATCGCCCTGATCTTGTAATCACTTACATAAGATAAAAGTCGTTTCACTAACTATCTCCTCTATAAATGCATTTTTTAGCCGTTTATATCTGACATACAGATAATGATCTAATTGGCTCCCTAAATCTGTTTTCTTTTGTCATGGAAGTCATCCCATCTTTTTTAGAGGAAAATATACCATAACAAAAAAGTCCGCCACGGCATTTGCAGCAGCAGACCTATTATAACCCCTTTGTCAATATATGTCACATTTCACCGGCAGCCGGAGCATTGATTGTAACAATTCAGACTGCAATGGTATTTATGTATTTTCGTTAGGATTTTTCACCGTTTTTATGATTTTTGAACGATAATAATGCTACAATAAAGTGTAAATACGGCTCTGTGGTATAAGGCCGGGAGCCTTGAGCGTGTAATTGGAAAATAAAAAAATGAAGGTATGAAACCATACCGGGAGGTGACGTATGGCAGATAAGCTTGGGATCATAGCTCTTGAGTCAGCGATAAAGTCAGGTCAGAAGGTGGATAAGATCCTGGAGAGCTGGCGCGGTGAAAGCTTCCTCATTCCCTGTGAATGTCCGAGGTTTAACAGCGGAGAAGGAAAAGGGATCATAAAGGAGTCTGTCCGGGACAGAGATCTGTATATCATGGTGGATGTATGCAACAATTCCCTGACTTACAAAATGGACGGAAGCCTGAACCGCATGTCTCCGGATGACAACTATCAGGATCTGAAACGTATCATTGCGGCCTGCAACGGAAAAGCCTCAAGGATAACCGTCATCATGCCTTTCCTGTATGAAAGCAGGCAGCATCGGAAGACCATGAGGGAATCCCTGGACTGCGCAGTTATGCTTAAGGAGCTGGAAGCCATGGGGGTTCATGACGTGGTGACCTTTGATGCTCATGACCCGAGAATGCAGAATGTAGTGCCCTTGAAGGGAATAGAGAACGTATCTCCTGCCCTTCAGTTTACCCAGGGACTTTTAACTGAATATGAGGATTTAAGGATAGACGGAGAACACCTCATGTTCATAGCTCCCGATGAAGGCGCAACAGAAAGAGTCGTATTTCTGGCATCTCTCTTCGGAGTAAACATCGGCATGTTCTATAAGAGGCGTGATTATACCACTATCGTGAACGGCTCCAATCCCATCGTAGCCCATGATTTTTGCGGAGGAAGCGTTAAAGGAATGGATGTCATCGTAGTAGACGATATGATCGATTCCGGAGGAAGCATTCTTGATGTGGCTCGCCAGCTAAAGGATCGCGGTGCCAGGAGGATTTTTGTTTTTGCCACCTTTGGGCTTTTCTCCCGCGGATTTGAAAAGTTCGATAAAGCTTACGAGGAAGGTGTTTTTGACAAGATCTTCACCACCAACCTTGTATATCAGAAAGAAGAAATGCTTGCCAAGGAATACTATTTCAGCATCAACATGGAAAGATATATCGCCGCCATCATAGATACCATGAACAAAGGTGAATCGATGTCGAAGCTGACAAAGCCTGCTCAGAGGATCAAAGAGACAGTTGAGAATTATAAAAAAATGAGCGGCATCGGAAATTGATGTCAAGTAAATATAATAAATTGTTTTACAAGATAACAAAAAAATAACCGCCCCAGTCTCGCAAACTAGGCGGTTATTTTTCTAACTACTTATTCCAAGGGCCAACCGTCTACCGGTAGCACTTCTTTTCAATTAGTATGTTAAGTCAATGCGATGCTTCGGCCATCGGTTCACCGGGGAAGGTTCTCACCAAAAAAATCTTTACCCCCAATGGATTTCTTGCATTATCTTCCGTCTATCCAGTAATCGAAAACTTTCTTTGCCACCGGCACTGCTGTGCGGCCTCCGGTCTCGCCTTCTTCCACTACTACACAGACTGCAATTTCGGGATTGTCGTAAGGGGCAAAGCCGGTGAACCAGGCATTGGTGATGGTTTCGCCGTTTTTGCTTACTTCCGCGGAGCCGGTCTTTCCGGCTGCCTGATAATCTGCATCTCTAAGCTTCGAGGCTGTTCCCTCTGTGACAACGGAACGCATAAAGGAGCCAAGAATTGATGCCTCTTCTTCCGTCATTAGACTTATCTTTTCGCCTTCCTCAAACACTTTGATAACATTTCCCTCAGCGGACTGAACCTGTTTCAGCACCTGAGGCGCCGAAAGGACACCTCCGTTTGCTATAGCTGATGCAAGGATTACCTCATGGAGGGGGCTCATCATGGTCTCTCCCTGTCCGATGGCGGTCTGCATCATAGTCCAGGTACCGGAGTCTGCATTAACATTGAACCTGCTCTTTTTTGAAGAAAGAGCTATGGGAAGCTCCTGGTTGAACAAAAGCTCTTCAGCGGTTTTAGCCAGCTTCGTTTTATTTACCATGGTGCCTATCTTTGCAAAGGCAGAATTACAGGAATAGGCAAATGCTTCCTGCAGGTCCTCCTTCCCGTGTTCCTCACCGCTGTAGCAATGCACCACATAGTCCTTATCTTCATCATTCCGGTACTCTCCGTCACAATTGAAGGAAAAGCTTTTATAGTCATTGGGATGCTCTCTTATATACTCAAGGGCCATAACGAGCTTGAAGGTAGAACCAGGCGCATAAAGCCCCTGGGTACATCTGTTGAGAAGCGGAGCCTCGGAGTTTTCATCATTAACAATCCTGTCCCAATCCTCCACTATGGTGTTTGGATCAAAGCTTGGCTTTGAAGCCATGGCAAGGATTTCTCCGGTTTTCGGGTTAACGGCTATAACTGCACCATTATGCTCCCCCAGCGCTTCATAAGCCACCTTCTGAAGCCCCGCATCCAGGGTAATGATCACATTATCGCCAAGACTCTTGGTTTCCGTTATCTCATTAGCCACCTGCACCACTGGATTCGAGTTTGACTCCATTAGATAGAAATTGGCAAGAGACTCAATGCCGGTTTTACCTTTGGTTGAATATCCCACTGTCTGGGCAAATACTTTTCCCAACGGATATTCTCTCTTCTCCGAGTAACTGCCCTTGGGGTTGTCTGTACCATCCTCGTTTTTTCTGGTATCGGTAACTACCGTTCTTGCCAAGACCTGTCCGTCCGAAGATATTATGGCACCCCTTACGAAGCGGTTGTCAAATACTTCCATTCTGGGGTTGTAGGCATTACCCATAAGCTCATCCGAACGCCAGCCGATAAAGTACACCATGTACCCTATCATGGCGAAAAACAGCAGCGCAAAGAAATAGATGAACCCCACTATATTCTTATTTGTAATTTTCTCCCTTGACCGGGATTTGTTTTTTTCCATCTGATGTAAAACCTATATTCATTTAGAAACCACTGATAAAGTCGTTTCTTCTTCAAATTTCAGATTATGGCCACAACAATCTGTCCTATACTTCACAGATCTTCCACACTGACATTATTACCTCTGTACCCCGGACCCACATCAGAAAAAATATCCTTCGGAGAAATAATATCCGTTCCGAAATCCTGCTCATCCTCTGCTATCTCGTATTCATCGAACTCGTCTTCATTGCCCTGGATAATGTAAAGAGCCTGAATAATGGCGAAAACAATGAAGGCTGAAACCAGGGAAGATCCACCATAGCTCACGAAAGGAAGTGTAACTCCGGTGGAGGGTATAAACTTTATGGCGCCTCCTATTGTAAGGAACACCTGAACTATGTACTCGATGGCAAGCCCAACAGCCACATACTTATAGAAGCTGTCCTTCATATATGTGGCGATGACCATCATCTGCATGAAGCATCCCAGGCACACAAGGGTAATGCATATGGCGGTTATTGCCCCCATCTCCTCGGAAATAGCGGAAATGATAAAATCCTTTTCAACGATGGGAATTTTGTTGGGAAGCCCCTGGAAAAGTCCAAGCCCCACAAAGCCGCCTGTTCCTATAGCAAAAAGTGACTGGGTAATCTGATATCCCTTATTGTCAATGTCTGCCCAAGGGTCTATCCAGGCAAAAACTCTGGTCCTTACATGGCTGAAGGCAAAATAGGAAAAAACCGCAGCCAGCCCCATACCCAAATTACCGAGAGCCAGATACAGCCAGTTATTGGTCGCGATATAAAGGATAACAAGGTAAGCCACAAAGAAAATGAGAGCAGACCCAAGATCCTTACATAACACAAGAACAAGCATATGAAGTCCTGCCACCAGTGAGGTATATACTATATCCCTGAAGCTTTCCGCACAGCTAAGCATTCCCGAAACCGCCAGAATAAAGGTGATCTTTACAAGTTCTGAAGCCTGAAAGGTAAATCCTCCGATGGAAATGGACATCTTCGCACCGTAGCTGGTGGCTCCGATTATCAGCACTATCCCCTGCATAAGTATTCCCACCGCAGCAAAAACATATTTCCATCTCACAAGATCCCATACTTTATCAATGATATAAGGTATGACAAGCGTCAATGCTGCTGCCCCCACCATGATTATAAACTGCTTTATGGCTTTACTCATATCGAGACGTTCCAGCATGATGAGACCATAGGCCATAAAGAACACTGTATTGTTAAGTAACAGCCGGTTAATGTTTCTGTATATACGCTTGGATACAAAAACATAAATTGCGAAAAACAGAAGCTGAATCAGATAAAAGATCACAGCACTGATCTCTCCGGTTTTAAGATAAACTGTCAAGTTCATAAGAAAATGGACTAACAAAATGATGCGAAACTGCCAGTAGCACAGCGGATCCGCATCATCCTCGTCAGGTATCGTAAGATACCTGAAATTGCAATATGTATAAAGAACTATCAAAATTAACTGAATATACTTTGTAGCTGTAATATATAAATTTACCATTTAAACACCTATACCGATATCGGCACAAAACATGCATCCCTCCTGCAAAGTCATTTGCTATTCCGATCCCGGATCCAGCTCTGGAGCCATTCTGCAAAAACGTGCTCTCTAAAGCATGCAATTGCAATAGTCGTCTTAGAGCTATATAACAAAAAGCCGGATGATTTCAAACACCAACTCATTCTATTCCATGCCTGAAATGTCCCCTCGTCATAGCCTTGGGTATCGCTCCGGAAAGGATCCTCAGTACTTCAGCTTCCGGCTCGATGGTAAAATCATAACGTACACTTTCCGGTTCAAGAGCCCGGATATCTCCCTCAAGGTCATATAGAACCAGGGGTTCTGCATTGAAGATCTGGTTATAGCAATACTTACAGTAGCACCTCACCGGCATATCCTTTTGCATACGGTCTCTTAAATGAAGTATCCTGTTACGGTGATCACATCTGTCAGAGGTTCTCTGTATACAATTGGCGCTCACCATCATGGGAAGATGCCCATAAACCAGCGCCTCATAGGGCACTGTCCTGAGTCTCTCATCCGATTCATTCTCTTTGAGAGATTTTCTCAGCCCCATACATTCTCTGCCGGTAAGCTCTATGGGATAAGTGAGGCCTTCCGCTCCCAGATCCAAAAGCATGGAAACCGCCTCAGTGTTGTATCCGTAACAAGTATAATCAAAAATCCTCTTTATAGTATTTAAACCTTTATTACCTGTTTCTGAAGGTCTTTGTTCTGAATACTTATGTTCCGAAGGTTCTGTATCCGAAAGCATCATTGCTTCATCAAAGCTTCTGATAAGAACCGCATCAGGAGCTGCCCCGAGCTTTACCAGATTTTCGAGAAGCTTCCGGGAATTAAGGAAAGGATCCGTCTCCCTCTCAATGCGTCTGAGTCTCAGTCCGCATTCTTTTCCGGAAGCTCTGATGCTTTTGAATATTTCCGCGAATGCTTCTGCCTCGTATTCATCCTCTGTAACCGCATGTTTTTCAACCTTGTTCTTCGGTATTCGGCTATCACCAATCAGCTCCTTTGCTCCCTTAGAGCCGATTCCATCTTTTTCGGAAACCATCTCCGGAATCCCAAAGCAGGCTTCGTCAACATAAATTCTACTGACAGCTTTTATATCCATCACAGCCTTAAGCTGTGCCTCTGTTTCAACGGAGACACTGACCGGCATAAGCCAGTCTTCCGCAGACAGACCATAAGCTACAGGTTCACTCTTTGCTTCCTTTGAACGTCCCTTTGAGCTATCCTTTAAACTTCCCTTTGAACTATTCTTTGAATTTCCCTTTGAACTATCTCTGAAATTTTCTTTGAGATTTCCCTTAGGATTCTCCCTGGAGTTTTCCTTAAATCTTTCCTTCAGAGGTTTCTGCTTTTTATAGTCATTATTCCGGTTTCTGCTGTCATTCTTTCCGGTATTCTTTTTGTCATTCCGCAAGTTGTCTCTTCGAACCACTTAAAATCTCCTCTTCGTACCTTTCCAGTGCTTCTCTTCTTAACTGATTAAGCTTTCCCACCGGATAAAACGCATCAGGGCTGATATTGACCCTTACGTCCGTGAAGCTGAACGCTGTTCCGCCGGTTTTTCTGAGCTTCTCTTCAACATCTTTTGCCGTCATGGGACGATTTTCCGCAGCCATAACATTATCACCGGAAACCACGGTGACCATCCTGCCGCCCCGATCTGTCAGAGTTAGCACCACCGGTCCTCCGGTTTCCATCACCATATCTGCTTCCAGAGATATCGTGCGGTTTTTGTCTATAAACTCACTCTCGATGTAACTGAGAACCTCCTTATCGATTTCACGGAATTTCTTCTCCTCTATGGCGATCATATCCGCACCGTTATGCTTATTGAGATAGCTGGTGGTACCGCCTCTGTCGAAAACCTCCCTGAGTATCTTCTTATCTTCGGGATCCACACTGTAAGTCTCTATCTCTCCATCAAGCTTTTTCATGGCCAGATCCAAATACTTTCTGTAGACACTGACTACTCCCGCCGTATATACCGGCGATTTCATACGTCCTTCAATCTTGAAGCTGTAAGCCCCGGCTTTAATGAGTTCCGGCAAAAAATCCAGAGTCTCCATATCCTTCATGCTGAGAAGATATCCCTTTTTCCGAAGCTCTCCCGATGTCTTTCCGTTTTTCGGATTTGCCAATGCTTTCGCCCCGTCAGCAGTCTCTCCGCGGCTGATGCTCTCATAGCACAAACGACAGGTTCCGGCGCAGCGTCCTCTGTTCCCTGATCTTCCGCCCAGAAGCGAAGACATAAAACAGGCTCCGGAGAAACTGTAACACATGGCTCCATGACAGAAAACCTCAAGCTCCATTCCGGTTTCATCATGAATCTTTTTT
Source organism: Oribacterium sp. NK2B42 (assembly GCF_000424445.1). Lineage (GTDB taxonomy): Bacteria > Bacillota > Clostridia > Lachnospirales > Lachnospiraceae > Oribacterium. The sequence goes on from NZ_AUJX01000037.1 coordinate 28,061, forward strand.
ATCTCTCCAAGACTTAATTCACGGCTCACCACGGCTCTGGTCATACCGAATTTCTGCGTCATGCGGGCACCTGCTACACTTGATATTGTTTCCTGGGTGCTGGCATGAACTTCAAGACCCGGAAACATTTCATGTACCTTCTTAACGGCACCCAGATCCTGCATTATGAGCCCATCAACTCCGGCCTCATAATAAGGTTTTATGTATGAAAAAAGCTCTTTAAGTTCCTGATCCTTAAAGAGTATGTTTACCGTCATATAAAGTTTTACCGAGAAGAGATGACAGTAACGGATGGCCTCCATTACCATATCTTCCTCCTCGGCTGTTGCTGAATCCGCATAGGCTCTTGCGCCAAATTTCCTGCCGCCCATGTAAATGGCATCGGCGCCTGCATTAACCGCTGCCACCACCGATTTAAAGGAACCGGCCGGTGCCAGCAGTTCTACACGTTTATCTCTGATTATTTTCATATTTTAAAATCAATTCTTTTTTCTTGCTCCTGTTGTGATGGAAGTAACCTTATCATCCCCTGTAAGAGCATTATCTCTCGCATCTCTGGCAGCAAGCTTAGCTTCAAGCTCCGCAAGACGCTTCTGAGTATCAGCAAGTTCCTTAATATTATTCTCGAGCTTCATCTGATAATTAACCAGATCATGCTTCAAACTGTAGCACTCGCGCTCAGCTTCGTCTTTTTCTCTTTCAAATTTTCTGGTCTTATCCTGCTCGTGGAAAAGATCGTCACATATATTAATTTCCAAAAGTAATGCTTTTAAGTTGTCATCCAGCTTATTGTAATTGGCAACCATTTTTTTAAAATCAAGAACCTTCTGATTGAGATAGCTTGCCACTTCATGCATGTATCCTTCTGTTGCATTGCCTGAAAGCTGATATATCTTTCCGTCGATAACGACTTCTACTGTATTTTTTTCTGCCATGGATTTACTCTCTGTTCTTTCTATAATATGTACACCAAAAATACACCGAATCTTACTACACTCCGGTGATTTTGTCAAATGTGCAAGGTTTCGCAAAACCTCACAATACATGTATATTGTACCACATAACAGCCCCATTAAAACAGAGATATATGAGGAAATACTGTTTTAGCCAAGAAATGCTGTAACAGTCCCCCTGGACCACCGGCCGAACTGTTACGAAATGCTCCGTCCCCTTGGTCCACCGGCTGAACTTGTTACAATGCTACAAATCCAGTGTCTCCTGGCGAGGCAGACCCAGATGCCTATAGGCGTTGGCAGTGGCAACACGACCCCTGGGAGTTCTGTTTATAAGACCGTTCATGAGAAGATACGGCTCGTATACATCCTCAATGGTTCCGCTGTCTTCACCAAGGGCTGCCGCAAGGGTCTCCACACCGACGGGGCCGCCGTTAAACTTTTCAATGATGGTCAGAAGGTAGGTCCTGTCGTTCTGATCCAGGCCAAGCTTATCTACGTCCAGGATATCCAGTGCCATATCGGCAGCTTCCTTTGTGATCTTTCCGCCATACTTCACATCCGCAAAGTCTCTTACTCTCTTTAAAAGTCTGTTGGCAAGTCGCGGCGTTCCTCTGGATCTCAGAGCTATACGCTCGGCACCCTCATCATCTATCTCAACATTAAGAACATTTGCTGAACGCAGCACGATTTTTTTGAGCTCATCTTTATTGTAAAACTCAAGCTTTGATATGATGCCGAAACGGTCACGAAGAGGCGCCGACAGAAGTCCTGCTCTTGTGGTGGCACCGATAAGGGTAAAGTGCGGAAGATCAAGTCTTATGGATCTCGCCGTGGCATCCTTGCCCAGCATGATGTCTATGGCAAAATCCTCCATGGCAGGATAAAGTACTTCCTCCACCTGACGGTTAAGTCTGTGTATCTCATCCACAAACAGTACATCCCCTTCGGAAAGTCCGTTCAAAATAGCGGCTATTTCACCAGGTTTTTCGATGGCAGGACCGGAGGTCACCTTTATGTTCACACCGAGTTCATTGGCGATGATGTTGGAAATGGTTGTCTTTCCAAGTCCGGGAGGTCCGTAAAAAAGGCAATGATCAAGGGACTCTCCGCGGTTCTTCGCCGCTGTGATGTAGACCTTCATCATCTCCTTAAGCTTTGACTGCCCTATATAATCATCCAGCTTCTGTGGCCTGATCTTCGGCTCCAGCTGTCTGTCTTCTACTGTTTCATCTGTATTTATAATTCGACGTTCCATCCAGAATAATTTCCTTTATCTTATAGGATATCGATTTTCCCCAAAAATCCGGTATCCATACTTGCAGTTTTTTGGCGTCAGCCAAAAAGGTGTCTCGTATAGCGGGATTTCCGAACGCTTTTTCCTTGTTTACGTCCTGAAACCTGTGGTTTTTACAGTCAAAGAAAACTGAGATTCTTCAGTGCGAGCTTCAGTATCTGATCCACTGTCATATCTCCGTTTATCTCAACCTTCTTCACTGCACGGCTTGCCTCTGTTTCTGAATAACCGAGAGCAACCAATGCTTCCACGGCTTCTCTTTGAGCACTGTGTGCCATGACAGCCCCGGAAAGTGCTGTTCCTCCGCCGGATGAGCCGTGATCCATGGCTGAACTGAAGACCTCTGTGGCATCCAGCTTATCCTTAAGATCAATCACTATCCTTTGGGCGGTTTTACTTCCAACCCCAGGAGCTCTTGATATAGCCTTGCTGTCTCCGGTCACTATAGCCATCCTGAGGTCATCCGGAGACATGGCGCTAAGTATGCCCAGGGCTCCCTTTGGTCCCACACCGCTGACCGTAAGAAGCATTGTGAACATCTCCCTGTCCTCAGGTGTAGAAAAACCGCACAACTCCACGCCATTCTGAGTCACCGAAAAATAAGTATATATCTTAACCTCTTCCCCTATGGAAGGCAGGGATCCTATGACCGTAGCCGGCACCCTGATGCCGTAGCCGACCCCCGATGCTTCTACAACTATCATCCCTTCCTGGATTTCCGCCAATTCTCCATGTATAAAACTGATCATATGATAACTCCCAAAGAACAATTTTCACTCTAAAAAGCATAGCACAAATGTTTGTTAAATGCTACATCTCCTTTTGACCAATGTTTAATACTGTGTTAGACTCGGTCTATCGGTCAGGAAAAAGTTCACTTAACAGTAACATTACATTCGAACACTATTTTGGAGATTGGTGTTCACCGGATTCAGACTACTTATGTCTAGAACGAATTGTTTTGCCGAAAGAAAGGATTACTTTGATTCGAATAGAAAAACCAATTGAACTTACAACTGAATTTGACTTGTCTCTGATTGCTCCGGCAGAGGACATCATGTTCTTTGACATAGAAACCACCGGGCTTTCTTCCTGGAAATCCGGGCTTTATCTTATCGGTCTCCTTACCTACGATGATGGCTGGAAGCTTATCCAGTATTTCTGCGAAGATGTCAGCGACGAAACCACAGTGCTCGAAAACTTTTTCACACTTCTGTCTTCAAAAAAAGTGCTGATTTCCTTCAATGGAGACGGTTTTGATATCCCATTCCTTTCACATATGGTGGAACAGTACGGGCTCCCCTACTCTTTTTATAATGTTGAGAGCTTTGACATTCTGAAAAAGATCCGTCCTTTGAAGAAACTGCTGGGACTTGAGAATATGAAGCTTAAGACCTGTGAGAAATTTCTGGGAATATATCGTGAAGACCGCTTTTCCGGCGGAGACCTTATAAATGTCTACTTTCAGTGGCAAGAAGACCGCTCTCAGGATAAACTGGAATGTCTCCTGCTGCACAACTTCGAAGACATTGAAAACATGCCTAATATACTTCCGATATTGAATTATATTTACGCACTTAAAGGAAGTTTTTCTTTAAAATCGCAGGAAATTGTGGAGCACCCCACTGAAAATAGACGTGTTTTAAGTCTTTGCTACGATATATTTTCTCAGAATTCGGCTTGTCAAAGAATGTCAGACCACAATTCTGATGCTATCACAACCTCTGAAGCACCAATATCGGAACTAAATAACGACCACGTTTCAATTTCTGTCCCTGTCCCTCTTGATATAAGTCTGGATAACTGGTTCATTAATCTGACCGGCTCTGAGCTAAACCTCTGCGCAAATCTCTATGAGGGAGAACTCAAATTCTTCTACCCGAATTACTGCGACTACTATTACCTTCCCATGGAGGATAAAGCCATACACAAGTCACTTGCTGAATTTGTGGACCGCAGCCACAGAAAGAAAGCCACTGCAAAAACCTGCTACCAGAAGGTTTTCGGCATTTTTCTTCCTGAACCGGAACCGGTCTTTTCTCCGACACTATGCAAGGAATACAAAGACAAACTCATTTATACTCAATTTTATTCGGAAATGTTTGAAGATGAGGCTTCAGCCGAGGCATATCTTTGTTCAGTCATAAAACAGCTGAAGTTGTAAAAATTGTCACATCATTCTCAGTAACAAACATCATCCAAAAAGCTATGGTCTAAAAACAGACTATAGCTTACTTTCGTTTAACATGATACACTCCTACTTGTGCTTGCCATTGCGGTAGGCGGTTAGTCCTTCGTACAAGATTGCAAAAAAATAACCGCCCCAGCCTACCAACTGAACGGTTATTTTTTGTAACTATTTAGTTAAGGGCTAACCGCCTACGGCGAGCACCTTCTAAATAAATAGTATATCAGAATCATTCCTATTTCAATGTATTTCTAAAAAATATCATACACTTCTCACATATCCGGCAACCGCGCTGTGCGCCGCAGTCACAGGTGATGCGAGGTAGATATTGACTTTGTTGGTACCCATGCGTCCCAGAAAATTTCTGTTGTTTGTAGCAACAACAGTCTCGCCGTCAGTGAGGATTCCTCCTGCTCGTCCGCAGCAAAGACCGCAGCCCGGATTCATGATGATGGCACCGGCATCGTTAAATATCTTCATGATGCCCTCTTTAACCGCCGCCTTATATATGGAATGGCTGGCAGGTGTCACGATGAGTTTAACATATGGTGCCACGTGCCTGCCCTTAAGTATCTCCGCTGCCGCTCTCAGATCTTCGAGACGGCCGTTTGTACAGGAACCGATAAATACCTGATCTATCTTTATATCCTTAAGCTCTGAAATAGGTCTTATCTTATCTACCTGTGAAGGGCATGCCGCTACCGGCACGAAGTCCTCGGCCTTATAGTTCATAACTTTCACATAATCGCCGTCATTGGTATCCCTGAAGCAGCCATGCTCTTCATCGCAGGGCACTCCGGAAAACTCGGCAGTCTTCTCATCCGCATAGAAAAGTCCGCACTTGGCACCGGCTTCGATGGTCATGTTGGCCATGGTAAGTCTTTCCGCTACCGACATAGCATCAAAGGTATCCCCGGCAAATTCCATGGACTTATATGTAGCTCCTGCCGCAGTGAGATCCCCTATGATGGTAAGGATCACATCTTTTGAGGTTACACCAGCAAGGAGCTTCCCGTTAACATTGACCCTGATGGTATCCGGCACCTTTATCCAAAGTTCCCCGGTTCCCAGGATTCCCGCCATTTCCGTATATCCGATTCCGGTAGAAAACGCACTGACACCGCCATAAGTCACGGTGTGTGAATCCGTTCCGAACACCACATCTCCGGGAACTGCATATCTGAGCTCCGGCATCAGCTGATGGCATATGCCGTCGGCTCTGTGAATGTGCTCTATACCCTGCTCCTTTGCAAACTCGTCACCGCGTCTGAAATGTCTCGTGTCATCCACCTGACTGGCAGGCACCATATGGTCGTAAATAATGACCACCTTATCCTGGTCCCAAACCTTTTTGAATCCCATTTCGTGAAATTTATCTGCCACAAACGGAATAAAAATATCATGTATCATCACCCTGTCAGGCTTCACAAAGACAATGTCTCCGGCCTTGACATTATCATCATGAACATTTCGTCTGATGATCTTTTCAATAAGCGTTGCTCCCATTCTTCCTCCAAATATTACGAATCGATTCCGAATCTATATCACTGTCCCGGAACTGATAAAGGAACCTTCTATGTGTTATCAGTGAGTTTCAAATAAAATCAGATAACCCCGTTTCTCTTCTTCATGGCGTTTACAAGTCCGCCTTCCTTCAGGATATCCATAAGGTTATCAGGTAATGAACCTATCCTGTAGGACTCCCCGTTAAGAACCAGCTCCCTGCCCGGATTCACGGTAAGCTTATCGCCTTCATTGATCTTATCCTGTATATCGCTGTTTTCTATAAGAAGCAGTCCGTTATTGATGGAATTTCTATAAAAGATTCTGGCAAAGGATTTTGCGATAACACAGCTCACACCCAATGCCTTTATTACCTCCGGCGCCTGCTCTCTGGAAGATCCGCAGCCGAAATTGTTTCCGGCAACTATGATATCTCCGGGCTTAATAAGTGACGGCAGCTCCGGTCTCAAAGGATAGAATCCGTATGGTCTCATATCCTCTATAGTTTTCAATGCAAGATATTCTGTAGGGATGATGATATCTGTGTCAATGTCATCCCCGAGAATAAATACTTTTCCTGTAAATGAAGCCATTCAAAACCTCCGAATCAGATAAATCAAGCTTATCTTTTCATACCTTAATATAAGGAAACGCTGATCAATTCGGTACTTCTCCGCATTGTGCATTCCCATGTTAAGTGCAAAAAAATCAATGTATAGCAACTCGACAAAATCAAGCTTAAACGGCACTAACTATCTTTCCCGCAATGGCAGATGCTGTAACAGTAGCCGCCGATCCAAGATATACAAAGGAATTCTTGTCTCCGGCTCTTCCCTTAAAGTTACGGGTTCCTGTGCTGATGAGAACCTCGCCTTCACCGATGACGCCCTGGCAGCTTCCCCAGCATACACTGCAGTTAGGATTTACCACTATGGCGCCTGCGTCCATAAAGGTCTCAATGATTCCCTCGGACATAGCCTCATCATAAACCTCGCGGCTGGCGGGCGAAACGAGGAATCTCACACCCTCTGCCACTTTCTTTCCTTTTATGATGGAAGCTCCCAGTCTCAGATCCTCTATACGTCCGTTATTGCAGGAGCCTAAGAAGGCTTCATTGATCTTAACATCCTCCACCTCTGACACGGGGGAGACATTATCAACAAAATGAGGCTTTGCAACCACCGGAACTATCTCGGAGAGGTCAATGTCATAGACCTTCTCAAATACGGCATCCTCATCACTTACGAAACCGTCTGCTGTCTCACGACCATGCTCTTTAAGATATGCCTTTGCGATATCATCAACCTCCATGAGCGCTGTCTTGGCTCCAGCCTCAACGCAGAGATTGCAGATACAGATTCTGTCCGACATGGTAAGGTTCTTCATGCCGGGTCCTGCAAACTCCATTGCTTTGTAGTTGGCACCATTGGCACCGATGCGGCCTATGATGGTAAGGATGAGATCTCTTGCGGTTGCGCCGTTCTGAAGAGCACCCGTAAAGTTAAACCGCAAGGTCTCGGGACAAAGAACCCATGACTTTCCGGTAACCATTGCATAGAGATAGTCAGTACATCCGACACCGGTTCCGAAAGCCCCCAGCTCTCCATAGGAACAGGTATGGCTGTCTGCACCGAATATAAGCTCCTTTGGATTTACATACTTCTCTATCATAAGCTCGTGGCAGATTCCGTCACCCTCATGGAAGGTAATGCCGTTTTCCTTCGCGAAATCACGCATTTTCTTCTGTGAAGCCGCTGTCTTCGGACTGTCACAGGGAACATTGTGATCCACTATCCAAACAAGCTTTGATTTATCATAGATCTTCCTGTTCTTCAATTTATTGTACATATCTATGGTAAGGTGAGTAGTTCCGTCATTACTCATGAGATGATCCAGTTCCACCACATATATATTACCCGCATGAGCCTCAGTAGCTTTTGCTGCTCTTGCGATTATCTTTTCAGCTATAGTCATTCCCATAAACCTTCTCCTCATCTATTAACGAGTGTTTTCAGTCGTTTATATCTGACAATCCAACCGGCTAAAAAACCATTTTTTCTGTTTATCTCTGACACACAGATGCATATCTATCCGGCCATAAAACCATGTTTTCTCTATTTATCTCTGACGCACAGATGCAGATCTATTCGGATCTATACCGAAACATACCTTACTGCTCTGTATCGGTTCAGTATGGTATCTGCAAAAGTGCCCGAAACTTAAAAATCATATCTTATCAAGTGACGCCAGAAGTCCGCCCTGATCCAGTATATTCTTCATATATGCAGGAACCCTGGTGCAGGCATATTTCTCTCCGTTAACGGAAACATAGCCCTCTTCCATATTGAGTTCCATTTCATCCCCACGTTCAACATGGTCATAAACCTCGCTGCAAACTATTACCGGCACACCCAGATTTATGGAGTTACGATAGAAAATACGTGCAAATGACTTTGCCAGTACTGCCTTTATTCCGCAGGCCTTAAGCACCGCCGGAGCCTGCTCTCTTGAGGAGCCGCAGCCGAAATTCTCATCAGCAACAATAAAATCTCCCGGTTGCACCTCTTTGATGAAATCTCCGTCAAGAGACTCAAAGGTATGTGTTTTCATCTCTTCGATAGTCGGATACAAAAGATACTGGGACGCAATGATCTGGTCGGTATCTACATCCTTTCCGTATTTGAAAATTTTTCCCATACTGGTTTTTCTCCTCCTCATCTATTAACGCATGTTTTTCACCGTTTATCTCTGACATACAGATGCAGATCTAATTGGCTCCTATATATGATTTTTCCCGCGCATTCTTTTAAATCAACTATAACATCGGCCTTTCTATAATTCTAATATATGTTTTTGATGTGTATTATGCTCTTTAGTTATTTCCTTTCGTGGCTTTTTCTCCAAAGCATTGCAACAGTTCAGCCGGTGGACCAGGGGGACGGGGTTGGTGGTCTATTTTAGGAAAATGGACCACCAACCCCGTCCCCCTGGTCCACCGGCTGAACTATTACAAAGCATTCAAAAGTTATATTAATATCTATCACAAATAATCTTGTGTTATAGTGCAAAGTTATGTTATAGTACTCATAAATTTGATTTGTAAGAGGAATATCGACATCTCTTCAAAGATTCATTAGCTAGGATTGTAGACACATGCTCTTAAGGAAAGAAGGTACATCAGATGGATCAGAATTTATCAGGCTACAAAATATTCTATGAAGTTGCAACATGCGGAAACATTTCCAAAGCAGCAAAGAAGCTTTACATTTCACAACCGGCGATTTCAAAGTCAATAGTCAAGCTTGAAGACGGATTGGATACCAAGTTATTTAACCGTAATTCAAGAGGTGTCACATTAACAGAAGAAGGTCAGATCCTCTATAAATACATAAAGGATGCATTTGACAATATCAATAACGCAGAGGTTGAGCTCAAGCGCATGAAGGAGTTCAACATCGGACATATCCAGCTTGGAGTTTCCACCACACTTTGCCGTTACATCCTTCTCCCCTATCTGCAGAAATTTATGGAGCACTTTCCGAATATCCGTGTATCCATCAATACACAGGCAACTGCTCAGACCCTGAACCTTATTGAAGCAAAAAAGATTGATGTGGGTCTTACGGCAGAGCCTAAAAGCAGGCGTCCGGAAATACGTTTTGTTAATTCAAGACAGATTCATGATGTTTTTGTTGCCACTCCGGGATATTTGGAAAATCTCAGATCCATTTGCGGACCTGATTTCAATGTATTCGAGGAAGCAAACCTTATGCTGCTGGATCAGAATAATATGACAAGACGCCATATCGATGACTACTTCAAGGCAATGAACATTGAGCCTGCTCAGATCCTTGAGGTAACGACCATGGATCTACTTATCGAGTTTGCAAAGATCGGTATCGGCGTAAGCTGTGTTGTACGTGAGTTTGTCCAGAAGGAGCTTGATGAAGGTTCACTTGTGGAGATTCCTCTCCAGCTTCCGATTCCTTCCAGAAACATCGGATTCGTATTTAATTCCGGAAATACTTCAAAATCCCTTGATGCATTCCTGAGTATTCTGGATTGATAATCATTCACACGAAGTCAAAGGATCATTTCGAAAGTTTCAGCCGGTGGACCAGGGGTACGGGCTGTACTGTTACCGCTTTTATCATTTTGTACAATCCAAAGACCATCGTTTCATGGACGATGGTCTTTTTCTATGGTAAAATCCTATATTAAGCGCTGTCAGAACTGATTACGCTAATGATTCAAAAGCACCGATGAACACTAAGTAAACAGGTGCCGAAAGGAGTTAATATATATGGCAGAATTAGAAAACCAGACACCGGGATCCTGCAATTCCAACTGCAGCTCCTGCGGAACGGATTGTCCCTCTCGTAACGGTGGCACACCTGACTTCAAAGCAAAGCTTGCAGAAGGCTGCAGTGTAAAGAAAGTTATCGGAATAGTTTCCGGAAAAGGCGGAGTCGGCAAGTCAACCGTAACCTCTCTTCTTGCTTCCGGCACCAATAAGGACGGTTTTAAAACCGCAATACTTGATGCGGACATTACCGGCCCCTCTATTCCGAAAGCCTTTGGATTATCAAATGACGGAGTAGGCATGACCATAGACGGAAAGCTTATGATTCCTGACAAGTCAGCAAACGGAATCGAGATCATCTCCGCTAACCTTCTTCTTGAAAACGAAACCGATCCCATCATCTGGAGAGGTTCTCTTATAGCTCAGGCTGTTAAACAGTTCTGGTCTGAAGTCAACTGGAAGGATATCGAGTTCATGTTCGTAGATATGCCGCCAGGAACAGGTGATGTACCTCTTACAGTATTCCAGTCTCTTCCTATTGACGGAATCATCATCGTAACATCTCCTCAGGAGCTTGTTTCCATGATCGTTACAAAGGCAGTTAATATGGCTGCGAAGATGAATGTCCCCATCATCGGTCTCATCGAGAATATGTCCTACTTAAAGTGTCCTCACTGCGGCGAAGAAATACACGTTTTCGGTGAGAGTCATCTGGATGAAGTTGCTGCAGAGCACGGACTTAAGGTTCTCGCAAAGCTTCCTATGGATCCAAAGAATTCAGCCTATATGGATGCCGGTGCTGTTGAGGCTATCGACCTTCCCGAAATGAAAGAAGCAATAAAAGCAATTGAAGCACTATAAATAACAATCCAAGAACCGTCCCCCAATGGCTCTTGGTAAAACAGAACACGGCCGGGAGTCTCCTCCCGACCGTGTTTTTAAAATACTCTATCCTCGCTATTGAACTCTGTACCTTCGCCCAAACCCGAAGAAATAGCATTTATAATTGCTTCCAGAGCTTCTTCCTCATCAGGTCCTTCACACTCTACTCTTAAGTGTGCGCCCTGCTTGACTCCTGCAGCCATTACGTTAAGAACAGACTTGGCAACTATCTTGCGATCGCCGTTGTATAAATAAATATGGTGTTAGTGTGAAAATGGGTCGGTAGTGCATTATTTTGCACGAGGCATTTGAGATAATGGTCATATCAAAGGAAAGGCGGATATGACTATGAAAGATATCAAAAAAGCCATCGACATTCTGAGGGATTTCTCCAAAGAGGAAATCCTTATCATTTTCAATACTATTATGGAGAGCGTACACTCGGATAAAAAGAAAACCGAGTTGTATGACTGTCCATATTGCTCTGGTAAAAAGGTTATCCGTTATGGCAAGAAGCACGGTAAACAGCGTTTCCTCTGTAAGGAATGCCATAAAACCTACATAACTACAACCAATACA
>NZ_AUJX01000038.1 GCF_000424445.1 Oribacterium sp. NK2B42
AACAATAGCAAAATCAATGCTTCAGAAAATCCTTAAACAATCAGATATCAAGCCCTTCAAGATAAAGTATTATTGCGAAAAACGTGATCCTGATTTTGAAGCAAAAAAGCATGACGTGTTGCTTGTATATAAACAAGTCAGCATGCAGTTCGACGAAGATGGAAACATCATAATACCTGATGACGGCATAATGGTTCATACCGTATCATGCGATGAAAAACCTGGAATACAGGCCATTGCAACAACCGGTGAGGATCTCCGTCCTACAGCGCAAAAAGGATGTGTAATGCGTGATGCTGAATATAAGCGCCTTGGAACACTTTCACTTCTTGCCGGAATTGATCTTCTCACAGGAGAAGCTATCCCTTATGTAAGCGAAACCCATAAGAGTTCTGATTTCATTGAACTCTTGAAAAAACTCGATACTCGATATCCTGAAGGAGATGTTATCCGTATTGTTTGCGACAATCACTCTGCACACAAATCAAAAGAAACAAGAAATTATCTCGCAACAAGGCCCGAGGGTCGTTTTGTTTTTGTGTTTACGCCTAAACATGGATCATGGCTTAACATGATAGAAAGCTTTTTCAGTAAGATGACCAAGCAAATGTTAAGAGGTATACGTGTAAAATCCAAGGAAGAACTTGAGCAGCGTATCTACCTCTATTTTGAAGAAGTAAATCGTGAACCTGTAGTTTATCATTGGACATACAAAATGGATGAAATCAGTGTTGCTGAAGCAGAGTCAGCTGGGATCAAATCTAACGAGATTATCAGTGTTAGTTAATTATTATTCGATGTACTAGATGCGAGCTGTCTGTTATAGTTTCCTTAACTTTAATTCTAAATGGAAATGTGCCCTTCATCTCTTTATTGAAAATTTCTGATTCGAATAGTATTTTTTCCATGACTCATCCTTATATATAAAAAAAGAGGGCATCTCGTCGTCGGTTTCTCCTTCACCGAGCAAGATGTCCTCTATAGTTGTTTCTAATAAGATGCTCAAATTAAGCAAATTCTCAACATCAGGTAAGCATGAGCCCCGCTGCCATTTGTAAACAGCTTGAGGTGATATATTGTCCATCTTATGACATATATCATCAACGCTTACACCTTTGAGCTTTCGAATCTTCTTAATTCGTTTTCCGATAGCTACTTGGTCTAAATAAATCTTAGATGCATTATTCATTTTAAAGCCTCCATGGTAAACACAGTAGTTGGTTACACATTCTCAGGCAAAACCTTTTCCATACCGCTATGGTCAGAAGAATGTAAGGCATACAATATTGTTATTATATAATGCATCTAATTTGTTTTAGCGTCAAGTATTTTTAATTTTCAACTACGACATCCGCGGAAAATAGATTCCCAAAAATTCTTCTCAATGCATTTTTATTCCTAGGGCCATTCAACGCTCCTTCGTCTATTTGTGAAACAACATTTAAATAGTCATCTTCTTTAAGCGTGCAAATCATATCAAGTTTACATTTTGCTCGAGATGTACCTACATAAAACTCTTTTGCTCGATCTCCTGAAAAAGACATACTGTTTAAATTGAAAAGAATAACTGCATCGGCCTCAAGGCCCTTAAAAGTGATACATGTTGCAACCCTATATTTTTTTCCGTTGTATTTATAATAATCATAAGGATCCTCGTAGGTACTATTTATGAGTTTTTTGGCGATACTCGTTGATTCTAGCTTTCCTTGAGAAAGAATTACAATGTCATTAAATCCAAGTTCCTTATACTCATCTAATATTTTATTTAATACATCTATTTCGTTTTCTCTTGAATTTATCACATGCATTATGGGGGTATATGGCTTCACCCATGAATATGCTGCATCAACTTTCAGTCCTTTTCCTCTTGCATCCTTAATCGGAGTTACAGATGTTTTAGCAATTTCTTTTGTATTTCTGCAGTTCTTATGAAGCGTCAATCTACAATCGGCTCCATCTATACAATCAGGGAGGATATTGTCTAAAACTTGTCCACCTTGGATTGTCTGATACTTATCATAGAAAAGGTAAAATGTTCCACCCTGTTCTAAAGCCGCATCCTGAAGCTTGTTTATGATTTCACAATTCTGTATTCCTTCCTCTTCTTTTTCGGGATGTTCTTTTAAATTTATGACGCCAAAATCCTGTCCTTCGTCCACAATAATGTGTTTATAGCCAAGTTCTGATTCACGCCTTATACATTTATCAAGCCATAATTCGAGACCGGCATAGTTTTCAAAGTCCCCGGTCTTATCCTTTGTGAGTTTACTAATAGTTCTAAAATCTACATTATCAAATTCAGGATTCTTTTTATTATCATCTTCTAACTGTTTCTGTAATTTTTTATTAAAACATAAGAATAAAACTTTATCACCCTCAATGCTATGGAGCCTTGCTTTCTCTACAGCTATCATGGTTTTACCAGTCCCAGCTGCACCATTTATGACAGCTGTAGGCTGCTCTGTCAAGAAATCGAGAATACGATATTGTTCTCTAATAAGCTGTTTTAAACGGAAGTTGATCAACCCATTAGTTGCCTCAGGAGATGGAATAAGATGGAATTCCGGACAAAGAACAGAATCTAAAAGTAATTTGAACTCACCATCGTTCATACCGTTCGTCAAGCTAGGCTCATACTTCTCTTTAGGGATTTTAATGCTATATATTTTTTCAATCTTTGCCCAAATATCATCAAGGTCATCCTGCAGGATAGTCATCTCCAAAGATGCTTCTTCAGGTAGACCTGGGAGATTTAGAAAATCATTCTTTCTCATATCAATAAAACATACAGCACTGATGAAACGGCACTTACCTAATAAGGCTCTTACTTTAGCTGATCTATTATACTTAACCTTGTCTCTTAAGACACGCATTGCCCCAGCAGACTGTTTGTATGGTCCGTTATGCTCCATTACCCTACCGCTACTGTAGTGCCATTCTCTATCTGAACCAGAATAATAAATATTTTCACCAGCTTTGGCCTCGATGCAGATTAAGCCTTTATTTGCATTTGCAATAACAAAATCAAGGTCTCTATCATATAGAGTATTGTCATCCTTGTTATATGCAACCGCATTGTAAGAATGAAAAACATAATAGTCTTCATTTCCGTTATAGTTGTTTTTTAACGCATTGAACAAAACATCTTCATGACTTCTTTTATCAAATTCTTTTGGCTCTTCAGGAATCATGTATACAGCCATTTATCTATTCCTCTCTATTATTGAAATTACAGATAATAAATCATCGATATTAAGTGACTCATCAAGCATAAAGCAATACCAATCATAGGTCTTAAGCAAATCAAAATGCTCTTTCTGACCTTTCCAGAATAGTGCCACCTTTGAATTCGGCCAAAAAACAGATGGCCAAACATCGCCTTCCTTTAGTTCTATTTTGTTATACATCACTGGATTTTCATAATCCTTATCCTTGAGCTTGTTATACACTTTTTCAAATATAGCTTTTTCATTCTTGGATAATTCATCATCATCCATCGACATAAATTCAATGTATACTTCATCTATAGTATTACGTTTATCATCATAATCAGAACCACTATAATCCGAAATAACTCTTACGCCCTTTTCCAGTTTTGTATTAACATTAGAAATAAGCTTATCTGTTTTTTCTTCGCAATTAACATTAGTTATTGAAGAATCACTAAGTAACCAATCTAAATACCTATACGCAATACCTCTAGATAAAACATCATGGAAATACTGGTTTCCATAGTTTCTAAGGCATCCATAACAGGAGGTTTCTTCTGTACACCCACAGGAACCGTTTACCTTTTCTTTTGCCTTAGATAATACGTCTTCAATATGTTCATAAATGTGCTTAACAAATCCAGAGCCGCCCGGTGTATCATCATATAGAATAATCTGATGATTACCCGTAACACACCCACTTATATCTCCTCTATTAATATCTAATGCAGAACTTGCACCCTCAAGGATTGAATACATCACAGACAAATCCTGATTCTTTAATTCTAATGAACCTGATTGTGTTAGTTCTATATCATGTTCTGGAAGCTGTATTTTCAAAATATCAGTCGAAAATACATGACCAAGAGATACTCTCTGTAACATTTTGTTGCTACACTTATGACCATACTTGTTCTTATGGCTTTTTTCTTTATATAATTTGTCAATTTCTGTAGCATATCCACACTCAGGACATACGTATATTCCTGCCCCGTTTGTTCCTTGGTTTAATACAAATAGTTTTCCTCCAGGAGAATATTTAGCGCTTACTTCCTTGCCGTTAATAATGGTTTTTTTTGATTTGACTTCGAGCTGCTGTCTTTCTGTCAAGTCAGTATCACACCAATACTGAGTTTGTGTAGCATAATATGCTCGAGGGCGCGTCTCTCCAACCATCTTTGGCTTCTCTGAATAAGATGTAGAAAAACCAAATAACGGTATAATAAATTTTTTCGGATTGGTTTCTATTTTACAATCAGGACATATACCGGATGAATCATCTATATTTATAGTCACTTCAGTCATTTCTCCCTTGGGCGGGAAAATCCTCTTACATTTAGGACATTCATGATAAACATAAGTTGGCCAGCTTTTATCCGGAATAGTATTGATTGCGTAGCTTTTCCATTGTTTTCCATTAGCAACAATCTGTGCCGGAGGAGCAAATTCACTTATGGCCATCCTTAAATCTCTTGATAGATCCAGTTTCTCAGCCTCTTTATTTTTATTATTTAAGATGTCTAGGGAAACAGTATCAATAGGAAATCCATATTTAGGCAGTACACCCTTAGAGCTAAGAAAGCTAATAGATGCTTCATCATTTAATGTTTCAATCAGCTTTGTAACAGCCCTTGCTTCACTTAATTCCTTTCCAGTACTGTCTGGATTAATATTTTTCTTTAATTCCGTAAGGCCAGAAATATCAGCTTCTCGTTCCTTAATAGCAAGATTTAACTTACCGGAATCACCTAGAAGATCTTTAACAAATCCCCAATCATCAACTTTAAGAAGATCACAGAGTTTTTCGTCAAAGACATTGTGTATTGTATCCAATAACTCCTGTGGCTTAGTATCAAGATATTTTTCAAGTTCCACTGCCATGTTGTCTTTAGTCTCGTAGGCTACGATACGTTTTGTTTTATCTTTAAAGAACTCCGGTTTTAATTTAAAGAATGAAGCTATAATTATCGAGTTTAAATGTCTTTGAGCAATCTTTTCGTTATCAACTTCAAGTAAAGGGGCGGCAATTTTACCTGAAATGATTTCCGCAGGATTTTGAAAAAAAGTCATATCGTGACTATTTCGTCTTGCAAATGTCACAGAAAAAGCCGCAGAAGAAGTTCTTCGACCTGCACGTCCTGCTCTCTGTATATAATTTGAGGTCTCCGGCGGAACATTTCTTTGGAAAGTAGCTTCAAGCTCACCAACATCGACACCCATTTCAAATGTTGTAGAACAACTAAGCACATTAATAGCGCCTTCTTCAAACAGTTTCTGGTATTGGCCGGCCGTTTTTGAAGATAATTGAGCTGTATGTTCCCTAGCAACCATGGGCACAAACTGTTCACCACCATACAGGCTGTCATAATAATTATCTTTTCGTACATCACCGGCAGCAATGGTTTCAAGCTCACCATCACATTTAAGTTCCGGACATAAATCCATTAATGAATAAGAAAATATTTTTCCGCATTTTTTACATCTAAATATGTTTTCTTCAGGCTTTATATATTTGAACTTCCATTTTCGATAATTAAGCTCATAAATAACTCCGCTTTCATTAGATGTATCATCGCTAATGTAGCCCTTATTTTTAAAAACTTTTGTGATATCATCATAACACTGCTCAAGGTTGCTAATAGCGATACTTTCATTTTCTTCCTCGGCTTCATGTTTGCTTAATATTTTTTTGAACATTGCAGAACGTTTGTTTTTATGCCCCTCGCTCGGCATAAACCCATATATATAGCCTTTTTTATATAATGTTTCATTTCCACTAATCCTAAAATATCTAACATGATTTCGTGGAGAAAAGAAATCATCTTCAGCACTTATCTCCGAAGGAAATGTTACAGCACCTTTTTGTCTAAGTGTATCAAAGACAAATCTATATACTTTCCAAATATTCTTTCCGCCATTGACACCATATCTTGAAGCATCAGATTTTAACGGCAATTCCTGTGGCATGATCTGGATATAGCCCATTCCCTCGAGACCTGTTGCAATATCGGGAGATATAAATTCAGACATAATATAATGTGCAGCCATCGCTTTCTTCTGTTCGTTGCCCATCATACTTGCATCAAGATTGTTATTTTGTTCAACTAAATCAAGCGCATAAAGACCTTCTCTATCAGCCAACTGTTTTGCCTTAGCTATAAGATCATCTACAGACAGTTCTCCTCCATCTGCTTCTTTTAAGCAATTAAGAATTACCTTTCTCCACATTGCAAGTCTATATTTTTTTTCAAAAAATCCTGCGAAAAATGCCGCTTCTTGACGATTATCCGAGAATACTAAGAGCTTACGACCACTTTCATCGATAACTCTTTCGTCAATATTAACAGATTCAGGTAGAATATCTCCGAAAAGATCGTCGCTGAATAAATCGTCTTCCAATTCATTCGAACTTGATGATGATTTACCATTTATAGGTCTTGGAGGAATTGCATCATACAAGCTTTTTGCAACAGCAAAAGTTGCAGGCTGGTTTGCTGTTAAAAAGCGTTTGATCAGTCCCTCTTTTGTTGCGCCACAAGAAGGGCAACAGTTAGATTCTTTGCCCTTTCCTGAATATCTAAGATTATAAACAGTAACAATCTTCCCTGGATCATTGGTCTTACAGCAATTATAACTGGTTTCTTCGGCATATTCCGAAATCCTACCACACGAAAGACAGAGTTTATATTTGTCCAAAGATGAAAAATTTGCTTTTTCATCTAAATTGTCATCCTCATCAAATGTTTCATCTATTATATTTTTATCTGATATAAAATAAAATTCAGGCTTTTCTGAAGCACTTGTTTGAACGAGATAGTTTTTACCATTTCTGTAAATTGTTTTTCCCAGTATGTACTCTTGTCCGCATTTCTGACAGTTTGCCATTTCAAATACGGAATATTCCCCCGTGGCATCCCTGTTTTTTTCCTTACGATCAAGGAAAACTCGTTTACGAGGATAATACTGCACGAACATCCCTTCTAAAGATTTAACAAAGAGATGATATCTTGCCGGTAGTAATGCTGACTCAAATTCACTTTTTTTTGCAGCTGCTGAAAGTTCAATTAATGTTATTAATGATTCTTCTCTTGAAGAAATATCTTTTAAATCATAAAAAACCGCATCTGCAACTTCAATAATATCTTTTGGTTTATCCTGTAATATATCATAGAGTAGGAATAACCTATTATCATTTACTAGCTTTTCATATAAATATTTTCCCTTTTCCCAATCAGGCATATCAGCCACTTCTTCCTTGAGTTTTTTATACTCATCAAGACTGAAATTTCTTGAACCGCTAGATTGTTCCCTTTTTTTACGCTCAGTTGTAATTACGTCATTCTCATTAAATGGCTCACCAAATAACTGAGAGGCAAATTCAGCCAATGCAGCCTTACCACCTTCTGTCCCCAAAGTAGCACTGGTTGCAATACATCTAAAATCCTCTGTACGATGGTGCTTGATTCTTTCTTTTAATCTACGTAATAAAAATGCAATTTCTGTTCCTGTGGCTCCTTTATACGTATGGGCCTCATCAATTACAATAAACTTCCAATTTTTTGCCTTTGATGTATCAAAAAAAGGAGCAGTATTAGGCTGTAGGAGCATATACTCAAGCATTGCATAGTTCGTGAGCAATATATGCGGTGGATTCTTAGCCATGAATTCTCTGCACATGTATTCATTTGGTATAGATTTTCTTGAATCCGAATCAGTATCATCCTGATGCTGAACATCGTATTCTTTATGTAAACGTTTTTCTGCATCCTCCGGTTCCTCATTTGTTTTGGCATGCAGAGTTTCACCTGTATACCTGCCAAATGTTATATCAGGATACTCAGCAAGGAGTTTTCTAAGCTTCTTTTGTTGATCGTTAGCTAATGCATTCATTGGAAAAATCAGCAAAGCTCTTACACCTGCATCAAGGTTTCCCTGCTCTTTTTCACGCATTAGTTGGTTGAATATAGGATATAAATAACATTCCGTTTTTCCTGATCCTGTACCAGTAGAAACAACCATATTTCGATTGTCTTCTATTATGTGTCTAAGTGCATTTTCCTGATGGACACGTAGCTTCCAATCCTCATAATGGACTCTTTTCCCCATTTTTGAAAACTCCGTACTAACAAGTCCTTCTTCAGCAAGTTCTTTTAAGGTCTTACCATCTTTAAAAGGGAGTGTGGTTTCGAGGAATGGACCCTTTACAAAATTCGTGTGATAAACTTCTTCTTTTGCTAATTTGCTAATTTCTTTATCTCTAACAGTCAATATCGAAGAGACATAACGCTTATAATCTTTCTTAATCTTATCCGTAGTTGTTCTTGGGTTCATTGACATAATTAGACACCCTCTTTTCTTCTTAAATAAACAAATAATGCAGCCATTATTAAATCTCTTTCAGCCATATATGGTGCAATTTCAAATGCATTAACCATGAAATTTCGTGCTTCCTCTTTTATTCCATTATATTTCTGTGGAACATCAAGTGATACTAGCAGTGCAGATAGAGCTTCAAAGTAAAAAAAGTTTGGCAATGAGAACCCTGTAGGATCTCCAGAAGTTCTCTTCTGAAGCACATTATTATACTCTTTTACATAAGTTCCAATTTGTTCGTCTCTTTGCAAAGCAAAAATATTGTTCCATACATTCGTCTTAAAAGATCTATATGAATCCTTTATTTTCTTTTCCTTTTCAGCTTCTATAGCACCTCCTTTTGGATGGTTCCTTATATACCAATTGACGAACAGATCTGAATATCTAGTGCCACTTAAATAAATACCACTATCTGGAATTTTGTCTTTATCCAAATATATTTTCCCACTTTTGCTCCGTTTTTCATCTATCATCTCATAGAACTGATTGATACCTGATATTTGTTCCGTTAAATTAATATGAACATGACTTTGACCATCTTCTTTTAAGAAATGTCTCCTGTCTTCGTTTTTTATTTCATCTGAAACGTCACTATTCATCATTTCTATAACAGCTTGCTGACCTATCAGTTCTCTGTATATTGGGTCTCCGATTGTTTCCCTGATAGGAGAGTCTTTTCTCATCAGCAGTAATAATGATAGTTTAGGGTAATAATGTTTTACTTCTCCTGCCAACTCCTTTATCTGATTTGGAAGTAAATCGTCGTCAATTTCAGTTAATAATAATGAATAATTATTTAAGCATTGATGAAATACATAATCACTTGCATTTACTTCAATAAGTTTTTTTATCACCGTATACCTATCTTTGCCTGAAAGTATATATCGTGAAACATTACACATATACTCTGAAATAATGTCTTTATGTTCATCTGAAATTTTAGCCTCCAACATAAATCCAAAACTGACCAAATTTAATATATCCCAATCTGTCAGTGTAGAACCTTTATATTTTTGCAGATCGTTACGTAATAAGTAACTTGATGACTCTTTTAATTTACTCAGCTTGTTACCGTTTCTATACATAACCAAATCGCTTAGTGCCTGATCCACCCAAACACTAAAGCTATCAATAGGTGTATCTTTTTCCTTTCTTGATACAACAAATTGATCCTTTTCCAGCGTTATATGAAAATCATCATCAAATAAAAACAAATCACCAGCTTTATTATTCCTAACTAATCTGTAAAAACCCGGAGTCAACGCGTCCATATCATTAAATGTATAAACCCTCCATCCTTTACTGTTGATGGTAGAGCATTCATATTTTAATGGCATACGATAATTTTTATCTCCGAATTTTTCCAAGTGAACATCATCATCTATGTCTTCATTTTTGATTCCAAGGATTTTTTTCTTATACACATATTGCGGACGTGTTCGAAATTTGATTTTTTCATCTACAAAAATCAAAATATATTCTTCATCAGTCTGATTATTATGTATAACAATTTCTGCAGGAAGTGGAACATTTTGTATTGTATCTCTAAAAACGCTAAGGTCAGCGTTAATAGAGCCATTATTATTCAGCTTTATCTGCCTCTTTTGTTCAATTCCGTTAATCGATTTTAACTGTATCTCATATTCATTCTTTGAGTATTCTCCATAAACAGCTATTGATGCCCAAGGAGTTCCCTCAAGAAAATCATCGAGCTCACATTTTTCCGAAATATCCGTATCAGAAACTAGTTCTGCTTTAAGAGCACATATTGGAAGCTCAAAATCAACTAAAACATGAAGGTTATCTTGCTTTGAAACAACGCTTCCTCTCAACGTTCCTTCGGAATACGGAACAGATATTACATATTTATCAATAAGGTCCTGAACATTACCATTTTCAAAACATAAAGCCCATCCCTTTATCTTATTTATCGAAAATTTAGCAATTCTATTTTTGAAAAATTTGTCAGGCCATGGAAGAGAGGTATCATAATTTGTATGAAACTTTGGCAATAGACAGAATCTTTCTTCCTTAATAAATCGGCCATACTGATATACTCTAATAACATTAATTCCAAAACAATCATCTTCAATTGCATCACTTAAGTCGATGATGTTTTCTTTATCTAGATTAAGTCCTTGAACAGAGATCCTATTATGGCCTATATGTATCTCGATACCTTCGGTATTACTGAAGCCTTTAAATGACAAACTAATTTTAGGGATATCTAAAAACAATGGTATTTCAGATTCTATGTAATCAGAATCAAATAGTTTTCTTCCATGAAGTGTTATACTGAGCTGTGGTCTCATTAGAAGGACTATATCTCCGCAATTAGTGGTAATAGTCATTCTGGCATCAGCAGTAATTGGTGTTATTTGTTCTATTTTATAATCCGAAGTAATAAGTGGGTAACTTTGAACATCTCGAATAACATTACTGGATTGAATTTTATACTGTGAGGGATAAATAAGGTATCCATATGGTGCACGTAAATAACTATTATTTATTTTTCTTCCGCTGGAATTAAAATAAAACACCTCACATTCATCTGAATATAATCCTTTCAATCCATATGAGGATTGGTGAAGATCAAAACCGTCATCATATTCAAATGTGATTGATAGAAATTTACATAGTTTCACCGGAACAATCATCTGATCAACATAACGCTTACCTTCGGCACCTTGTACATATGCAATCTTTTCAACCTTAAAATCTCGATCACCTTTGATGTTCCACTTTGCACTCTCGACCCATTCCTCGGACATATTTATACGAGGAAGAACCACACATAATCCATTTTTTCTGTAATCAAGAAAATAATAAGGCCGTACTTCAACTTTATCTTCATCTTTTTTGTTTTTATACGAACCCTTTTCCTTATCAAGTTCAACCCACTCTAAATACGCTTCAGAATACTTACCTGATAAATCAGAAGACTGAGTTGCTGAAAGAAATGTATCCTGAACATCAAGGATAAAATTAATTGCTCTGTAGTCTGGTGAATATTCCAAAAAATGCAAAAGAGGTTTATGTACTCCGTACGACCTTGAAGTAATTTCGTCAATGAGAATCTGAGGTTCTACATTATTCATGAACCCGTACTTAATAATATAGAATAGATCTCCAAGATTACTCTCGGGTGGCTCTCCTACCTGATATAAAATAGAATCTACGTATTTTCTTGGAGAATTATTTGCAGCACTATAGTCCATTCCACACAGACTAAATGTAGATAAAATCATAGTTCCAATTTGAATCTGGTCAGCTGCATTTATCTTTTCTAGACCTACTTCATCACATATCATGCCCCATAGATCACCTTTATAATAATACTTCGCCAAAAAGACCACATATGTCACCATAGCATAGCGAAATTGTTTGAAAAGAGTTTTGAAGTCATATCCACTATGTAGGCACTCAATGATTTTATCTTTAATTACCTTTAAATCATCTTTTGTAATATCTATTTGTCCCCAATATTCGGCATCTTTGATTTTTGATTTAATAACTATATCTATAATGGTTAATGAATCATCATATGTGAAGTTTAACAATGCAATCCCTCCGATAATACTATTTCCTATATTTTAAACTATTAAGATCTAATAATAAGTAACCCATTGGTTTAATCTTTAGAAAAATACATAATACTATCTTTAATCCCTTTTAATTCGCATGCTTAGATTCCTTTAACATATCCAACAAACTTATTTGTTTTAGAGTCTTCATGAAAACTTGTAATATAGTTTCGACCATACAATTTTTCTAAGAGTTCTCTTTTATATTCGGAAATAATTAATTTAAACCCATGTCTTTTTTCTTTTTGCGTCAAACCATAGTATGTTTCATCCAATCCAAAGAACAATTCAGATAATTCATCATTCTCATATAACGAAATCTGATTAAGTAGTTTTAATTTTGATAACAATTTTTTGAGTTTAATCATGCTCATTAAGTATATACTTACCTTTACCCTTTCCCTTAATCGGAGAAATAATATTGTTCGTTTCCATTATTTTAAAACATACCTGGCTTTTGTAGTTTTGCACGAAAGGATTTGCATTATTTCCTTAGAAGTAACTACCTGCATTATTTCTATGTTATTAATTATTGTTTCAATCTCTCCCAGATCCTTTGGGGATAGTTCTCTAACCAGTTCTTTATTATGAAGTTTTTCTAATAATAAGTCTTTGCCATGAATCGACGTGATATTCTCTCCAATCGACGCAAAACCTGCCGATTGAGCCTTGTATGATGCACTTTAACCGTTGTTTTAAGAATAAACGTCTTATTGTCATATAGCGGATCAGGTAGACCTGCAGACTCAAGCTCTTTACACATACGGTCTACGCCTTCACCATACTCCTTTACGTATCCATAATCCTTCAGAAATGCTGCAATCTTTGGGTTACGGGAAAAATGTGTATGTCTGATATTGTCCTTTGTAACCATACCGGCAAAAGTTCCGGGACTGTCTACCTCAAGGCGGTCATCAAACATCTTGATCTGAATATCGGTACCCTTTATTCCATAATCTCTGTGGGTAACAGCATTTACAATGATCTCTGTACGTACGAACTCACTGTATTCTTCCTCGGTGACAAATATTCCGTCATGTCCAAGATATGTTTTTTCCTTCATTTGGATCTTGATGTATTCAACAGCCTTTTCAACCTGTTCCAGGATCCGACCTTCAAATATCACATCTTTGATGACATTCATATCTTTTCCAACCTTAGCCTCTGTACCATCATATCTTATGAATCGTATAAAGGCTCTCGGAAAAAACAGCTGAGGATTCTTTCCGAACAGCAAAATTGCAGCTATTGAAATCTGTTCTTTACCATCTTTAACTTGAACAAACTTCTTATTCTCTCTGACGTATTCTAAAGGCGATTTACCATAACCTATGTGCCTGCAGTACTCGCCTATAAACTCCAAATCAAGATCATCTATGGTTGCATCTGCCACAGGTTCATCTTCATAATAGCGAACTCCTTTCGCATACATCAGTGTCATTCGATCATTAAAGTCGAGCTTCTTGCTTTTATCTCCAACACGTATAAATGCTTCATCTGACTGATTGGCATGGAGCAGTGGGCTTGCCTCAATATACATCAGTAAAACATGATCCGGCTTTCCATCATGATTGATACATTCGACCATTTCAGCTGTAATCGGAACCGTAGGATTACAAAAATCTATAGGTGTCCTGAGAATCTCATTTAACTGTTCTGTATGATAATCAACACCTTCAATCCTGCGTGTTTTATCAGATATGCCTATAGCCACAGTTCCGCCATCTGCATTAGCAAAAGCACATATTGTATCAGACAAATCAGCCGGCTTGATATTTATACTCTTTCGGTCAAAGATCTGTTTCCATCTTTTTCTAAGACCTCTTTTATCGTCATATCAGATACCTTCCTACTTCTTGAAAACCTTAAACTTCTTTTCTAAACTCCATAAACCAGAATGAAAACTTAACAGCCCCGGCGCTATACTTATTTCTTTTCACGTGTGTCTCCTTCATCATCCGGGATCATTTCCATAATGTCACCAACATCACAACTAAGGCAGTCGCATATCCTCATGATGACATCCATGGAAATATTTTCATTCTTTCCCATCTTTGCAATGGTATTTGGACTGGTCCTTACGGCTTCCATGAGTTCAGTCTTATTCATGCCCTTATCTATTAGTAATTTCCATAATTTGTTGTAGCTAACTTTCATTTCTGTTATCCTCTTCAGGCTTATCCATTGTTACGCCAACATATAAATTTTAGCATGTATGAAAGGATACAGAAATAAAGAATCTATAAATACCTATATATTTTCTATTTTATAGTTACTCAAAGAAATATTAAATCAAATGCATCCGCCATTGTATTGGTCACGGATGCGGTTGTGGAGAAGTAAAGAAGAATCAAAACCTTAGTTATTAGGTTTCGTTGGTCTTCTTTACTTGTAAATATCGTAGCAAATCATGTGAGAAAAAAATGTACATAATAAAAGAACGTATATTTGTATATATTCATCGTATTATCTAGTGTAGAATAATAGGTAATAGAGATAATCGTGGAGGTTTAAAATGCCCAAAGTAAGTATAATCATCCCTGTATATAACGCTGAAAAAGCTCTCAGAAAATGTATAGACAGTGTTCTCAACCAGGAATATAAAGATTTCCAACTGCTCCTCATGGATGACGGAAGTAAAGACTCCTCTCCTTCCATCATAGATGAGTATGCAGAAAAGGACGCCAGAGTTAGAGCCGTACATAAGAAAAACTCCGGAGTTTCCGATACAAGAAATATGGCCATAGATATGGCAACCGGAGCATACCTACAGTTTCTGGATGCAGATGATTGGATCACTCCTGATGCCACAAAGCTTTTTGTCCGGGCTATAGAAGTAGCGGATGCAGACATGGTTATCGCGGATTTTTACCGCGTTGTGGGGGAACACCTGTCGCAAAAAGGAGACATTGACACTGATCGTATCCTATCAAGGAAAGACTATGCGGATTACATGCTATCGAACCCCGCAGACTACTACTATGGTGTCATCTGGAATAAGTTCTACAAAAAGGAACTGCTTGACCGCTATAAACTCAGAATGGATGCGGAGCTCAGTTATTGCGAGGATTTCATTTTCAATATGGAGTATCTGCTTCATGCCGAGCGCATCGCAGTGGTCAAGTCTCCCATATACTATTATGTAAAGACTGAGGGATCTTTAGTTTCGCAAAACATGAATCTGACGAAGATAGTCAACATGAAAACCAATGTAATGCAGTACTATGACAGATTCTACAGAAATGTTTTCGATGAGGAGGAATATGATCTCAGAAGGGCTCAAATTGCGGGATTCCTGATTGATTTTGCAAAGGATGACTTTGTCATCCCCGGTACTCCCATTTCTAAAAAGCTTGGAACAGAGACAGTATCAGTGCAGTATCTTCCGGATGAATGCGACACTGTTTTTTCCGGCAATTACTACAGGGATAAGCTTCTTGAGTACTATCTTAAGCCCATATCTATACAGAATGACCTGAAGGCTGAGGATCTCAGGATACTTCTATACATGCATCAGGCTGCTAATCCTGTAACTGAAATGATGGTCGTCGATTATACAAAGCTTCCGCTTATTACGGTTGTCACTTCTCTTCAGAAATTGAAATCAAGGTATTTTATAAAAAGTATCCGTCCTGCCAAGGATGAAGCTAATGCCTCTTTCTCAGAGAGATACCGTGCCTATTATGTTTTGGATGATGCAAAACGTATAGAGGAGCAGCTTGATGAGGCCTTAAAAGACTTTGACAACCTTAGATATCAGGGGCTATCCGAAGATGAAAAAGCTGTTTTCAAGGATCTGGAAAAGAGGTCAATGGATAATATAAAAAGCTTTCTGAAATCGAATGGATAAAAGTATCTGATATGTTGATGGTATCTGAAGTGATATCACTATAGAAGTATTAAATCCATAAAAAATACTAAAGGAGTTCACCATGAAGAAAGTCCGTATCACTGTGAAAAAGATTGCTCGCTATGCTGACCTCATAGAGCAGTATGAAAACTCCATAGAGCATACCTGTTCTATGGAGCTTGGTCAGACTTTCATATGTAATGGCTGGGAAAAGCCGGAAGGCTTTTGCACAAGTGCCTGGGATACGGTGTCGGCATTTGTAATGGTCCTGGCTCATGGCGGTGAAAACTTCTATGACGGCTGGATGAAGAATCCGAAGTCAGCAATGATCTCCTGTAACGATGGATTCAGACCGGTTAGTTTTCTGCTGGAAACTATGGATGAAGATGCCACCTGACTGCTCCCACGGGCAAGCCCGTGGGAGCAGTCAGACAAAGCTAGGTACTCGCACAGTCAATCATTTGCAGATATAAGTATATATTTATATATATTCGTTATTCTCATACGGCTTTAATTAATTTAATGCGGTCACCAATGTCTCCTGCCCTCCAATCTAAGGACATCGTATCAATTTCTGGCCTGGCTTTATTTCCATGTTTTTCTATTAAATTGTACTGAATCTGCCGATAAGCCCACTAGGAAGTATTTAAAGCATCTGAACAAGATTTTAGGAGGTTTGTCATGCCAAAACTAACGATAAATGATGCCCTCACTACCTATGGGAAACAGATCAGAAAATATACGATGAGAATGAGCGAAGTTCGTCATGAGAAGGAATCATTGGCAAAGGTAATGGAAGAAGAACCGGGAAAAGCCGATGTCCTAAAGGAAGATTTTGACCGGCTGGAGCTTAGCTACCAGGCACTTTCGAAAAAGCATAAGGAATACTGTGATTATACTGCCATGGTCACGGAATTACAGGTATCCCTCCAGAATATACAGGCAGCAAAAAATGAAGCTGATGCATATGCCAAAGAAAGTGAAAAAATGAGCAAATGTATGCAGGTAGCCATTCGTTACGGAAGGGGTGACCGAGTTCCTGCAAAGGATCTAAAGAAACTGATGGAAAAGTTTCCGGAACTATATACCATGGCAGAACAAATGCGGATGATGTCGAAGAAAACCAATAAGAAGCATAAATCTCTTTGGGAAGACGAAGATGAAAAGCCGGAAGATCAGCCGGATATTGACGAAACCGAAGCACCTGACGGTGCACCGGAAATAGTTGAAGCGGAAGCTATAGCTTCGGATGCCGGCGGAACCGGTGCAGAATAGAACAAAATGAAGGCCTGTGAAGATACTGCTAATACTTCACAGGCCTTATACTCTCACAATTGGATTTCTTATAATTCCATCCCCATCAGAATCACTTCATTTTCTTTCTTAAATCCATACCTTTTGTAGAATTCGGGCAGAACACCTTCCACGGCAGTAATTAGATGCACACCTACCATTCCTTGAGCTTTTATATCCGCAAGACAACTTTCCATAAGAAGTTTAGCTACACCGCGTCTCTGATACGCTGGATCTACTGCCAGGTCATTAATCTCAAAAGTCCTGCCATAATGGAACAGCATTGATGTACCAAGGATAAATCCAACAACCTTGCCATCCTCGATGCATTCCAAACCATACGACTGTTTTGATTCCAGAAGTTCTCTTACATGGATAATAGCATCTTCTACATTCCATGGATCATTCCAGGGCTCACCGCTAAAAGCTGCCGCATATATCTCGCCGTATCTTTCTAGATTTTCAATATTTATGGACTGAATTATATATCCCATAGATTCCTTACTCTCCCACACGCAGCCTTTATCTTTTACTCTACAAACTTAATGTTTGACTCAATAGAACTCACACCACACATTACTTATCTCTCCTTCCCTCGAAATCACCTGTGAGTCAGTGTAGTACCTGTCTGATCATTATATACTAACCAAAGCCAAAACCAAAATTAATGATTGGCGGGATTTTAGCACTGCTGTACACGGCAGCAAAAACTGGCGGGAATTT
Source organism: Oribacterium sp. NK2B42 (assembly GCF_000424445.1). GTDB lineage: Bacteria > Bacillota > Clostridia > Lachnospirales > Lachnospiraceae > Oribacterium. The sequence goes on from NZ_AUJX01000038.1 coordinate 18,033, forward strand.
CGATTATATGAAGGTAGTGGCAGAGTCACAGCCGGTTGTATTACTGGTTTCCGAGATTATCTCGATAGCAGTATTCGGAATCTGGTACCGTTCAAAATATGTAAATGAAAATGGCAAAAATCAGGAAAAATCAAGGCTCAAAAGACAAAAATATATCCGCACTGATACGAAGAAACATACACTCGATATAATCAGTGCCGGAATCCAGATTCAAGTGACGATTTATGTACATTATAGGCAAATATTATTATCTCCATTGATTTTTTGTATGCAAAACGGCGATGCTATAGTCTGATTGTATGAGTATAAGTACAATGAGCCGAAGTTATATGTAATATAATCCCTTCATACCATGGTAAAAATTTAACAATCATATCGGGAAACCGACTTTTCGTATCATTATTTTTGAGGGGGAAATCAAAAATGAACAAGTCAATGCTTCGAACAGTAGCTGTTGTTTCAGCACTGTCCATTACAGGTTGTGCTTCTACTTCTGTACCGGTTGCTACTACTGCGGCTTCAGAGGCTTCTGCAGAGGCAGCAACTTCAGCTGCAGCAACAGAGGCAGCTGAATCATCTTCTTCTCTTACTGACGGTACATATACCGCTAAAGCAAAGGGAATGGATGGAGACATTACCGCTGAAGTTGTAGTAAAGGATGGAAAGATCGCAGAGATCAATTACACAGAGCAGGATGAGACTGCAGGTGTAGGTGATAAGGGTATAAAGCTTATGGCCGATTCCATCATTGAGCATCAGTCACTGGCTGTTGATGCTATTTCCGGAGCAACTATTTCAAGTTCTGCTGTTCGTATGCTTGTAAGCGATGCTATAGAGCAGGCAGGCGGAGATGTTTCTGAATGGAAGAACCGCGAAGTCAGTGTAGAGGTTAAGGATGAGACTCTTGACTGTGACGTTGTTGTTGTAGGTGCCGGAATTGCCGGACTTGCAGCTGCTCAGAAAGCAAGCCGTGAAGGTGCTGATGTTATCGTGGTTGAGAAGCTCGCCTTCGGAGGTGGAACATCTATCTTCTCATCAGGATCATTTATCGCAGCTGATACAGCTGAAGGTGTTCCTGAGCTTGTTGAGAAATGGGTAAAGCGTAACAAGATTACAGAAAGAAATCCTCTTGATATGGATAAGATCAACACAGCCTGCGCAGTATCTCCTGATGTTCTTGAGCTTCTTACTGCAGCTAATGTTGACTACAAGCTTAACGATGAAGGAACTATGGTTCCCGCAGCTTCAGAGCAGGCAAAGAAGAACGCCGAAAACATTCACCTTGCAACAGCTCAAGTTAAAGTAAAGGGCGGCCAGGCTCTTGTAAATCAGCTTGAGGATGACCTTGTTGAAAATGGTGTTCCTATTTACTTCAACACAAAAGCAACAAAGCTTATTACTGACGCCGAGAATCATGTAACCGGTGTTGTTTGTGAATCAAAGACAGGCACAAAGACCATCAATGCCAAGGCTGTAGTTCTTGCCTGTGGTGATTATGCATGGAATGACGAACTCACAGCAGAGCTCGCTCCGGATGCACTTCATAATTTCACATCAACTGCTGTTTCAAACACCGGTGACGGTATCAATATGGCTGTTGAGGTTGGTGCTGTTAAGTCAGCCTTCGGTGAGTCAATGAGCGGATGTTTCGCACCGGATCCTTACGATATGCCTGTTGTAGGTCAGCCAAATAACAGCTATCCCTTCGAATGTCTCCTTCTTGACAACAAGGGCAGCCGTCCTGTATCTGAGGCTCTCGGAGTTCACGACCAGATGATCTACTTCATTAACGAAGGGGAAGCTGATTACGGTTGGGTTGTCATGGATCAAGAGATCGCTGACAAATTCCTGAAGCTTGATGAGTATCTTGAGAGAACCTCTGAGGGTTCTGTTATCCAGGCATATAAGGAGGATTCCATTGAGGCCCTTGCCAAGGATATGAACCTTGATTCTGCAACAGTTCAGGCAACAGTTGATCAGTACAACAAGCTTTGCGAGGCAGGCGAGGACACAGATCACGGTAAGGATGCCCAGTATCTTTCAGCTATCGATGCAGGTCCCTTCTACGCTGTAAAGGAGTATGATCTTACAAGAGGAAACTACGGCGGAATCGAAACTAACCTCGCTGGCGAGGTAACTGATAAGGATGGTAATGCTATCCCCGGTCTTTATGCTGCAGGTATCATCAGTTCAGCAGGTTTCTTCGGTGATTACTACCCAGGCCGCGAGGCTCTTGGAGTAGGCGCTTACATGGGCTTTATTTCAGGTGAAAATGCTGCTAAATATGCTGCACAGTAATTAAAAATTTATCACAAACGGGACTTTCGCTTTTGATGAATCACCCAGGCGAAAGCCCTGTTTTTTTGTTTGTATTGTACTAAATCGCTAGCGCGATGGTTATTCTACACAGAGAGCTGTGGTTTTCTTTATTTATAAATATCATAGCAAATCATGTGAAAAAAATGTACATATCAAAAGAACATATATTCCCAAGTATATTTTGCTTTTTTTGAAAAGATTATTCATGTTATAATTATCTATCATTTAAAATAAGTTTTATCCCAAAAACGTTTTAATTAAAGGATTGATACAGCATAGATGAAAAGTGTCATGTAAACAGCAGATACCAGCTGATAAAACTGTTTTCCAAAAGAAATATAGGTTGATAAACACTTTTCATCACTATTTGTGCTGCTGCCAAAAGGCGGCGGAATGGAGTTTATATGAAATATAAAATGATAGCTCTGGACCTGGACGGAACACTTACGAATTCACAAAAGGAAGTTTCAGAACGAAATAAGGAAGCATTGAAAAAAGCTGCTGATAAGGGAGTTCATATAGTGCTGGCTTCCGGCCGTCCGTTGGTCGGGATCCTTCCGGTGGCCGAAATGGTGAACCTTAAAGAAACAGGTGGATATATGCTGGCCTTCAACGGTGCCCATATCGTGGACGGACGCACCGGTGAAACCTTCATGCAGACAACATTACCGGAAGAATTTTATCCGGACATCATAGACTATGGGAAGCTGTTTTATGATGTGACGATCTTAACCTACACCAAAAAAGGCATCGTCACTCTTGATGACCAAAACCACTACGCTCAGCTTGAGGCAAAGATAAACCGTGTGCCTCTCATGCAGGTTCCGGATCTTTGCGCTGCACTTGACGGTCCGGTATGCAAATTCCTTTGCGTAGGTAACTATTCACATCTCAGGGAAATCCAGTTAATGATAAAGGCGGAGTACGGAGATAAGATCAATGTCTTCTTCTCGGAAACCTATTTCCTCGAGATAGTTCCGAACGGCATAGAAAAAGCAGCCTCCCTAAAGAAGCTGCTTGATAAGCTTGGTCTTAAACGCGAGGAGCTCATCGCCTGCGGAGACGGCTTAAATGATATCACCATGATAGAGTTTGCCGGCCTCGGCGTCGCCATGGAAAATGCTCATGACGCTCTGAGATACCGCGCCGACTACATTACCGACACCAATGATGCCGACGGTGTCGCGGAAGTGATAGAAAAGTTTATTTTGGAAGAGTAATACCCTTTACATTAAAGGCGGCTAACCTTAATGGTCAGCCGTCTTTCCTTATATCGGATATCTTCCTGCCTTCAGGCAAAACAACAGGCGGTTCTTTCGGATGAAGTTCTCCATCTGCCTTAAGGAATTCTCCGGACTCCACATCATACTTGTACCACGTTGTGACGGCTCCCTTAACTCCCATAGTAATCACCTCTGAAAGGGAGCCATCCGGATAAAGCTCTGCGACTCCTCTGTATGGATCGACATCTTAATCAACCGATTCGGCTGCCTCACTTACCGAAAGCTCTTCTATTTTCACGCTCAGATCTTCACTGACGACTACCTTATAGTCTGCGTCAAAATTATCTGCTATGGGTGAACGCGCCTCTATACGCATATTTGTTTCACCGGGTTTGATACCGGTAAATGTGAACACCTCATCATATCCGGCACCTGTCATCATATCATGATCTTCACTGGCATACTTTCTTACAGCAGAACAGGATACAATGCTTTCGTCCTCTATGATCACATCAAATTCCGGTCCGCCTCCGTCAAATGATTCAAATCGGAGAGTTGTAGTCTTATCAATCATTTCCGTATCTCCTACAGTTGTTTCCTCCGCTGTTTCCTGAGTTGTTTCCGCTGTTTCTTCGCTTCCCGTAACAGTCTCATTGTTTTCCTTTTCCGCTTCGGTTGTTTCTTCGGACACAGTCTCAGAAACAGGATCTACCTCAGGCACAGAGGTTGCCTCACAGCCCGCCATGGTGACAATAACCGATATCACCATGATAAATCCTATAATTTTCTTGTTAATAATATGAATTGTTTGATGTCTGCTTTTTAACATCATATTTCCGCCTCATTCATTATTGCGTCAACATCCGCCCCGACTATATCAAGCCCCACTGCTTTTATGAGCTCCACTTCTTTGATTCCATAGAAGCTCTGGGCAAGAGCTTTTATGTATCCGAATCCGTATTCTTCCGGAACAAAAGTTCCGCCTGCAGTCATAACATAGTAGAGCTTCTTTGCTTTGCACAGTCCTTTAGGAATCCCCTCAGGTGTATATTCAAATGTTATCCCCAGGACATTTATATGCTCTATATATTGCTTAAGCACAGCCGGGAATGACAGATCCCAGTATGGGGCTGCTATAACGATAATATCTGCTGCCGCAAACTGTTTTGCCAAAGAAAAATAATCATCCCCAAATTGCCGCGTGGCTATCAGACTGTCTCTTTTCTTTAAAAAACCTTCATCCGTCTTCGGAAAGGCCACATCCTCCAGCCTGACCTCCACCCGGTCTCCGCCGATTTTTTCAAGCAGCTTCTCCGCAAGGTGCCTTGTTCTTGATTCACCGCGCACACATGCATTTACCAATAAAACCATATAAAACCTCCCGGTATATTCACCCTATCTACTATTATGTATTTGTAACGGCCGGGTACCTCTCAGCCGGAAAAGCTAACCATTCTGTTGTCAAAGCTATTAATTCTGTTTCTAAACCTTAACTCACAGAATTAAAACTTATCAGCTCATCTTTTAATGCTGTTATTTGTGTTTCAATGTCTGACAATCATATGAAAATCTGATCGGCTGTTTTAAATCAGAGCTTTATTCAACGGTGATTACCGCGAAAACATTTATCCCGTTTCCTTTGCCGAATTCCGTCAATTCTTCTCCGCTTGTTGCGGTGATGCCTATATTCTTTTCATCGGTTTTAAGCATTGCCGCAAGACTTCTTCTCATCTCAGGAATCCTGGGAGTGATGCGTGGGCGTTTGCACTCAATGGAAATTGACAGGTGGGATATGGTTCCCTCCAGATCCTTAAGTCCTTCCTCGAGATATACCCTGCTGTCTGTGATTCCGTTTTTCAGAAACTCTTTGGTTTTTGGTCCAAGCACATCCACTGTTGTGATTCCTGATATAGCTCTTGTGACTGCATGAAGTATCACATCTCCGTCACTGTTAGCAAGCAGTGGCTGTTCCCCTTCAAAAACGACACCTCCAAGTATCAGAGGCTTATCTGAATTACTGTCATCAAAACGATGTGAATCCTGTCCGATTGCTACTCTCATAAACTCTGGCCCCCTTTATTTAATTCTGACTCTCTCGAATCTTCTTTATAAGAAGTGTTGTGGAAACCCCTTTTGTTTCCTCAACTTCATGTATTTCTGTCCCTATCTCGTTGTAGAGTTTCATGAGGATATCCGGAAGCTTCTTTGATGGTTTAATGAGCACATCAGGCCTTAAATCCGAAACCAGCTGATAATATCTCAGATACTGCATCCTGTCTTCCTCCGGAACATCAGGGATTCCCGCATCTATCTTCCTGTCGGCGATCAGGGTATAGTCCACATACCTTATGGCATCAACTATGGATGCCCGCTGTTGCTCATCCTCGATGGGTCTGTCCGGTCCCTTAAGTTTTATTGCCTCATCGCACTTAACAAGGACAACAAGAATATCCCCCAGTGCCTTTGCACGACGGATCATATTTAGATGTCCCATATGAAAAAGGTCAAAAGTACCTTTAAGCATCACTATTTTTTTATCCGGATTTTCTTTTCTGATACGGCTTAAATCTTCGTAAGTTATAATCATGATTCTTATTCCTTTCCATCTTGTTATTCTGTTTAATCCCAGCTTTTTCCACTGATTTCACATATATAGTTGTCACCCTGATAGTTTCAATCAAAAAAATCTTTCAGTCCCCTAAGCTTCTCTTTTATTTTCTCACGTTCATCATTTAAAAGATATTTACGGGCATCAGCCACATGCAGTTCCCTGAGCTCCTGAGATATGCCCTGGTGTTTCATGGGGAAAAGACCGCTTCTCAGATATCCGAAGGCATCACACAGATCCTTGACTGCATTAAATTTTTCATTATCACCGTCTTTAATATCAAAATAACAGCGTAACTCCAGCTCATAAAAACGTTCCATATCCTCAGGAGTCAGTCCATGATGGGCCTTTCTTCCCGGAATGAAACTAAGATGTGCCCGGCATGCCATGCCTGCAAGGTCAAATATGGGATGTCCGTATCCTATATCGGCCATATCTATAAGGATCAGTTCCCCGTTTTGGTAGAGCACATTGTTCTCATGATAGTCGCAGTGCACCAGAGTATCCCGGTCAGGAACCTGATCCAGCATATACTTCATGAAATCGTACTCATCCTCTGTATAGAAATCCTTCATTCCTTCAAGCCAGTCCATCCAGGTTTTCTTCTCTGATACAAAGCCACTGTCAGGATCCATATGGGTTTCATGAATCTGTTTTAAAAGCTTGGTAAACTGTACTGCTGTCTTTTCAAATTCTTCAGGATGCTCCGTAATATAACGCCCTACTGTATCCGCCTGTATCAGCTCAAATACTACTCCGAATCTGTCATTCACCCGAACGAGATCAAATGGTATTGCGGTGGGGATTCCTTTAACAAAGGAATTTCGTGCAAGATCCATTTCATGGCGGATCCTGTTTATAGGGATAGTCGGTTCATAACATTTGATTATGGTCTCCGGATCCAACCTGTATACATGACTGCTCCTTCCGGCACCGATCATCTCACAGCCTTCTACCGAAAGACTTCGGAGCCTTAATCTCACATCCATGAGATCTGTAAATCCGGTAACCTGAAAAATGGAATACACATCCTGAGATACATTTTCTATAGGTATTTTTTCGCCTTTACTTTTAATGGCTTTTAATAAAACCCTCAACCCCATGCTGCTAATGTAAGTAAGTTTTTCCGCATCAAAACTGAGTGAGCATCCCGGATGCTCATTCAGGGCTTTTTCGATTTCCAGACTGCAGGCTTCTGCATTATCTGTAGATATCTTTTCCGGAAGAACTATGTTCAGCACATCGTCAGATACTGATATTTTCAATTTTTTGTTCCTTTCCACTCAAATATAGAATATCTTTTATTATATTCGGATAAACTTACTATGTATATAAATAAAAGATATCGCATTTCATCTATGTAATATCCCTCAAATGGAAACATTAGCTAAAACTCACATTTCGTGTCATCACAAAATCCGTCATCGTACACGGACTGAAGATAAAGTCCCACAAATGGGGATTCTTTAGTTATATCCTCACAGGCACTTTCATTCCAATTTATCTTATCTTTTCGACCTGAAAAATAAGCAGAATTCACTTCAGAAAAGAAACTGCAGATTTCCTCATTTGGCTCGGCAATGCTCCTCTTCAGCATCCTGGTTGAAGTATCTTTAAAGAATCTCCCGGCATCCTCCGCATGTTCAAATTCAAGCTCTTCAGTATGGTATGTGGCCTTATCTCCTTTAAACTCTATTACTCCATACTGGCAGGGCGCCACCATAAGTGAGGAGGTTGCGATATCCTTAAGTCCGTTTTCACTCTCAGCTATATTCTGTATATGCATGTGGCCGCTCAGATTGCAGCGCACACCATATTTTTCGTAGAGTTCACAAAGCTTCTCATACTGCTCCATAACAAATCCATCCGTAAACATCGGATTATGCGGAATCAGGTTCTGATGGCTTACGGCAATCACCTGATTCCCGGATTTTCGGGCTTCTTCCAGCTGAACCTTTATCCATTCCAGTGTCTCGTCCTTAAGTTCCCCGGGTTCCTCTTTAGTATTGACATCTATCATTAGAACTCTTGCTCCTGAATTAAGTTCGGTCACATAACTAAGTGATGAATCATCCCGGGCCAATGCCTCTTCATAGCCAAAATCCCTGTATATCTGTGAAAAGTCTTCGGCAGAAACATTATCAACCAGGGTATAACCGTCACCTTTAAAGCATGCTGCTCCGCGACTATAGAGATCATGATTTCCCGGTATCACCAAAACCCTTATCCCGGCATCCTCAACTGATTTCAGCTTCTGAGCCAGGCCCTCATGACTTGCCTTTGCACCGTTGAATGTCAGATCTCCGGACAGAATGACTACCTCCGGCTTTATTGTGACCATCTCTTTCACAAAGGAATCCGTGATCTCTTCGCAGTACTGCATGAATTTTCCGTCAGCATTCTCAATCAGCTCTGTGAAATATTTCCCGCCATCCGTCAGCTCCGGCGCAATATAATGAATATCCGTTGCCACACATATGGTGGTTTCGTCCAACGCTATTATATTTTCATGATCTCCCGACTCCGTTCCCGGAAATTTCAAAAAAAGAAGCAGCACCAGTATGAACGCAATAGCCGGTAATATAAATCTAAGGTATCTCATATTAAACACCTTTAGCTGTCATGCATAGTTGACAAGAAACTGTTTTACATTCAAAAAGATGATGTTGTTGATTTAGTTCTTTTTAAGAGGTTTTGTTTTTCAACCAGTCTCTCAGAAGAAAAGTACAGAAATACGGAAATGTGTAAATATTGTTTTCAAAGCCAATATTGTTCGATGAGAGTTTAACACCCCAACTGATGTCCTCGTATCTATCGTTATTGATCAGTGAACGCAGAGATTGGGAACGCCCGCTTCTGGCCTTTACTTCAACCGGAATCAGAGATGTGGTATCCCTTATAAAAAAGTCTTCTTCCAAGGTGCCGTCATCTCGTTTGTAATAGAAAAGCCCGTAATTATCCTTATAAAGAGCCTCACTCACGATACTCTCATAAAGTGCTCCCTTATATACTCCCAGATTTTTATTAACTCGTAAATCCTCCTGGGATTCATCATCCAGCATGGAAACAAGCAGACCGGTGTCTGATAAATATATCTTAAACTTTGAATCGTCATAATTTCCTTTTAGCGGTAGTTCAGGAAAATTAAGACAGTAACAAAGGTTTATCAGGCCTGCATCTTTCAGCCATTCTATGCATCCGGCATAATCATGAAACCTTGCTCCGGAAGCAACTTTTGATACCTGAAATTTTTTGTTATCCTTAGCAAGCTGAGTGGGAACAGACTCATATACTCTGGAAATTCTTGTCTGGTCAACGCCGGAAGCATACTTTCGGATATCTTCTTTATAAGATGATACGATTTGTCTTTGTAGTTCCAGGGTTCCAGAAAAATTATCATTACTGATATATCTTGAAACCACTTCAGGCATTCCGCCTATAATGACATAATCAATGAACAGGTTCGAAAATGTTTTCATGACAGACTCATTGAAAGGTGCCAAAAAAAGCATGGTATTTAAAAGATCTGAACGAATTGATTCGTCATAGCCCTTTGCCCACAGGAATTCTTCAAAATCCATAGACTTCATTTCATAGTCAGTTTTGTATCCTACACTGATACTTTCGATCTGCTTATAATTAATTCCGAGAAGGGAACCACTGCATATGACGTCATATCTTCCATCAATGGAGAAAAATTTAAGTGATGTAACTATGTCGGGGTAGGACTGAATCTCATCAAAGAATATAAGTGTTTCGTTTTCTATAAACTCATATCCGGGTTCTATCCTTGTGATATTTTTTATTATATCAACAGGGCTGTATCCATCCTCCAGGATATTTTTGAATTTCGGGCTCTCTATGAAGTTTATCTCAACTATATTTTTATAATGAGTCTCTGCGAATCGTCTTATGGATTCTGTTTTCCCTGTCTGACGCGCCCCTTTTACTATAAGCGGTTTTTTATCAGGGGATCCGAACCAGTCTTCAAGGTATAGATCGATTTTTCTTTTCAGATAAGCCATGTTTTATCCTCCGGAAACTTTTATATAAATATTTTATCACAGTTTCAAAGAAAAATACAAAAATTTGAGCCATTCAACACCTTGATACCGCAAAAATTTGAGCCATTTAATAATAAATTCCGACAAAATTTGAGCCATTCCGTTTCCGCTTTTAGCATCAATCTGTAGCAGTCAAGCATCAATCACTATTAAAAAAGCTGCTGATACAAAACGTCTGTATCAGCAGCTTTTTTGCGTCCTATCTCCTTAACAGGAACATATCATTTCATCCCGCTTTGAAAGAAGACCTTTACTTGTAAAAAAATCACAGCACCATCGCCACTACGAAATTATAAGCAGCACATACCAGTACACTTACCGGAACCGCAACCATAAGAAGTCTATTGAACAGAGTATTTCTGTCCTCTTCCTTAGGTGTTGATCCGAGTATGAGAGATCCTCCGGATGAGAATGGGCTGATGGCACTTGACTGGGCACCAAGCACTGTACATGCGAAGAGTACAGGAGCAGACAATACGGTAGATGCTGCAAGTGCCGGGATAAGAGGGAACAGTGCCGGCGCAACAACACCTGTGGTTGAACTGAAGAAACTCATGATAGCAGCAATAATTGAAAATGCGATCGGAATAAGTGGCTTAGGAACATTTGAACCTACCCAGAGGCTGAGCATTTCGATAGTGCCTGCCTTAACCGCAACCGCAATAAGCATTCCGGCTCCGGCGATCATGATGATGGTATTCCATGGAATTCTCGCGATGGCATCTTTCTGAGGAGCAAGCTTCATAAGTAATGCAATTACCGCAAAAATGACAGCAACCAGACCTACATCAACTTTTCCCGCAATGTAGCTTATACTTTCATTTCCCGGCATAAGGATCTTGAGAAGAGGGAAAATAAGTACCACAACCATCATTGCGATCATAAGTGTAAGTGTTGTACTCTGCTCTTTTGTAAATGCTTCAGGCTTTTTAAACACAACGCCTTTTCCGATGTTTTTATTTTCCTTTGTTCCGTATCTGAAAATAGCAACAAGGATAAGTGAAAAGATCATGGAGAAGAAGAAAATCTGCATTTCCATTCCGAAGCTGTCAACAGCAGTAAGTTCAGGAGTTGCTTCATAAGCCGTATCCGCAAGACCTCTGAAAACTACACCGAGGTTTGAGGTTGGGAAGTTTCCGCCGCAAAGAGCACCGCAGTTAATAGCTACAGCGCCGGTAACCTTATCCATTCTTGACTCATCGCAGATAACAAGAGTTATAGGTGCAAGGAATGCAAGAACAGTAAAGTATGTGGCTCCCATTACTGAGAGAATTACAGCTACTGCAAAGAGTGCAAAGGGAAGCATTCCCGGAAATTTGCGACACGCATAGAGCAGTGAACCGGACATCTTCTCCAATGTTCCGTTGATGGCGGCAACATTATAGAAAAGAGAAACTGAAAGGATAACAAACATGGTGTTCGTTGGCCAGAAAGCTATAACCTCCTTAGGCTTTAACCCCATGATGAAACAACCTATAACATATGCAAAAACGATACAAAATAGACCCGTATTAATCTTGGTTTTATATCCAAGGTAGATCGCCACAGCGATCGCCAGTATGATGACTGCACTTAACATTTTTATCCTCCTGATTACTTAACCTGTTTCTCATTCTTCAATTCCGAGAAGTCTGTATGGAATAGTCTTGGTCATATGATAAACGTGCTCGATTGGAATTCCGTACTCCACAAGATAATGCATATACTCATACATCTCAGTTTCCCAATCCGGATTCTCGACCTGACCACCGTCTGTATCAACCATAACGTGCTCGTATCCGACTTCCTTGATGAGCTCAGCATTCTCCTTAAGATTCAGATGATAAGGCTGTCCCTTACCCATGTTCTGCGCATAGCATCGCTCAAGAATAACATCGTAATCCTTAACCAGTCTTATCTGATCTTCAATGGAATAATCACATACCCACCACTCAGGATGTGTGATTATGATCTTTTTAACACCTGCATCTCTGGCAGCTTCCACCACTGTGAATGCCTCCTCAGGTGACACATGTGCGGTTCCGAGAGCAACATCATAATCCTTTACGAGCTTAAATACGTCGATCAACTCCGGTATGACTTTTCCGTCTCTTACCAGTTCGATTCCATCAGCAGGATTCTGTCCCATTTTCTCAAGGTGACGTTTTGCCGATTGTGTCGGGAGCCATATTTCCTTAGCCCCCAGCTTCAATCCCTTCTCAACAGCCTCAGGATTAACGCCACCGATAACTTTATTCATTACAACACCACCGTACATGGTGAAGCCGGTATTCTCACCGTAAACCCGCTTTACATACTCATTTGCTATGGCAGCGCGGTTCACCGTGAATCCGAGATGTGATTTAATCACTATCGCTCTGGCTCCGACTCTTACAGCCGCATCAGCCAGCTGCAGATCATTATAAGCACGGGTTCTCAGATCCGGATTTGTGTGTACATGCATATCACATATACCTTTAAGCGATACTCTGCTCATATTCCCTCCTAAACTAATGTTGCTTTTGGGAGCTTTAATATCTGATATACAGATGCAGATCCAGTTGGCTCCTTACATGCTCCCTTAAGTGTTCAGGGTGCCAATGTTTATACCCGTTCACGATGTACATCTGTTGATTTATGAAATACCAATAATAATTCGGCCGGGTGGTATTTCATTAATCTTTAATGTGAGTATAATTAAAAACAACATATCGCAGAATACGATATTTCATTATACATCGTATCGGTTTTTCCGATATGTTACAGTATTTCAACGCTTCTTAAAATAAATGATAATTGCTTTAAATTTAATTAGCGGGGGAATATTGTGAAATAGACTTTTCATCACTATTTGTGCTACGGCATGGCGGCGGAATGGAGAATGATATGGAAATAAAAGAGCTAAATTATCTAATCGCAATTTACGAAGAACGGAGCATATCCAAAGCTGCGGAAAGACTCTATATGGCACAGTCCAGTCTTTCCCAGTTCCTGACCACCTATGAAAGTAATCTGGGACACAAACTGTTTGTCCGCACTTCAAATGGCGTCCGTCCAACTGAATCCGGGCAGATTCTGATCGATTATGCCTATCACACCTTATCTGAGTACCATAGAGTACAGGATCAAATGCAGGATGTTTCCAATCTTAATTCAGGACATGTTATTCTGGGAATCAGTTCCTTCAGAGGTTCCTATCTGCTTCCTCCTGTGCTGAATGCTTTTCATATGACCTATCCCAACATCCATGTCCAGATCGTGGAAAAGAATTCAATGGCACTTGAACAGCTATTGTTAAACGGTGATATAGACATAGCTTTACTGGCTCATAAAGTAAAAAACAACCGACTTCATGTTGAAAAGCTGATAAGAGACGAAATATGTCTAGTGACCAGTCCAAACCACCCCATAATAAGCAAAGCCAAGGTGAACAAGCAGCACAGTTTCTCCCAGATCACCAAACGTATAGACATTAAGGACACAAAAAACTATGAATTCCTGTTAAGTGATTATGATACGATACTTGGACGTGAAGCCAGAAAACTGTTTTTGAAAAACGGTATAACTCCCATTGCCTATAACAACACTTTGTCCGCCCTTTTCGCGGCCTCACTGGCTGCCAACGGACAGGGGCTTGCTTTCACCTACTATAGCTCAAGGCATTATTTCAGAAATGCAGAATTCCTGTCTCTCGGAAAAGATGCACCAAGTGTGGAACTCTCAACAGCCATTTCAGCAGAAAGATATCACTCCAAGGCAACCCTTGCCTTAAATGAAGTGATACACGAGATACTGAAATCTGTGAAATGAAACAATAGTCTTCATAAATAGCAATAATCTATTTCAGAGAAGTCGTATTTCTTCTTGATACTATGACGCTACTGTTCATTCCCAATACAGTAGGACTTATGAGTCTGATAGATTAAATCCGTTTGTCAGAAATAAACGGTAAAAAATACACGCTTATAAATAAGGAGTTGGCATATTATGGTTACAATTCATTACCACCTTCCAGGACTCTTTGAGTTTTATGATCTATATAAATTATTTCTGCCGCTTTTCAGAGAACATCGGGAATACTTTTATGACTGGTGTGACATAGGGTCTGTATACGGCGCTCCCGGAGACTGCCTTTGGGGCGGCGGACGTGTAGGGTTCGGTGATGAGAATCCTGATAATGTAGTTTCAATGATGAAAGAATATAAAGTTTCTGCCCGTCTGACTTTCAGTAATTCACTGATAAATGAAAAGCATCTTTATGACAGGAAATGTAATCGTCTATGTGACCTGTTTGAAAATGTCAGCGGTGTTAAGAATGGTGTGATCATTCATTCCGATTTGTTGCTTGACCACATCAGGAAGAATCATCCGGGATTTTATTTCGTCTCATCAACCACCAAAGTTTTGACAGACTTTGAGGATTTCAGGAATGAACTTAACAGAGAAGAATTCCGATATGTTGTTCCGGATTTCAGGTTAAATAAACGCTTTGATGAATTAAACACACTTACTACAGCACAGAAACAAAAGGTTGAATTTTTATGCAATGAATGCTGCTGGTTCGGATGCTATGACAGAAAAAACTGTTACGAAAACGTCAGCAAAAAGAGCCTCGGTGAAGATTGTGAAGATCATATCTGTGTTTCTCCGGAGGCAAAGTATGGCTATCGTTTCTCGGAGGCAATGAAGAATCCCGGATTCATAGGTGTTCAAGACATAAAGAATGTTTATGCTCCTATGGGATTTTCTGAATTTAAAATAGAAGGACGAAGCCTTGGCAGCGCGATGATCCTGGAATTTTTGCTGTACTATATGACCAAACCCGAGTATCAGCTTAATGTAAGAGAAGAGATATATCTTGACAGTTCATTGGATCTTTTCTGAGAGAATTATGTTTATACTTGCATTTTTTTATATTTCTTTATATATCGGTATATATCTATATGTCTGTTTATATATTTTGTGATGATATGAACTGTTACAGAGGTGAGTTTAAGCAGGGTTCTGCATTTGTAAAGAAAATCATTGATGTTCCAATCAGATGATGATTTTTTGCGGCATCGGTGGTAAACTAGTTTACGGAGTGGTTTGTGAGCCCTGATCATCTGAGCCCCTCCGTCATATATCAAAAAAACATTTACAAAACCGGGAGGTACATTATGGCAGATTTAATGTCAAAGGATTTTGATGCAGTCAAGGAATTGGGACTTTGTGTCCTTCATGTAGGTATCAATGCAGACGGTGAAGAAGATGCTTTACGAATTGCAGATGAATTCCACACTCTGATGGGCTTTCTTCCACGTGTTGGTAACAGCTCTATCTTCGCTTCTGATCTCATCGAGATCATGAAAAAGGATGGTCCCGGAGAGAAAGGGCATATTGCAATCGGTGCTCACGATGTTGCAAAGGCTGCCGAATTTTTTGAAATGAGAGGCATGGGAGTAAAGAAAGATAGTGCCACCTACAATGAGGACGGCACCATGAAATTCATCTATCTTGATAAGATGATCGCAGGTTTCGCTATCCATCTTAAGCAGTATTGATTTTCTTTGTAGGAAAAGGCCGCAGATTCTTCATTCGGACTGCGGCCTTTCCTGTGTTTGATTTTTCAGGATACATCCCGGTTTAAGCATCTCACAATATAGCGGACGCATTCTTCAGAATACACCGAAACATCAGAAAATGCTCAATAAAGTTATCGACTCCTGTTTAACAACAAGCCTCTTTTTGTTAAGCTTAAAGCCGCAATGGTAGAAGAGAAGGAAGGCCGAAGACTGATTGTAGGTGTCAACAACATTGACGCTCAGATCCGTCAGGAAGAGGATGATTATCGAAGGCTTCAGGCTCAAATAATCAATGATGCATTTTACTAAAAAGGGGGCTGTCTTAGTTGACAGCCCCTTTTAATACATATTCTTTTATGCTCTCTCAGAAACAGCTATATCGCTTTTCTTTGAAAATGTTCTGACACAAAAACCAAATACATTTCTTACAAGCGGACCCGCAAAAAATATCTGCCAGCAAAGTGCCATAAGGAAGTTCATGGCTGTGGTCTGAATCCAGACTGAAACAAATTCTGCACCGGCATTCTTAAAAAGAATTGTTGCTGCAAGACTCATTAATGGGCACATCAGACATACCGACATAGAGGATATCGCAAGTATGATCATTATCATCGGGTCCTTACCCGGTGTAACAAATCTGAACGCAAGAATCTGTGCAAGCTTTCCAACGAACAGAAGCTCAAGCACTACGGCTATAGGCCACATGATCATCATTTCTTTAAATGCGGCAATAAAAACAAAATTCTGCATCCCGCCGACATTCAGTGAAATATTGTAGCAGATCATCGCATAAACCATGACAAATGCCATAAATAATGTGAAAATAACATCCTGAAACTTATTCTGTGGTAACACTCTTAGGTTCTCCTTTCAAATAACGGAAGACTTCAGTGTGTTGTTCGTTATCGCCACAAAAAGGTGTGCGTTTCCAATGATACCTGGCCTGCATCTTCATTTAAAAAATCAACGATTCGAGATTATATCAGAAAAATTTTTATCGTGTAATACTTTTTTTGAATTTTTTATTCAGCCGGAGCGTTCTCTCAGAAAAGATCCAGTGAACTGTCAAGATATATCGCTTCTGAGAAACGATAGCCATACCTTGCCTCCGGGAAACACAGATATGATCTTCACAATCTTCACCGAGGCTTTTTCTGCTGACGTTTTCGTAACAGAGCTATCTACATAATCCGATACCCTGCCCTTTAATCCAGACGTTCCGCCTTCATTTCCTTCTTTCTCTCATACATAGCATCATCTGCACGACGGAAAACATCTTCAACATCGGTATCTTTATTCCTGTCATAGTAAGCGACACCTACCGCAACTGAAGGCGCTTCCCATGGATTGAATTCTCCGCTTGCACGTGCATTCAGAGCTTTTTCAAATTCCTTAAGCAGTTTATCTGCATTCGCCAGATCCTTTTTCTGAAGAATGATGACGAACTCATCGCCTCCTATCCTGTATACCGGAGAATGTACAAAGATGTCACATACGATGGAACAGAAATTCTGTATGAGGAGATCACCGTATTTGTGTCCGTAGGTATCGTTAATCTTCTTAAGGTAATTAACGTCCATCATTATGACTCCAAGCTCATTGATGATATTCCCTTTTAATCTTACGTCTAACTGTTTAACCTCATCATCATAAGCAAGCTTATTCTTTACACCTGTAAGAGAATCGGTATTTGCAACTTCCTTCATGTGTATGGTTTCTTTTTCAGCAGAAATAATACGGAACATATAGTCCTTCATATCTTCCGTCATCTGATTAATGGTATTACTAAGCGATTCAACCTCATTTTTAATGTTAAGGTCCGGTTTTTCAAATATAAGCATTTCCGGGGAACTGACATTCCTGCTTCTTTGGATATATCTGATGGCACTTTTTTCCAGCATCTCGATAGGATCCGTGATATTTTTTGCTGCCCAGGTAATGAAACCAAAAATAAATGCAGCACCGGTGATTATGATGATTACCAGATTGCCAAGGGTTTTATACAGGATATCCTTTGACATCTGTGTCAGGTCTATATCTACTCCGAGAATAGCATACGGTGCTCCTGTGGAATCATGAAGCGTATAATACCCGCAATAGGAATGTCCCCAGTAGGTAATGCTCTCCATAAATACAATATCTTTTTCTCCCATTATGACACGCATCTGATCCACTTCTTCTTTTGTGTATTCGTCCTCAAGTACATCTCCAAGGTACAGATTCCCCTCTGTGTACTCATAACGATCATAATAATTTTCTGCCGACAAAAGAACCAGAACGTGTTTTCCGTCACCTTCACTTAATGGTTTTATTACATAGAGATACTGCGGTTCCAGATCTTCTTTGACATCATCAAGAAAAGCCATCATTTCCTTATACTTTGGGCTTTCCACATTGGTTTCCATACATTGTTTCAGATCATCATTATCGATATAACCTATTACATAGTTGATGATCTGTCTTATATGGTCCTGACTCTGCTTTATGAATAGATTTTTATAGTTAAAATATATGCTGACACCGAGAAACACGCAAAGTACAAGCACAAAAACAATACAGCCGTACTGTATACTTCTCTTTAAAGGTCTTTGAATTCTCTTATTTTCCATATTGTCCATAGTTTGCCACCTCTAGTATTATGTCGGCGCTTTAACGATCATAATAAGAAAAAACAGCCGGTGGATGAAAATCATCATCCACCGACTATGATTTGTAAAATTAAATATAGACTTGCTTAAGATCAGCATCATGCTAAGCCGAGAACACTAGGAAGCTGTGCAACCAGTTTCTTAAGTGCACTATAGGTCATGAATAATGCGAAGATGTAGCAAACTGTCATTGAAATCTGTAAAAGCTTCGGTGCCTGGATACCCTCGAAAAGCTCCTTCTTCCATAAGATGGGAACCATGAAAAGTCCTGCTACAGGTGTTGCGATAGATGTAGCAACATTAGCAATGAAGATAAGCTGTGTAGGTGATCCGCCATATGAGAAGCAGATAACAGTTGCGATAGCAAGACATGCGATACAAAGTACCTTTACAGACTTTGACTCAAGTCCTGTTTCCTTATTAATACCGGCATTGAGGAGTACGACACCTCTCTGTGTATTTCCGAGAAGTGATGAGAAGCCAGCGCCGATGATAGCGATACCCATAACGATAGGAGCTGCGTTACCAAGGAATGGTCTTAAAAGCTCTCCAAGCTGAGCAGGAGCCTTTATGGTTGTACCTGTAGGATTAAGAACGATAGCACCAACAAGAACGATAGCGCCAGAGATAAGAACAACAGTTACGATGTGTGTGATAGCATCAGCGCGCATTGCACCATTGAAAAGGTCTTCCTTCTTCCACTTCTTCTCAAGTCCAAGGTAGGTTCCGTAAATACCTGCTGTAACTGCAGCATTGGTACTGATATATGCAAGAGCTGTTGTAAGAGATCCCTCAGGGAACTGAGGTGTTACAAATCCCTTTGCCATAAGTCCAACGTTAGGACCGCCTGTTGCGACAAGTGTAGCAAAGAATGCAAGAATCATACCTACTATACAAACCATGATTCCCTTCTCTACCTTTGAATAAACTCCCTTTGTAAGGTAGCAGAATGCAAGGAGTGCCAACATTATCATAGAACCGATTCTCCAGTCAAATCCGAAGATCAGGTTCATACCTGCGCCTGTACCGGTGATATTACCAAGTGTAAAGAAGAAACATGACAGGAACAATGCTACTCCGCAGAATCCGGAAGCAACTCCGCCATAGTAATGTCTGATGGCGTGAAGTATAGGCATACCTGTAAAAATGGATATTCTGTAAGCGGTCATGGTAAATGTGATTCCCATGATAATGATAGGAATCAGGAGCCACATCATCTGATATCCATAGTTAGCACCCATCATAGCTGATGTTGTGATGTTTCCGGGTCCGATAACAATTCCTGTAAGGATGATTCCGGGACCTACTTTTTTGATAAGCTCTCCAAATGAAAGCTTTTTAACTGAATTGGGATCAAAGCCAAGGCGCTCCTGAACAGTGCCTGTGATCTTTGCATCTGTAGTAGTTTTATTTAATTCAACTTCCATATATATATCTCCTTATTACACCGAAAAATCCCATCGGAATCATGAAATCAAAGCCAATTTCTGAATAGCAGTATATGAGCGTCAAATCACTCAAAGCCACATCCTTCCCCCGATCTTACCCGGGGGAAGAGACGTATCTATCAGGATTTCATATTACTCTCCGATTTATTTCGGTGTCCCCCTCTTTGGATTAAGCAAACTTAGACATATCAACCTTCTCAAGACCGCTGTTCTTGATGCCCTGAGCGATCCAATCCTTCTCTTCCTGGTTAAGAGGAAGTACAGGCTTTCTCATAAGGCCGCTTGTGAAGATACCTCTCTGTACAAGTGTCTCCTTAAGTCTTGCATGTGCCTCACCTGATGGCTGTCCGCCGCCATAGATTGCCTGGCTGATGTGATAGATTCTGTCGCTCCAGTCCTGAGCTTCCTTAAGTGTGTGCTTGTCAGGGTTAGCGAATACTTCTCTTGCAGGGCAGATAAGCTCAGGTACGCAGCCTGCGAATCCGATGAGAGCTCCGTCCATGCCTGGGAACCATGATACACAGAGTGTCTCGTCATGGCATGTGATAAGGCTGATATCAGGGCACTCCTGACGAAGAAGTCTTACATCGTGCTCGTAGATAGATGTTACACGAGTTCCCATCTTGATGCACTTAACGTGATCGATCTCTTTGCACATCTTGATAAGTGTCTCTACAGGGTAGAATGCCTTTGATGTTGCAGGATAAAGGTGGATAACGATATCGATATCAGCACCCTCAGCTACATCCTTGATATACTCGAAAGGAGCATCAGGGTTCATACCGAATCTGAGCCACATGTGAGGAGGCATAAGAAGGATTGCGTCAGCGCCTGCTTCCTTAGCCTCAGCTGCCATCTCGATTGACTCCTGAGTGTTCTCGCAGTTAACACCGGAAACGATTGTCATGATATCGCCGCACTCTTCAGCACAGATCTCAGTTACTCTCTTTCTTTCAGCTCTTGTAAG
>NZ_AUJX01000039.1 GCF_000424445.1 Oribacterium sp. NK2B42
AGAGGCAGTATCCAAAGTCATGGGGAGAATCAAAGGAAAGAGTGCGTTGATGATCTTCGATAGGCACCCGGAATTTCGGGAAAGAAATAATCGACATTTTTGGGCAAGAGGTTATTACTGCGAAACGGTAGGAAATGTTAATGAAGCTACAATAAAAAAATATATAGAAGATCAAACTAAAGCAGATCGTGCGGAAGGATAATGAGAACCACTTTTAAGTGGTAACCAGTAACATCAGAATGGTTTGCTAGACCGCCTTTAGGCGGAATCACAACACTTGCCCCGGAAGGGGTTAACTCAAACCACCAGCAGGGCTGGTGGTACTGACTTTGCGGTTCCATCCATGTTTATGGTAGCTCCAAGAGGAAGTACAAAGGACGAGACTTCCTTGGAGGCACCCAGGTTCGTTACGCATTCCAGGTTAAGTGGTAATGTTCCCACGCTGGAAGCGCTGGAAAAAGCGAACATCATGGCAGGAGCCATTTTTTTAAAGAAGTGGACGGGACTTATGTTTGCTATAAATCTGACTGTCAATGAATAAACCAGGACTGCATGGACTATATAGCAAATATAAGCTGTCAGAAGCACCATCGCCAGGGATCCCAGGATCATGGGACCATTCTTCGCGACAACAGGGCAAAGAAGACAGAATACACCGACAGGTGAAAGCTTCAATATCATTTCCATAACACGCATGAATACATTGCTTAGGTCGTTGATATCGTTGATTATCCTCTCATTGGCATCCGGTGCCACATCAGCGATGAGTATAACTGCGAATCCAAGCAGCAGTGCCATAACGATGATCTGAAGCATGTTGGCATCCAAAAGGGGTTTCACAAAGTTACTTGGAAATATATTTACGATGGTGTCCATAAAGGATGTGGGTGCAGCTGCTTCATAACTAAGGTTTGTAGTGGAAAGAGCAGGGAACGCACCTTTGAAGACATTACCGAATACCAGACCTATGGTTATGGCAAATGCCGTGGTCACAAGATAATAGGCAACTGTCATTCCACCGATGGAACCCACCTTCTTTATATCCTTCATGGAAACAACACCCGACATAATGGAGAAAAGAACGATAGGGCAGACGATGAACTTGATCAGATTGAGAAAGATGGTACCAAAGGGCTTAATGTAGTCATTGGCAAAATCGGCATGGCTCTGCATTAAAAGACCAACGATGACAGCCAGTATCAAAGCGATGAAAATCTGTACGGCTAAGGATAATTTGTTTTTCTGTTCCATGGTTCCCCCTTTAAAAAAGTATACATAAATTAACTGATGGTAATATTTTACACTACCAAGGGGAACGATGGAAATATTTTTCTGTGCAAGAGACCTAAATAATAATTACATTTTTAATGGTTCAGACTGTTTCTTCCCTGTTGTCTTCTGCCGGACTGCCATTCATCTCATTTTTTATCCAGCACATGAGGATTTTAACTATGTACTGCTGCTCGCTTTCACTAAGAGGCCTGTGCTCCGGGACATGGTGCCACTTATGGAGACAGCCGCGGCAGCAGCAGGCGGTGGCGTGCTGGGCGATGAAAACGGGATGCCCTTTCATGGGAGTCTGTTTTCCGTCATTCTCAGGCTCAGCAGGCGCAAGTTTTTTGGAAACAAAATCCATGGCGTGCCGGCGGATCACCTCCTCACCCTGTGACAGATAGTAGTTTCTCTCCTGCTCACGCAAGTGAAATGAGGAACGGAATTTACTGTAGCTTATACGGGTAAAGAGCTTGTCAATGTATCTGTCCTCAGGTTCTACCTCGATTTCATAATTGATGCCGGGAATGGAAAGGACGGCAGCGGTGTCAGGATTTATAGAGTTCTTGGGTGCGATTGTAGATTGAAATACAGGTGGATTGAACGCTCTTGAAACCGGATAGTAATGAACATCTGCTTTTGCGGCCTGGGATTCACGGAACTTTTCACCGATGTGAAAGTCACGTCCCCTCATGCGGAAGTTAGCACCGGTTGAAGTGAAATAAAAGGGAATGTCATGAAGGATGCACTGGCGCCTCAGGTCCAGTACCCAGTCGAAGTCAAGAACAGAGCCTTCATCAGTATTATCCCCTGAGCAGCTGAGGTATGAAATGTTTTCGAAGTCAAGAAAAGAAGCGATATCTATTTTTTCTGTCAGGGGCTCTGCCAGAAGCGCAACGCCATCCGGGATTTCTTCGAGATTAAGTTCGTTAATTGCAGACAGTTTCTCTTCTGCTTCCCTTTGATTTGAAAAACTAATGGATAATGAAGCTTTTACCGGGATATCCATTTGATGCCTCCGTTGATGTGAAATGATGATTTTGATCATGGTTTCCTGCGGATTTGCAGGCGTTTTTGTATAAAGCGTAAATAGTCAAAAGTCAGAGTTGAAAAATGTCTGCCCAGTCCCATAGGAATGACTTGATTCCAACGTAATCAAAAGTCATTTTTAAAAGCTGTCCACGGCTCTTCCTCAGGTGGATCTGCTGAGAAAGCGACATCTGTTTTCTCAACAGAGTCATAGAAGCTTAGGCTCCGGCAGAAAAGACAGAGATTTTTCGTTTTGATTCTTGATCCGTATTTGCCGTCTCCCAAAAGAGGCATGCCGCGGGATGCAAACTGACAGCGTATCTGGTGAAAGCGGCCGGTTTGAAGGCTTATCTCCAGAAGAGATATGACATTACCTTCCCATTCTTTAGTGGCTGCAACCATGAAACTAAGGACAGCTTCCTTTACACCCTTACGCAGGCGCTTTACCGGGAACATCTTTTGCTTTGTTTTATCTTTATATAAAAGATCTTTGAGAACACCTTCTGTCTGTTCCGGAACTCCCGGAACGATGGCGAGATAAGATTTTTTCAGAGTGCCATCCTGAAGCTGCTTTGTAAGTTCTGCTGCGGCAGCTTTGTTTTTGCCGTAGACCAGAAGTCCTCCGGCGGTTTTATCAAGTCTGTGAATGCAGAGAAAATCAGTGTTTTCTTTCTTTAGTTCTTCTGCCAAAAGCCGGGGAACATCATGTTCGGAGTCTTCTCCCGGGGCCTTATTTACAACTATATAGTTTTTGGTTTCTTTAATGATTTTCATAGGCGTTAAAAAAACTCTCAGCTATAAACCAAGAGTTTTGGGAATATTGGATGATTTGTTTTTTGGAATATTTAATCCGGTGCCTGACCGCTTTTGCTCCGATTTATCGGAATATTTCAGCTGTCAGCTGACTACTTTTGTTCAGACTGAGCTGAGGCCGATTTATCTGTGGTACTGCATTTGCCAAGCTTTGAATCATTACAATAGTGTGACATCCTGCAGGTGGAGCAGCGAGACCTTATGATGGTCTCCTGTTCTTCTTTTGTAAGCTTGTCCATGCGGGCGCCGTTTTTGAAAATATAAACGGTGATGGATGCCAAAAATATGATGATCAAAATAGCTAATGGTAAATTCATAGTCATAGTTAAAGTCTCCTTTTCGTGATTCTAACACGAAACAGAAAAATCCACATCAAAGTTTTTTAAAAAGTACTTATTTCGTGACATATAAACCGGCTTGAGCCTGATTTCACAAGGTTGAAATGCTTCTTATTTCAGCATTATAAAAGCCCCGTTATTTCCTCTCTTCCCATGGGTAAACCTATGGCTGAAAAGAAGGTCCGGATTACAATTGGTACAAAGATCTGTGATGCTGATGTTTTCACTCTTTACACCGGCTTCTTCTAATACAATGCGGTTGGCAGCCCAGAGATCAAGGTGGTACTTGAACTCATTGTTTTCATTTAAACCATCATCGGTCAGAATCTCCTCTTTGTGATCGGGGAATGCCTTCATAAATTCCATAGCTACATCTTCTGAGATTTCGTAGCAATGTCTGCAAATGCTGGGACCTATGGCACAAATCAGATCTTCTGGTTTTGTACCAAATTGTTCCTGCATTTTCTTTATGGTTACTTCTCCCATGCGGTTCACGGTTCCGCGCCATCCGGAATGGCTGGCTCCTATGGCTTTCCGTACAGGATCCAGAAAAAGAAGCGGAACACAGTCGGCTGCGAAAACTCCCAGAACCAAACCCGGCACGTCGGTAATAAGACCGTCAACGTCGGTATAATCTCTCGGCACCGTAAAGCCCTTGCCTCCATCCTCTTCCTTCACATAACGGACATTGGTGGTGTGAGTCTGGAAGGTGAAGACCATACGGTCATCGGCAACATTAAAGAGTCTTGCGTACCTGTGGAAGTTCTCATAAACAGCATCAGGATCATCGCCTCTTGTAAAGCTTAGGTTCATGGTTGACCAGATGCCCTTGCTCACTCCTCCGAGACGTGTTGAAAAAGCGTGTTCGGCAATGCCTTGAGCATTAAGTGCAGGAAATTCAAGATATGTAAGATCACTTCCGTCATCGTTTTTTGCTGTTTTAATTTTCATAATGGGTTTGTCGGAAAAATGTTTAATAATCATATGCACCTCTGGAATACGGTATTTGTATATGTACTACACTTTGTTTCGTTTTTTTCTGGGACATCAGACCATTTAACCTCGCTTCATGAGGTTAACACTACTAACCGGGTTTTATACGAAAACTTGTCATAAATCCTTGTGATACCATACTTATGTAATAAAAAAGCTTCAGGTCAATGACCTGAAGCTAAGTGACGGATCCGGGAATCGAACCCGGGATTCAGCCGTGAGAGGGCTGCGTCTTAACCGCTTGACCAATCCGCCATAACATATAAAATTTGAAAACCAAGTGACGGATCCGGGAATCGAACCCGGGATTCAGCCGTGAGAGGGCTGCGTCTTAACCGCTTGACCAATCCGCCATATTATCAAGCCGCTTTTTATGCGACTTGAATAATTTATCAGAGTGTAACAAGAATGTCAACAACCTTTTGATATTACATTTGGTTATCGACCATACATATTGTATAACTTGATCAGAATCGCCGATAATCAATAGAGGAAACATCAGAAGTGCGATTCAATATGTGTTTTATGATCAGAGATTTGCCATATCCTCATAGAAGGTCGGGTAGGAAATATTGATACAATCTCCGTCGATGAGATTTACCTCGGTATCCTGTGTCCCGGCAAGGGCAAGCACCGCAAAGGTCATGGCAATCCTGTGATCCTTATGAGTATCTATCTCGCCGGAACATATCTTTAGTCCTCTGCCCTGTCCTTCGATGATCATTCCGTCTTCTGTTTCGGTGGCTTTAACTCCAACCTTTTCGAGGCCCTCCACCATAACCGCAATACGGTTTGATTCCTTAACCTTAAGCTCGGCAGCATTTTTGATCACCGTATTTCCTGAAGCACCTGCCGCTACGGCTGCTATAACCGGAAGCTCATCGATAAGTCTCGGGATAAGGGATCCACCTATCTCAGCTCCATGGAGTCCTTCTGTGTATCGCACATGAACATCCGCAACATCTTCAGAACCTGAAACTCTCTTATTTTCAAGAGTTATATCCGCACCCATACTTAGATAAGCTTCGATGATGCCGTCTCTTGTGGGGTTAATGCCTACATTTCTGATGATCACATCAGAACCCGGCACCAGCAGTGCTGCTGAAATAAAGTAGGCTGCCGAAGAAATGTCTCCGGGAATCTCCAGAACCTCTTTGGGAGCCACTAACTTTTCGCAATGTTCGATACTTATCTCCGCTCTTCCGTCGGGAAGCTCACGGGTGGAAACCTCGGCACCAAGAGCTCTCAGCATCCTTTCGCTGTGATCTCTTGATAAGGTTGGCTCAATGACAGTTGTCTTTCCGTCGGCGTAAAGACCGGCGAAAAGAATCGAAGACTTAACCTGTGCGCTTGCTACGGGAGACTCGTAGGTTATGCCGTGAAGAGACTTTCCGTGAATACTTAAAGGGGCGCAGTCATTACCCTTTACAGAAGTGATATCAGCTCCCATTTCCATAAGAGGCTTCATGATACGTTTCATGGGACGTTTCTGAATGCTTTCATCTCCCGTAAGCTCTGAGTCGAAGCTCTGGGCTGAAAGGATGCCGGAGATAAGTCTCGTTGTAGTACCGGAGTTTCCGCAATCCAGAACACCGTTGTAGGCATTAAGCCCATGGAGACCCTTTCCGTATATGGTAACTTCTTTTTCGTCATCGCTAAGCTCGATATCTATACCGAGATTTCTGAAGCACCCTATGGTAGAGAGACAATCCGCACCGTTAAGGAAGCCTTTGACACGTGTCACTCCTTCGGAGAGTGACCCCAGCATTACGGCCCTGTGGGAAATGCTTTTGTCTCCGGGAACAGTGAGCTCTCCACGGAGTGGTCTATCGATGCCTTTTACAGTTTTATTCATCAGTCGATAAATCCCTTCATGCGAATATAGTCTTTCATAAGGACTTCCATCTCATCGTAGCTGATACGGGAAGCATTGATCATAAGATCATAGCTTTCCGGATTCATCCAGTCCTGTCCTGTATAGTACTTATGGTACTTCTTTCGTTCGTTATTGATTCGTTTGATCCTCTTGATGGCTTCTTCTCTTTCAATCTTATTGTAGTCCATCGCCCTCTTGATACGGGTCTCTTCGTCTGCATAAACGAAGAAGTCTACGTGATCCTCCATTTTGGCCTCGGACAGTACGAAATTACTGCAGCGGCCGGCAATGATGCAGGTCTCGTTTTTAGCGATCTCACGGATTACTTCGGCCTGGAATCTGAAAAGATTTTCCGGGGATACGATATTTTCGTCAAGCTTAGGGCTGGAGATATCCGGAGTCAGGTGTGAAACGATCTTATAGAGGATGTTGTTGCCTGCCTTTTCGTCCGCAAGACGGAAGTACTGCTCTCCTATAGCTGTACGTTCCGATGTGAGTTTCAATATGTCATTATCATAAAAATGAATTCCTAATTCTTCTGCGAGGCGCTTACCAACTACACGTCCGCCTGAACCATACTGTCTGTCAATGGTGATGACAAAATGCTTTTTTATCATAATTGCCTCCTGAAAAGTTTTTTTCTACTTAGAGTATATATAATGGTACAGAAAATGCAAGGGATGCGCGGCGGCCCACGGGATTGAAAGAACATCTCGTGCCGTTTGTTCGTCTAGTTCGCACTGACGTGCGCCCTAGCCGTACAAACAACACGAGATGTTCTTTCAACCCTAAGGAGAAAATGCCATCAGATTGCGCTACGCGCAGGCATTTTCGTTTGATTTCGGCTTACGCCGAAACAGCCTCGCCGCCTGGGGGCATCAGCATTTCTTACGAAACGCTGATAAGGCAAGCCTAGCCGCACATCGCTTGCATTTTCTTCCGTTTTCTATATTCTTACTGTTAGTTGATGAAAAAAACATTCAGGTGTTCTTTCAACCTTTTTTAGTCCCCGTTGGGTATATGATCCTCTAGCCAGCAATTGTCTTTGGGATCGCAGAGGAAAATCCTGGATTGATCCTGCGGGGCTTTGGACTGGTGATATTTGAAGAGCATGGTTTTACCGTCCGTCATAGGACCGAGGATTTCAATCTTCCCTGTCCTATGAGACATGACGTAATGAAGGCTCTTGGACTGGCCGTTCATTCGTTTCCTGGTTTCCTCAACCAGCCTGGAGCCTTCGCGGATAGGAATCTGGAATTCGTTAAGAACGCCCTTGGCCGGACGGCACTGGAATATGTAATAGGGAATGACCCGATAGCTGAGTAATCTGTTCTGCAGGGTGCTCAGCACCTCAGGGTCATCGTTGATTCCCCGAAGGAGAACCGTCTGGTTTCGAACTATACAACCTGCTGCATGAAGGGAATGAATGGCTTTTTTTGCTTCCGGAGTGAGTTCTTTAGGATGGTTAAAATGTGTGACTATGATGATTTGTTTTATGGCGCAGTATTTCCTGAGTATTTCCAAAAGCTCTGAGTCATCATAAATCCGCATGGGAAGTACAACAGGTGTACGGGTTCCGATACGGATGAAATCCAGTTGCTCAAGCTTGCTAAAGGTTTCGAGATAGCGTTCTATGACTTCGTTTGAGTTGATGAGTGCGTCTCCACCGGATAGCAGGATATTGTCGATTTCAGAATGGTTTTTGATATATGCAAGCATTGCAGGAATTTGAGAGGCGATCTCATCGGAAGTGTTGCCGACCATACGTTTACGGAAACAGTGGCGACAGTACATGGCACACTGGTTGGTGGTCAGAATCAGGGCTGTCTGTTGATATTTATGCTGTAAACCTGCGACAACAGTGTTGTCCGTCTCACCTGACTGATCTTCCAGGCCGCCATCGATAAATTCCGCCGCAGTGGGAATACACATTTTGCGGATGGGATCCTGATCGTCATTTTTGTCTATCAAGCTCAGGTAGTAGGGAGTGATACAGATAGGGTATTTCTCTTCGATATGTCTGATCTGATCAGCAATTTCGGGTGAAAGACTGAAGACTTTCTCTAACTGGTCGACAGATCGGATACATTGGGACATAAGGGAAGATAGTGTAGAATTACTCATATGCTCTCCTTTCTTTTTCTCTGGAAAGATGTTTTCAAAACCATTTTTGTTTAGTGAATATGGACATTGATAAAAAGAATTTCTTTATCGACTGTCACGATAGCTGCACTGTTTTAATAACTAACTATAAAGAAATTATATACCAAATAAAAGAAATTCACGATTCAAACGAAAAAAAAGAAGCGGTTTTTTCCATTGCCAGATAAAATACAGCCGGGACATGATCATAAATATGTCCCGGCTGTATTGATTTATCAGCGATCGAGTTTGTGATCAAACTCTTTCTTTTGTTGATAGTAATATTCTGTCGTTATTGAGACCTTTTCCGGCGCGCTCCTCAAACTTATCAAGGAGGTCCTGGATGGTCATGTGGGAGCGCTCTTCGCCCTTGACGTCGAAGACGATGTTTCCGCTGTTCATCATCAGGGTTCGGTTGCCAAGCTCCAGAGCCTGGTTCATATTGTGGGTTACCATGAGGCAGGTAATGTGGTTCTCTGCTACTATCTTTTTGGTAAGCTCCAGAACCTTGGCTGCGGTTGAAGGATCCAGAGCCGCGGTGTGTTCGTCAAGAAGAAGGATTTTTGGAGTTACCATGGTAGCCATAAGGAGTGTCAGAGCCTGGCGCTGTCCTCCGGAAAGAAGTCCCACAGGGTGATCCATACGATCCTCAAGTCCCATATCAAGAAGTGAAAGCTGCTGTCTGAACTTCTCTCTTTCTGCCTTTGATACATGGCTGAAAAGACCACGCTTATGCTCATTGGCCCTGAGATATGCAACGGAAAGGTTCTCTTCTATGGTCATGTGTGGTGCTGTACCCATGAGAGGATCCTGGAAAAGGCGTCCGATGTAGCGGCTTCTCACATGCTCCTGCTCGAAGGTGATGTCCTTTCCGTCAAGCTCTATGAAACCCGAATCGGTGTAAAAGGAGCCGGCGATGGCATTGAATAATGTAGACTTTCCGGCACCGTTTGAACCGATAATGGTTGCAAAATCCCCATCTTCAAGAGTGAGGCAAAGGTCTGTCAGAGCTCTTTTTTCATTTACTGTTCCTGTGTTAAAGGTTTTAAAGATGTGTTCGATCTTAAGCATCTGCCTTGCCTCCTCTCATAGCTTTTCTTTCCTGCATTGCAGTGAGCTGCTTATGTTTAAATGCAATAAGCTGCTTTGCTCTCGGCGCTGCGATGGCGATGGCAACGATAACTGCCGATACCAGCTTAAACGCTTCGGTAGGAACATTGAGACGAAGGGCGATGGAAATAATGAAACGATACAGGCAGGAACCGATGACCATGCCAAGTATCCGTACTATCATCTTTCCTTTTCCACACAGGGTTTCACCGATGACAAGAGACGCAAGGGCTATGGTTACCATACCTGTACCAAGGTTAATGTCACAGGTCTTGTTGTACTGACCGATAAGGCAGCCTGCAAGACCTGTAAGTGAGTTTGAGAAGCAAAGTCCGACGGTAATGGTAAATATAGGGTTTATGGAGGAAGCTCTCACCATGGCAGGGCTGTCGCCGGTTGCACGGATGGAAAGACCGAGAGTCGTACCAAGGAACCATTTGATAAGTGCTGAGACCATAATAACTACTACTGCCAGCAGAATAAGTGTGGACCAGTCCTTCCAGAAGTCAGAATCACTGAGACCCTTGAAAAGAGAAAAAATGGTGTCTGTTCCGAAGATGGAAACATTGGAACTGAAACCCATAACGGCAAGGTTTACCGTGTAAAGTCCTGTGTTTACAATGATTCCGGCGAGAATGCTTTCCACGCCGAATTTGGTCTGGAGAAGTGCCGTCACATATCCGGAGCATATGCCCGCAAGCATTGCTGCAGGGATCGCCAGGAAGGGGTGACCTGCTATGGTGATGATCGCGCCTACTGCGCAGCCAAGGGTATAGCAGCCATCAGTTGAAAGGTCACAAATGTCAAGGATTGAATAACTGATGAAAAGTGAAAGTGCAACAAGTGAATAGATAAGTCCCACCTCAAGTGCGGTGCGGACTATGCCTGCTGTTAAAAATCCGGTCAATGGAATTTCCTCCTGAAAATTTCGACCACCGGGGTTGTCCACCGGGGACGGTTATCGTCGGCGAGAACCGTCCCCGGTGGACAGGTGAAAACCGTCTCGGTGGATAAGTGTTACAAAACAAAGTGCTTCCCGGTCGGTTTCCCCGGGAAGCTTGAGAGTGTATTGCTGTTATGATTATATATTAATATGATTACTTTGAGAATTCCTTCTCTGTCTTTGTTTCAACGATCTGTGTGCAAAGCGGCTCAATGGCTTTCTTTACATCATCAAGGTTGAGACCGAGAACCTCGCAGGTATCTGTGTTTATGGTTGCGATACCGTTATCGAAGGTCTGAACTGAAGTTGTTGCAACATCACTGCCGTTTACAAGAATATCGGCAACCATATCAGCTGTAGCAACTCCGAGGTATGAGTAGTCAACTCCGTAGCCCATGAAAGCACCGTTAAGAGCGAAGCTGTCGGCACCTGCGTAGTGAGCGATCTTTGCATCCCGGAACTTCTCGTAGATACCAAGCTCAGCCTGCTGGATGGTATTGTCGGTCGGTGTAAATACCGCATCAACGCCTTCTGCCACAAGAGCATCTGCCGCCGCCTGAATCTCGTCAGTCTTTGTTCCTGTTTTTTCAATGTACTTG
The DNA here is from genome assembly GCF_000424445.1 of Oribacterium sp. NK2B42. Classification (GTDB taxonomy): domain Bacteria; phylum Bacillota; class Clostridia; order Lachnospirales; family Lachnospiraceae; genus Oribacterium. Next base: position 11,116 of record NZ_AUJX01000039.1, read on the forward strand.
ATGCCCTTATCGTCAAGATACTTCTTGGCATCCTCTATAGGCTGCTTTGAAGCATCCTCTGAATTTGAGTAAAGAAGACCTACATAATCTGTTTCCGGGTTTACTGCAAACATGAGATCCATGATGGCATTTGTATTAAGTGCATCTGAGGTGCCGGTAATGTTTGATCCGGGAGTTTCCATGGAGCTTACCAGCTTTGCTGTTACCGGATCTGAAACTGCTGAAAATACAACCGGGATACCCTTATCCTCCACAGCTGCCTGAACAACCTGTGCAGCAGGAGTTGCGATTGGGATGATAACGTCAACTTCATCAGATATAAGCTCACTTGCGATCTGATTGAGAACCGTTGCATCTCCCTGACCGTTGAAGGTGTAGTCTGCATAGTTAAATGTTACACCCATATCTCCGGAAAGCTTATCAAGCTCAGAAGCAACATTGTCCTTGATCTGGTTAAGTGACGGATGATCCATGAAAAGAACTATACCTACTTTGAAATCTTTCTTATCAGCTGAGTCTGCATCAGCATTTTCTTTTGAGGTCTCTGATCCAGCTGCATCAGTGGCTGCTGCTTCAGAAGCTGCGGCTCCAGATGTAGCCTCAGGTGTTGTGTTTGAACTGCAGCCCATAAGAGATGCTGCCATAAGAACTGCCATAGATGCTGCGATTAACTGTTTTTTCATTTGATTTTTCCTCCATAATGTAAAAAGATGTTTACTGGAGCGCCATTGTGATACAGATTTATCGTCCTCTCCCGGGTTCAGGCATCGTACTTGGATTGAAAGCCTGCCGACCTTGGACTAAAAAGAAAAGCCCCATGTCAGGATCACTCCCGACATGAGGCGAATTTATAAATCCGTGGTACCACTCATATTACCTTTATAAAAAGGTCACTCTTCACATACCAGCATATGTGCTGCCTGATAACGGTGCAGAACCCGTTGCCGCATACTCGACTTCAGATATTCAAGTCTTTCTGAGCACCCTCCAGAGTCCATTCACTTATCCGCCCGTACCGCAATCCCACCAGCTGCGGCTCTCTGTGACGATAAAGATAAACTACTTCTCTCTGTCATCGGTTTTGTTTTATTAGTTTAACGGTACTTTAGCACGTTAAATTCAAAGTGTCAAATGTTTTTTTACTTACCGATTCATTTCACTATGGAATCCTGTTGAGTAGTGATCTTCGATGACAGCGTTGATCTCCTTCAGATTGCTCTGAGGCAGGTCGCCGGGGATGGTGTTCTTCATTGCGGAGGTAGCATTACCGTACTTCACTGCTTCTCTCACGTCTCCGCCGGAACTGATGAGACCGTACAGGGCGCCTGAAATGTAGGAATCTCCGGAACCGATACGGTCTACAACGTCGATGTTCTCATATGGCGGCTCCTCGAAGTAAGCATCCTTTTCAGCATCATAAGCCAGTGAACCGAAGGAATGAGACTTCGGACTGTGCACAGTTCTCTGTGTGGCAAAAACAGCCTTTATAGGATAATCCTTTGTAAAGCTCTTGATCATTTCGCGGCAGCTGCCATCTTTAAGGAAGGTAAGCTTTGCGGTGGACTCAGAGCAGAAGAAAATGTCTACATAAGGTAGGATTTCAAGAATAGTCTCTCTTGCCTCGTCTCCCGACCAGAGGTTTCCTCGGAAGTTCACATCAAAGGAAATAAGGGCTCCGTTTTCCTTGAATTTCTTTATGGCCTCAATAGTTGTTTTTCGGATCTCGGGTGAAAGCGCAAGGGTGATTCCTGAAGTATGGAAACATTTTGTTTTCTCATAAACCTCCGGAGAGATCTCATCAGAGGATAATGAGAAAAAGCTGGAATTACGTCTGTCGTAGATTACCTGCGGCTTTCTCGGATATGCGCCGTACTCGTAAAAGTAAACAGCTACTCTCGCTTCCGGTGAATCATCATATATAAAGAAATCATCGGAAACACCGTAGCTTCGGATGGTTCCCTTTATATACTGACCGAGGTCGTGTGAAGGAAGCTTTGAAATGATACCTGTGTGTAGGCCCAGAAGGGATGCTCCGACGGCAACATTAAGCTCTGCTCCGCCTACATTTTTCTCAAAGACATCGCTTCTTGCGATACGCTCATTTCCCGGAGGAGAAAGTCTCAGCATAAGCTGGCCCATGGTAACAAGGTCAAAAGAACGGTTTGGAAAATTCATGATCGGCTCCTTTATTATTGTCTGAAATACATGTCTCAAATTTTTTATAATGCATTGATTTTATATCAAGATATGGTTATAATCAAGATAAATTGTAAGCGGTTACATAAAATTTAAAAAAGGATTTACAAATGAATATTTACGATATATCAAAAGCAGCAGGCGTGTCCATAGCTTCTGTGTCCCGTGTAATAAACGGAGCGGATAATGTCTCTGAGAAAACACGAAAGAAAGTCATGGATGTTATAGATGAATACGGATACACTCCCAATGCCTACGCAAGAGGTTTGGGACGAGGTTCCATGAAAACCATCGGTATCATGTGTTCGGACTCTTCCGATATATATCTTGCCAATGCCATCTACTATCTCGAAACCGATCTCAGGAAAAACGGTTATAACAGTATCCTGTGCTGCACCGGCTACGACCTTGAGAATAAGAAGGCAAGCTTTGAACTTCTGAAATCACGTCAGGTAGATGCGGTTATTCTTGCCGGTTCAAAATATGTTGAGAAAAATCCTGAGGATCATCAGTACATAATCGATGGTGCAAAGGAACATCCGGTGATGATGCTGAACGGCTTCATTGATGCGGATAATGTTTACTCCGTGGCCTGTGATGATAAGGGAGGAACAAAGGATGCCTTCATCAAGCTTCATGAATCAGGTGCAAGAAAAACCATCTATGTTTATTCCAGTGACAGTTATTCAGGATTAAAGAAAATCGATGGTGTCAAAGAAGGCGCAAAGGAATGCGGTGTTCCTGCGGATTCTGTACGTATCGTCAAGGGTGAAAAGAGCTATAAGGGTATAGAGGAGATTTTAACCAGGGAATATGAAAAGGAACCCTTCGATTCTGTCATCTCCTCTTCCGACACTACCGGTGTAGGTGCTCTTAAGTTCGCTATTCACAAAGGACTCAGGATCCCGGAGGACATTCAGATCATAAGCTTCAATAATTCAAAGCTTGCCAATGCGGTGAACCCGGAGCTTACCAGTGTGGACGCAAGACTGGAGGAATCCTGCTCGAAAGTCTGCAAGCTCATCATGAAGCTGCTTAATCCCCCTCTTGATGAGGAGGGCAATCCGGAACCGGTTTCCATACCTAAGAAAACAAAGGTAAAGACAAAACTGGTTACCAGAGAAACAACAAGATTTTAACATTGGAAAACCGATGTTTAAATAAATCATAAATAAAGACAATGCTTATGGAGGTAAGTTAAAATGAAACCATTTATGGACAAGGATTTCCTGCTTTCAACAGATGTAGCAAAGCAGCTTTATCACGACTATGCCGAGAATGCACCTATTCTTGACTACCACTGCCACATTAACCCACAGGAGATCGCTGAGGACCGTCAGTTCGATAACATTTTCCAGGTTTGGCTGGGCGGTGACCACTACAAGTGGAGACAGATGAGAACCAACGGTGTTCCTGAGGAGTACATCACAGGAGACAAGTCAGATCGTGAGAAGTTCCAGAAGTGGGCTGAGACCATGCCTAAGCTTATCGGAAATCCTCTTTACCACTGGTCTCACCTTGAGCTCCGTAAGTATTTCGGATATGAGGGCTACCTCAACGGAGATACAGCCGAGGAGGTCTGGAATCTTTGCAATGAGAAGCTTCATCAGAAGTCAATGTCTGTAAGAAACATCATCAAGGCTTCCAATGTTACACTTATCTGCACAACAGATGATCCTGTTGATACACTTGAGTGGCATCAGAAGATAAAGGATGATCCGACGTTTGACGTTCAGGTACTTCCCGCATGGAGACCTGACAAGGTTACAAATATCGAGAAGCCTGAGTTCCCTTCATATATGAAGAAGCTTTCAGAAAGATCCGGCATTGAGGTAAAGGATTTCGCATCCCTTAAGGAGGCTCTTAAGAACCGTCTTGATTTCTTCCAGTCCATGGGCTGCAAGGTTACCGACCATGCTCTTCGTTATGTTATGTATGCTCCTGCTACTGACGCAGAGGTTGATGAGATTCTCAAGAAGGGACTTAAGGGCGAGGCATTAACAGATCTTGAGTGTGCAAAGTACAGAACAGCTGAGATGCAGTTCCTTGCAAAGGAGTACAACAAGAGAGATCTCGTATTCCAGATCCACTTCGGCTGTGTACGTGATAACAATGCTGATATGTATAACAAGCTTGGCGCTGATACAGGCTTTGATTCAGTTGATAACTACGCTCCCGCTGACCAGCTTGCTGCATTCTTCAATGCACTTTCAGCTACAGATGAGATTCCCAAGACCATCCTTTACTCACTGAATCCTTGCGATAATACAACAATTAACACCATCTGCGGCTGCTTCTGCAAGGCTCCGACTAAGAACCGTATCACTCAGGGTGCTGCATGGTGGTTCAATGATCACAAGCAGGGCATGACAGACCAGCTTATCAACTACGCTAACCTGTCAACACTTGGAAACTTCAACGGAATGCTCACAGATTCACGTTCCTTCCTCTCCTACACACGTCACGACTACTTCCGTCGTATCCTTTGCGAGCTTATAGGAGGCTGGGTTGAGAACGGCGAGTATCCTTATGATAAGAAGGCACTTGAGGAGATCATCAAGGGTATCTCTTACAACAATGCTGCAAGATATTTTGGATTTGATCTTGAGCAGTGCTGATAAGTAAAAAGAGCCGGTGCGAAGCACCGGCTCTTTAACTTTTAAAAACAATCGAGTATCGTAATAAGCCGGGTTATGTATCAAGTGGTCATCTATCTAGGGCGTATGTCGCCATACGTCTCAATCAACCTACCCGGAAACTGACGAGCAGCCATATGTTTCCTATTTGGTCTTTCTTCAGATGGGGTTTATAATGCCACAGCTGTTACCAGCTGTGCGGTAGTCTCTTACACTGCCCTTTCACCCTTACCGGTCGAAGCCGGCGGTCTACTCTCTGTTACACTTTCCTGTGCGTCACCGCAACCTGCCGTTAGCAGGCATCCTGCTCTGTGAAGCCCGGACTTTCCTCTCCCAGCCGGTTTCCCTTATACTGGCAGCGACCACATCCGATACTCGAGCCTATAGTCTACAATTAAATGGTTTACTTTGCAAGGAAAAAATGCAAGGGATGGGTGGCGAGGAAAAAATGCAAGGAATGCGTGGCGGCCCACGAGATTGAAAGGACAGCCGGCTTGAAATGTTCGCCCCAGCTGCACTGACGTGCATCTGGTTCGTACATTTCAAGCCGGCTGTTCTTTCAACTCCATCAAGGAGAAAATGCCATTAGAATGCGCTACGCGCAGGCATTTTCGTTTGATTTCGGCTTACGCCGAAACAGCCTCGCCGCCTGGGGGCATCAGCATTTCTTACGAAACGCTGATAAAGCAAGCCTAGCCACACATCCCTTGCATTTTTTCCAATTCACGTATTGGCTGGCCGGATCCCTTGCATTTTTTCCAATTTACACAGTGACTATCCTAAATTAAGGTAACCGGCTTTCAATATTCACATTATTTAGCCAACATCAAGGCAGCTGCCACCTATGAACTCGCGAATAATTGAATTCTGAGGTATCAGCTCGGGGCTGATGGGGAGGATGTAGTCCAGGAATTTCAGGAGACGCTTGGCTTCCTGGTATTCGGGATCGGTGGGTTTTATCTGGAAGAGTAAGGGGGCTGCGAAGATCTTCAGTACAGGGAGCTCGTAGATCATGCTGGAATTTACCATGACATCGGCTCTTTCCTGGTATGGGAAGATGTTCATGTTCTCGCCTCTTCGTACGTTTTCCCACATGGCGATGGTATCCTTTGCTTTATAGCCTCTGGTGCGGTTGTCACGCACTATACGTCTCAGGAGACGGCCGTCAGTTGTCGGGATGCGGTTGTGGCTGTCGACATTGACCTGGGTCAGGGCTGAGATATATATGCGGTATTTAGCGTCTTCCGATAAAGCATAGGACATTTCATCATTCAGGCAATGGATGCCTTCGATGACCAGAACGTCATTTGGTTTTAATCTGCAAAAATCACCCTTGTATTCTCTCTTTCCGGTGAAGAAATTGTACCTCGGGAGCTGAATGGTTTCTCCGTCCAGAAGCTTCAGCATATCATTGTTAAAAAGCTCCACATCCACACACTTTATGGATTCGAAATCCTTTTTGCCGTTTTCATCCAGGGGAGCAAGTTCGCGGTCCCGGAAATAGTTATCGACGGAAATTGGATGAGGATTAAGTCCAAGGGCCCTCAGCTGAATGCTGAGTCTTCTTGAAAAAGTGGTTTTTCCGGAGCTTGAGGGGCCCGCGATCATAACCACTTTTTTCTTCTTCTCTTCTATGTCCATAGCGATGTTGCCGATGGTTTTCTCGAACAGTGCCTCCTGCATGAGGATGAGGTCATCGGAGTGACCGTCCACTACCATTTCATTCAGTGATCCGATACAGGAGCAGCCGATTTTTTTTGCCCACTTTGAGGAGGTCTGCTGAACGTTATAGAGCTTATCAAAGGGGACAAAATCTGTTATCTTATCGGGTTCCTGACGGGATGGAAGGAGCAATACAAACCCCTCTCCGTACGGTATAAGATCATAGAACTTTATATAGCCTGTACTCGGAACCATATAGCCATAGAAGTAATCCCTGAAGCCGTCCATGTCATAAACATTAACATTGGCAGTCATACGGAAACGGAAAAGCTTTTCTTTACTGTGCATTCCGACCTTACGGAAAAAATCTCTGGCTTCGTTGGTTCTCATGGAGCTTTTTGTGATGGGGATATTCATCTCGTGATAAACGTCCATCTGATCCTTGACCTTTTTCAGAAGCTCAGGCGTGATTTCCACGCCTCCGTTCAGGTGACAGTAGTACCCGCGTCCCAGAGTATAATCTACTATAACTTCGAAACCTTTCACGTCGGAGCATAGCTTATAGAAAGCCTTCAGCATCATAAAGATGGCTGAACGCTCATAGGTCATCTGGCCTATTTTTGACCGTCCGGTTATGAATTGTATATTCCCGTCTTCCTTGCAGGGGTTAAAAAGCTCATATAATACGCTGTTAAATCTGGCAAGTAAGATATCTTCCTTGTAAAGTGACTGGAATTCCTTTGCCATATCAAGAAAGGTTGTGCCTTCCGGGAACTCATAGTTATCTCCGTTTAATGTAATGATCATAATAAACTCCGTTCGTAAACAGCTGTTGGACTTGTTTTTCAAAAACAGGATTCCCCGGAAAGCTGCGGGAAATCCTGGGACAGTTATTTCTATAGTTGTTTTTAAGATGTGAAGTATATTGCTCTCATGAAATCCGGATCAATAAGCGGAGACTATGAAAAATCACAGAGCCTTGGCCGGAAAACGGTAGTAGTCCTTGACGATATCAGCCTCAGGAAAACTGTCTCTGAGGAAATTTCCGATATGCTCAACAAAGATGTGCTCCAGACCATAGTGTCCGGCATCGATGAGACTTACACCTTCTTCGTTAAGATCGATTCCTTCATGATGTCCCATATCACCGCTTATAAATGCATCAACATGAAGAGACAATACTTCTTTAAGCTCGCTTCTGCCGGAACCCGGACAGCAGGCGATAGTTTTAATTGGTGCCCCTGCGTCATAAAAGCTTACAAACGGAAGGTCAAATTTTTCCTTCACAAGCTGAGCCAGTTCATCACAGGTCATGACATTGGGAAGCTTTGCAACAAATCCGATGCCATATTCTTTTATTTCGACAGTATTTCCGGAATTATCAGTTACGAGCTCCGGGGCAGAAATGCTGAGACCTTCCGGGGTTCCGTTTTCGTTACCCACGGGAACATATCCTGTGGGGTCCATGATCTTGGATTTCTCGAAGCCAAGTGTCTCGCATACTATGTCTCCCATGCCTCCGGGACAGCTGTCATAGTTTGTATGCATAGAATAAACAGCTACATCGTTATGAATCAGATCCATGAGCTTGATTCCAAGAGCCGAGCTATCATTTATGCATTTGATTCCTTTAAAAATGATTGGGTGGTGAGTTACGATCATGTCGCAGCCGGATTCAATGGCTTCACTGATTACATCCATGGTTGCGTCCAGTGCAACACATACTCTGAATACCTCTTTGTCTCTTCTGCCCACAAGAAGTCCGGGATTATCCCATTCGCAGGCTGATGCCGGTGGTGCCAAAAGGTCAAGTCTGTCTGCAATATCCCCTACTGTTAACATAAGTACCCCTCCAATGCTTTTAAACAGTGTTTATGTGCTTCTTTTATTGATTCATTCTGCGTTTTCTGAAGGATGCTTTCATACCGTTTCTTTTCTTTCAGAAGAAACTTATGAAGTGTTTCATCCTTCTTGTGCAGCAAGATTCCTCCGTAGATGAAGTCTTCTTCGTTTTTGTAGAAGTCTTCGCCTGATGGTTCCTCTTCCCTGGAACTATCAGCCGAAATAACAGTCATCACTGTGTAATATTTCCCATCCTCCATGAGCATCGCCTCGTCTCTTATGCTCATGCGGTTATCTATGAGAAAGTGCCGGAAATGTTCTATATCCGACTGTGGTGAAAGAATAAAAGTATCAAAATCCCGAAGGCGGTCCTGAAGTATCTTTTCCATCAGAAGTCCGCCCATGCCGGCAATGACTACAGTGTCTGCTTCGTGAGGCAAAACTTCTTTTAATCCATCACTGAGTCGTGTTTCTATTTTGTCCGCAAGACCGGCATTTATGATGTTGCTTTTTGCGGAACTGAGCGGTCCTTCATTGATGTCACAGGCGATAGCCCTTTTGACCTTCCCCTTTAAAACCAGCTCTATGGAAACATAAGCATGATCACAGCCTATATCCGCCACGGTTTCCGAATCCGGAACCAGCTCCACGATTTTTTTAAGTCTGTCAGGTAAATTGGTCATTATAGTTTAAGGTTCTGAAGATCCGACTGCTGCTTGAAAAGCTCTGTAAGTCTGTGCGGATCTACTTCGTTTTCTATTTTCGTATTAAGTGAGGTGAGTTTAATGTTTCTGATGATGTCTTCAAGCCCCCGCTTAAATTCATTTTCGTCGGTATCCTCCGAAAGAAGATTTCCGTTAAACATGCCTGCCACTCTCTCATAGTCTTCGTCGGAATCCCGGAACCGGTCAAGAATCTCATTGGCAGGAGTTTCGTTATAAACCATGGTGAGAACCGTTCCCATGATTTCATCACTCATATCCTCCGGAAGTATAAACTCATGTACCTTAGGAATAAGCTCCGGTTTTTCCTGAAGCCAGGTTATAAGCTGCTTCTCTGATTTCTGCAGAGCCGTTTCCTTCCTGCGAACCTTGTCCTCCTTTGGAGTGAAGTTTGTCTGAGTATACATCCTCTCATTAAGAGGTGATGACTGACGTTCCCTGAGATCGCTCATGTTATTCACAAGCTTTCTCAGACTGTCAAGGTCGATAAGCTGCTCTCTTGCAACGGCCTTCACATAGTTTTCTCTTTCGATAGGTTCTTTTATGTCACTAAGCTTTGAGGCTACTTCATTTGTGTACTGTGTCATTCCGGCAGGATCAGAAAGATCGTAATCCTGCTTCATTACATCTATGAGCCACAGGAAGCTGTTTTTGGCGTTGTCGATGCGATCCTGAAATGCCTCAACCCCCATGGCCTTTATAAACTCATCAGGATCCTTGTAGGGCTTCAGGTTTATGACTCTTGTGTTAATGCCTACGGTCCGAAGCATTGGCATGGCTCTTTTGGCTGCATTGATACCGGCACCGTCCGAGTCATAGGTTAATATAACATCATCCACATATCGTTTTATAAGGCGGCACTGCTGGTCGGTAAGTGCGGTTCCGAGAGAGGCAACGGCATTGGTAAAGCCTGCCTGATGCATCTGGATAACGTCCATGTAGCCTTCGCAAAGAATGAAATATTTCTTTCTGGATTTCTTTGCGTAACACAGACCGAAAAGGTTTCTTGATTTTTCAAAGAGCTTTGTCTCGGGACTGTTCAGGTATTTCGGTTCTCCGTCACCGAGAACACGGCCTCCGAAACCTATAACCCTGTTATTGGCATCCATGATAGGGAATATGACACGGTTAAAGAACTTGTCATAGATTCCTTTTTCCGAGTAATTAATAAGTCCGGACTGATGGAGTAAATCCTCGGAATATCCTGCGGACTTAAGGTACTGGTAGAGTCCGTCTCTGGTCTGATCCGCATAGCCGAGCCCCCAAAGCCGTAAGGTCTCATCACTGAGCTCACGCTTCTTGAAATAGTTCATGCCGATCTGGCCTTTTTTGTCTCTCAGGGCATTATAAAAATAAACCGCAGCCTTTTTGTTAATGTCAAGGAGCTGAACCCTGAGGTCATTTTCCTTTTTTTCTTCCTCCGACTGATTTATCTCGGGAAGCTTATAGCCTACATCATCCGCTACTTTTCGGATAGCCTCGGGAAAAGTAAGGTTCTCGTATTCCATGGTGAATCGGATCACATCTCCGCCCTTACCGCAGCCGAAGCAGTGAAATATCTGCATTCTGGGGTTAACGGAAAAGGATGGAGTTTTTTCGCCGTGGAATGGGCACAGCCCAAAGTAATTGGCTCCCTTTTTCTTTAAATTCACGTACTTTCCGACCACGTCAACTATATCTGCCCGTGACCGGAGTTCCTGAAGTATTTCATCAGAATAACGCAAGGTGAATCTCCTCATCTATTAACGCTGCTTTTGGAGCCTTGATATCTGACACACAGATGCACCTCTGACCGACTCTTCAAAGCATGTTTTTTTTGTTATTTTTGGCTGACAAATGTATGTCGGTCTATCCGGCTCCTGTTAGAATTTCTGCCATCCTATGGGGACAAAATATTCTTTAAATTTGTATATACAGTAATCATCCGTCATGCCGGCAATGTAATCACATACACTTCGTTCATGTGCCAGCAGGATTTTGTTTTCTTTATCAGGGTCATCTTTACTGATGCCTGAAAGGGCATTCTCAAGCATAACCATGTACTCTTTTGTCATGGACTCGGGATTATCCATGTAATATTTAAAAAGAAGTCTGATCATGCGATGAACCTTGACTTCCTCTTTTTTTGCCTCACCACCCATATATACATGGTTAAACATCCACATACGAAGTGACTGCATAGCCTTTTCGGTGGTTGGTGACATACTGAGTTCAGTTTTATCTTTGGAACTGTATATCACATCGTGGATAAGCGTGTTAAGTCGTTCCTTTACCGAGTGTCCGAGAACATCTGTTATCTCCCGCGGGATCTCTTCTTCTTTCATGAGTCCGGCCCGGATGGAATCATCGGTGTCATGATTGATATAGGCAATCTTATCTGCGAAACGAACTGCCTGTCCTTCAAGTGTATGTGGATGACCGGAGGTACGGTGATTAAGGATACCGTCACGTACTTCTTTTGTAAGGTTCAGTCCCTTTCCTCCTTTTTCAAGGACCTCTACAACACGTACACTCTGTTCAACATGTGAGAAGCCGTTGTGGCAAAGCTCATTAAGAATTCGTTCTCCGCTGTGTCCAAAAGGTGTATGGCCGAGATCATGTCCCAGAGCTATGGCTTCAATTAGATCTTCATTGAGTCTTAAGGCTTTTCCAAAGGTGCGGGCAATCTGACTTACCTCCAGGGTATGGGTAAGTCTGGTGCGGTAATGGTCTCCTTCGGGTGCGATAAATACCTGTGTTTTGTGTTTAAGTCTTCTGAAGGCTTTGCAATGTATGATCCGGTCTCTGTCACGTTCGTAGCAGGGGCGGATGTCATCCGGATCTTCATATGTATCACGGCCTGAGGACTCGGCTGACAGGGCTGCATAGGGTGACAATGTGATCCGCTCAAGTTCTTCAAGTTCTTCACGTATACAGCTCATAGTGTCCCCCAGATTATAAAAAATTTATAAATATATGATACCATTTTGGAGCTCAATCCGCAATATATTGGGAGCATCTGTGCATGAAACACTACAGAGTGTAAGGCGATTGTAATGCAATTTTTTAAATTCGTAAGGTTGTGGAATGGGACAGAAAATGCAGGGGATGCGCGACGGCCCACGAGATTGAAAGAACATCCGGCACAGGTATGTTCGCCCCAGCTGCACTGACGTGCATCTGGTTCGTACATGCCTGTACCGGATGTTCTTTCAACTCGCAAGCCTAGCCGCACATCCCCTGCATTTTCTTTACACATTGTCTCACTGTAAAAGTAAAGTGAGAATAAATTATTTTACAGTTCAGCTATTGCTTCGATCTCGCATTTTACACCCTTTGGGATGTCTTTTACGGCGACGCAGGATCTGGCGGGGTTTGAGGTGAAGTATTTTGCGTAGACTTCGTTGAAGGCTGCGAAATCGCTGATGTCGCTGAGGAAGCAGGTGGTTTTTACTACTTTGTCCATGGAGCTTCCGGCAGCTTCTACGAGGCCTTTGATGTTCTTGCAGCTCTGTTCTGCCTGTTCAGCTATGGTTTCGGGTACGTTTCCTGTGGCAGGATCTACAGGGATCTGGCCGGAACAGAAAACGAGGTTTCCTACTTTCATAGCCTGTGAGTATGGGCCGATTGCGGCTGGTGCATTGCTTGTTGTAACTTTCTCCATGATTATCAGTCTCCTTATACGTTTATTTTTTGATTAGAAAAATTCTGATATAAAAAAGTATCGGGTACAGATGGAATTCGCCATCGTAAATTATTTTTATTCTCCCTGCTCTTTTATCTTTGTTATCGCCAGAGTTCCGGTGCGGGCAAGTTCGATGATGCGGATAGACTTGAGGGTGTCAAGGAACATCTGAACACGTTCGGGAGTATCACACATCTTTATGGTCATCATGGTCTTTGAAAGATCAATGATCCTTGCACCCATGATCTGGCAGTTTTCCATGATGTCTTTACGGTTGTCACGGTTATACTTTATTTTGACCAGTACCAGCTCCTGGGACAGACCTTCGCTTTCGTCAAAGGTTTTGACTTTTATTATATCAAGCTTTTTGTTTAACTGTTTTTCAATCTGTTCAAGAGTCCGTTCGTCGCCGCTTGAAACGATGACCATGTTGGAAATGTTTTTATCCTCAGTTTCTCCAACTGTCAGTGAATCGATGTTGAAGCATCGTCTCCAGAAAAGACCTGCTACCTTTGCAAGTACACCCGAACGGTTTTCTACAAGACATGAATATATGCGTTTCATTCGGACCTCCTTAAGATATCTCAGATGGATCAACATCAACTTCCATAAGCACGGATTCATCCATCTTGAGGAATTCTTCGAGACCCGGATCGATGCTGTTGTTATTTGAAACTCTGATATATTTCATACCGTAAGCCTCGGCTATTTTGTCAAGCTCGGGGCTTCCGGAGAGATCCGTTACAGAGAATCTGTCATTGTAGGTGAAATGCTGATACTGTCTTACAAGTCCCAGCCATCCGTTTTTGATAACAGCGATTTTTACCGGAACGTTGTACTGACGCATGGTGGCAAGCTCCATCATGCACATCTGGAAGCCACCGTCACCAACAACCGCAACTACCTGCTTTTTGGGGGCTGCAAGCTTTGCGCCAAGGGCTGCAGGTACGGAATAGCCCATGGTTCCCATACCGCCGGAGGTGAAGAATTTGCCGTTTCGCATAACGTAATTACCGCAGCTCCACATCTGATTCTGGCCGACGTCAGCTACGTAGATGGCATCATCCTTCATTTTGTGGCTTAGCTGTATGATGAATTCTTCAGGTGTTACAAGCTCGGACTTTCTCACTCTTTCAAGCAGATTCTTGAGCTTTTTGTCTTCTGATTCCTTTTTGTAGGTTTTTAATAGATCAACCCATTCGTGATAATCGGCATCGTTTTTCTGTTGATTGAATTCTTCAAAAACGCTTGCTATATCACCAACCAGAGGAATCTCTGGTCCTGCATTTTTACCTATTTCTGCAGGGTCTACGTCGATATGAACCAAGGTCTTGTTTTCTGTAATGAGATCAGGCTGGCTGATGGATCTGTCTGCAACTCTTGCTCCTACCATGATGATCATATCAGCTTCATTCATGGCTCTGTTTCCGTAAGAGTTTCCATTATTGCCCACCATTCCGAAGAACATGGGATCCGAGGTTTTCATTACACCGATTCCCATCATTGTGCAGACAACCGGGATACGATTTTTATCTGCAAAGGTACGGACTGCTTCTTCTGCTGCAGCGAGGTGAACACCGCCACCCACACAGATTATAGGCTTTTTTGCATCCTTAAGTCTTGCGAAGACTTTCTTTATCTGAACGGCATTACCCTTGACCGTCGGACGGTAGGTACGAAGCTTTGCCTCCTCAGGGTAATGAAAATTTTTAATCTCCTCTTTCTGTATATCTATAGGGATGTCTATGAGAACAGGTCCCCGTCTTCCGGAGCTTGCGATATAAAATGCCTCCTTTATGATTCGGGGAATTTCCTTTGAATCTCTTACGATATAAGAATACTTGACAAAGGATTCGCAGGCACCGCAGATGTCAGCCTCCTGGAACACATCCGAACCCACCAGGTGACTGTTAACCTGCCCGGTTATGACTACTATAGGGATACTGTCAGCAAAAGCTGTTGCTATTCCGGTGATGATATTGGTTGCACCGGGACCCGAGGTAACCGCAGCAACTCCGACTTTTCCTGTGGTTCTGGCATAGCCATTGGCCGAATGAGCAGCATTCTGCTCCTGACGAACAAGTATGGTTTTAATGTCGGTGTCCAGGATGCTGTTGAAGAACGGAGCGATAGCAACTCCGGGGTATCCGAAAACGTATTCAACCTGTTCCTGCTCAAGACATTTAACTAAAGCGTCTGCACCTGTCATATGAGGGAATCTCCTTCTTGAGTTCTTATAGAGTCCGCCGGCTTAGTGATTTAAACATTGAGCTGCCGGGCTTTGGATTATATTGCCATTAAAAACGGCTTGTGACTTTATCAGGGTCTGTTTATGAGTTTGAAGCCTTCCTCCACAAACTTCTGGCGGATTGCTTCGATATGCTCGAAGTTTCTTGTCTCCATCTGGAGAGTGAGGTAACAACCATTGATGTCTGTTCCCATGGAGATGGAATTATGGTCAACCTTTGTGACATTGGCACCCATGGATGCAACGATGTGTGAAACCTCTTCAAGCTGACCCGGCTTGTCCAGAAGCTCTAAAGTGAGGTCGGCCTTTCTTCCGGTCTTGATGAGACCGCGGTTTATAACTCGTGAAAGGATGTTAACGTCGATATTTCCTCCTGATACTACGCAGACCACTTTCTTGCCCGCAACAGGAATCTTATTGAAAAGTACTGCAGCTACGGAAACGGCACCGGCACCCTCTGAAACCACCTTCTGCTTCTCCATAAGTGTAAGAATTGCGGCAGCTGTCTCATCATCTGTAACTGTTACTATTTCATCTACATATTTGCTTACCATGTCATAAGTTACATCACCGGGACACTTTACAGAGATACCGTCTGCAAAGGTGTGAACCGTCTTAAGAGGTTCGATTTTCTTGTTCTTGATGGCTTCAGCCATGCTTGGAGCTCCCTCTGCCTGAACTCCGTATACCTTACAGTTAGGGTTCAGCTTTTTAACAACGAAGCTTACACCTGAAATGAGTCCGCCGCCTCCGATAGGAACTACAACTGCATCGGCATCTGCAAGCTGGTCGCAGATTTCCATACCTATAGTTCCCTGTCCGGCGATGACATCAATATCATCGAACGGGTGAATAAATACAGCCCCTGACTCCTTCTGATATGCAACAGATGCTGCATAGGCATCGTCATATACCCCGTCTATCATGCGAACCTCGGCACCAAAGCTCTTTGTGGCTTCAACCTTTGAAATAGGTGCTATGGCAGGAAGGAAGATAGTTGACTTGATTCCTGCTCTCTGAGCTGCCAATGCTACGCCCTGTGCATGATTTCCTGCAGAACAGGCAACAACTCCCTTTGTCTTCTCTTCCGGTGAAAGGGTTGAGATTTTGTAGTAAGCACCTCTTATCTTGAAAGAACCTGTATTCTGAAGATTTTCAGCCTTCAGATAAAGGTCGCAGCCTGCATCGATCCTGGTTGCATGTACAAGTTCGGTTTTGTTGATGACAGGCTTGAGTACGTGTGCTGCCTGGTATACGCGGTCTAGTGTAAGTTCGTTCATGATTTTTTAGTCCTCCCAAATTTTGCGATCTTTGGGTGTTTTCCTGAAGAATTGATCTTCTGTATGAAAGCCTCGAAAATCGTAGATTGATTTCAATCTCAGAAAGCTGTTATGTAATGTGCTGCAAGATCGTCCGGCCTCTGAGTGTGAGGGATAGTGCCCTCTGATTTATTTAGTCTTCCTTGAATTCTGTTCTCAGGTCAACCTTTCTGATATCATACAGCTTTTCAAGCTGTGAAATAACCTGAGTTCTCATATAGTCGTCTCCTGTGGAAACGATCTCTATCTTGGTTACACCGGGAACATCTGTCGGGCCGGCGTGGATCGTCTCGATGTTATAGCCTCTTTTTGAGTAAAGACCTGTAATTCTGTTAAGTACACCGAAACGATTATTTACCCAAAGATCAATGATAAATTTCTCTTCCATGATTAGCTTTGTTCCTTTCAATATACTGGTTTAGGCAGTCTGTACTAAACTGCTTCGAAATATCATTATAAATGCTTCAACCTGCAGTTCCCACGATGACGTCGGGTAATGAGACTTTAATCTTTAAGAATAATGCTCTTTATTGACTTTCCTGGCGGGATCATAGGAAGAACCTTTTCATCCTCGCTTATATGACAGTCTATAACGAAGGAGCCAGCCGGTTCTTTATCGGTCTCTTCCAGTACTTTCTCAAGCTCTTCAAGAGTTGATACAGAGTAGCCCTTTGAGCCGAAGGCATCCGCAAGGGCTGCAAAGTTGGTTTTTCTTGCGAGAGTAGTCTGAGAATATCTGCCTTCGTAGAAAATGCCCTGCCACTGACGTACCATGCCGAGAACATTGTTATCAAGGATAACTACGGTTATGGGAAGCTCCTGGCTTACAACTGTACAAAGCTCATTCAGGTTCATACCGAAGGAACCTTCTGAAGTAAAAAGAACTGTTCTTTTACGGCCTGAACCTATGCAGCCTCCGATTGCGGCGCCCAGTCCATAGCCCATGGTACCGAGGCCACCTGAGGTAAGTAAGGTACGGGGCTGTTCGAAATCATAGAACTGTACTGTCCACATCTGGTGCTGCCCCACATCGGTAGCAACGACTGTGTCATCCTGAACATGTTTTCTGACAGTTTCAATGATGTTTTTCGGACAGAACTCTCCGGGACGATCCGGGATTCTGGTCTTCTTGAACTCTTCAACCTCTTCTCTCCATTCCTTGTGGCGAACCCCCTGGATGTCCTTGAGAAGATCCTGAAGGATACCCTTTATCTCACCCTGGAGACAGACATCGGGGCTTACATTCTTTCCGAACTCAGCCTTGTCTATGTCAATGTGAATGACGGTACATTTTCTTGTGTATTCACTGATATCTCCCGTTGCACGGTCTGAGAATCGCACACCGATAGCCAGCATCAGATCACATTCTGCCTGAGCCTTTGTGGCTGCGTACTGTCCATGCATTCCGCACATTCCCAGGTTATAATCATAGGAATCCGGGATTGCTGTTCTGCCCATCATACTGAGTCCTATGGGGGCATCCAGTCGATGTGAAAGCTCCAGAACCTCTTTTTCCGCACCTGATGCGAGAACGCCGCCGCCGCAATATATAAATGGTCTCTTGCAGTTCTTTATAGCCTCCAGCGCAGCTTCCTTAACGTAAGGAACCTTTGGCTTATCCGGCATGCGGGGAACAACTGCGATACCGTACTCACACATGTCGGTCTGGACATTCTTTGGAATATCTATAAGTACAGGACCCTTTCTTCCGGAGTTTGCAATGAGAAATGCCTCCTTGATGGTCTGCTCCAGTTCCTGAACCGAACGTACCATAAAGTTGTGCTTTACCACCGGCTGGGTGATGCCCACAATGTCTACTTCCTGGAAACTGTCACGGCCCAGAGCATTGATGGAAACATTACCGGTGATGGCAACGAGCGGAACTGAATCAAGGTTTGCATTGGCGATGCCGGTAACAAGATTGGTGGCACCCGGACCGGAAGTTGCGATAACTACTCCGGTTTTACCGGAGGCTCTTGCATAGCCGTCTGCTGCGTGACAGGCGCCCTGCTCGTGAGCTGAAATGATATGGTTGATCCTGTCACTGTTTTTATACAGCTCGTCATAGATGTCGAGAACTGCGCCTCCGGGATAACCGAACACGGTATCAACGCCCTGCTTGACAAGTTCTTCGATCAGAATCTGTGCTCCCTTTAATCTCATCTTAGTTCTCCTTTGAAGGTGATAATAATCCTATGATATGAGTCGTTAAAACGCTGCAGAATCCGGCAGATACCTTTCGGATCCCGTGTAACCCTCACATGTGCATTTGTGTATACACAGCGCCCGCGTGACGGCTTTATTGCGGATATAATAAGTTTTAATACTATAAATCACAAATATAACTATACAACTATTTCGAATAAATATCATGGATTTTCGACGGCTTTTTCTTCATTAAGAAGAGGAAGTTCCCTGCTAAAAAAATAACCTTGCAGTTGTAAAGCTGCAAGGTTTAAAAGCGCGTCATGACTTTATATCTCCTGAAAAGCTTTACACAAATAAGCATTATTGCTAATGACAATAATGTTCACGAGAATAATAATGACTGCTAGTATAACACTATAATTATTCATGCTTCTTTGCGTGCCTTTCATTAAAATATATAAAACAATTATGACTTTATAAGTATGGCATGTCAACAATCAATAAGTTATGGCTGTTATGCTTTGAGATTGAAGACCGGGCGGCTTTTTCGAAAGGTTCAAAACTTATGGTGTGGCAGTCTTTCCCGGATTCAGGGAATTGATGAACTGCTGTGCGACTCTTCCGGTGTGGCCACCCTTTCTCACGGACCAGACATTGGCAGCGGCAAGAAGCTCTTTCTCCTCCATATCGATGTGATATTTCTTTGCGAGATTGATGACAATTTGCTGGAATTCCTGCATGCTTGGCTTGGTGTACAGGATGTTGAGACCAAAGCGGTCCACAAGAGACAGCTTCTCTTCCAGGGTGTCGGAGTGGAATACATCTCCGCCTACTCCCATATCGTCACGATCCTTTGTGTTTTCCTTTATGAGATGACGGCGGTTGGAGGTGGCATAAATAAGAATGTTATCCGGCTTTGTTTCGAAGCCGCCTTCGATGACTGCCTTAAGGTATTTGTATTCGATCTCAAAATCCTCAAAGGAAAGGTCATCCATGTAGATTATGAATTTATAGTTTCTGGTCTTGACCTTTGAAATCACGTATGAAAGATCCTTGAACTGATGCTTGTAGATTTCGATGAGTCTGAGACCCTTAGGGTAAAACTCGTTGAGGGTTGCTTTGATGGTGGTGGACTTTCCGGTCCCGGCATCGCCATAGAGAAGTACGTTGTTGGCACTCTTCCCTTCCACAAAAGCAAGGGTATTGTCATAGACCTGCTTCTTCTGCAGTTCATATCCCACAAGGTCATCGTAGTTTACCGACTCCAGGTTGTTGATAGGGATAAGCTCAGGAGAACCGTCAATATTATTTCTGATACGGAAAGCTTTATTGAGACCAAACATTCCGACGCCGTAGTTTTCATAGTATTCCGAGATGGCATCATAAAAGCGCTCCCGAGTACCGGCCGAGAGAAGTCTGACCTTCAGAGAGTTTACGGTTTTTGAAATGTAGCTGTAATACATTCTCTCGTGCTTCTGCACAGCCTTATAGGACTGCAGCTTTTTCATACAGCTGATCCCAAGCTTCAGTTCAAGGAAGGAGAAATCATAATGAATCAGGTCCATAAGATACCGGCAATCTCCGAGAGCTATCTCGGAGGCGGAGCCTCTTGGAATCACACTGTTTTCGGAAACCAGAGCAAGAGGATTTTCATCATTCATGATGAGAAAGCTAATGTAGGCTGCCCAGAGATTCTCAGTGAAACCGTATTTTGTTGCAGTCTCCATGATGTAGTGAACCTCATCCAGGCACTCCGAAAGAAGCTCTTGAACAGACTGCTGCTCATTGTATCTCAGGAGATTCTCCGCTTTCGCCAGAGTTCTCAGAGTCCGGTCATGTTTTACATTGTTGTATAAGATGAGATGGTCAAGTATTTCAAGCATTATTCACCTCCGTGCCTGAATAGAAATAAAGACCGGCGTTTAAAACAGCCGGCCTAAAAACATCTTTGTGAAAACTATTAGTTGTTAACGAGCTTGTCAGATTCGTTGTTCCAGCTGTAAAGCTTTCTGATATCTGCACCAACTGTCTCTGTAGGGTGCTGAGCAGCCTTTGCTCTCATTGCCTGGAAGTGAACCTTACCGTTGTTCATATCCTGAAGGAACTCAGATGCAAATGTTCCGTCCTGGATATCTGAAAGAATCTTCTTCATAGCCTTCTTGGTATCCTCTGTAACGATCTTAGGACCTGTTACATAGTCACCGAACTCAGCTGTGTTGGAGATAGAATATCTCATGCCTGCGAAACCTGACTGATAGATAAGGTCTACGATAAGCTTCATCTCGTGAACACACTCGAAATAAGCATTTCTTGGATCATAGCCGGCCTCAACGAGAGTATCGAAACCTGCCTGCATAAGTGCGCAAACACCACCGCAAAGAACTGCCTGCTCACCGAAAAGATCTGTCTCTGTCTCTGTCTTGAAGGTTGTCTCAAGGATACCTGCACGTGCGCCGCCGATGCCTGCGCCGTAAGCAAGAGCCTTGTCAAGTGCATGACCTGTAGCATCCTGATGGATAGCTACGAGACAAGGAGTTCCTTTTCCTGCCTGATACTCTGAACGAACTGTATGTCCCGGAGCCTTAGGAGCGATCATAGCTACATCAACATCTGCAGGGGGAACGATGAGCTTGTAGTTGATATTGAAGCCGTGTGCGAACATAAGCATATCGCCGGCCTTAAGGTTTGGCTCTACATCCTTCTTGTACATATCTGCCTGAAGCTCGTCGTTAATGAGGATCATAATGACGTCTGACTGCTTTACAGCCTCTGCTGTAGGAAGTACTGTGAGACCCTGTGATTCTGCCTTAGCCTTTGATTTTGAACCCTCATAAAGACCAACGACTACATCACAGCCTGACTCTTTAAGATTGAGTGCATGAGCATGTCCCTGTGATCCGTATCCGATGATGCAGATCTTCTTGCCGTTAAGGAAAGATATGTCACAGTCTTTTTCGTAAAATAATCTTGGTTCTGCCATTTTTAAAATCCTCCAAAATATAGTAATTAACTCATAAGCTTATATCGCTTGTAATTTAGTAAAATTATAGTTTTTGCACAATCAAAATGCAACATGAATTATGAGAAGATAATATATTATAACTTCATAGAATGTATAACCTGCTGCATAAGTCCTGTATCAGGCATAGAATCATCCGTCAAGCTCAGTTGGAATCCACCGGGGACGGTTTCTCGCCGGTGAGAAACCGTCCCCGGTGGATGGCTATTGTGGCAAAAAAACGGATTGAATGTTTACATTCAATCCGCGTTTTCTCAAACAATTTTAGAAATATTATTTTATTCTTTCAGCAATCTCTCTCGCTACATATACTCCGCTTGCTGAAGCATGTGAAAGCGAATGGGTAACACCGCTTCCGTCTCCTATTACAAAGAGATCGGGATAAATGGTCTCAAGCTTCTCATCAACAGAAACTTCCATATTGTAGAACTTAACCTCTACACCGTAAAGCAGGGTGTCATCATTGGCAGTACCCGGAGCGATCTTATCGAGAGCGTAGATCATCTCGATGATTCCATCAAGGATTCGCTTTGGAAGAACGAGACTCAGGTCGCCGGGGGTAGCCTTAAGGGTAGGTCTTACAGTGCCCTCTTCTATACGCTTAACGGTACTGCGTCGTCCCCTTTCGAGATCTCCGAATCTCTGTACGATAACTCCTCCGCCCAGCATATTGGAGAGGCGGGCAATGCTTTCACCGTAGCCGTTACTGTCCTTAAAAGGCTCTGAGAAATGCTTGCTTACCAGAAGCGCAAAGTTTGTATTCTCGGTCTGAAGTGAAGGATCCTCATAGCTGTGACCGTTTACTGTGATGATGCCGTTGGTGTTTTCATTAACAACCGCACCACGGGGGTTCATACAGAAGGTACGGACAGAATCCTCAAACTTCTGGGTCTGGTAAACGATCTTTCCTTCGTAGAGCGCACTGGTGATATCCTCAAATACAACCGCCGGAAGTTCTACACGGACACCAAGGTCAACACGGTTTGACTTGGTCGGGATATTAAGCTCTTCACATACTGACTGCATCCACTTACTTCCGCTTCGGCCTACAGAGATGACGCAGTATTTACAGGTGGCTTTACCGTCCTTAAAGGACACCTCATAGCCATCCTCAAGCTTCTCAACCTTTTCGATAGGTGTTCTGAAGAAGAATTTGATGTGATCCTTCATTTCTTCATACATATTTTTGAGAACCACATAGTTCTTGTCGGTTCCCAGATGTCTTACGGATGCATCAAGGAGTGTAAGTTTACTCTGGATACACTTCTTTTTAAACTCGGATCCTGAGGTGCTGTAAAGCTTTGTGCCCTCGCCGCCGTGGCTCATGTTAATGTTGTCAACATATTTCATAAGCTCGATAGCATTGTCACGACCTACGTGCTCGTAGAGAGTTCCGCCGAAAGCATTGGTAATGTTGTACTTACCGTCAGAGAAGGCTCCCGCACCGCCGAAACCGCTCATGATGGAGCAGATAGGACAATTGATGCAGGACTTAATCTTGTCACCGTCTATGGGACATTTTCTCTTTTCCAGAGGATTGCCGGATTCATAAACTGCAATCTGAAGCTGTGGGTCCAGTTTCATAAGCTCATAGGCCGCGAATATACCTCCAGGTCCCGCGCCGATTATTATAACGTCAAAATTAGTGTTCATTGATTTTCTCCTTAAAAAGGCTGCCATTTGCAGTTTGCTTACGACAAAAGTCAAGCGTAAAGTACCTTGGCAAAAGCATAAAGTGTCTTCGTATAATCATTAAGCATTAAGTGCCTGTGAAAGATCATCGATTATGTCCTGAACATTCTCGATGCCGACTGAAAGTCTGATCATATCAGGCTTGATTCCGCCTGCCAGAAGCTCTTCATCTGTCATCTGACGGTGAGTTGAGGATGCGGGATGAAGAACACAGGTGTGCGCGTCGGCAACGTGTGTTGCGATGATAGCGAGCTTTAGGCGCTTCATGAACTCTTCAGCATTTGCTCTTCCGCCCTTCACACCGAAGGAAATAACACCGCAGGTGCCGTCCGGCATGTACTTTTTAGCGCGATCATAATACTTGTCGCCCTTAAGTCCAGGATATGTTACATAAGCCACCTTCTCATTAGCCTGAAGGAACTCGGCAACCTTCTGTGCATTTTCACAATGTCTCTGCATTCTGACAGCAAGGGACTCAAGTCCAAGGTTCAGCATGTAGCAGTTCATAGGTGAAGGTATGGAACCGAGGTCTCTCATGAGCTGTGCTGTGGCCTTTGTGATGAAGGCGCCTGCTTTGCCAAACTTTTCTGCATAGGTGATGCCGTGATAGGAATCATCCGGTGTGCAGAGTCCCGGGAACTTGTCAGCATGAGCCATCCAGTCAAAATTACCTGAATCAACGATGGCACCGCCTACTGTTGCATCGTGACCGTCCATGTATTTTGTGGTTGAATGAGTTACGATATCTGCTCCCCATTCGATAGGTCTGCAGTTGATAGGTGTTGCAAAGGTGTTGTCGATGATTAGAGGTACGCCATGCTTATGGGCTGCATCGGCAAAACGCTCAATGTCTAAAACTATAAGAGCGGGGTTTGCTATGGTCTCTCCGAAAACACACTTTGTGTTTGGCTTGAATGCTGCTTCCAGCTCTTCGTCTGAGCATTCCGGATCCACAAAAGTGAAATCTATGCCCATTTTCCTCATGGTGACATTAAAAAGGTTGAAGCTTCCGCCATAGATACTTGAAGATGCGATCACATGATCTCCTGCACTTGCCAGATTGAAAACAGAGAAAAATGTTGCCGCCTGACCTGAAGATGTAAGCATTGCTGCTGTTCCGCCCTCAAGGGCTGCGATCTTTGCAGCAACGTAATCATTGGTAGGATTCTGAAGTCTTGTATAGAAGTATCCTTCAGCCTCCAGATCGAAAAGCTTTCCCATGTCAGCACTTGTATCGTACTTAAAGGTGGTGCTCTGATATATAGGTATCATGCGTGGCTCGCCATTTTTTGGTGTATAGCCGGCTTCAATGCATTTTGTTTCTTTTTTCATTAGTTTGCGAAGCTCCTTTTGGATGATTTGTTAATGTGAATTTAAACACGTCATAAGTGGGTGACAAACAGCTTTGACACCCACTTACTTTTACCTATTCATGATAGCGCATCACCGTTACCTTGTAAAATTAATTATATGTTATGGCTGATATCACCCTTTAATCCACCGGGCACAAAAAAAGAGTTTTGGGAAACCCAAAACTCTTTTTTTTAGTCGATGCGACAAGATTCGAACTTGCGACCTCTGCGTCCCGAACGCAGCGCTCTACCAAGCTGAGCCACGCATCGCTTTTGTGCAAATGAAATCTTAGCAAAGCAATGGAGATGTGTCAAGTTCTGATTATTTTTTTCTGAAATAATTCTCGACAAGCGGTAACAGTTCAGTCGGTGGACCACCAACCCCGTCCCCCCTGGTCCACCGACTGAACTGTTATGACAAACTGATTAAAAGTACAGATTTTTGTTTTAAAACGGCAAATATTGCTTGCGTTGTAATCTTAATTTTACGTAATGACCCTAAGTGAGTTATAATGATTTGAATATGATATATAGGTTTAAGATATATCTTATTTAAATGAAACAGTCTTAATCCCCCAGCTGAGCTGGGGGAGCAATAAAAGCGGAAGCGATAAACGGAGTAACATAAACTAAAACCTCCGATGTACAATAAGTGCAGGTCTAGCAAACCACACTAATTGAAACGGAGGATTAGGTCCAATGGACAATCAAAGTTTATCACATAGCAAGTATAATTGCACATATCATATCGTGTTCATTCCGAAATACAGACGTAAAGTAATGTATGGAAAACTACAAGCGGAGGTAGGACAGATATTAGGAAAAGTGTGCAAGATGGAAGGCGTAACAATAATTAAGGCGGCTACAATGACAGATCATGTA
>NZ_AUJX01000040.1 GCF_000424445.1 Oribacterium sp. NK2B42
ATGGAACAAGAAACAGAATGGTGAGTTGAGGTCATGGTC
Source organism: Oribacterium sp. NK2B42 (assembly GCF_000424445.1). Lineage (GTDB taxonomy): Bacteria > Bacillota > Clostridia > Lachnospirales > Lachnospiraceae > Oribacterium. The sequence goes on from NZ_AUJX01000040.1 coordinate 40, forward strand.
ATTCTATCAGCTGGAGCAGTTCCTTTCATACAAGGTAAAGGAAACCGACTCATTCGTACTAAAGGTTGATGCATCCTATACATCACAGAGATGCCCTAAGTGTGGCAGGATACACAAGCTCAACAGACATCATGATATACATGAGTATATATGTGATGCCTGCGGTTATCATTCCAATGATGATCGTATAGGTGCCATGAACCTGTATGAACTCGGAACCATGTATGTATCAGGAGATACTAATCCAAGGTTTGGAAGCAGAAAAATCGATTAAACAAAACAGCCGGGCATGACCTGACTGTTTAAAAAGCGGACGTAAGTCAATCGTCCGGTGATGTAACCATAGTCCCGTTGTACCACGGGGATGCAAGGAAACCTGCACAGTAAGGGAGCATAGTATTATGACGTTAGGACCTTACGGATGAGTTACAAGCCCAGACCCTTTAGGGTCGGGGTAATTGACAGAAAAGAATATTGGCCTAAGCTTTCTGAATGGTTGACAAAATATGGCTACGGAAAATACTCAAAAAACAGGACAGATATGTTTGAGATTCTGAGGCCTTTCATGAAGGATGCTATAACAAACGCAATACGCTTGGAGTGCAATAATAAAGGCAAAGTTCCATCAGCTTCTGCTCCCGGAACAAAAGTACACGAATTGATCCAACATCTAAAAGACTATTTATAGTCAATTACCCCGACCCTAAAGGGTCTGGGATTATTTTTTATTTGGTGATTATTTACTGGAATCACGTAATTATTGCTTGATATTGATGGACAATACAGGTAGAATGTAGATTAATAATTACGCCAAATACGTAAATAAAGTATAGTGAGGTTAGATATGAGGCTTTTAAGAATTGTTTGTTCCGGATACCCTCTTTTTAAGGAAAACGAAACGATAGATTTTATTGCTTCGCAGAGAGTTACTGATGAAGACAGAGATCAGATGACTTCTCTGTTTTCAAATATATACCAGAATAATGTGATCGCACTTATCGGGATCAATGCGTCAGGAAAGACGATTGTTCTTAACATGGTTTCTTTCGTATTGAATCTGCTTTCGGCAAATCAGATCAATAATGCTGGTGTAAGAGATGTGCTGGCAATTATGAATGATGAAGACAGATTGATATTAGAAGTCTTCTTTTATGATGATGGAAATATAAATGATCTGACTGTAGAAATAGGAGTAGACAAGAGCAGCAAGGAAAGAAGATATGTTATTCTGGATGAAACCTTGAAATCAAAGTCTTCAAAAAAAGTGAAATACAAGAAGGCTCTCTTTGATTTCACGAAATATGACTCTGAAGTGAGCAGAGATAATAACGAAGCATATCTCAGAGACGACATAAGCATTATGATCGCCTATAATAAGGAGCATTCATGCAGAATTGACTACAAGGATCTGTCTGATATTACGGACGATAACAGACTTGAAGTAGAAGCTGTATTTCCAGCAAGTCTTCTAAAGTTGTTGGATCCAAGCGTCGAGTACCTTCGTTATGAAAGAAAAGGCCTGAAGAAAGACATACGTTTGAAGTTTTACAGACAGAAGGAAGAAATAATACTGTCAAATGAAAGAGAATTAAATCTCTATCTTTCCTCCGGCACAATAAAAGGCCTTACCGTGTATATGGTTGCTATTGATATATTCAAAAATGGCGGAATTCTTTTGATAGATGAAATGGAGAATCACTTTAACAGGGAGTTGGTTGCCACACTGATAAGATTTTTCCAAAACACCAAGATAAATAAGAATGGTGCGATCTTGGTATTTTCAACACATTATCCATCGTTACTGGATGAATTTGACCGAAATGATAATACCTATATTATCAGGAATGAAGATGGTATTTCGATAGAAAACCTGGCATCTCGTTTTACCAGAAATGACATAAAAAAGAGTGTTGCTTATGAGAGCAACTATCTTAAAGGAACTGCCCCGAACTATGAGGCTTATATGGATTTCAAAAGATTTCTTCGTGGGGAGATACATTGAAAAGAAAGAAACTGATCCTTGGAGAAAAAGTGGCTGTAATATGCGAAGGCGGAGCTGAGACTGCAATAATGGAATTGCTTCTTGATGCGGACAGGTTGATATTCACAGAAAACGATCTTTTTCATGGTGAGATTATACGATGTAGAAACGCCGAAACCTTCGTGCAAAGATATCTGAAAGTAAGAATGGATTTTAAGCTCACGATTATACGGGTGCTTGATTCGAGAAGAGAGAATTTCAGACTGAGCCAACCATACCGTGAGGAAATAGATGTCATAAATGTTATTACGGCACCTGAATTTCTGCTTTAATATCTTCGGCATTTTACAGATTCTGGTTTATTTATTCGGCATTTTACAGAAACTGGTTTAAAGAATAAAGCAGAAGTGTAAAAAGCCGAAAAAACAGACATTTTACACTTCTGCTTTATTCTTTTTACAGGTTTTGGTTAAACCGACAAAACCGACATCAATTAAGGGTTGTTCTCACGGCAGTTTATCACTATTATTTCGTTAAACAAGGGTTTTGCGAAATATTTGCGCTTACGTTCTCGCCGTCCACTAGGATGATGGTTTTCTGTTTCATATGGGTTTGATCCTTTCTTGATAAAAAAAGGGACATCGAATCTGACAGGTGATCCTGTCAAATTCGATGTCACTAAAGTATTATTACTTAATTTACAAAAAATATCCCGGTCACACCTTTGTGACCATGATATTCTATTCAACAAATCTTCTCAAACTATAGAGGTTAACAAGACCTTAAATAAAACAGATGCACATACCATAATAAGAATACAGACTGCACATCCACCACCGCCCCTTTTCGGTGAACTGTGGTCATCGAACATTCCCATCATGAACATATCAAAAAACTCATCATCATCATTACTGCTCATAATCCGGGCTCCTTTCAATAGAGTTTACTTTAACCCTTCACCACTATACGGGTTATAAACTTCTATATATTCCTTTGGTACGTGCTTAGACAGCCATACATCATTTTCTGACAGGAAAAACTCATATCCCTCTTCTGCCATTCTTCCGGCATACACTTTGAATACTACAGGTTTTCCATGTCGGCTTCCTGCTTTGACCGCCGTATCATAGTCTTTTGACAAATGGACGTATAATCTTGATTTAGGGATAAGTCCCTTCCCAAGTATTGACTCAACATACTTTTCGCCCGTACCGTGCCAAAGGATTTCAGGAGGAATGGTCTTTTTTAGTTCCACATCCACGTTAATAGAATGCCCCTGATTAGCCCTGATAAGCGTCTTATCCTCGTTAAACGAATACCTCTGCTTTTCATCTTCTGCCACTATCTTTTCAAGCATTTCCTTGTCGAACTTATGAGTTTTTCCTATCCCAGCAATAAGTTTCCCGACATCTGCCCATCCATGTTCATCAAGTTTTATACCTATGGTCTCCGGTTTATGCCTAAGTATGAGGCTCAAAAACTTGCTTAATTCTTTTTCTTTCTTGTCCATTGTGATCACCTTTGCAGTGGTAATTATTTCAGGCTCTTGTATATGGAAATTACTTCCTGATATCCGCTTATCTATTATTACTACAACTGAGCAACCATTGTTGCCAGAATTTTTGTGATTATAGACATTCTCTCCTCCGACCATAAAAGACATCCAATTTTTCAGCTTAATATTCGTTAGTGAAAAACTCATCAAATATCTACATGTATGATATCTTCCATAAGATCTTCTGCCTTTACCTTTGGATTATGATAATGCTCCCGTCTGTCTGTTATCCTGCCAATTGAAATTGCATTCTTCGGACAATATTGAAGACATCCTAGACACTGGGCACAGTTAGTTCCGAATCTGGGCTTTCCATTCTCCATCTTTATATTCTGTCTCGGACACAGTTTTACACACTGTCCGCATAAAATACATTTATCACTTATAGAAAATGCCTTGATCTTTATATTTGCAATAACAGGCCAGATTTTGTTCTCAATAACGTTTAGAGGATTTCTGAATGGTCTCTTGGATGTTTTCTCATTCATGATATCCTTAGCAATTTGAGCTGCCCTGTTTTCACTTCTTTCCTGCGCTTTTTCTTTATTAAGAAATGGAACCATGACATTATGCGGAAACAGCCATACACAGCTGCAATGGTGTGTTACTACGCTCCAATACTTAAGCGGGATTATGCTGTTTAGTTCTGCAAGACCGGTCCCCTTATAAACAGCTGGCTGACATATCCCGAAAGTATAAGCATCAGGATTCACTTTTATAGTCTTAACATATTTCAATACGTCTTCCGGGGCTCCGCCACCATAACATGGGAAAACAAACCCTACTTTTTTAGCTTCAGTAACATCTGAAACCTTCGGTTTTGAACGCATCATTATGATATCCGCACCACCGATACCCGTTGCTATATTCTTTGCAAGATTCAAACAGTTCCCTGTTCCCGAATAACAGAATATTACGTTTTCGTGCATAGCAGACCTCCATTATCTTTCCGCCAACAAATCCAGTTGTCCCTGTCACAAGTATCATACGGCCGTTACTCCTTTATACCACATAATCAAGTTAACTCTTAACAACAAGAAATACCCCGGACAGCAATAAGGCAATGCTCACTATCAAACCAAATCCGATACCAAAAGCAGAAGTTTTCTTATGTTCTTTCATGAATTCTTCTTTGTTGTGTACATTCTCAAAACATGAAACAGAATCAATAGTATCTGATTTTTCAAGTCGATTACCTACTTGTTTACCTATAAGAGCAATTGAATCAATGTTATCAACTACGGTTCCGCGGTAGCTTATCCTTATGGCACCTACCTGTTCGGTATAATCATTCCACAATAAGTCAGAAGCTTTTTTTCCATCGCAGTTTTTAAAGTATCTGGAATCAGTGTCTGTGATATAAAGGACATCATTATATTCTTCGGCACCAAGTCCCTGAATATCATCAAACAGAACCTTAAGATCTTCCTCTTTGTAATCAGCCTTTTTCAGCTGTTTTGAATTCCCACTAAGACCGACCATCAAACTGCTGTCAACCTCATACTCAAGACCGCTTATGTTTCCAAAGAAAACCTCATCAGTTAATGTTTCTTCATTGCTAAAACTATATAAACGTTCCCATTTGATCTGATCCGCCCCATCGTATTTCAATTCTTCTACTTCACGATGAATCACCGGATATTCAAATCTCAGACCAAGTTCATAGTCTTCAGCATTATCTATTAAGTCAGTTGATACCAGCAATATAACATCTTTTCCCTCATTGGCCGGATCAACTTTGCCATCAGTTATGAACGGTGCTTCTTCCAGCTGATTCACAGTTGAAGGATTAGTTAAAACAGCTTTTGCAGCTGCAAACGTAAAGAATCCGCCTGTGAGTATTAACACTACACCAATTATTTTTTTAATCATGTTTTATACCCCCGTCTATACATATATTTTCGCCCGTAATACTTCTCGTAGCAAAAAAGCATCTTTATATAGATGCCTTTTTAAAGGCACTTGTACATGGAAATCACTTCCTGATATCCGCTTATCCTCGAATTAAATCCCCTGGGATTACGTCCAAATTCTATAAAACCCATAGCTTTGTACATTTCAATTGCCTTTATATTGTCCGAAACAACATTTAATTCAATCTGAACAAATCCGGCGTTTCTGGCGCATTCTATGCAGGCCTCCGAAATGGCTTTTCCGATGCCAATCCCCCAGTATTCCTTAAGTACACATACCCCAAAGTCAGTACGGTGCATTAGCTTATGTATCGTTCCAATAGCCTGAATGCCGCCGGTCCCGACGATTATTTCATCCACAATAGCAATGATCTCTATATCGGTAGGACTCTTCGTTTTATCTGAAAGGAACTTAGACTCCCGCTCAGGATCAAAACAGTTTTCATCGGGATAAGCGAGCATAAAATCAGTTTCGGCATGAGTCCTATTGTAAACGTCACAGACTTCTTTGCCGTCCTGCTCATCACCGTTTCTGAGTAATGCTTCTTGTCCATTTTTAAGAATTATCTTCTTGTTATAAATCATCCGATACTCTTTCCTTTTTCCCTATTCCGATCCTTCATCATTTTGTTCTAAGAACCACATTAACTGAATGTGTAAGATAAACAGTTCCGTCGGAAGCCTTTATCTGAATCATGTCTGAATTCTCATAATCAGTCCACGAAGAAACTTCTACGGTTCCAACGCCATTAATGTCAGCATATTTATATGCCCACGTAGTATCTACGAGTGTTCTGTTACATCCTGTAAGGAGTAAGCTCAAAAGGGCTACAAAAACCAATAACTTCTTCATATCAAAACCTCTAAATCCAAACTTATGCTTATTTATAATCTATTCCGGCAACAGACTCATGCTGCAGAATTCTCCTGTCTTTTTCTTGTATCTTATCAGCATATATATGATCCACACTGGGAATCCTATAAAACCTATCAGAGCCAATATAATTCCGGAGACAAAACTATCAGGGTTTACAACAAGCCTGTTTAAAGCTGTGAAAGCATCATACAGCGTATGTATAAGCATCGGAACGAATAAGGCGATGAAATAACAACTAACCGAATAACCTTTATTCAAGGTCTTCCTATACTTTGCAATTCCGATAAATTCGCCCATCAACATATTGAGAGCCATATGGGCAGGAACTGATATCTTCCTAAGGAGCATATATACCATCTCCATACCTGTATCATCACCGGAATATGCCATTTCTTCCATTATTGTAAATCCAAAGCCAATAGCAGCTCCTAAAAGGATATATTCATATACATTTTTAATTCTTGGTTTAAAGATTCCGGCAAATATAATGATTGCAATAAACTTTATAACTTCTTCCGGCATGCCTGCAACCATAAAGGCACTTACAATCGACCCCATTAATGCAGGCATTTGATCAACCGCAGTCCTTAATGAAGTATTTGCATAAAATAGCTTAACTCCAATAAACCCTGAGATTTCCATCGTGGCCATTCCTAAGGCAATCGGTACAAGGGCCTGTATCCAGCCAATAGGCTCAGGGCTTTCTCTTTTAACCATCCTGTAATATAGTATTCCGCATACAAAAACCGTAATGATTAAAGATAAAACTGTAGAAAGAGTCATGCATGTCCTCCATCTTTCAAAAAACAGCAATTTATTATTTTATAAACCTGAGTAAAAAGTCTGAAATTCCAATAATCGTAAATCCTTGTTCATCTCTAGTCTCATTAATAGGCCTATTGATTACCAGTACCTTCTGTACCTGATCATTCAACATAATATAAGGACGTACTTCTCTTGTCCTTGTATCTGCGTTTGATATATCCGCAGTTACTTGGATATAATATGATCTGACCCCTTTTGTAGCATAAAAATCTACTTCATTTGTCTTTCTGACAGACTTTCCGTTCTTATCTTTTTCGACAGTATCAAAAGCCCCTACATTTACTGTGTTGCCATTATAGCAAAGCTCATTATAGACAATATTTTCCAGCATCTGTGCTTCATCCGGATAAGCAAAATTCAGCCTGGCATTACGGAGTCCTGTATCACAGAAATAATATTTCCTTAATGCTCCAATCTCTTTTCTGCCTTTAAGATCATATCGTTTTGCCTCACGTAGCAAAAAAGCATCTTTAAAATATTCCATGTAGCTCTCTACTGTCGCTCTGTCTATTTTCTCGTGCCGTACGCTTACAAACGTTTTTGCAATCTTATCAGCATTTAGCAATGAACCTGTCGAAGAACTGATTATGTTACATAGTTCATCCAATGCCTCGCCCTTTTTCAAATGATTTCTTTCTACAATATCGCTAAAATACGTAGTATGGAAAAGGTTCTTAAGATACTCCTTTTTTTCTTCATCATTCTTTAAAACAGCAAGTGGCATGCCCCCATACTGCATATATGAATAAAATGCATCCGTTGCTGATCCGCCCACATATTCGAAATATTCCTCAAAAGATAAAGGTGACAACGCTATGTTAGTAGCTTTGTCTCTGAACTCCGTACCTATATCGGAAGAAAGCATTTTTGAATTTGAGCCTGTAACATAAAGATCAATGTTTTTTTCCCTTGATAAGCCAAGAACAACATCTACAAAAGATATCGTTTCTTCATCATCTTCTTTTGCAAGGATATGCTTTCCTTCTGTAAGTACTGGGTTCAATATCTTATATACCTTTTGAACCTCACATATAAAGACAAAGAATTCTCCCTCGCCTTTACACTGTTCACGAATATATTCACCAAGTACAATGGGATCGCGATATTTGATGTTCCTGTCATCATCCAGTTCTAATATGATAATTTTATTCTCATTAACGCCACTATTTATTAGGTATTCTCTATATATTTCTTTTAACAAAAATGATTTGCCACATCGCCTTATGCCTGTAATAATTTTTGGAAACCCGTTCTTTTGTGCACTTATAAGTTGATTTAAGTACTTATCTCTCTTTATCATTTAATCTCCTAAATTGTAGAATTCTACATTTTTTAGGAATATTATTTTGTAGATAAGAAATCTTACTCAAAAAAAGCCGGTTTCTGCTTGATTGATCAGAGATCGGTTCATTTTTTGGTAATCCTATATCACGAAAAGTAATTCAACAGACAAAATGACTAAAGAAAGCCCCAACTGCCCAGGTAATTTAAAAGTGTCTAAAAGTGCCATAAACGAGTACGTGGTTCAATAAACTTTATTTATTGGCAATCTTGATTTCAGCTTCTCCAATGTCATATATCAGCCCGGAATCGCACAAGGTTCCCCAACTGAAAACGGTATTTATCTGTCCGGCGCCGCCACAGAGATCAAGGTCTCCGGCTTTCCAAGGGGCAGTAACTCCATAATAGCCATAACTGCTTTCAACTTCGTGTCCTACAGAGGCTGCACCATCCGAAATATTATCCGGTCCGGCAACTTCATCACGTGTCAGCCATGCGGTCTGATCAGCTATGAAACGTGCAGCAATATCCTCCTTGTAGTCCATATCTGTTAGCGCAGCAAGTCGTTCTTCTTCACTGTTTTCACTTACTACTATCTCGACTACCTCTTTATACTTATCGATATCCAATGTTCCGGTTCGAACCGTAGCAGAACTTTTAGGGACACTTCTCTGTGAATCATCCGGATAGCTTCCATCTTTGTTTCTTCCGTAGGACATGGAATACCCGCCATCTCCTCCGTCTCTGCTCACATCAACTGTTCCGGAAAGCTCTTTGATTGATGCTATGCTCTCGGGTAAAAAACCACCATAGTGCGGCCATGCAAGGCTAAAATGAAGATCTCCATTATTATCAAACAGAACTATCGTCCACTTAGCATTGCGTGGAGGTATAAGGTCATATGCTGTCACCGGCCAATTCTCATCACTATTTTTTACAAGATCATATATCTCCTGCCCGGTAAGATTAGAAAATTCTTCTTCTTTCTGATCAGATGCCAGCTCCTTAAACTCACTGTAAGTAACAGCTGTGCTGCTCTCCTGTTTTTGAAACGGTCTACAAACTATCAAGAATGACAGGATGCCAGAAACAATCAGCATAACGAAAAACACAAGTGTATTGTCTTTATGATGTTTTTGTTTCAATTTTCCACCTCCTTATCAGTTATTAATTCACTTTTCCCCTACCATTTATTTCGACATTATCATTTAATGTGATTAGCTTTTAATTGTTAAAAGACCATAACGTCTGTGAAGTTATCGTACATCATTATTTAACTACAAATATAATGTCAATGTTTCAAATCATTAAGAGACTTCTCCTTAAAGCCAAAATGAATGCCCTGCTTGGTTTCCCAAATATCGATTTATGCTTCATTATCATTATCTTTCAAATATCTACTATGCATATTTTTCTCATTCTGCAAACAACATTTTCAGAACATCCTCCGGGCTTTTCTCACTTACCCTTTCCGGATCCGTAATTCCATCTGTAGTATTTTCAGTATTCCAGGTAAAACGACCGGCATTTTCGCCCTCAAAAGTGAAATACACTTCAGGTTCAGCCAGTTTTACCGGATACCTTTCATACCACTTGGGATAGTACTCTGACATATAGTGATCTGCCAGAATATATGCCTCGCACTTTTCTGTGGTTCCGATCGCACTGATCTCCACACCACCTCCGGGCTGCCCTGTTCTGCTGTTTGCAGGTGTACTGTGGACTATGACCACACTACCGTCATCGCAGGTACCGAGGCTTATCCACACATGACCGTTAATACTCATGACATCCCCTGGCTTCATCTCATATCCGTTCTTTCCGTCCGGTGCTTTGACATTTTGTGTCCACTCACCGAAGCCCATTTTAGAGAGCCTTTTTGCAATGCCGGTGGAGCCACCCACATAACCATCTTTCCCATTCTCTGTTTCAAAGGTATTATACAAAATCCAGCCTAAATACCCGGAACAGTCCAGACCTGCGTAATAGTATTCATTATATCCGCCATAAGGATAATAGCTGGTTGAAGGATCGGAATTATCTTCATTCCCGTCTTTTGACTTGTAGGTAAAATCCTCATCATGCTCATCAAAAAACTTTACCCAGTCCGGCGAAACACCGATTGTTCTCGTCTGTATTGCGGAACCTACATCCTGCCAGTCCCAGCCACCGCCATAAATATACAGCGTTGTTCCGACAGGCATCATTGCGGTCTTTAAAAAATTTAAAAGCGTACGTTTTCCCGGAGTTCCCTGGACCTTAGGTACATAGCTCACTTTTTCGTCTCCTGTCTCTTCCGCCGAAATGATAGTATTACCGCTTATAACAACTAAATAGCTGTATCCTTCCTTCAGAATATTCTGAATTGGATAATCATATGCCCCATCCTCATTTACGGTTCCATTATCCATCCGGAAAGTACTCTCTTTGCCATCTATTTCAAACATGTACTGGAAGCTGTCTTTATTATCCTTATTGACCTCCTCCTGTCCATAATTTTTAATCCCAAGATATACTGCATTCGTGGTAGTAACTTTTTCTGCGTCTGATTCCCTTGGAAAGATCATCTCATCCCCACACGATACAATAAAAAACGCTGTGAATATAACCACAACACATATTAGTAAGGATTTTATTTTTTTGTCGAATATTTTTTTCATTTTTAATGCCCCTTATCTTGCTAATTTATGATATTTTCAGTAACTGAACTGATTTCTATTGTATCACAGACTACATGGCAAATATTTATCTGATAAAACATCCAAAGGGTTATTTTACCAAGGGTGAATAAACCAGCTAAAAGACCCTACCGGATTTGGTTCCGATAGAGTCTTTTATGTACGTAGGTTTAATTTATAAGGAGAGGTTTATCATTTTTTGTTTACATCAGATTCCGAATTCCTGTGCCCAGTATATTCTTCCGTTCTGAGTTGTTGTTGAGATTGCGCAAGTTGTGAAGTCAGGCTTTAAGATGTTTGCTCTGTGTGTAGGTGATGCCATCCAAGCGTTTACTACGTCGTCTGCTGTGTTGTAGCCTTCTGCAAGGTTCTCGCCGTACTGAAGATCTGCATTTACTGTGTACCAGTCTGTTCCGTCCGGTCTTGTGTGTGAGAACTTAGTTGTGATCTCGTTTGCTCTTACTACTGATGTTGTCTCAAGTGATGCGCTGTACTGAACTGCTGAAAGACCGTTTGCCATTCTTATCTCATTAACCTTTGCAAGTGCCTGAGCCTCAAGGTCAGTCTGTGCAAAAGATGTAAGTGTCATCATTACTGCGAAGAAGATTGCTGCGAATAATGTTCTAACGAGGTTTCTCATTTTCTTTTCCTTTCAAGTGCAACTGGCTGACCTTTCGGTCCCTATAGCTTTGCGTCGCCGGATTTCTCCGGGTTTGCCCAACTAAGATCTAGGTTGGATCTTAGTTTAAAGAGAAGCGAACCGTTTTTTTGGTTCCTTTCTTTTCTCATCTCCTCTTTACAATACTAATTATACTATAAATAATTTAAATTGCAATAACTTTAGTTAAAATTAATAAATTAATTTCGGCTTTTAATTTGTTTGTGTAAGTCTTATTTTTAATATATTGGCTATTTTAATTGTTTGCACGTATCCTACTCCCATAAAAACCAGTTTTCAATATATTATTGCCCAAAAAGTCGGCATCATTTAAATGGTGCCGATAGCATTGGGATACCCGATCATTTCTTCTCATATCCGGTCATCATTGTCATCACAAAACAGAATACTGTAGCCCATGCAAAAAACTTATGCCATTTCATAAATACTTGTTTCCTTTCCTTATCTTTGTTCCATTTCTCTATCTTTACTTCATCACCTGAATGGACATACCTGATCTGTTCGCCCATTGTGATCCTGAGTATCTTATAAGCTGTTTCCCCTGTACAATGACAGGTATAGAACATGGTCGGGCATTTCTTCAATTCCCTTCCGATTTTCAGGAGTTCATCTATTTCATCCTTTGTGTATTTTACTTTTTTCATCAGATGGAAGCCGCTGATCACTGCGTCCGGAAATGAATCATACTTATCTTTGTACGCATCAAGGATGTTCGGTATACCATTGTGAGCACAACCGGACATCAGTATCCTTTTACCGTCATCCTTTATAACGAGATATTGCTCATGTTTGAAATCATCCTCTACATATTCCCCGTTTTCCTTTTTTAATATGCGTTTATTCGTAAACGGCAGTTTATGTGTCCTTTTCCTTAGTGTAAAAAGCTCCAGTTCATCATCGATTCTGTAATCACCGGATACTATCTTAACCTGAGGAAGATTCAGGAAATCTTTATCTATCCCTATGTATTTGTATCGCTCACTGCCTGCACTTTCTCCATCGTCGGCATAATGATCATCAGATGCAGACTGTTGCATGTAAATAACCGCACTGGGATTTATCCGGGAGAATGCTTTGATTCCTCCGGAATGGTCATAATGTCCATGACTCAGAATGACAGTATCTATCCGTGAGAGGTCAATGCCTAATATCTCGGCATTTTTGATTGTTTCGTCAGATGGTCCCAGGTCTACAAGCACCTTATGTCCGGAAGTCTCTACATAAAATGACAGTCCATGTGCGCTTGCACAACCTGCTTTCCCTTCAGTATTTTCTATCAGGTTTATAATTCTCATAAATAACCTCTTTTTTTAGTTCATCCAATCCCTTTGGATTTTAAAACTCTTCGTAGTAAGTGTTATTCAATGGTATACTCAAGCTTCTCATATTTAAGCTCTCTAAAAAAGACAAAATCATTTTCTTCTTTCAAATACCAGTTCATCACCATTAGATAAATCATTCCTGAATACATATCCAAGACGGTCAAAGTTCTTTATCTCATTTGGATCTTCTATCATGTTCTCTGCCATGAACCTTACCATCTCGCCACGTGCCATCTTTGCATATGTACCCTTTGTCACAAGCTTTCCATTTACAGTCTCGCCAAAAGTTACAGTTATAAATGTATCATCAGGCTTCAGATACTTTTCTATACACTTTGAATATTCCTTAGAAGCAAGATTAATGATAATCCCGGTTCCATCACTTACTTCATCATAAAGTCTCTGTCCCCAAAAATCATATAGATCTTTGTGACCACGTAAACTTACCTTTGCCTGCATCTCAAGTCTATATGGAGTCACACCATCTAAAGGCTTCAGGACTCCGTAGAATCCCGATAGGATTCTCAGATGTTCCTGAACATAATCTATAGAGCTCCTCTCAAATACTGCTGGTGCCATGTATTGATAGGCAAGACCTTCATATGAAATTATCGCAGGTGTTAAGCAACTGTGTAAATCCATATCCTTGATACGTTCATAATTCTGCTTCGCTATCTTCTCATTGCAGCCCCACAGTTTTTGAAGCTCTGATAGCGAATGATCACAGAGCCAGGACAGGATACATGCTGTCTGTTCAAGGAATACGGGAAGATCCTTATAGTCCAGTTTGTCAGTATCCTTATTCATTTTTTTGGCAGGCGATAAAATAATTCTCATAATTTAAAAATAAATTCCTTTGCATTTAAGAACTGCTAACACATGTAAATCGTACCACACAGAATGATCTGACAAGCATTATATTCTGCCGCTCTGAGCAGCCATTTCTGCATTGATCGTATCTTCACTTGCGGCCATGGCCTTAAGTGTCATGTCGAGAAGTTTATCAAGCTCCCAGCCAAGCTGTTCTGCGCCTCTCTCAATTACTTCCCTGGAACATCCGGCTGCAAATCCCTTGCTCTTATACTTCTTTTTCAGGGACTTTAATTCCATGTCCTTTGTGCTTTTTGATGGTCTCATAAGTGCTGCAGCCCATATAAGCCCTGTAAGTTCATCCGCAGCAAACAGAACCTTCTCCATTTCATGTATAGGTTCCACGTCTATTGTCACACCGCATGGTACAGTTATCCCATACCCATGTGAGCAGACAGAATGGATGATACCCTCATCTACCCCGCCTTCCCTTAGTAGGGATACCGCCTTAAGACAGTGTTCCTCCGGATAAAGTTCAAAATCAATGTCGTGGAGAAGTCCCACGATGCCCCATCGATCTTCTTCATCCTCATATCCAAGCTCCTTCGCATACCACTTCATGACTGCTTCCACAGTCAGTGAGTGCTGGATATGGAAAGGATCCTTATTGTATTTCTTCAGCAGATTAAAAGCTTCTTCTCTCGTTATCATTTTCTATCCCCTTCCTTACAGTTCCAAATGCTGTCTTATATCTACGTTTTCCTGCTTAAGATCTGAATCAAGATAATCGAAACTCTTTGGAACCACCTTGATCAGATTCATGGCATCAGGCATTTTCCTAATAGCTTTAACCGGAATCTTCTTATACTCAAGAATCTTCAAATATTCATCTGAAAAAGGCTCTATCATCCAGGCTTTACCCTGTACCTGAAGCCCCTTCAGATTTCCGAATCCATCATAAACGTCGAAAATAGCAATGCTGACATTCTTATTATCTTTTAATGCTTTAAACTTAAGCCCGCCTTCCGACAAAAAGTAAAATGATCTGTCTATGTAGTTATATTCGATCGGAGTACATCTTACAAAACCGTCCGCAGCCGTAGCCAGTGCACATGTCTTTCTCTCACATATAAAGGATTCTATTCTTTCCTTCAGTTTCTCCCGTTCAAGTTTAACTGAATCAGCATCCTTTTTTATCCAGTAATTTGCCTGTTTATCATAGTCATGTTCCCACATTGTATTAATCCTTTTTATAAAGAAAGAAGCTATAGAATATTCCCATTCTTTATGTTCTTCTTGAGTATCTTATCAGTCACTTCCTCATAGAGCTTTTCCGATCCAAGCTTTGTCTTTTTCTGCCTTCCGTAAACCTTATCAGCTGTAGCCTTATGTTCTCTCCAGTCTCCGCCATCATTACTTTCATTCAGTAAAAGCGGCTGCAGATTATCCATGGCATGAGCAAATCGTGACTCCGGTGTTTCATAGGCTTCAAACTCGTCAAATAGAGAAACAAGTTCC
Source organism: Oribacterium sp. NK2B42 (assembly GCF_000424445.1). Taxonomy (GTDB): domain Bacteria; phylum Bacillota; class Clostridia; order Lachnospirales; family Lachnospiraceae; genus Oribacterium. Next base: position 15,479 of record NZ_AUJX01000040.1, read on the forward strand.
TTTTTCTGATCTTCCGGCAGAATTGAGAATATACGTTCCTTAGCCTTATCTTCTCGCTCTTTCTGTGTCTTAAGCCCTTCTTCATCATAGGCATAGGTATCGCCTGCATCTATTTCCACCACATCATGGATAAGACACATGAGCATGGTCTTTGCTATGTCAATTGGCTCATTAGAATATTCTTTTAACAGATATGCCATGATTGCCATATGCCAGGCATGTTCTGCATCATTCTCTTTTCTCCCATGCCCTGAGAGGCTGGTCTGTCTGAAAACGTTCTTTTCTTTATCAATCTCAAGAGAGAATTCCAGCTGTTTTTTCAAACGATCATCCATCGAATAATCACCCCTTCATTGTTGTTTGAACCGGTACCTTTTATTTACCTGAATCCCTTCCGCTTCTCAGCCCTTGTAATGAGCTCCGATGCCTCCTTAAAGGCAGATTTCAGATATTCTTCCTGCCATTCTTTCCCGGCCTTTTCTTCCTTCTTTATCTCATTCCATGCTTCACGGAGTTCTTCCTCAGAAGCATATTTCATATCTCCGAATACATGAGGATGTCTTCTCAGCATCTTTTCTGATACTGTCTTAGCGATGTCATCAAAGGTGAAGAGCCCTTCCTCCTCAGCCATTACTGCATGGAACATTACCTGGAGAAGTAGGTCTCCAAGTTCTTCTTTCAGGTTTTCAGAATCCTTGGTTTCTTTCAAAATATTGATCCCGCAGATTACTTCAGAAGCTTCTTCAATACAGGCTGCCTTAAGACTCACATGAGTCTGTGCCTTGTCCCAGGGGCAGCCATTCTCACTTCGTAGTGTTTTTACTATATCTTTTAATCTTTCAATCTCTGTCACAAATGTCACCTACAATCTCAGTCACATAAAAAGGTTGCTGCCCTCTTTGATGTCCTCTGGAAGCAATGCCCTCTCAATATCTATCATTTTAAGATTTGCATAATCCACGTCTATGCCTACCACAATGTAATATCTTGTTTCCATGTATCAGTACTCCTTCCTAATATCCCTAAGACTAAAGGCATTTTTGAATTCAGCAATGTCCTTATCGCTACGAATGACCATTAACTCATGAAACGCCCCTGTCTTTTTATCCTTAAATCCTGCCACCTGCTCTCCATTACAGATTGATGCACGGATCACAGGTATCTCTTTTTCTGGATCATAGTTATATGCCGGGATATCCGGTTTTTTCTTTAGAAATATGTTGAACATAATGACTCCTGTCCGGACAAATCTTTGTATCCTCTTATGGTGTACTCGTTTCTCTCTCCATCATTATTTGAAAATCTGAGTCTTATCGGTATTATGCTGAAGAATCACATCTACAGGAAATCGCTTATTCATCTATTGCATATTCCTGTTATATAAGACACAAAGCAAGCAAAATCGCCTATACGCTTCCTGTAATCTCCAAGCTGTGATCTCCATGAAGCATCACCGCCCTCATTCTCTACTATTCTTGCAAGAGTATTTAGAGCAGTGATCACAACATTATGGGCCTGAGTCCGGCCATCGTCAGCAGCCATCTTTTCTTCTGTATTCATGGTTTCCCACTGATTCCTTATATAAGTATATCTGGCCGCTCGATCAATAAATTCATTCCAGAACTCTTCCTTATCTTCCATCTTGCATAAAGAGATGCTTTCTACTAGTTTTGAATAGATCTGCATACACTCTTCGATTGTGATAATGTTTCCTGCTCCGTGTTTTAAATATGCTTCGTATGTATTCATGATATTGTTTGTATCTCCTTCAGCTACTCCCATACCTGCAACAGACTTACACCCTGCTTCTTAACACAATTATCCATCAGATTAAACCAGCTTCTGCAATGATCAAGGATTATGGAATCAGACGTAATGACATTTTCTTTTTCCCACAATTCTTTATCTACAGCTTTCAGGATTTGAATATCCAAAGGAACCTTATAGCTTTCCGCTATTTCAGCAATAAGGGATTTAAGTCTGCCCGAATTAGAGACCGGCTCATCAAGCAGTATATGGATATATTTAACTCCAAATCCTTCCAACGTACCTAGTAAAATACTTACAGCCTTCTCTGTCTCAGGGATTATCCTGTACGTACCTCGAAGTGCGGCAAGATCCCTTATTGTTCCGTCCTGGCAGAGAAACAATATTGAATCGCTGATCATTACTTCCAGTGTGATAATAGTATTAAACCCATCAATCCATACTTCTTCTCCGTAAATTGATGATTTTTCCTTTCCTTTTCGAATTTCTAACTGTTCTTTGGTGGCAACGCTTCTCATAAGAGCCAAACGCTGCCGCTCTGAAAACATGAAATGATTTCCGACAAAGGTTGAAACCTGTTTAAGATCATATCCTTCGTTTATAAGGTAGCATAAATGACGAGAGGCTGAGCGCATATCTTTAATTGAAGCTTCAGAAAAGTTCCTGTCATCCTCAGGTACATATCCTCGTTTCGCGTTCATTGATCATCCCCCCTGCAAAGGATTTTCTCATAGTTAACCGGATCTGTAGCTCCCTCAGTGTTGATAAGTAAAATAGTTGAGTTTTCATCTATATTCCAGATATTCCTTAACTCCCGGTCTTTAAGTAATTCAAGGAGCAGTCCGTACGTCACGGCACCGGATTCCCCGGAAACAACAGCCGGATCCCCATGCTCCTGAAACGCATAAGCTCGCATACCTCTTTCCGCTATACAATCATCACAAGCACAGTAAAATGAGACTGCATATCTTAGAACCGGCCATGTGATACTACAAGGTGTTCCACAGTTAAGTCCGGCCATGATGGTTTCAGGATCACCCTCAACGGAATGTGGTCTGCCATCAGCTGTTTCCACAGAAAGATATACACATGCTACCGTTTCAGGTTCTGCAACAGTAATGATCGGCGGATCATCCTTGAAGATATCCATAAGGTATCCAGTTATGCCTCCGGCCATGGCACCTACTCCTGCCTGCAGAAATACATGGGTCGGTTTCTTTTCGCCCATCTGTCCGATAATTTCCTGAACCATTGTAAGATACCCTTCAATGATGTGACGGGGAGTATCCTCATATCCTTCCCATGAGGTATCCTGAACCAGAATCCATCCATTTTCTTTAGCAAGCTTCTTTGCAAGGGCAACTGTCTTATCATAATTTAGCTCCGTTATCAAAACGGAGCTCGCCCCTGCATTTTCAATCGCATGTTTTCTTGACTCAGCAGATCCCTTCGGCATCAGCACATATGACTTACATCCAAATAGGCTTGCGGCCCAGGCAATACCTTTTCCGTGGTTTCCGTCTGTTGCGGTTACAAATACAATCTTCTCACACTGTTTACGAATATCGGAATCCAAGAAATCCTCGTAAACTGAAGTCTCATGATCCATTCCAAAATAGTCGCACAGTATTCTGAAAATGGCATAGCTTCCACCAAGTCCCTTAAATGCATTAAGTCCGAATCTTGTAGACTCATCTTTTACTAGGATTGCCCCGACACCGTACTTCTCTGCAGCGGATGACAGGGACTTTAGTGGCGTTTCCTTGTAACACGGAAGACTTCTATGAAAACGAATGGCATTTTCAGCTTCATTCCTTGTAAAAAGAGAATCCTTGTACCCGTTGACTGTATATTTATTTTTTAAAATCCGAATATGGTCATTCATTAATTAAATCCTTTATGTTGTAGCAGACAGAAACCAACTTCCCCTAAGATGGATTTTAGCATTCCCTTTTATGTTTCAAAATAACTTTTCCTCCGGACAGCCTTTCCTTCAGCATGGTATTTCTCTTACTGACTGTCACATTCCGAACAGCATAGGACAGAGCTTTCCTCGTCCCCACCAGAACAAGTATCTTTTTTGCACGAGTTATACCTGTGTAGATAAGATTCCTCTGTAGCATGATGTAATGGTTCATAAGGACAGGCATTACGACGATAGGATATTCAGAACCCTGTGCCTTATGTATGGTGGTGGCATAGGCATGAACAAGCTCATCGAGCTCGCTGACATCGTACTCCACAATATGGCCATCAAAGTTAACTTTCAGGGTTCTGTCTGTGTCATTTACAGACTCAATGATGCCTATATCTCCATTAAAGACTTCCTTATCATAATTATTCTTTATCTGCATCACCTTGTCGTTTGCCCTGTAGACATAAGTCTCATGGTTGCCGGGATTGCTTTAAGAAGGGAGTTCATCAGGATAATGTCTATCATGGAACATTCATCTATTATCAAAACATCACCTTCAAGAGGATTTTCTTCATTCTTCTGATATCCTTCTGGCGGTTTAAACTCAAGAAGTCTGTGGATGGTCTTTGCCTCCATTCCTGTAGTTTCTGTCATCCTTTTGGCTGCACGACCTGTGGGTGCTGCAAGAAGTATCTTAAGCCCATAAGCCTTGAAAGCAGAGATTATTCCATGAGTTGTTGTGGTCTTTCCCGTTCCGGGGCCGCCTGTCAGTACCATAACTTTAGCTGTGGCAGCCTTTCTTATGGCATCTGCCTGGATGTCATCATAAGACATACCTGTTATCTTCTCTATGGCTCCAACGTCAACGGATAATTCATTGTTTCCGGTCTTCTTCCTTGCTTCCGTAAGCCTTGTATAAAGCTTATCTTGTGCCGGGGAATCACTTAACTTCTTAAGCTTAGATGCAACGCCTATTTCTGCGTAGTAAAAAGGCGGAAGGTATATCGGTATAATGCTGTTTCCCTCAGCATCTGTCTTTATGATGTTCTGTTCAAGGATCAGCTCCTCTTTTTTGATCATATCATCAAGTGTACTTATGACTGTTTCCTCTGATGCCTCAAGGAGCTCTTTTGCTCTGTCAATAAGCTGCTTTCGCTCTGCATATACATGACCATCATTAGAAAGCTCAGATAACGTAAACATCAGGCCACTTCGGAGACGCATGTAGGATTCCTTTCCGAAGCCAAGTTTCATTGCGATCTGGTCAGCCGTCTTAAAGCCTATGCCCCAGATATCATCAGCGAGCCTGTATGGATTTTCCTTCATGACTGTAATGCTTTCATTGCCATACTGCTTGAATATTTTTGCAGCATAGGATGTGCTGACCTGATGATCCTGAAGGAACAACATGATGTTCTTTATCTCTTTCTGTTTCTGCCAGGATTCAGCTATCATCTGGATACGCTTGGTGCCGATTCCCTCAACCTCTATGAGAAGTTCAATGTTGTCTTCAATAACTGTAAATGCATCCACTCCAAATCTTCTTACGATCCTTTGTGCAAACTTCGGTCCTACGCCTTTTATAAGCCCTGATCCGAGGTATTTCTCCATGCCGTAGACAGTTGCGGGGAGTGTCTCCTCCCAGGTTTCTGCCATAAACTGTTTACCGTATTTTGTATCGACCTTCCAGTTTCCGTGTACCAAAAGAACTGATCCCACATTGACATCAAGCATGTTGCCAATGACTGTGACCAGTTCCGTATAATCCTTTACCTTGCACTTAAGTACCGAGTACCCGTTCTCAGGATTCTGATATGTGATTCTCTCTACTACGCACCTGATTTTCTGCATTGTTGATTTCCAGCCTGTAATTGTTTTGCTGTCGTGATATAGGCTGATAATCAACAACGGCTGTGTTCTATTATAAGTATCAAATGACCGATTTGTGTCCTCCCGTAGGAAAAGCCCTTACTTATAATCCTTTCAGATATTTCATTATAAGTTCCAAGCCTTCCATCGGCACGCAAAATGTACCATCCCTGTGAACGCACCCCTCATAAACCTCATCTACATCAAACCACTTAACATTTTCAACTTCGTTGTCCTGAAGCACAAGCTTAGTTTCATCAACCGGTTCATCATAGATATAGACAAAGGCCACTTCGTTATCACGAAACATCTTTCCGTGAAATTCTTTCTCGTATTTTATCCGGAATTTGCCAATTGATTTGAACTCGCAATCCTGTTTTACTTCTATACCTAATTCTTCTTTTAATTCTCTGGCTGCAGTCTCTAATGGTGTATCTCCCGCCAGTATATGACCGGCAGATGAAGTATCGTACATAGATGGAAATGAATCCTTATCAGCACTTCTCTTCTGTAATAACACCTGATATGAATCACCATTTTTTCTTACGATCCATGTATGCGCAGTCCTGTGGAGAATTCCTTCGTCATGTGCCTTAGATCTTGAAACAGTTTTTCCGGTAGGAAAACCTCTTTCATCCGTGATGTCAAATTGTTCTTCATTTGTTGTACTGCTACCGTCTATTCCTGTTAGCTTTCCATCATTTAAATCGGTTTTCTCCGGAATAGGATACATCAAAGCAACATTAATGATATGTCCGATGTTCTGATCTCCCGCAAAACGGGTCCTATCCGTAAAATCATGATAGAAACTAAGCCATTCAAGTGGATTTATCTCTTCCCGAAGATCTATATCCTTTTTTAGGATCCCTACATATATCTCAAGTACAAATTGCTGGTGATAGTAGGTGAAATCCATTAAACGATACAGTTCTATTTCCTTTTCGCTTATTCCGGTCTCTTCCTGAAGCTCACGGTATGCTGCTTTATCAGAGGACTCTCCGGGTTCAACCTTCCCGCCTACAAAGTTGTAAAGACCCTTATAAGGATCTTTTCTTCGCTTGCAAAAAAGAACTGAATCTTTTGCTTTATTGAATACTACTATGCAGTTAAAGTGTTTAAAATCCATATATTCGTTTACCTTTGAATAATTTGGTGTAAATGCCTGAAACAGCATTTATATAATTTGCCACCCTATATCAAATAAGACGACTGATCATTTTCTAAAAGAATAAGTCCTGATATGGTTCTTTGCCTCAGCCCCTGACTCGAAATATCTAAGTAGAATCTCTGCACATGCCCGGGAATCGCTGTCGGCCTGATGGTGATTAAGGCTTATCCCATAATGATCACACAGAACATTAAGCTTATGACTGATACCAGGAAGCAGCCTTCTTCCCATCTGAACAGTACACATGTATCTGACATATGGTTTCCAGTCGATACCGTATCCCTCAAGGCAGTGCTTCAGGACCCCAAGATCAAACACCGCATTATGCGCCACAAGCATTCCGCTATTCATAATAGGCTCAATCCTTTCCCAAGCCAGGGGAAAGTTAGGTGCATTCACAACTGATTTCTCACTGATCCCTGTTAATCGTACGTTAAAATAATCAAATGACTGCTCAGGATTCACCAAAGTATAGAAATCATCAATAATCTTCCCATCCTCAATAACAGAAATGCCTATGGCGCTCATCCGATTATTGAGATGATTTGGTGTCTCAACATCAAAAACTACGTATCTTGACATATCGCTTCCTCTAAAACATATCCTGTTCTATCACATCAGCTTCATAGTAACCAGGCAGGTCTCTCCGAAAAGTTACCGGTCCCTCTATTTCCTTCCACACATCATACCATGTATCAGGAACAGCATCATCGAGTCTTACCGGTCCTGCAAACTCACATAGTAAACCATCTTCCTTAAAATACTTCTTTAGCAAGGTATTTGCTTTCCTCTTATCATTTTCTTTAAGTAGATCCAGTATCTTATCGGCTTCTTTTGCCGTAAGTGCTGCTTTATACAGCATGTAGTAGCTGTCATATTCATATTCTTCATCATCTGACCGCTCTTTTAAGAAAACCAATGGGTAGTCCTCTGTATCAGTTCTTACAATAACAAATCTGGAGTGTTTTTTGTTAGCTACTATTATTCCATAACGGACATGTATTATCCGTGAATCATCATCGTCTCTATTTATAATCATATATATCCTCTGTCCTTAGTTACCTAAGGATCTTTTCAATCTGTTTTTGTTCTGCGACCGGTAATATCTTTTTAAGCTGCTTTAATACGCGGACGTAGGATTCCTCCGGTGTCCGCTTATAGACTAAATTTTCAAACTTCTTTCCAAAGAACTTTTCGGGAGGTGAATACTCCGCTATTCCCCAGCCGTATTTATTACCGTACTTATCTGTAGAATAGCAAAAATCGCTTGTGATCACATAGCATTGTTTTTGAAGCCTTGTGATTATGGTGTCGAAGCCCTTTTTACCATTCTTTCCGTAACCGCCGTCCTTCTTGAGTTCCTTTGATAAGGAAGGTGCCTTCAAATCCAGCAGCTCAAAAAGCTCCTTGTCATAAAATGATGCAAGACCATCATCGTATCTTGCATCAAAATCATATCCCTGTCTTCGGAAGTTCGCGAAATCAGGGAACCACATGGGGCTTATATACATGGCCTTGTTTCTCAGGAATTTCCCATAGGCACATTTCATTTTTCTTATTACAGGACCTTTCCATTCCCAGGCCGGCCAGAATTCACTGTCAGCATCGTCATACCAGCATCCTGGCGCAATATGCTCCTCTAATGAAAAACCTTTTATCCCATTCGAGAAGAACGGGACAAAACCCGCCTCATCTATAAGTTCTATAAGCTCCACCATGGAGCTAATCTCAAAATTATCTGAAAAAGTCATAGTTCCCCTTAAAGATATTCCTGAGCCCATTCCTTCAGAACAACTGCCGACGTACTTGATGAAAAGCGCTTTCCTTCAACTACTTTTGCGCCTTTAGCAAGTTCTCCTATATTCTTTCCGGAATCACCTATTCCGCTTGAACCGGATGTTGCAAACGGAACGATGGTCTTACCGCTGAAATCATATGATTCAGCAAATGTATCAATGATTGAAGGCTCCCGATACCACCATACAGGGAAGCCTACAAATACAACATCATACTGTGACATATCCAGAACCTTTGATACTATCGCAGGTCTTGAGGACCTGTCATTCATCTCTACAGAACTTCTGCTGTGATGGTTCTGCCAATCAAGGTCTTCATCCGTATATTTCTGTTCGGGTTCTATCTCGAAAAGATCTGCACCTATTGCTGTAGCAAGGCTACAAGCCAGTTTCTTTGTTATTCCGCTTGCACTAAAGTATGCTACCAATGCTTTTGACATTTTGAGTCCTCCTATTGTTTTTTACTACTTCATCCTATCCAATATCCCACTAACATCTATCCCCGGATGTGTGGTATAAATCTGCAGTATTTCTTCCGTCAGTTTCTTCTCAACCTGGTTCCGCTTGGAAATCTCATCAATCGATCGGTCAGATTCCATATCCTTTATTATGCTCTTTATGAGCTTATCCATCTCCTTTTCCGGCGGGTACCTCGTTCCCTTCTTAAGGATTGGTGAGATGTCGACTTTCTCTATACTGTATAAACCATTATCTATGGTCATAATCATAAAAGTCACAGGTTGCGTAAATCTCCTCGGGCCGCAACTCCCTGGATTAAGATATCTTATTCCGTCTTTCTCTCGGTTCTCATACTTGTGGGAATGACCATATACCACAAAATCAATGCCGGACAGGTCTTCTCTTATATGCTTTATGTTGTGGACCATGTAGAAACGGTATCCTTCTAGCTCTATCTCTAGCTCTACCGGAATATCTTCTGCCCATTCCTTATCTGCATTTCCTCTTACAAAATATGCCGGAGCTATAGAACTTATCTTTTCAAAGGTCTCTTTAGAAGCAATGTCTCCGCCATGGAGGATATAATCACAGTCCCTGATCTTATTCTCTACTTCAGGTCTCAAAAGGGAATGTGTATCTGAAATGATAGCAATCTTCATTGTCTTATATCCTCTAAAATCTGTATTTACCTGATTATTTAATGGCCTGTCTAAGTACGGAATTTAAAAATCTTTTTCAGCTGATAACCTGATATCGTACTCTTATATATGAATCACTTAAAACTGTGCAGTCAATAAGTTTCAGTACATTAAGCTTTGATAGTTCATTCTCAGAAAGGATGGACTTCCCATCTATCAATGATGGAGTATCTTTTCCGCCTACCAGAACAGGAGCCATAACAATGTCAACATAATCAAACAGCTTTTCCCGAAGGAATAATCCGTTAACAGTTCCCCCGCTTTGGATTGTTAATCTCTCGCATCCATACGTATTTTTCAATTCACGTAGAGCATCACTAAGAGACAGCTCTTCTTGATAGATTATATGTAGATTGCTTTCTTTGACATTATACGCAGGATGATTCTTATTTGATGTGATAAGCACAAACTCTTTGGATTTTTTACAGAAATATTTTAAACCGTGCTCTGTCAGATGACTGTTATCAAGTAAAACGAATGATACCGGAGTTTTATCAGGAAATGGTTTTTCATTTACACCCATTTTTTCCTGTACTCTCCCTGTATTAAAAGACCATAAATCCGTTGTCTGCTCAATTTCATAATACTGATGGAGTCCTTCTTTTAGTCCTGATATCTTTGGAAAGTCCTTGTCTACATCTAAAGCATCTAATGCACCGGTACTAATCTTTCCGTCCAGAGACATAAGCATAAATAAAGTTGTGACAGGTCTATCCATCATTCTCCCTCCACAGATTATATGATTCAATCATGCCTCTATTCCAAATTCCTTCATAAGACTGTCAAACCTTGCCTGTTCTTTTTCCTTTATGGGCTTTGACAAGTCGTTCATGCAATGATGAATAACATCAGCATCCTTTAATACCTCATCCATGGGACCGTCTACATTCAGCTTATCATCATGGTGATAGATTGCTGAGCAGATAATGTCCGTTTCCTCAGGAGTTGTGAGTTCAAGCTTCGTGAGAATTTTTCTTGCATAATCTGCGCCAAGATGCGCATGATCATCATAAGATCCGGTCTTATAAGCGTGCATGTCGTGAAGCATTGCAGCCATTGCCGCAAGTTCAGGATCAAGATTCCTTTTCTTCGCTATCATTTGAGCTGCCAGTGATACTCCGTAAAGATGGGAAATAGCACCGGTTCTTTTATCCTCATCTTCCATCTTGTTAAGCTTCTTATCAATGTATTTTCTTAGTTCTTTTAATCTACTCATGGCATTTCCTTTCCCGTTTATGCTTTCTCCTCCGGAACCATCTTTATAAACTATACTAAAATGCCTTAGCATACCCTATTTCCGTATAAATCATTCCGTGTTTACCCTGTTCTGCTTTCATAAGTGATATCCTGTTTACTTTCATCGTTTCTACTATGAATTTTCCAGTCTGCTTCTCCAGCATGTCGGTACCACTGGCTCGTCTTACAAGTGTTACATGGGGCATGAAATTCTTTCCATCAAAATCAATATCATTATAAGAGAGAGCCTGTCTTAGTTTCTTAACATAGTCATTTAGTTCAGGATTATCCTCTACATTGGCAAATATCATGTCCTTGAACCGTCTAAATCCTGATATCCTGATTGGAAAAGCCTTAAAAGATATATTCCGCATTATTTTCTCAATCTTCCCGGGATCATCATTCTCACCAATGAATACCAGTGTCATATGAAGGTTCTCTTCTCGAGTGAAGCTGCCTTTTATCCCGCATCTCTTCAAATCGTTCTGCATCTTTAAAAGAGCATACTTCATGTTTTCATTAAAGTTTATTGCAATAAACAGGCGCATCGAGTTTCTCCCTATTGTTGATCATCATTAACTTCAACGCAGAACTGGAATTCTATCTTTCCATTAGGAGCTTCAACTTTTTTATACATCTTAGATTCTATCGTACGAAGCCATTATTTAACCGGAACACAATGCTTATCGTTGATATCACATACTTTCTGTACTCTTCTGCGATATTTTTCTTCCATAAGAGGTTCAGTGGTAAGCCATTTCTTGACTACTTCCATCGCCATAAGACCACCAATTATCTTCGCACCAAGACAAAGTATGTTTGAGTCCGTATGCTCCCTTGCAAGAGTTGCGCAGAGCGGATCCTGGCATACTGCAGCATAACAGCCGTTTATCTTGTTTGCTATAAGTGCGCTTCCATAGCCTACACCGTCACAGAAGATTCCCCTGTCACATTCTCCTTTTGCGACCGCAAGAGCTGCCGGATAAACAAAGTCTGACAAGTCACAGGACTCTTTATCATATGTCCCAAAGTCCTTTACTTCATGTCCCTGTGATATGAGATAAGCCTTTATCTCTTCCTTCATCTCTGTTCCCGCATGATCGTTTGCCATTGCTATTATCATAGTAAGCCTCCTTTGTCCGTTTTAATATAAAACACTATATGCTCCTTTTCGGTTTTCCTACTGTCGTTCAATAGTCAGTTCTATCGATCCTTCTTCGAGAGAATTATAGACATCATAGTGGATATGATCACCCGGAACACCTTCAGCTAATGCTGTAAGCTGCTTCGCAAGCGATAGCATTCCTTCCCTGTTTGCAGATATTACGATTCCACCGTTTTCAACAGCGGTTTTGATTCCAAAACCATCAACCCATTCAATCTTCATGATTTTTTCCTGATAGACTCTATTCTATACCTTTCTCAAACCTTATAACCTGGTTCTCAACATCAACCGTTGCATCAATCCCAAACGGGATTATGCACCTTGGTGTTGCATGACCAACATTAATGTTAGCAACTATTGGGAGAGACGGATTATCTATTACTTCACATATTATCTGCTTATATTCTGAAAAATACTTTTCATCCATGGGTTTCCCGCATAGGATGCCGGAAATAACTTTAAAGATACCTGTTTTCTTAAGTGTGACCAGCATCTTCCTGTAATGCTCCGGTGTGACCTGTTCCTCACAGGTTTCTAAAAGCAATATCTTCCCATTCCAGTCACTGAGATCCGGAAAGAGTTTATACCTCTCACAAAGCGCGGGAGAATCTTCATATCTTGTATTATCGAAAATATCAAAGATAGTTTCTAAACATCCGCCAAGAATTTTACCGTTAAATTTATCCGGACCCTGTAACAATTCAAACCAGGTGTTTTTATGCGCTTTCCTTGGCGTACCCACAGCGTCAGGAGACCAGTCGGTTCTTTCCTCATACCAGACATCACTTGGAGTGATTTCCTTAATGGTTCCTGTCTTTATCAGCTCTTCAAAATACTTAGCCGTATATGGAAGCATATGGTTTTCCATTTCACAGATATCAGACAAAAAAGACTGTCCATAGAAGGTGTTGAGACCGACCTTATGAAGCATTAGATGGTTGATTGTTGTATCTGAAAAACCAAGGAACACCTTTTCCCTGACAGCTTTTTTTAATTCATCATTTCCAAAAAGATACGGCAGCAATCTATAAGTGTCATCTCCACCTATGGCACACAGGATCATATCTATGGAGTCATCAGACAGAGCTGCAATTAAATCTTCTGCTCTTTCCTTTGGATTATTCTTTACATACTCTATCCCTTTATCAGCATGAGGCATTATCTTTACTTCCAGCCCATAGTCACGAAGCCTTTTTATTCCTATTTCAACCTCATGTCTTGCAGATTCTTCCCCCATAATTCCATATGATAAACTTACAATTGCTACTCTTTTAATCATAAACCCTCCGTTAACTTTGGAATTGTGAACCATGCAGCATAGCCTACGCCCTTGCTGTAAGAATTTGGAGATTTAAAATGTATTTCAACACAAAACCTCTGCCCTTTTTTCCATAAGTACAGTTCGAAACATACCTTTTCGGGTATACTTTTGATCAGTCCCGGAGTCAGCATTCCATCTGCCATAATTCATAGAAAAATTTTGTGTTGACAATTATCCTAATCTTGAAGTTATTATTTTACCGGAACACAATGCTTATCGTTGATATCACGTACCTTTTGAACCCTTCTGCGATATTTTTCTTCCATGAGAGGTTCTGTAGTGAGCCATTTCTTAACTACTTCCATCGCCATAAGACCGCCAATGATCTTCGCCCCAAGACAGAGAATATTTGAATCCGTATGCTCTCTTGCAAGAGTTGCGCAGAGTGGATCCTGACATACTGCCGCATAACAGCCGTTTATCTTATTTGCTATAAGTGCACTTCCATAACCTACTCCGTCGCAGAATATTCCACGGTCACAATCTCCTTTTGCAACTGCCAGTGCTGCCGGATAAACAAAGTCCGATAAGTCACATGACTCCTTATCATATGTTCCAAAGTCCTTTACTTCATGACCCTGCGATATGAGATAAGCTTTTATCTCCTCTTTCATTTCTGTTCCTACGTGGTCGTTTGCCATTGCTATTATCATAGTGTACCTCCATTTAAGCTGTAAGATATTTATTTTTCATTATCTTTATTTCTTCACCAGACAGAGCCAGCCCATCCAGAATATACCTGCTTATGCTCCCATACTTCTCATTAACTGCCTGATAAAAAGAATCTATATAATCTCTCATTGCTCCAAACAATATCCAGATAGATTCATCTGCTGTTTCGTCAGTTATTCCGGTTCTTTCCTTTACAAGTCCTATAACGAGGTTAACATCATTCTCAATGAATTCGTTTGTTCTTAAATAGTCTGAAATAATGTCCTCTCTGGGAACCCCAAGGATTTCTTCGACTATGACAGCACCAATACCTGCCCTATCCTTTCCTGCTGTGCAATGCCATAGAACAGGACTTTCGGACTGAATCAGAATCTTCACAAAGTTGGCGTATTTACTGACCGCAGTATCTGAAGCAAAAGATTTATACATTTTGCGCATATACTCATTGGCTCCTTTAGGATCAAGAATAAATATCTTAAACAATTCTTCAAGTGATCCCGATTCTCTGGAAATACCCGCTGTCAGATTGTCTACGATTGGAATGTGAATATTCTTAACACCTGTAATCTGTACATCAGGGCGTTCATTTCGTTCTGCATCAGTCCTTAAATCTATGATGATTGGTCCAAGCTGCGAAAGTTTATTTCTGTCTGAAAAAGATACCTCATTTAAATGACCTGACCTAAAAAGCTTTCCGGGAATAATCTTTCTGTTATCCAGTGTTTTCATACCGCCTATATCGCGGGTATTACTTAGTTTATCAAATGTTATATGCTGCTCCATAGTTCTATCCTTCTTGAAAAAAAATCTCAAAAACCTTCCGATTTACTCCCATGTCTTCCATACATCCGGCTGATATCCTAGTGTAGAAAGCTTTCCGTTTCTCACAATAGGAGTCCTGATTACCTGTTGGTTTTCAAGTATCTTTTCAAGCTTATCTTCTTCTGCGATGTACTTAATAAGTGCCAGTGTATCCTTATCGTATGCTTCGCCATTATCTATTGAATGCTCAATGGTCTCCCGTGAAATGATCTGTTCATCTTCCTCGAAATGATCATCCCTACGGCCAAACTCTTCCATAGCACCATAGTTAAATGCTTCCTGTGTGTCCAGGATAAACTGATCACGGTCATCATCTCTTAAATGTTCTAACTTAACATTAATCATATCAAAATCCCGCTAAAATGGTCGATCTCATGCTGTATTACCTGCGCAATGAAATCGCTGTATTTATCGTGCTGCTTTTGGAAGTTCCGATCTAAATAATCCACTCCTATTTCTTTGTAGCGGGTGCATCGGCGCATACCATCCAAGGAAAGACAGCCCTCTTCCGTCTCATATTTCCCAGATTTCTCTGTTATCACCGGGTTTATCATTGGAATTACTATGGGACCTACCGCAACCACCATGATCTGCTTCTTTTCCCCTATCATATTTGCCGCCATCCCGACGCATCTTTCCAGATTTTCGTTTAACGTATCTATAAGATCCTGAACTATCTGTATGTCAGCTTCTGTTGCGGGTTCTGACTTCTGCTGTAGGAACATGGGGTCTCTTACTATCTTTCTAACCATAGTTTTTCTCCTTATTACTGTGACAATCTATGCCTTCTTTTTATCTTCTCTGAAAAAGCAAGTCTTAGCCTCTTCACATAGTCACTTAATCCTCTACATTGGCAAATACCATATCTTTAAACCGCCTAAAGCCTGATAACCTGATTGGAAAAGCCTTAAAAGACACATTCCGCATAATTTTCTCAATCTTCCCTGGATCATCATTCTCACCAATGAATACCAGTGTAATGTGGAGGTTCTCTTCTCGAATGAAGCTGCCTTTTATCCCGCATCTCTTCAAATCATTCTGCATCTTTAAAAGAGCATAATTCATGTTTTCATTAAAGTTTATCGCAATGAACAGGCGCATATTGCATCTCCTTGTGACATACGAAGTCACTCTATCTTCGGCAGACTCCACCTATAATGTGCTGCCATGTTGCGAAGAACGATAATGATTACTGCACCAAGCAGCATGGATGAAATAGAGTCGAGATATGACCAGCAAAGTGAACAGATTACTGCCCCGATCAGTGACGCACAGGCATAAAAATGCTTAGTGAAAATGTATGGCATATTTCCCGCCAGTACATCACGCATAACTCCTCCGCCGACACCTGTAATTACTCCTACAAAGACGGCAAGATAGACATTTGTCTCCGCAACATAAGTATACGCCGTTTCAATGCCAATAACTGTAAAAAGTCCAAGACCTAAAGAATCCATGTTACGGAGCAGGACCTCATAGAATATTTGATTACGTACCTGAAAATGTTTTTTTGCAGAAAAGAATACAACTATACCAACAACTATCCCTATGATCGTAAATACCGGCTCTCTAAAAGCTGCGGGAGGCGTTATGTTGAGGATTATGTCACGTATAATTCCTCCGCCGACTGCAGTGGTCATTGCAAGGATAGCGACTCCAAAAATATCCATTTTCTTTTGAATTCCGACTATAGCTCCAGAAATTGCAAAAGCAATGGTTCCAATCAACTCAAGAAAAAAAAGCATACTTACCCTCTCTGATCTAATTATGAGATACTTTCCAGTCACATCATATCTTCTACAAGCTTTGCTGCCTCACCGACAAGATCATTACATGGATGCTTTGCCTTCCTTAACTCGGCACATTTGAGGTTTCCGAACTGTTCCATGAATTTCTCATCAAAAGAAGTAGTATCAAGTCCCATCTGGGAAAGTATCTTTTCTCCGGCGAGAACTGCACCACACTTGCCGTCAATACTTCTTGGTGCCGGAGCAGTACCGGTCACTTTATCACTGAATGCACTGTAAACTGAATTTGCACAGTTGATCCCGCTGTTATGATAATTTCTAGCTGTTTGCTCTCTGTCCATATTTATATACTCCTTTTTGTTTATTCTACAGTCGTTCAATAGTCATTATTTATTTCCCTGATTAGCTAAATTTCATTTGCTATTATACCCGTTCCAAGTACCGCCCATTTTATTTCTTTGTCCATATTTTTATCTCACTCCCACTTCTTCCATACATCCGGCTGATATCCTAGCGTAGAAAACTTACCGTTTCTCACAATAGGAGTCTTTATCACCTGTTGGTTCTCAAGTATCTTTTCCAACTTGTCTTCTTCTGCGATGTACTTTATAAGTTCCAGGGTATCTTTATCCTTGGCATCCGGGTTTATCATGTTATCAATCCCACCGTTAGCCTGTGCTACGGAAGTGAACTCCCCTTTACTAAGACCTTTTTCATTCAAATCAACGAACTGAAACTTGATACCTCGTTCCTTGAAGAAACGCTGTGCTTTCTTAGTGTCATTACATTTTTTTGTTCCAAAAATCTGTATCATTTCATCACCTTTTAACATTAATCATATTAAAATCCCGCTAAAATGGTCGATTTCATGCTGTATAACTTGTGCAATAAAATCATTATATTTACCGTGCTGCTTTTGGAAGTTCTGATCCAGGTAATCTACCTCTATTTCTTTGTAACGGGTGCAACGGCGCATGCCATCCAAAGAAAGGCAGCCCTCTTCTGTCTCATATTTTCCTGATTTATTTGTAATTACAGGATTTATCATCGGGATAATTATGGGACCTACCGCAACCACTATGATCTGCTTACGTTCTCCAATCATATTTGCTGCCATGCCGACGCATCTTTCCAGATTTGCATTTAAACTTAGTTTGTCCTTTCTTTAAGCATCCTTTCAAACTCCTGTTCAAATTCGATTTCTTTATCAGAACCAATGACAGGTATATTTATCATCTTTTTATCCCATGAAGACAAATATATGGCATTTGAAATCAACAGGCTCTTACGGCCCTCGCTTCCATTGGCTATGCTTTTTCCTGCACCGTTACATTCATTGTAAAAACTTTGAAGTACTTTCTCGTATGGAGCTTCTTCCTTTTCAAATGCAAGTTCATGCCATGTTCCTTTTATTTTTCCAAAATAATCAGTGGATTGAGCCCGGTAATCCCTTTCCTTCATTTTCATCTCAGGAAATGTCTCACCTATTTTTAGCCTGCCATTTTCGCAGATTATAGTGGCTTCCTCCAGAGATATCTCAAGCCGGTTTGACCCCGGGGCTTCCCCCGTAGAAGTGATAAATACTCCGGTTGCACCATTATCCCACTCAAAGTAGGCCGTTACATCATCTTCAACCTCTATATCATGAAAGTGACCTTCCTTACAGAAACCCTGAACTCTTGATGGAATTCCAAACAGCCACTGTAAAAGATCGAGATTATGTGGAGCCTGATTAAGAAGAACTCCTCCCCCGTCAGTTTTCCATTTTGCATGCCAGGAGCTTGATTTATAGTACTTTTCCGGTCGTTACCAATCTGTAACGATCCAGTTCATGCGCTTTAATTCGCCGTATTTTCCGCTTTCAAGTATTTCCTTTAGCTTAATATAGACAGGTGATGTTCTCTGATTAAAAATGATAGAAAACACCTTTCCGGAGCTCTCGGCAGCCTCATCCATGTTCCTTGCCTGTCTGCTATATACCCCTGCCGGCTTATCAGTCAAAACGTTTAACCCATGTGCAAAGGCCTTGACCGCGATATCTTCATGAGAAATGTGCGGTGTTGCAATAACTACGGAATCTATTTTTAGATCACCTTTTTTTAAATGACGAAAAAAATCATCCGCAGAATCAAAGACCGGTATACCTGAATCCACAGCGGGTTTAAGCATTTCGTTGTAAGGCGGACGCATCCTGGTAAGAGCACTAAGTTCCATTCCATCTATCCTCCCATCAAAAAGGATAGAGGCATATTTGCTCCCCATATTGCCTACTCCTATCACTGCTGTCTTCACAGGCACTCCTCCTTATTCAGCACTCTTTAACTCATACATCAAGCGTTTTTAACATATTTCATACTATTCCTTATTCCGTATACCGCATCACTGTATAATTCAACTGTTTCTCCCTACTGATGTCCATGAGAGAAGCTGGCATCTGTTTTCATAATCATCCATCTTTTTAAAGAATTCACTGTCTGACACGTCAAGTTCTTCTGCCTTGGCAGCATCAAATATACCGGATGTGTTGTGATATAATCCGATCTTACCCGCTTCTTTTTCATCAGAGAAATAAAAATCATCCCATACGATCTCTGTGCCGTCAGGACTCAGATGATTCTCACCGAAGATAGTGATTGCTGCCCCTCCGGAACCGCTGTAATAGAAATGATCGTCTCCCATCCATTGATAACTGCTTCTTGCCCAGCCATCAAACACGCTTTGTACTTCATCATCTTTTAATGTGAATAAGTTGAAAATGTAACTCCTTGGTTCGTTATCACCAAACTTTTCATCACATCCTATGATCAGCTCCGGAATTCCATCTCTGCTTACGTCTTTCAGTACATATCCAACTGCCTTTGTAAGATCATCATCACCAGGATACATACATTTCTCCATCAGTCCGTTTGATACGTACTTGTATTCCTTATCATGATCATAACCATTGGTTACTACTTCACGGACCTCCTCCAGAACCGGAGAATATAATGCTTCATAAGCAGCCAGATCCGCACTGTCAGGCTCAGACTCGTTTCCTGCTTTATTTGCAACTTCATCCATGCTTGTAACATGAACCTTACCATCATTTACTCTTTTATATTTTCCATCCTCCGGAAGTACATCAGGAAATTCGGAGTTTTCAATTTTCAGAGTCAGATCATCACCGCTGACTGTATATTCACATGACATTTCGAAAGGCATTCCGCCATATCCAAGACGGTTTGCCTGGCAGGAAAATGTCTCCTTCCCGTACTTACATCCGCCTGCCGCATAGAAAACTTCAGTTCCCGGGTCTTTCTTGTACATATATAGATCGGAACCGGTGAATTCAAGATAAAGATCCGCTCCCTTTGCATCATCAAGGATCCATAAACCCTGTAACTCCTTATCTCCTGCAGCATCCCTGTTTAGATAAACAAATGCATCTTCAACCCTGTCATCCTTCTGAAATAGTCTGCTGTTATCATTTTCCGGCACAAGGAAATCATCCTGTTCAAAGCCTTCAAAAACTATTCCTTCATCCGTAAGAGTAATAGTACCCTTTTGACCCTGATCCCAGTATAATCCTGCATTTGACATCACTGAAAATCTAAGTTCGTTTACCGTTACCATATCACGATATTCGCTTTTAAGTTCTTCCGGATCATCCGGTATAAACTCACAAGCCCAAAAGCTGTATGCATTAAGGTTCTCGGTATCTTCTGCCATTGCCTGTCCGCAATATGCATAGAGATTGTCACCGAATGGAACGACATCAATGATATAGTACTCGTCATCACCGTTTTCACCACCGTAATGATAGCTGTATTTGCCTGTCAGACGCCGGGCAAGGGACTTGTTTTCTGAATTTAAATTATCTGACCCGTTATTTTTGTCCATAGATTTTTCTTCCTTTGAAGCATCCTCATTCTTTTCAGGAGCCGCCTCATCCCCTGCAGATTCAGCTGACTCATCATCAGATGTCTCTTTGTTTTCTTCAGCAGACTCTTCCTGCTTTTCAGCAGCCTTGCTTTCCGGTGTATTTGAAACACTACCGCAGCCTGCAAGCATCGAGCAAGATACAGCACAAATCAAAAATCTCACTAAATTACTTCTCTTCATATAATTACTTCTCCCCCCCCTATAAACACATAGGCTCTCGGAATCTTTAGCCTAGATTCCAAGGGCTTTTTCTTTTGTTCCATTTCTCAAATCCCCCCATTTTTTTAAAAAATACCAAATATAGGACTTGACAAATCCTCCCAAATCTGCGGCCGCTTCGCGGCCTATCTGATTAAGAAGTAAATGCGTCCTTCGCGGCGCCGGATAATTCTCGATCGGAGGTGTTTGTTCATGTGCAAGCCTATTAACCTAGGCGGTCATGCCGCCTATCAGGCAAAGATGATATCTTTGCTAAAGCAATACTATCCTGATGCTTTCACTCGTTTTGGTCCTTCCTTGTGGGCAGTCATTGGGAAATTCTACTCAATGGATCTCTCCAAAATAGATG
>NZ_AUJX01000041.1 GCF_000424445.1 Oribacterium sp. NK2B42
ATCCTCGGATTTTTACCGTTCCTGCAAGGGATTCAAAGGAATGGAAGATTGAGTATAACAAGAGAACTTCTTCTGAGAGATGCAACAAACGTGAAAAGGTAGATTACCTATTAGAAAACGGCAGACACCACTCTACAAAAATGTGGTACTGCCGCCTCTACTGCATCATGATGTGTCAACATCTTGACGCATGGGGCAAAGCTCAATCCGATAATCCTGTCAGAGATATATTCGCACAAGCTGCCTGATTTTTAGTTGATCAACTGATATCATTCTACCACATTGATCCCAAAAGTCACTCAAATCAGGTGCTTTGTTAAAGTACGCCTTTTTTAGAATATATTCCAGAAATACACTCATCATCTTCTGTTTTAGGATAGTATCCTCTTTTCAATGTTCATTCGGGGCGAATCCCCGTGTTATATGGTCAAAATCCGGTTGGATTCCGAAAAGCTATCTGTTTTTCATTTTTTTCTAACAATTGTACTGCACCCCATACCGCCGCCAATGCATAGTGTGGCAAGACCAATTTCGGCATTATTCTTTTTCATCCCGTGGATAAGTGTTACAAGTATTCTGCATCCGGATGCGCCGATTGGATGACCCAAAGCAATCGCACCACCGTTAATATTCAGTTTTTCTCCGGGAATGTTCAAGTCTCGCTTCACAGCGATTGATTGAGAAGCAAATGCTTCATTTGCTTCTACAAGATCAATATCTTCCATTTCCATATTCAGCTTTTTGAGTAGCTTTCTCGTGGATTCTACAGGTCCTATACCCATAATCGACGGATCAACACCGCCAAGCGCACCACCAAGCCATTCAGTTTCAGGTCGAATACCGAATTCGCGTACCTTATTCTCAGACACTAATACAACTGCCGCAGCGCCATCATTGATTCCGGAGCTATTGCCGGCAGTAACGATGCCATCAGGCTTGAATGCAGGCTTGAGCTTTGCAAGAGACTCAACAGTCGTCCCTGTTCTTGGGCCCTCGTCTGTATTAATTACTGTGTCTCCCTTTCGTCCTTTAATAATCACGGGAACGATCTCATCCTTAAACCTTCCAGCCTCAACAGCTTCACACGCCTTACGCTGGGACTCCGCTGCAAACTCGTCAAGTTCAGTTCTTGTAATTTCCCACTGTTCAGCCACATTCTCAGCTGTGATACCCATGTGATAGTTGTTCATTGCTTCCCAAAGGCCATCGTTGACCATCGTGTCAATGAGCGGCGTATTAATCATTGGGCTGCCCATCTTATAACCATAGCGCGCGTTCATAACGGCAAAAGGGGCATTTGACATGGACTCCATTCCACCGGCAATAACGATGTCTGCATCGCCATTCTGAATCATACGTGCTGCCGAATTAACAGCATCCAGACTAGAACCACAGACAATATTAATTGTCTGCGCAGTAGTGGTTACCGGAAGCCCGGCTTTTATAGCCGCCTGCCGTGCAACATTCTGTCCAAGTCCAGCCTGCAATACGCATCCCATAAAAACATGGTCAACTGCGTCAATTGGAATACCAGCGCGTTTTACCCCTTCTTTAATCACAAGTTCTCCCAAATCAATAGCTTTGAGTGATGAAAGAGCCCCACCCATCTTTCCAATTGGTGTACGACAAGCGCCCAATATGTATACCCTTTTCATTTCAATATGTCCCTTTTTTATCTCTGCTAAACAAATTACCATTTTACAATATATATCATCCGTAAAATTCAAAACGTGAAATACTTGAAGAAAACCTACAGAAATTACATTATATTTTTCTCAATATCATGTGGATGCTCATCCAATATGTTTTTAATTACTCCTGTGAGTTGTGTGCTAGAAATGCCGGACGTGTGCGGAAGATAAACTATCTCGACGCCCAGTGGCTTAAACTGTTCTTCAAAACGGTTCCAGGCATCTGTTCCTTTCCAATCATCACCTACAAACATCTTGTTGAAGTGGTACTTTTCCCAAGCACCAACCTTATTCTTATCAGACTGAGGAACAACTCGATCGACGTACTTGAGTGAAGCTACTATAGCCACTCTCTCATCATATGGAATTACCGGTGTTTTGTTCTTCTCATGTTGCACCAGTTCATCTGTACTTACACCTACAATTAGATAGTCACATTGTTCCTTCGCTCTTCTAATAATATTCAAATGACCAATATGAAACATATCATATACGCCAGTTGTATATCCAATAACCATAATTAGTTCCCCTTTAAGCTTCTAATTTTGCATATTTTTCTAAATTTTTCAAAGAATATGTAAATTCATCAATACGCTTATCAATATCTGGTATCCTCATATAATCCCCATATGTTGCTTTTAGTATACTTTCGTAATCTTCAGGTATATAAAATGTTAGTCCATTGGCAAGGGTTATTTTTTGGGGCACCCCGAACCATTTTGACTTAAAGATATTTCTATTCCTACCATTGTAAGTACAGTATTCATACTTATCAAATGGCTTTTCTAGTAGTTTTAGATACTTTCTTTCAAGAAGCATATACGGATATATAAGATACCTAAAGTTTTTTATTTTTCTTTTTATTCTAACCATACGACTGTAAACTCTCTTGTTAGAAAATTTGTAAATTGAACAATTATAAAAATATCTTCGTAGCCTATAATTTTTCTCTTGAATTCGAGGATCTGCTTCTTCTCCTATCAGCCAAAAAATGTCCACATGCAAAAATGCACAATCATAACCCTTTGGTGCAACTTTAATGGTGAAATGGCGACAGTCTCGATTTCGGTATCTAGTATCATAATGAAAGTCTTCAGATAAGTCTGTATCTAACACTTTTAAAAGTTCATCTCGATAGCGATAAGGAACTAGAATATCAATATCATAATCCCATGGAATTTGACCTCCATCTCTAATTGCTCCCAATAGGCTTCCAAATGCAAGATAATATGTAATATTATGTTTCTCGCAGACTTCGTGAACCTTATTTAGAGTTTTAACTGCTAATTCTTGATATTCGGTAAATCTGTGGTATTGAGTTTTGATAAAAGAATTTATTTCTTCATAAAACATATCTGTATTATTTGAAAGAACCATCTTGATTTAACTTCTCCTTCCTAGTTTTTTCTTTAATTCTGTTTGTCATAATTATTAACCGTCATTCATCAAATGCTAAAATCATCGCGTTCAAGTTAAGAGAGTAACGCTACTTCTTTAATCCATTATTATATTCTCCTCGTACCACAATGATCAGGTGATTTACGTCTTTATTGTATTTTCAAGTCCTTAATTATTCTTGCAGGAACTCCACCAATTATCACATAGTCTTCGGTAAAATCATGTGTCACCACTGCTCCGGCAGCAATAACCACTCCTTTACCTGTTATGTGAACTCCTGCAAGAACAATAGAATTGACACCCATCCACGTTCCTTCTCCAATATAGACATCTTCTTGTTTATGAATATGATCTTTATACTGACCATTAACCCACTGACTTGTATCAAGCGAACCAGCTGTTATCTGCGAACCTCTGGACATGGTTACATAATCACCTATATACACTTCTCCTCTTGGTGCTATCTGTGCTCCGTTATTGATGGTGAAATGGTCACCAACATGAATCTTATGAGGCTGAAAAACAAGAGGCTTTCCATTGACTTTCAAATGAGTTCCACATTCTGCAAAAACAAGCCCAAAATATCGAGAACGTTGTACCCCCCACCATTTATATATCCAATATTTGAATTTCTGTATTCTTCTTGCTATAAACCTTGCCGGTTTTTTTAATAGCTTTTTTATAGACTGTTTCATTTAACACTTTTCTCCCTGTCTTTAATGTTTTACAAATCTGTGGCGTATGAACCGAACAATAACATTCAAATCAGAGCGATAAAAGATAACCGACAGCACCAGTGATACTACTGATGAAGTTAAGAAGGTAATTAGACCTTTTACCAACCATCCCACCCAACCACTAATCTGTATCATTGAAATCTGAAGATTGGAACAAAAAATTGCAATCATCGATCCCATGACTGTCCAAGCCATCCTAAGCCAGACCACTTTAATGCTTCTATTAAGAATGTGATGTGATACAAAATATGCATACGATCCCGTTCGGTAAACATTTGCAACAAGTGTTCCGACAACAACACCATTCAGCCCTATGATATTAACGAGCACAATCGAGATTATCAAATTAATTACCGCTTCAATAATCGCAGGATTTTTTGTTTCTTTGAAGAATCCTGTAGCATGAACCAAAGTCCTGTAAGGCTGACGTAAACAAAAAACTGCCTCTGCTGCTGTTATAAGCAATGCGAAATCAAATCGTAGATAATTCACGTCTGATACGTTGGATGTATATAATTCAATAAAGGGAACAAGCAATACACCAATACAGGAAAAAACTATAACTACTATCATAGCCATAGCATATTCATATGCTTTAAAGCTTTTTTGAAGAGCTTTCATTTCCTGGTTAGCCCACATATTACCAAAAGCTGCTTCAATACTTGTCGCAGAGCCTTTGATGAGTGTTTTAATTTTGCCGACGATTGCATAATAAACCGTGTAAACCGATACAAGTTTAATGTCAAGAAAAGCTGTCAAGATAATTGTATCTGTATTGTCATGAACAATATTTGCAAGCGAGTGAACTGCTGCATCATTCCTTTTTTTCAGGGCATCTTTCCTCGGTTCGCACTTCTTATCAAGTTTATAATGGTGTTCTACATAAAATGCTACGCCAATAGGTGGTATGGTCATCACAAGTGCACTGGCACCCTTGACTTCAAATATATTGCCTCCTCTATTTATAATGACTACAATCACAATAGTGCTTAGAATCTTCGCAGCAATACCCAAAAAACTCTTGATATAACTTTTCTGATCTGCTATAAGCAGGGAATAGTTTGCTGTTCCTAAAAAGTATAAACAGAATGAATCAATGGCTATGATACCTATAATCATGGCGCATTCGCTATGAGGAATATTACTGTGGGAGATGAACGGAAAAAAGAACATTAGTACGATAGCAAAGACAATCAACACCAACCCGACTTTTCTCATATAGTTGGTCGCTGCCTTCATGATGCTACTTGTACCTTCATAATCATTATGAGCCAAGGAGTGATACAATTCGGCTCTTACAGCCCCTGAAATTCCAAGCGTAAGGAAAGAAATCATGCTTAACAGCTGTGTTGCCGAAGAAATTACACCGTTATAGGTTGATCCAAAAGCTCCTAAAATAAGCCTGGGAGTTATTAGCCCGCAAACCATAACTACAAATTCAAACATAAATGAACTTGCAATATTAATAGCTGTTTTCTTTCTACGATTCATACAAAGCAATACTCCCCCTTTCGTCTTGATTTTTTCAAACAATAATTGTATATAAAACATCTACTTTATGCTTCTATCTCATAATACAGTCACTAAAATCAGCAAGCTCCAATGCCTTCTTTCTCATTCTTTTAATCTGTTTATTTTTAAAATAGTAAACAAGCAAATCGGTTCGAAAAAATTTAATAGTCTTGGAGTTAAGTATCATATCAAATTTATGCTTAAAAATGGCCCGACGGAATGCTTTTTGCATCCAAGCATAGCTAATCTCAAGCTCAAATTTTCTCTGATCATATATTTTCCTTTCCTTATTTGCCTTGATAAGCTTACTGTTATAATTTGCGTATCCTTTGACATCATTTTTGTAAATATCATTTGTTGAAAAGCAACAGTGGAATTGCTTTTCCTCGTCTGTCATGCTACCAAGAAGATTAATAGCTTGTTCAAGTGAAACCATGTGTGAGTACTCGAGTTGGTCGTTTCTGTTTACAGAAATTTGACCATCATGTATTCTATACAGCAGTAGCATTTCATTCAGCATATCTATTTTCCCATACTTCATTAATTCTAACCACAATTTATAATCCTGACTCTTTTTTATCCTTTCATCGTAGCTGATTCCGTTCTGAATAAGTGCATCACGTCGTATCATGGCAGTAGGATGAGGAACCCCAACATTTCGAAAGAGCATTCTAATCTTTATAACTTCCTGATCAGGCATCCAATCGCACAAAGGATAAATATCCAACGCATGATTTGGATCCAAAGAAGTACATATCTGAGTACCCAACACTACAACTTCAGGATGAGATTCCATGTAATGGAACTGTTTTTCCAATCTGTGATGAAATGCCACATCATCAGCATCCATTCGTGCAATATATTTTCCCTTAGCAATTGCTAAAGCTTTATTTAAGCTTTTTGTTAACCCTAAATTATCTTCATTCTCTATAAGAACAATTCTTTCATCATTTTCCTGATATTCCTTAACAATTTGATAACTGTTATCTGTTGGCTTATCTGTAACAATAATAAATTCTATATTCTCATAAGTTTGTTTGCAAATGCTTTCTATAGAATCTCTCAAAATAGATTCCTCAGTATTAAATACAGACATTATAACAGATATTAGTAAATCGTCCATCTCTCATCCCTCGCAACATGGCTAATTAAGAATTTTAGGTTAGGTACAACTGCAAATATAGCTATCAACAAAGGATCAAATAAACAAGGATTTAAGAAACCAAGCAAGAAAAACATTGCAGAAATAATAAAGAATAAATCTTTTTCTGCGCGACTATTCATATCTCTGTACACTTCAACAAATAATCCTATGATAATTGCAAATACTATGATTGAACCAATTATTCCAAAAACCCCAAGCATATCATACCATTCTTGATGGCATCCAATAATACCATATCCATATTCTGAATAACCGACTCCTAACAACGGATGGTTCTTGAAAGTCTCTAAAGAATAGCTAGCTAATTCTTCACGGCGATTATAGCTATATGAACGTCCTGAAGATACATTCAAGATTCTTCCCGCAACATACAATAATCGATCTTTTAAAACGTAATTTAAGTTCTCAGTCCAATCAATAAGTAAATTCATAACATGATTCGGAAATAAAGAAATTACCAAAAACATAATTATACCTAGAAACAACACACTTATGAGAAACACCGATTTATCATCTCTAAGTGCCTTAAAGAAGTAAACAAATAGGATACCTATCATGGTCATTATTAAAGCGGTAGCGAGTAATGTTCTTGCTATAAAATATAGGTACACAGCCAACACTCCGAATAAAAAAATAGTTTGAATATTTTTCTTATTCTCTCTATATATCAGCAGGAACAAAACAATTACTACATAGAACGGAATTGCGTATATTTGATTAAATCCGGCAACTTCTGTTTCATATCCATATTTAAATGCGTATCTGATGGCATATACATTTCCACTTGATATAACAAGTGAAATTGACCGAAAACATGATAATGCTGTCACAAACAGTATTGATATTACATATAATCTTCGTTCACTCTCTTTTGCAATATAACGAATGAAGATAAACGCTGTAAAGGAATATAGCATATGAACAAATTTTAAAGCATGCTTTATGGGAGCATTAAACCCCCTCACACTAATTTGACCTGAAAACAGAAGCAATACTAATGCAAATAAAGTTAATATAAGTAGAGGTACTGTTTTAATGATTTTTTTATGCGCAAAAAAAATCCCAATTGTCACTAGTGAAATCACCAATTGTATAGTACCCATACTATCACCTATCCCGTAATAAACCATAGCAGCTGTGATGAGATACGCCACAAACAATAATGTCGAAACATCTATTGATAACTCTGGAATTTTAAAACTTAACTTCATTTATTAATTCTCCCAACCGAAACAATCTTATATTTCAAAAGATGATTTCTGCGGGTATAATTCTTCTAAAATCTCAGAAATCCCTTCTTTTATTTCTCGTATTGTATCCTCGTTATTGACAGTTACATTGTCATTTATCACTACAGTCTTGACACTTTTGTCGCTCAAAAGCAGCTTTAACTTACCATTATCAGTATCATTTATTGAGCATACCTTGCCATAAGGTTTTATTGGTTCAAACTTTCCACTTACAATTTGCCAATATCGCATCAACCATTGGTTAACATCACGTCTTGCTCTAAATCTGTGCCTACACGTATAATCTAATATGGCAAATTCTTTATCCCACACCTCTTCAAATGTTGACTTTAAAAATGGATTACATTGGTGCATACTTAAAAAACCTGTAAAGTACGGCCATGGCAGCAAGCATATCGTGCGAAACAAATTTGTCCCATATAATGGAGAAAACCATTTAGTCCATGCCTTTTCTATTACATCTGATTTTTTAAAATTTGAATTAATAATTTCTACGTCAGTCAAAGTAATATCATGAATAGATCCTCGTGTTGCAGTATTGATCGGACTCAACGCAGCATAATCTCTTGGAAGACCATTAACAAAGAAATCAGTAGGTTTTAATCCCTTTAGGACCAACAAATCGTCGTTAAAATATATAAAATTTTCGGACAATCCCTCAATTCTATGAATATTCAATTCTATAGGATTGGCAGAGAAAGTTGGTAGATACTCTTCGGGAATAAAGTCTCTATGATTGACAATAACCAATTTTTCTGCTTCTTTGTTAAGCCAGCTCGGAATATGCCCCCACGTTATGAAGAAAACCTTTCTAACCCAAGGCATATATAAATCGATACTTCTTAGCAGATATTTTATTGTATCCCAATCTCTGTATCTACGATCTCGTGCATCAACTGAATCCAAATTACTTTCAAGCTGAGCAAATTTATTCTTTTCTGCCCTCCATAACGGATCATTTGAATCCACCCATGGGACTACTATATCTATAGCTTTGTCATTCCGTTCCATATAATAAACCTCACACACTATGTATCAGTTTCTTTGCAATCCCTAAGGTTTTATACATTACAATATACATTCCATATTGTCGTTTCTTCAAAAGGAATGAAGCAACCTTGCAAGCCTTCTTTCTCATATACGGATAATCTGCCTTCAATGCTTTTTGATACAATTCCTGATTGAGGAACTTTGCTGTCGCTTCATGTCTTTGATTATAATCATCGGAATTATCTTTGTGGTAGAATTCTTGCCTAATGCAGCGCTGCGCTTCCAAAAATGCTCTTATATAATATGATTCCTGTAGGCGACTTCTCAGTCCTCTTTCATCAATGAATGCTTCAGTTTTTATAAAAAACCCATCTACATCTGCAGAAAGTCCTTTTCTGTACTTTCCTGTTGCAGATAATTCATTCATATAATAATGATATAAGTAATAATTTGCATAATATATATGATGCGCATTAAAAATCAAATTTAACGAAAACAGTGTATCCTCAGCAAATCTAACGCTCGTATCAAATGTTATGTTTTGATCACGGATATATGATGTTTTGATCAATTTTGCATAGGGACTTCCTAATGTAAAAAAACACCTTCGGTACACAGGTGTCCTTCCCAGAGATAATCCCGCCCCCATTACCTCGCACTTACGTTCAAGCGTTTCGCCATAGTCAACATTCTCGCATACATAAAATCTATTGGGAATTTGATAACCATCTTTATCCCCATATCCATTAAAGAAAATGAAATCGGCATTCGTATTAACTGTCAAACTAGCAAGTATTGAGTAATATCCTTTTTCAAGATAATCATCGGCATCCACGAACATCATCCAATCGCCGGAAGCCTCCTTGATTCCTATGTTTCTTGCATTGGATACGCCTTTATGTGACTCATAAATTACCCTAACACGCTTATCTTCTGTGTATGTTTGTATATATTCAATATACTCTGCCGGAGAACCATCATCAATTATCAGTACTTCTATGTCTGCGTCCTTATCATCCAAAAGACTATTCATACACTTTTCAAAATACTCTCTAAGAGTACAGTAATGCGGAACAATTATTGATATCATGAACTTTCCTTATTTACTCTTAATTCGCAAACACTCTAGCCGGATTCCCGAAGACTCTTGTATTCTCCGGCACCTCTCTTATAACAACGCTTCCAATACCCACATAAGACCACGCCCCGATTTCCATACCAACAGCTATACAAGCATGGTCACCAATAAACGCACCCTCGTGAAGCACTGTCCCACCGGTGATTCCACAGCTGGAACTTACCGTTACGTAATTCTCCAACACAGCATCGTGACCGAGGATCGTGGATTGTAAGGTCACGAAATCTCCTATCTTAACACCTGTGGCAATCTTGGCGTTCGGATAAGCCACAAGCCCTACGCCTAGATTAAATTCGGAGTATATGTGGACACTAGGATGTATGATAGAAGCAAACTGTGCACCTTTCTCAATCATGGCTGAGCCGATAAGTTTCTTTACTGCCGGACTTGCAATTCCCATAACGTATTTTACGTCTTGCTTTGGCTCATGATCTTTTATGGAACCAATAATCTGATACTTGCAAGGGAATCCCTCAAGCGCATCTACATTGTCATCTAGAAAACCAAGAATATTCCATGTAGGTTCAAGCTTATTTATATCTTCAATCCAGTTCGCAACTTCGCGACCACATCCGGCTGCGCCAACTATAATAATGTCTGTCATCATCTCACCCCACATACATCGCATCCATTTTCATGTAACGAATCTTTCCACTCTCATTTCTCAGGATTTCTGGCACCACTAATACTTTAAATAATGTTTTGTATAGATTCGTCTTCTCTGCTATGAACTCCAAAACTTGAGCTTTCTTACTCTCATCAGTAATATATATGTTCATCCGCTGATCCGTTCCGGAGCAAGCACACTCGATATTAAACTCTTGCTGGATCAATCTCTCGCTCTGATCCAAACTTACACGAAAGCTGAGTAGCTTCAGGAAACGCGATAAACGACCGGTCACGTAATAGCAACCGTCCTCATCGCGTCTGGCAAGATCCCCCGTGTGATATTCCCCATTAAATTCGTCATCCTTGAGCAAATCCTCTTTACAAACCGCATACCCCATCGTGACGTTAGGTCCTTTATAGCACATCTCCCCCTCGGCAACCGGGTCAACAATTTCCTTCCCATCTTCATCAATCAAGAACAGTTCTCCTTCCGGGATTGCTCTTCCGATGCTACCTATCTTGGTAATCGACAGTTCAGCTGGAAGACAGGCCATACGAGCAGAAGTCTCCGTCGTACCAAAAGATGCTATGAATCGTTTCCCGGTCTTCCGAGCATACTCCGCAAGCTGAGTAAATCTTGCATCTGTCAACTTGCCGCCACCCTGAGACAGAGTATGGAGATCCGGCAGGTCCATACGATCAAAATGAAGGCGATACAGGATGTCATAGCTGAAAGGTACTCCAGTAAAGTTCGTGCCGCGCTCTTTCTTGATATAATCCCAGAACTCACCACTCATGAGGTTGTAGGTAGTAAGGAGAACAGTTGCCCCGACATACAGATGTGTGTTAATCACATTCAGCCCCATCGTGTACTGCATACCGAGATCGCAAATCGGGCGTTCATCTTTTGTCCAGCCGAAGGCAATCGCCACGTTTTTCGCATTAGCTTCGAGGTTGCCTTTTTTATAGCGTACAAGTTTTGGACTTCCCGTGGTTCCAGACGTGGTCATACAAAGCTGAAGCTTTTCATTTAATGGGTACAATTCATTACCGGTCTTCAAAAGGGCATAACCGCAACATTCATAAATCTTCTCATATTCAAGCCGGACTGCTTCCTCAAAAGGAGCCCATACATATGCAGGTGTGTAGATTTTAAGGAGATTAGTAAGTAGGTCATTGTCAATCTTGGCGTTAAGGGTAACCGGAACAGCCTCATGCTCTACAAAACCAAGATATCCTACCATTGAACCCACAGTATTCTTGCAGAGAAGGAAAACCAAAGATCGTGGTTCAACCTTGGAACCGACGGCGTTTATCAGTCCGACAAGTTCTCCATAGGTTACACGATTATCCTCATTATCAATTAAAGCCAATTTATCTTGTTGCTGCTCGTCAATGTTTAAAAACATAGACCTATTTCCTCCTCTTTCGTACACTCGCATGATGGTGCTCTTCTTGCATAACGTTATCCCTCTCACATAATAGTGCAACCATCGACAGGCAAAATCTGCCCTGAAATATATCCGGCATATTCGGATGCCAATAATAAACAGCCTCCTGCAATATCGCTAGGCTGTGCAATTCGCCCTATGCAAATATTACTGATTCTTTCCTTAAGCTTCTCTATATCTGCCTGCTCCATCATTTCAGTTTGTGTAAGACCGGGAGCAATGGAGTTTACTCGTATTTTTTTTTGAGCCAGCTCCTTTGCTGCGCTTTTCGTCAGCGCAATTACTGCTCCCTTTGTAGCTGAATACACGAGCTGTCCGGGGTTACCTCTCAAACCAACCACAGAACTGATGTTTATAATACTTCCACCGTTTTCATTACGAGCCATTATCCTGCTGACTGCCTGAATCATTTCAATCATCCCATAAACATTCACATTAAACATCTTTTCCATGTTTTCACGGGAAATCATTCCAATCAGCTCGTTGTACTCTACTCCAGCATTATTCACCAGAACATCTATTTTTTCGAACTGCTTCTTTATAGCCATTACGTTCTGCCGGACAGCGTTGGAATCAGAAATGTCAAAATAAAATGGATGAAGATGATTCCGATAATTACTTTTACCGATCCATTCATCTGCAGATCCCGGTCTTGCGCCATTTACTACCACTTCTGCCCCTTCGGATGCGAAGAGAAGTGCTATTTCCTTTCCTATTCCTCTAGTTGAACCAGTAACTATACATATTTTGTCTTTCATTAGATTATTCATACTTTTTGTGTCATCTTATAAAAGAAAAGTCAGAATTCTACCCCATACCGTTTCAAAATATCCATTCCATTCAGATATCCTCCATAATGGAGTATATCCTCTGTCTCAAACATCACATCGAATGTGGTTTCCAATTCACTTATGAGCGTTAGATGTGCAAAGGAATCCCATTTCTCTACCTCTTTGAAATTAAACTTTTCGTTCAGTTCACTATCATTGACTCCGAAAACATCTTTAAAAATCTGTGCATACTTCTCTCTATTGCTCATTATTGTTTTTCCTTTCATATTCTCTAAACCTCTTCCAACAAACT
This sequence comes from Oribacterium sp. NK2B42, assembly GCF_000424445.1. Lineage (GTDB taxonomy): Bacteria > Bacillota > Clostridia > Lachnospirales > Lachnospiraceae > Oribacterium. Next base: position 13,025 of record NZ_AUJX01000041.1, read on the forward strand.
TCCACAGTTTTGTCTGAAAGCCCGCCTTTAGTGCTTTGTTCTATCTCAATCTTAGTTGTTTTCCTTCTCTTCTCTATCAAATCATCCAATGGACAAATGTACTTTGCGGGCACTCCTCCATATACGCCATTTCCTGGAATGCTTTTGTTGACAAGACTCCCAGCCGCAATTACTGTATTTGAACCTATCGTGACATCTGGGAGAATTGTCGTATTGGAACCTATAAACACATTATCCTTAATATCGATTACGCCAATTCTTTCCTGAAAATCATTTTTTTGATATTTGTTATTCAACATTCGATGAATTACATCATGATTAACAAAATCCACTTGAGAAGCAATCCATACATTATTTCCTATTGAAATAAGCTTTGGGTATAGAGGGATATGGCGAAACATAGTCATACAATTATCACCGATATGGTATAACACATTATGTTTTTTAAGATATCTTGCCCTTTTGTTTCCGGTTAAACACAAATACATCCCAACCGTATGTTTAAATCGATACCAGTTCATAGATTATTTCTCCGACTAATTAATTTCCCGTACTAACATAAAGCTCTCTGCGTACTTCACTCCAATGGTTGATCCTCTGTAAGCAGCCATAGATTTAATTCCTTCTATGGAACGAGGATGTGGGTAGTCTTTAATCTGACTCTGATAACATCTCATCGCATTAATTTTATCTTCTATTGTTTCTTCAATATCAACCCAACTGGTCGGAGAAAAACTATGATCCCCATACGGGATATTCCACCCTGTTTCTGACAAAGTTTCATACATATAAGCTTTTTTTACTGTGCATTCAGGTAATGGGCGAATAGCAACCAAAACAGCTTCTGTGACATATCGATGATCTAAATGCATATCCCAAATGAACGGCATATAAACAATTTCTGGTTTAATCCTTTGTACCACTTCACCGACTTTAGCGTTCAATTCTGTCTTGGAATAGTCTGCAAGCTCGGCAACGGGCAAATTTAGAAAAATTGAATTCTCTACCCCTAACATTTTATGTGCCTTGATTGCCTCTTGTTGCATCATTTTGTATTTTGGTCCACTTGTCACCTCGCATACAGTAACTAAGTGTCCCTCTTTTGTATATTTACTTATTGCTCCCCCTACTCCCAGAACCTCATCATCGTTATGCGGAGCAAAAACTAAAATTTTCATGTGTTTTTACTTTCCTTTGCTTTTTCAAGAAGATTATATCCTTTAAATTCTTCACGAGTATCTCTGGATCTATACTCACTTCCGATAATAGCCTCTTTAGCTATTGCAAAAATCATTCTGACATCGACAAAAAAGCTACAATTCTCAACATACCAAACATCATTTTCAAACTGATCATTCCAACCCCAAGTTGTTTTAGGTTTTAGCGGAACACACGCAAGCCCCGGTCTAACTTCATGTCTTATACTATGACGTTTAGAATATAGCGGAAGATATCTCACATGCAATGGTCGTGGCCCAACGATACTCATTTTTCCTGTCAATATACAGAAAAGCTCTGGCAGCTCATCCAAAGAAAATCGTCTGATGAACTTTCCAAACTTTGTTACTCGCCTTTCTCCGGGAAGGAGGTTTCCATTCTCATCCGTTTCATTTGTCATAGAACGAAATTTATATATTTTAAATATCTTGCCATGCAATCCTGGTCTCTCTTGTGAGAACAAAATAGGTCTCCCATGATATATTAGTTCAAGAATTGATATGACAAGCAATAATGGGCATAAAACTATTATTGCTATACTACTCAGTACAATATCGAACATCCTCTTTATTACTACTGAATATAGTGTTCGTCTTACCTTTGGAATCTGATCAGCCATAATCACCTCTCATCATTTAGCTGGATTACCTTTAACAACTACTCCATCTTCAACATTCTTTACAACAACTGAACCCATACCAACAATAGACTTTACTCCTATGCGTCTACCATTCCGTATCGTACTGTTTCCACTGATAAATGCCTGATTTCCTGTTGATGAGCTTCCAAACATAATCGTCTCACCAACTACAAAAGTATCTTCACCAAGAACGACATTGTGTGAGATAAAAGTGCTATTATCCACCTTGGCACCACGTTTAATCACTGTGTTATCTATTGCACCACGAGCAATGACAGTTAATGCACCAATCTGAACATCATCTTCCAAAACCACACCACCAAACTGTGGCATGGTGAGTGCTTTACCTGTCTCATCCCGATCTGTTGATAACCCATCCGCACCAATAACAGAATTTTCGCGAATTACTACATTGTTTCCTATGTGGATTTCTCCTACTAGTCGTGCACCAGAACCCACATAGCAGTTGTTACCTATTTCAACCTCCCCACCAATAAAAGCGCCAGGAAGAATTTTACAGTTTTTTCCTATTCTTGCAGTTTTGCATATGTATGCTCCACTTATAACCTCATAATCTTCTATAGGAGGATAATAGGTAATTGAATTCTCCTTGTAGAATAAGCAATAATCTTTCCTGGGTTTTATGCAACGAACAACTGCATGCCTACGTTCTATACCGATTGGAAGTTCAACCGTATCTGGCCAAAATATCAAACAATTACTGCAATTGTGAAAAGCCTTTACTTTATCTATATATTGCTCTCCAATAAACATCACCGCATTATCCTTTGGATAATTGAGTGAAGCTGGGCGGACAACATCAAAATTCTTATCACCTACATATTTGCTTACATTGACTCGAAAATATTCTTTCATTCTTCTACCCTATTAAATAAAAAAGGTTCGTTGTTGCTGACCCACCTATATTCAACATCATTCCACACACTGTAACAATCGTAATACTGAAAGTCACATCAATATTGTTTTGAAGATCGCCATCAAATAAGCAGAGATTTGACTATTTAACCATCCATAGAATCCATATTATACAACTCAGTTTTGTTTTAAAAATCTAACTATCCTATTTATGATCCATGCGATTCTAAACGATAATGCACTCTCAAAGTGTGGAAAAAAAACACCAGTCTGAAGTCTTAGTTCCCAATTATTATTCCCAAACAGCGGTATATTTTTCTTTGTGAAAATATTCATGTCACGAATATCAGCGTTATACAGTATCCGTTCTCCTTTATCACAGCTGTAATAGTGTGCCCATGTTCGCGCTACTGCCTTCGCGCATAACCCTAATTCGAGATTTACAAAACCTGGTAACCGGTTTTCAAGAAAATCATACCTTTCCTTGTGAGAGCGCCAATAACCTATTAGATTTTCAATATTGATTTTTCTCGACAAACTCCCTTTTCTCACATTGTAGTTATATTTAATAGCAGATATTGTGCAAACACGATTTACGGAGTAGAGAATTCTGTATGTAGTCGCTACATCCTCAAAGACTCTTCCCTCGGGAAATCGGATGTGTTTGAAACAATTCTGACTCCACAGCTTATTCCATACTGTATCATTTAACCGGTGTTTATATAATTCTCTGATAGCTTCTTCACCAGGTATAGTCAGCTCTTTCTTCTGCCTAACGATAATCTTGTCGGAATATAGACAGTTAAACCCGCACTCCACAATATCCGCCCCACTCTCTATTGCTCTATCATGCAGCACCTCATACATATCCGCTTCAATCCAATCATCCGAATCCACAAACCCGATCCACTCACCTTGAGCATTGTCTAAGCCTAGATTCCTCGCCGCACTCAGCCCCCGGTTCTCCGTATGAAAGACCTTGATTCTATGATCCTCATCACCATACTCATCGCATATCTGTCCGCATCCATCTATGCTTCCATCATCTATAACAAGTATCTCGAGATCTCTGTATGTCTGGTTCACTATGCTGTCAAGGCATTTTCTGAGGTACGGCTCAACGTTATATACCGGAACAATCAATGAAATCATTTTATCACCTAAAGCATCTATGTATTACGTCTATTATCTTCTCCTGCTGTTCTTTCGTCATTTTATTATCACTCGGCAGACACAATCCTCTTTTGAATATATCCATTCCAACATCCAGCGATTTGCCCTGATCTATATATGCATTGCTCTGACCGCGTCCATTTCCTCTTGCTGTCACAAAGGCATGCGTTCTGTAAATCGGCTGTGCATGCATCGGCTTCCAGATTGGTCTTCCTTCAGCATTGATAGACGCAATCGCCTCAAGGATTTCAGTCGGGCAAGACTTTCCTGCTTCCGGTGTATAAAGAGCACTATTATCGTCTCTAACCTGCCTGCACATGGCATCCTCATCTATGATCATGCAACTGAGCCAGAAATTCGGAACTGATTTCTCTTCATCATACGGATTCATCTTTACAGGAAGGTCTCTCAATCCTTCTTTATATCTTTCATATATAGCTCTCTTTTGATCGATATGTTCCTGAAGATAAGGAAGCTGTCCTCGAATAACTCCGGCAATTACATTGCTCATTCGGTAGTTGTAACCGATCTCCTCATGCTGATACCATGGGGCATTCTCTCTGGACTGTGTGCTCCATTTTCTGACTTTATCTGCATCCTCTTTAGAATCCGTCAGGAACATGCCGCCGCTGGATCCGGTGATGATTTTATTACCATTAAATGAGATACAGTTATAATCACCGAAAGATCCTGTCTCTTTCCATTCGCCTTTGTAAAAGTACTTTGCACCAAAGCTTTCTGCAGCATCTTCTATGATTAAAGCACCGTGTTTATCACATATATCTTTAATCTCTTCTATTTTTCCGGGAGTCCCATACAGATGCGCTAACACAACAAGCTTTGCTTCCGGATAGATTTCAAACGCTTTCTCCAGTGCCTCCGGATCCATGTTCCAGGTATCGTATTCTGTATCTATGAATACCGCTTCACCATCTTCATAAGCTACAGGATTTATGCTGGCATCAAATGTCACGTCAGAGCATAGTACCTTCCTGGATCTTAGTGTTCCCTCATATGGTCTTGCCTGCCCGTAAATCTTCTCTCCGGCAAGCTTAGTTGCCAGGTGAAGTGCTGCTGTTCCGGCGCTTAATGCAACTGCATATTTAACTCCGACATAATCAGCAACCTTTGCCTCAATCTCATTCAGATTCTGTCCAACAGTAGACATCCAATTAGTCTTGTATGCCTCTGTAATATACTGAAGCTCTTCTCCATGCATTGTTGGACTCGATAACCACACCTTATTCTCAAATGGCTCTATTCCTTTGAATCTAGGATCACTTCTGAAATCCATCCTTGCTCCTCTTCCTTTTATTAAGTTTCGAACATACAATGTATGATAACAAAAATCCCCTATACATATTGAATGTGGGTGACAATCCTGCCACCCACGCATCATACTATGTCAACTTACGCAATAGATTTTTTACTCTTTGCTACCACCTTATATGTCGGAACCACGCTAGCTACCAGAGATTTTATATCATCACTCTCCTGCTTCGATTCCTCATCCAGCATCTTCAGCATCTTCATGAATTCCTCGTCATCCATATCTATGGGGTGTCCGATATATATAAGGTCATTTGCCGTCTTTTGTAGGCCCTCTTCATCCATAAGGAGCTCTTCGTAAAGCTTTTCTCCCGGACGAAGTCCTACGATTTTTATAGGGATACCATCATCATCGGGTGTGAATCCGGAAAGCTTTATCATATTTACAGCGAGATCCATGATTTTCACAGGCTTACCCATGTCAAGGACAAAGATTTCTCCGCCCTTTGCATAGTAGCTTGCTTCCAACACCAGGGAAACCGCCTCCGGTATGGTCATAAAGTATCTCGTCATTTCAGGATCTGTAACAGTAACCGGACCGCCTTCCGCGATCTGCTTCTTGAAAAGAGGTATGACAGAACCATTGGAACCAAGGACGTTTCCGAATCTCACTGCCATGAACACGGTTTCAGGATATTGTCTGCTCATCATCTGGATGATCATCTCACAGATTCTCTTGCTTGCACCCATTAAGGATGTAGGGTTAACCGCCTTATCCGTTGAGATAAGAAGGAATCTCTTTACACCGTTTTCTGCCGCAGCTTTTGCAGTATTGTAGGTTCCCATAACGTTATTCTTTACGGCTTCATTAGGACTCGTCTCCATAAGTGGTACATGCTTATGGGCTGCCGCGTGATAGATTATGTATGGATGGTATGTCTTTATGACATCCCGAACTCTTTCCTCATTTCTTACTGAACCAATCAGTGTCACCACATCAAGCTCCGGATACTTTCTTTTGAGCTCCTGCTCGATAGAGTAGGCATTGTTCTCATAGATGTCGAAGATTATGAGCTGCTTTGGTTCTGAAGCTGCTATCTGTCTGCAAAGCTCGGAACCTATGGAACCGCCGCCACCGGTGACCATTATAACCTGATCCTTTATGGCCTTCCTTATCTCTTCAAGGTTTACATGAACTTCATCTCTACCGAGAAGATCAGTGATTTCCACATCCCTGATTTTTTTGATGCTTACTTCACCGTTAACCAACTGATCGATACCGGGAACCGTCTGCACCTTGCAGCCCGTATCTTTACAGATATTAAGGATATCCTTCCTGTCCTTCTTACTTGCTGAAGGGATGGCAAAGACTATCTTGTCGATGTCATACTCTTCAACCAGTCTCGGTATATCTTCTCTTGCGCCTTCTATCCTGTGGCCCTCGATATATCTTCCCTGAAGTCTCGGGCTGTCATCCACTACTGTCCTGATAACGAACTCTGCTCTTCTGCTAACCTGCTGCTCTCTGATGATGGTTCTAGCTGCCTGACCGGCTCCCACCAGGAGGACATGATCGAGACCATCGGGATTCTTCTTATTGTGGCTTAGATTAATGTTGTATCTGATGAGTCTATAACCAAATCTTATAAATACACACAGGAACAAGCTTGAAAAATATCCTATCAGTACAACGCTTCTCGGTACCCAGTAAGGCATCATCAGACCGTATATCACTAGAAGACACGCTATAGCCATATATGCCTTAAGGATACGGTTTACTTCTGACACTCCGGCAAATCTCCATATACTGTGATACAGCCTGAACACGTAGTATACGATAAAGCTTGCAAGGACCAAAAAGAGTATGAAGCTGAAAAGATTGTTTACGTATCTTTCGGGAACGCTCTTTATGCTGAAATCATACCTTATGAGAAGAGCAAGAAAATATGAAAACACCATGGAGAGGCCGTCTGCAAATATGAGCATTACCTGTCTCTCGCGATACAGCCTTGTTTTCTTTTCTTTAATTCTGTTTTGTTTCTTCTTTTCTGCCATACCCATATCCGTACTTCGCGTATTTAGTATACTTTCCGTACTTCTTTCCATACTTACTGTAGTATCTGTTGTAGTAACCGCCCTTGGTCATATTTACCTTATTAAGGATAACACCCAGAAACCTGACTCCGGTTCGGTCAAGCTGCTCCTTGGCTCTCTGGAACATATGCCTGGAAGTCACTTCAGACTCTACCACAAGGGCTGCTCCGTCTGCATACTTTGTAAGGATGGCTGCATCTATGACAGTTCCAATGGGAGCCGTATCCATGATGACGATATCATAGTTAAGCTCTTTTATAAGCTGAAACAGCTTGTCACACATTTCATCCTCAAAAAGCTCTGTGGGGTTCGGTGAGTAGGGTCCTGCAAAGATCATATCCAGGTTAGGGATCTGAGGATCTGTATAGAATCCGTCTTCCAACTCCACCTGACCTGTAAGCATCTGGGATAGTCCGGATGTCGATCCCTTTATCTGATGAACTCTGACAAACTCTGATTTACGTATATCACAGTCCATATACAGTGTATGCTTTCCTGACTCTGCAAAGGCCTTTGCAAGTTCAAAGGAGGTTGTGGACTTTCCTTCATTGGGTGAAGTTGATGTGATAAGTATATTTTTTACTTTTGAGCCTGAAAACATGAGATTGGTTCTCAAGGTTTTCAGGGCTTCGGTGTATCTGAAGTCATCATTCTTTTCAAGTTTTAATGTTACTTCATGTTTATTGATCATCATGCGATAAATTCCTTACTTATGAAGTTTGTTTCTGTATGCGTAGCTATACTGATCTGATTTTTTGGCAGCCTCTGCATCCTTCTCGGGAATGGATGCGAGAACCGGAAGACCGAAATACTTGTCGATGTCATCCTGAGTTTTGATGGTATCATCCGTAACCATAGATATCGTGATACCCGCAACTGCTATCATAAAGAAAAGCATGGCAACAATCACCGTATTCTTTCCTGTATGAGGTCCAGTTTTCTTTAAGGGTATCTCACCGTACTCGATGATCTTCGGGGGATCCTGCTCCATGATGTCGGCTATGTAATCAGATGCGCACTCTGCGATGGCATCAGTCAGGGCCTTGGCTCTTCTAGGGTCTGTATCAAGAACAGAAACATTCAGGATTCTGGTGTTGTTTGGGTTATTGAGGGTTATCTTCTTTCTGAGAGCAAGATAATCCATTCCCTCGATGCCCAGCTTCTTGATAACATCCTCCATAACGGTACGTGAGGTAACGAGAACCTTGTAGTCCGCTGTAAGCTGTGAACCTATCTGAAGGTCCGCCAGAGACGTAAGGGTGGTTTCCTTAGTCATTACGTAGATAATGGAGGTGCTGGTATAGGTGGGCACCATGACAAATTTAGAAACTGCATAGCCTATTCCGCCTCCTACAACGAGAGACAGTATAAGCAATAAGATGTGTTTTTTAAGTTCAAAAAAAAGCTCAACCAAATCTATGGTGATCACATTGTCCTGCTGAGACTTAAGTGGCACCACATTTGTGGGCTTACTGTTATTGTTTTCAGGCATAAACTACTCTTCCCCTTCTCGGACACCCCTTAGGTTTCTGCAGATCACAGATCGATCTCCTCATCCTGAGGTATCAGTTTTGCATTTCTATACAGGATTGCATCTCTGTAATCCTCATCAAGATTTTTTCTTATCCAGCTTACGGCTGAACTTATGACAGGCGGTCTCGAATCCGCCCGGTGCATGTCGGTGCCGAGGAAATGGGCCTGTCCGTTTCTTAAGGCATCTCTTACAAATTTTGTTTCCCCGTCAAAAAGAGAACCAAATCCCGTTTTCCCTATGGGCTCTGTTGAAATCTGGATGTAAGCCCCGAGAGACATGACCTCTTCCAGGCCATTCTCCCTTAAGCCCTTAAATCGCTCTGCATGGGCGATGATGGGCAGGAAGCCTGCGGTCCTGACATTTCTCACACACTTAAGGATGGTTTTGTAGCTCTCCAGAGGATAGAACTCTATCAAGGTATATCTGCTTCCCGCAAGTGTAAGGATATCACCTTTCTCCATGCGCTCCGTCATGCTGTCGAAGTAAAGGACTTCATTTCCGGTATATAGCCTCACCACTATTCCGGCTTCCTTTACAGCTTCTTCTATTTCAGAAAGCTTTTCCCTTATACGGTTTGGGTCCGTGGGGCACTCCACATAGTAGTGGGGTGTGGCAATGATATCCGTCGCTCCCTGCTCCACAGCAGAACGTATAAGCTTTACAGATTCCTCTATGTCCCGGGAGCCGTCATCTATGTGGTAGATGATGTGAGAGTGTATATCGAACATCTCGGGTCTCCTCTATAAACGCATGTTTTTCGCCGTTTATCTCTGACATACAGATGCAGATCTAATCGGCTCCTAAATCATGTTTTGTTACAGGCCTCGGAAACTCCGGAGCCTGTATCAAGGCATAATTTAGCAAGGGTACAACCGATGACAGTTTCTAATCTCTCATACCGGAATAATCCCTTGCGTAGATTTTTTTATTATGAAAGGCAGAAGACCGGGTCTCCTGCCTTTCCGATCCATAATCCTGATACAATTTGTGCGATTGTATACAACCCCTCGAGCAGGTCGGATGACGAAATTATCAACCTACGATCACACCTTCATCGTTAAATATAAATGTCTGTCCGTTGATGATATGTGTTCCTGTGTAGAAGTAACCCTGTGCATTTACATAGTGAAGAACAAGGTTGCCGTTTGCATCATAAGCCCAATAAGATGCGTCCTGACCTGTAGCTAATGGAAGACCTGTTGTCGGATCAACAAAGCATCCAACTGAAACACCATTCTCTGTAATAACAAGGATAGGACTCTTGTTGATAGCCTCACCGTTAGGTCCTACAGCAGAACCGCCTTCTGTGGTTCTCAGCATAACGTGCTGTGTACCGCTGCCCATGAACTTAGCTTCCTTAAGGGTTGTTCCATCATTGCCGACAGTGGTTACTGTCATCTCAACGCCGTTAGATGAATACTCATTCTTTGTAACTGTCTGTCCGCTTGTGTTGGTAGAAACAGATGTTGCACCTGAGTTGCCTGAGCTTGTTGAGCTTGATGAATCTGATGAATCTGAATCTGATGAGCTTGATGAACTTGATGAGCTTGATGAGTCACTTCCTCTGTCATTGGTTGGGGACCCCGCAGCAAATGAAGCACTAAAGCTTGAAAGTACAAGTCCTGCGATAAGCGCCAATGTTAAAAGTTTCTTTTTCATCGGTATATACCTCCATAAAAAATATGTAGTAAGGTACTTCCGCAGTGCACAATCCTACTCCCAGTACCCCTCTATATCCTTAAATTATAAATTAGTCAGTTAGACATTTGTTAGGGAATATATGTCAAAACCGATACTTATTCTTTTATAATTTGGCATTAAAAACCGGCTATAAAAACAACATCCTCAAGTATCACACCTGCCTGAAGAAGGTATCCAGCACAAGCTTGTCTACCTGCTCATAATCCGGCCAGAATTCATCTTTATCTGCTTCATGGTTAACAAGGTTCTCACCTTCAAAGGTTGAGAAATCACTATCGTTTAGGGGTTCACCGTTTAGTGCAATATCCATTGCGATTTTTAGATAGGTGCCTTTCTCCATATTTGTCACGATATTATCTTCTATGAGAGAAAACATTCCCGGTATAACATCGGAATCCTTTTTTGCAAGTTTTATAACCTTATTCTCAAATGCTATTGCATACTGCCGATGTCTCGACATACGGGTCATAGCCGTAAAATCCACCGTAGTATCTCTTCTTCTTACAAATTTCTCAGCTTGATTCCCCGTCAGAAGCACGGTAGCACCTTTTACAAAAGAAGGATCCACATTCTCCAGCCCATCTTCTTCGATAGTGACTTCTACACCTCCTACATACTCATTAAGCTCATTGATGATATCAATAGAACCTGCCATGTAGCCATTGATCTTTAGTCCTCCCATAACACCCGAAACTGCATCCATTGAGTATTTGCCGGATTTTTCGTGGTTATCACCGTACATCCATGCTCTGGTCAGGTGATCTACCGCCGTACCGATGGGATCTGAGTTTTCATCAGTTACTGTAATGGTGGTCATAGTATCACGGGGAATCTGGATGATATGCACCCTGTTTTTTGCAGTATTCTCCGCCACAAGGAAGATTCCGTCTGAAAGACCGATTTCACTTATATCTCTGTCAATCTGTAAAGATCCTTTGTTATCTACTCCGAGGATGAGCCATGCTTTAATGGCTGTATTCCTTTTATAATGCACACCGTTATAGTACAGTTCTTTCTCTCCGAAAAGCTGTGGTCTTTCCGTGGTCTCTCGTCCGTTTACGGTATAGATGAGTTTTCCATCCTCTGATTTTCTGCACTTTATATCAGGAACTCCTTCCTCATTTCCGGCTCCTGCACTTTCAGCTGCTGCAGACTCCATCATATTTATAAGACGGTCCATGTCTACGCCTTCAAGTCCTACATTTCCTTTTTCATCCATGGTCATGCCGGCTGCCTTTAACTGTTCATTCATTTCTTCCGGTGTTATGGTTTCTGCGGCTCCGGTAGTGTAAACATTGTTTTTTTCATTGGCTGCTTCTATGGATTTTCTTAGCTTATATTCGTTATAAAGCCATACTGAAGCTACGACAGCCATCAACGCTATGATCCCTGCAAATATATATACTGGCTTACCGGGTCTGCGGCTGTGCTTCTTTTTTTCATATAGATGATCACTTGCCATGTAATTATGCCTTTCAGTTATTAGCAGATAGTAAAAAAGGTACCCTTAGCTTCATTGCTATAATGAAGATGATAGCTCACGGATACCTATTTTTAAATCATTTTTTTGTTATCAAAACCAGTTTTTTCTTTTTTTCTACATCATTGTGTGCCCGGATAGCATTCTCATTTACTTCATCGATCATCTTTTGCAGATCTCCATCTATCTTGTAGTCAACATTATATTTTTTTCGCCAGCCCTTATACTTACCGCTGACCACCCGCTGATCCTTCGGCTTCACCGCATCCTTCGGGATCAGCCATCTTCCTTTTTCTTTTATCGCGCCTTCAATCTTCCCCTGCCTACACAGCAGCTGAACATACTTGATGGATAGTCCCCAATCCGATGCGTATTGTTTGATACTGATATACACCGTGTTATATACCCTTCCTAGTTTATTCCTTTGGGTTCTGAAAGATTACCGGAAAGTATTTATCTTATCTCTTAAACCGGACCCCATCGCCCATACTCTATAGTTATTTTTTAAGCTATTGCCTTCGGCTATAAACATACCCTATTGGTTAAAATATTGCAATATATATATTGCATTGCCATTAGCATTTTGTTTTGTATTACTATTATGCAATTTTTCTTATAATTAATATTATTTTGCTCTTTTCGGTGCTGTATTTTAATGTCTTTTGCAATACATTTAGGATTGTAGGGAGGTGTAACTTATGGCATTTCAGATAAAACCCAATCGTAAAGAGAGCGAAAACAAGACTATTCGTTTTCCCATCAGAGTAATAGAGAAAGTAAACGAGGCCATTAAAGGAAAGGATGTGTCTTTTTCAAGCTTTGTCATTCAGGCTGTAGAATATGCACTGGAAAATATGACAGAATAATAGTTCTTTTGACATATACGGCGTTTAAACATTATTCCCCCGATTTTAAACTTGGATTTATATAATTGGAGGGGTTATGTTCAGATTTCTATGTGATAAACGCGGAGCTGTAAATCCGCTTTTTATAAGGATCATAATGGGTGTTGTCTGTGCTCTGGTCCTGATCTTACTCGGAATTTCCACTATCTTGGATAAGCAAAGTGATGATGAATATGAGAAATGGGCAAAAAGCGAAAACCAAAAGATTTATAATGATTCCCAACAGATACGTATAACTGAAAGACAGCTTCTGAAGCTTAGGCGCGAGGTTAATGACAGCTTCTACCAGCGGCTTGAGCATGATCTCCCTGTACGGATCCTGATAGTTGGTGATGCCTACGGCAATGGCTTCGGTGTCAGTAACAAATCTTTAGTTTGGAGCAAGCTGCTTCAGGCAGGTTTGAAGAAAAAATTCGGTGTCAGGGTCGAGGTCGAAAACATTACCCTGTCCGGCATGAACGGAGGTTACGGTGCCTGGGTACAGCTAATGAAGCTTCCTGATGGCACTGCCTCTCCAGTGCTTACTGCTGCCGGTGCCGTGAAGGATAAGGAAGGTACCTACACCGGTGAGGTGCAAAACGACACCGGTGATGTAAAAAAGCAAAATGGTGAATTCGCCGGAGAGATCCTGGATGCAAGGACTGTGGCAGCTTCCAGAGAAAATGAATACGATCTTTGTATCGTGAGTCTCGGTATGACGGACGAGCCTCAGATGTTCGAGCTTTACTACGAGGGTGTCCTCCGACAGATTCGGAGAAAATTTGAGAAATGCAGCATCATTTCACTTCTGTCCAATCAGGCTCTGACAGCTCCTGAGCTTGGATACGCAGATGAAAATTACGATGCACTGTATAAGATATCAAAGCACTATGATGCATCTGTTATAAACGTAGGACTTGAGATGACAGATCCTGATGCTGCCGCCAATGGTGCCACGATTTCGCAGCTGCCATACGGCTCTGCCACCAGCGAGAGTCTGGCCGCAGATATGCGGTCTGATGGAATTCCCCAGCAAAAGGCTGATGAGATTGCTTCAAAGGATCTTGCGGAGAGAACTGCCGCCGCTGAGGAAGCCATCCTAAAGTACACTATCCATGGGCTTTATCTGAATAATGCAGGTCAGAAATTCTTATCCGAAAGGATTTTAGATTTTATAGAAAAAAAAGTAAGCAAGAGTACCGGGTATAATGACAAGGAGATTTCGCCTCTAAAGAAAGAAGTGACGACACTGGATCGATACCACTATTTTCCGGTTTCAGAGCTGGTGCGCCTTAATGACTTCACATATGTTCTGGCTGAGAACACGGTGAAAGCTGCGGCCGGGGTGGAAGATCGGGACGGGGTTTTTCCATTTTCCGATAAAGCCGGTGCCGATGGGGAAAGAGTCAGTGACCCCGCCGGCGAAGGTGCTGAAAACAAAGCTGCCGGTGTAAATGTTCTGAAGCCGGGAGAGCTCGGCACTATCATCGGCGTTGATTATGATCTTGTGAAAGGCGACAATGACCTTTATGCCGCCACCGAAGACGGAACCAACGGATTCGGACGTATCGTTCAGCGTAACAACGATGCAGTTAAGGTACGCTTTATCATGCCTCTTAACGATGGTTACTCTTACGAGCGTGACCGTAACCTTATCCTGGCCTTTTCCACAAAGGAACAGGCAGATACCTTACACGGCATCATCCTCGGCGGAGACTTTACTCTGCCCTCCTACTTAGACGGTTTCCAGCATGTGCCATATATCGGTCTGACTGATGAGGACGGAAAGCCGATACCTCTCGACCGGGATGGGAAACCTTCAGAAACAGAAAATGATCTGCCGGAGCAGACCACAAAAGAAAACGACAAAACCTCAAACGCCGGTGAGCCGGGCAGACCGTCGGAAGCTAACCCTGGTAATCCTGCAGCAATACCTGAAACGACGATCCAAAGCACCGAAGCTGAAACCACTGCTGCTACCTTCGGAAATGACCAGCCTGCTCAGGGAAACGCCACAGCAGTTTCAGAAAGCTTAAGTAACCTTTCGGCAGCTTCAACTCAGGGAGAGGAAGCTTCTGAGACATCCGGGAGCACGTACTCCGAAAGCGAAAACACAGAGACATACGATTACGAAGAAACTTACACGGACACGTACTCCGAAAGCGAGAATTCCGAAACCTCTGATTACGAAGACACTCATGCGGACACATACCCCGGTAGCGAAGCTACCGATGCTTCCGATTCCGGAGATATAACTACCGGCATTGGTCCTGAACGTCCTGATGAAACCGAATGGTCCGCCTACGAGGTTGGGAATCCGCAAAGGTAATAGTCATAGGGAATCATTCCAAAATATCGGTTACCATTATAGATAATGGGCAAACATTCCAGTCAATACTTGGGATGTCTGCCCATTTTTACTTCCATTACTACCGTAGCAGTTCAGCCGGTGGACCACCAACTCCGTCCCCATGGTCCACCGGCTGAACTGCTACTAACTACCATTTTTCAATGTATTCCAAGATTTCCTTTTATCACCTCGAGTACATTCACCAGAGCATCCTTTTCTCTCATGTTTAAATAATTTATATTAAGATGGCTTTTGTTATAATGAAGATATGTGTCTTTCGTTTCTTCTACTAATAGTTTTGTAAAATATTGTTCCCAACTGAAACTCTCGGAACTCTCTATATACTCTTCAGGATTGCTGATAATATCTGCAACTCTCTTTCCATCAATCAAACCGGAAGACAGGATGATCCATTCAAATGACTCAGGAAGATATATACAAACTTCAGGGTTACTTTGCATATACAGATATAATTCTCCCATCTCTGAACCAAATGCTGCACCATCTGCAATAATCAGTACTTTACTATTTTTATACTCATTAAGTAGCGTTCTGATTTTTGTTTTCCCACCTGCGGATACACAGTTTATTTCTACGGGTATAATAGCATTAAAAAATTCATATCCCGAATTAGTATCCTCTACCATCAGGACATCAGAAACTCCATTGTTCAGTTTTTCATTTACTCTATATAACCTGAAAAACGAGCTATAAGTCTGCCTTATATCTGCATATTTGCCAGCAGTATGAATTCCGTATACCTCTTCTACGGAATATGGAAGGTTTGGAAGGTTTTCGCGAGTAATGATTACATAGTAATTATCGCTTTCTTTAATCTTTCCAGCGAATTCCGTGGTTGTGATCACTTTTGTTTCTTCATCGATGAATATTATGCAATTATGGCTTTGTTCAATAACGCTTTCCCAGTTACTGTTGTTTAATGTCTTACACTGCTTTTGACAAGAGATAGATATTCCTGATTCATCTCCAAGTCTTTCATAGGTTTCCACAAGGTTTATAAGCGTTGTTTTTCCTGTTGCGCTGTCTCCTCGGATAATCGTAATATTACGTTTAATATCAAATTCAAACTTTATCCTGTTGTTTTGGATAATTACATGGTATTTACCCTTCATCAGTTACCTTTCTTCTATTGACATAGACTCATCAAGATATTCCCGATAACTGTTAACAATCTTATCAGTATTCAAAATTCTGGCCTTAAAGCTCTCGCATCCGCTGAAATCCATAATATGATGAAGATTGATAGTCAGATCTTTTTCTTTACTTATTTCATATATCCATTTTGCGCAGTTGTCTCCGCAGGCTGATGCGTTAAAAATCTTTCCTGATTCATCAAATCTCATTAAGATAAGCGTCTTTACGCCTCCTGATAAATCCTTGATTGATATTGATCCAAGAAACGGACTGTCCACAACATGTGCACCAATTACATCAGATTTATCCACATCCTTTATTACCTTTACTGAAAAAGGATCAGTAATCCACTCATCCCTGTAGACATTATCAAAGTATGTAGGCGGATGGTAAACAGAATTTTTCACATTGCCAAAAACAATATTTAACATAAAGTTATTTCCTTCTTTTTTTATCTATCTCAGATTATATCAGACATTGGTTTTTTATCAAATCATCCCTATACGGAGATAAAATAAAAAACATCGAAGCGTCCTGCTCCGATGTTTTTAATCGTTTTAACTTTAATATAGATCCTTCTCTTAAGTATCTCCGATCCCTCGGAGATATCTTTATGTTCATACGAACACTGCATAGGAAAATTCCCTTCCCATGAGCTCCCTCTGCACTAGTAATTCGGCTCATGGACGATTTTTATTACATTTTTTTAGTAGGATTATTCGGAATTAATACAATCTTAAGATGATTATATAGGTTTCATTATTTGTATCAGAGGATAGAATCCCAACGGATTCTTTTGAACCGCTCAAAGCCGCGACTCTTTTGATCTTCGA
Organism: Oribacterium sp. NK2B42; assembly: GCF_000424445.1. Lineage (GTDB taxonomy): Bacteria > Bacillota > Clostridia > Lachnospirales > Lachnospiraceae > Oribacterium. The sequence continues at coordinate 30,232 of NZ_AUJX01000041.1, forward strand.
TCAAAAGCAGATTTTATATTCATGACATGAAAGGCTTTCACCCGGAGCTCGGCAAAGCTTTCATCGTTGACTCTGTTACTGTAGGTGATGAAATCGACCCGCATGTCCGTAACCTTTCCACCCTTAAGCTGAAATAGGACAGGTATGGTAACTTCGGGAAAACGGTTTGCTGTTTTAATAAGCTCAACATAGGTGTAATCATAGTCCCAGAGCTCAGAGTCTTCCTTAAAGGAACAAAGGGCATGTATATATTTATTCCAGCCGATAACTTCCTCACCGAATATTTCGGCAATGATATATCCGCTTTCCTCGTCACCCTCCTCCATGGCAAAGTTGATTTCCATTTCGCAGGTTTTGTATTCGGATTTTCCCAACAGTTGTTCTAAAAATCCCATAGAGGATACCTTTCAATTCTTATAATGTATTTTAGAAGTGTCTTTGAATCATAAAATATATAACCATAAATCTTCGGTTACATCATTGTACTACTATTATGTATATCGAACCGATAAACATTAACATAACATCCTTATAAATACGATTTCAAAGCCGAACTTATAATTAAGTGATATCAGGAGGACAGCTATGATAAATATAACTAAAAAGGCAGCTTTAAATTATCTGGAGGAAGCATTAAGCGAATCCAGCCTGAAGGAGATCTCCGACAATATATATAATACAGCCATAATCGGATATGAGGCGAGTGAACCCAATGCCATGACCTACTATTGCAGAGCTTTCAATATCACTGCATACGGCGTTGAGAATCAGTACAAGGGTATTCTTTCAGATTTCCTTTTGGAATACCCTCCGGAGAACCTGCGCAAAGCTTTTTCCCAGATTTTTACACGTTATCCCAAAGGCATGACCACAGAAGCTCCGACCTTTGCCGATGTTTTGGAATCGCAGCTTGCAATTGATGCCAGGGAAGCTTCCGAAAAAGATGAGGACGGTGTTCTCAATGTATTTAAACCATTTTTTAAGCCAAAGAAATAACTGCGTCCCCAGAGTCCGCCCGGTCGAACTGTGATTCTTAAATTTATTTTATCTTTTTGTGACAGTATTGTGACAATTAAGATGATAGTATCTAGACATACAAAAGAAATCTTTTGGTAGTCAAAAGGAGTTATAAAGGTAATGCGGAGCCCACACCCCTTCCATCCCCACCGCAGCCTTTTTACTTAATTAGAGAAGAGCCGGTATCTTAGCACCTCGTCTAGCTAAGATAGCGGCTCTTTTATTTTTGAAAAATTTTTATAAAAAAAGCTTATTTATCTAAACTATCCGCCGACGTATATATCAAGCCAATAATACATTGTTTTTTTATTATCTCCTTACAGACGTTGGAAGAGGGAACCATCGAAAGATGGTTCCTTCTTTCTTGTCAGCCACGCGGCTTTAAGCGCTTCAAAAGAATCCTCAATGATTCTCTCTTTTCTACTCTTATTAATTATGAATTTTCTGTCGAGATTAATGTATATATGTTTAGTTCGGAAATCGGCATTTATGCCTGACATCACATAGCCTGTCATCAAAAAGGAGGCATTAACCATGATTGACAATTATAATTCCATTCCAAAACCGGAGTCCGATGAAATAAAACAGCGTCTGGCTGTCGCTCACCAGCGCCTTTCGGAGCAGCAGCTTCTCATGAAGGACAGTAAGCTTCCCGTATTTATACTTTTAGAAGGTTGGGGAGCAGCCGGAAAGGGCACTGTTCTCGGTCAGGTTATCAAGAACCTTGATCCCAGATTTTTCTCTGCAGTTTCAATGAAGGATCCCACCACCGAAGAACTGAGGAAGCCATTCCTGGCAAGGTATTTTGCTGAGATTCCGGAAGCCGGTCAGTTCAAGTTCCTTGATATGGGCTGGATGAGTGAGATCACCAAAGATGTTCTTTTCGACAAAATATCAAAGCGTGATTACAAAAACCGCATCGGAAGTATCCTGAGATTCGAACGTTCTCTTACAGATAACGGATATCTGGTGTTGAAATTCTTCCTTCACATAAGTCACAAGGAGCAGACAAAGCGCCTCGAGACTCTCGCTGAAGACAAGGATACTGCATGGCAGGTCAATTCCTTCGATACGTGGGAAAATGAACATTATGATGAGTGCTATAAGGTTTACGACAGATTCCTTGAGGAAACTCACACCTCCACTATCCCCTGGAATGTAATTGATGCAAAATCCAGAAAATGGGCTGAACTTCAGGTAATGGAGACTATAGTTGCCGGAATAGACATTGCCCTTAAAAACCATACCCTGACTGTACCTCTCATTCAGAACATCTTCCCGCTGAAGCGAATGCCTAAGCTTAAGGATGTGGACCTGAAGAAGACAATTTCCGAGGAAGATTACAAGACACAGCTTAAAGAGCTTCAACTGAAGCTTAGGAATCTGAACAACGCCTGCTATCGTAAACATATTCCGGTAATTATCGCCTATGAAGGCTGGGATGCTGCAGGAAAGGGCGGTAATATCAAACGCATCACAGCTGCTCTTGACCCGAGAGGCTACATCGTTCATCCTATAGCAAGTCCGAAACCCTTTGAAAAGAGCCGTCATCACCTGTGGCGTTTTTGGACAAGACTTCCCAAGACCGGTCATATAGCTATTTTTGACAGAACCTGGTACGGCCGCGTTATGGTAGAGCGTCTGGAGGGCTTCTGTTCAGAGAATGACTGGCAGCGTGCTTACAATGAATTAAATGAGTTCGAGAAGGAGCTTAGTGACTGGGGCGCTGTTATCGTAAAATTCTGGATCCATATAGATAAGGATACTCAGCTTGCACGTTTTACAGACAGACAGAATACTCCCGAAAAGCAGTGGAAGATCACGGATGAAGACTGGCGAAATCGTGAGAAATGGGATCTTTACGAACAGGCCGTTGATGAGATGATAGCGAAGACCAGCACAACTTATGCTCCCTGGCATATCCTTGAGTCCAATGACAAGAAGTATGCCCGAATCAAGGCCCTTAAGACCATTTGCGCCGCAATGGAAAAGAAGCTTAAAGAAGCTAAATAAAACCATATTTTTCCGGATCAATTGCTTAGCAATTGAGTTAATCAGATATAGACGACTGAAAACACTCGTTTATAGATTAGGAGACTGACCAAAATTTAATAGAAAAGAATTGTAGGTTCAATATAAATGATCCCCGGAGTAACGGATTTGTTTACTCCGGGGATCGTCTGTTTAAGTGATCTGATGATTTCACTTCTCATTTTATTCTTCTTTTGTTTTAACTTCCAGCAAATCCTTCTTCTCGTTCTTTATCTCCCAATGGATAAGGAAAGTAAGAAGTCCTCTGAGGATGATTATCGCGCCAAGTATCCCAAGCTCTCTCCACTCACGGACAACAACTGTACGGAGAACCTCTCCGCCCATCTTAAACTCAAGAGCAAGAGCGATACCTTCTCCAAGATCCAGACGCACATGCTTGTCATGATTGAGCCATCTTAAAAAGCATTTAACTGCAGTCGAAACAAGTACCAGAATTCCTACCATTTCAAGCAGGATCGTACAAATCGCAACAACATTCTCAAGTAAAAAATCAAGTACCGAAACCAAAGATTCCATAATTCATATTCCCCTTCATAATAAGATATCCACTATTATAAACTATAATCGGTCTACATTATACCAGAATATGGTTTTATAAGTTAAACCCGAATACTCCTGAATTCCATAAAAATGGTTTTTGAAATAATGCATAATAAAAAGAAGTCGGTTTCATGATTTCCATAAAAACCGACTTCAAAATAATCGACGGATTAAAAACTATGTCTCTCAATATATCTGGCTTTTCTTTCCTCACGCTTTGCAGCCCTGCCTTCTGCATCCAGCTGTGGAAGTGATCCACACTTGTTTGCGTAGCTCCAGGCCCTGAAGCCCTCCGTCATAGCCTCGAAAAAAGTAAGGAGATCAACTCCCTTTTCACGATCTATCATAGTAGGACGGAGCATTGATATACCGAGACTTATAAGAACACCAACTCCTGTGTCAATGATTCTGGCGATTGTATAACTTACAAAGTTTCCCACCGGCTGTGTGCAAAGTACTACGAAATATACTACCGTACCCGGCTGGATAGCATTATTAGCGCCCAAAACGAAATTGATCAGCATTACAAAAAATACACCGATGCAGAGATATACCTCTCCCGGGATTCCAAAAGGAGTATTCATATAAAGCCAATATGAAGGGATAACAACAAGCCCTCCGATGAAAGTCCCTACAAATCTGTTGAATCCGTTATGGAATCCTTCCTGGAACTGGCTGCCCATACCATAAACAGCGCCAATGCAGGCAAAGCAGGGATTACGATCTCCAAGAAGATACTTATAAATCACAGCTGTAACAAAACAAGCTATAACTGTACGAATAATACGATTTGTATATTTCGGCATCTTCAACTTATCGGCAACCGTCTTGAATCTTGATGTTTTTTCGCCCTCCATTGACTTAGTCTCCTTTTGCACTCAATAAAAAATCAAATTATCAATTGACCGAAAGGAGCTATCAACCATCAGTAGAAATTCTTATCACGTCAAGAACCTTTCGCTTTATTACTGTTAAAATAATATCTATTTTTATAATTTTTGCAAGTATATTTAATTGCATTTAATTGTTTTTCTTTGCATGCAAAAAGCGAGTCTACATAACTGACGTATGCAAACCCGCTATTTAGTATTAACTACGTAAGAATTCAGATCATCAGGATACCAGCGGAATAATAAATGTTGTCCATAAATGACTAATGGGCATCGCAATGACCATGGCCGGAATCATATCCGCAACCGGAAAATCCTTTAGTTTCATCATTCTGAATCCTGTGGCTATAAGCAAAATTCCACCACAGGCTTTAAAATCATTGATCATAGATTCTGTGCAAAACGGATAGATGGCATTTGCGAAAGCGAACAATGCTAAAAATATGATGCACTGAGGTATGGCTATAAAGCTTGTTATTATTCCGAGGCTGCAGGCAAATATCAATGCAGTTGCAATATCAAGAATTGATTTAGCAAGAAGAATACTGTGATCACCTGTCATTCCGGAAACTATACTTCCATATATTCCGGTACCGCTGACACAGAACAAAACAATTGCAGTCACAAGCTGCTTCTTATAATCCTCGTCTAAGTCTCCTCTTCCTTTAAAAACTTTGGAAATGCAATTTCCCATCCAAAGTCCTCCGGCAGAGATCTTATCACCAAGTTTAACCGCAAAACCTATAATTGTGCCCAAAAGAACAGAAAGCATGACAGCAGGCATATTGGATAAAAGAACAACCGAACATATCCCCATAGTCATGGCACATACTCCAAAAATAGCATTCATGCTTTCCACTACTTTTTTAGATAAACCGGTTCCTAAAACATTTCCTACAAGTCCGCCTATAATAACAGCAGCTGCATTAACAAGAACACCTATCGGCATATGATCCTCCCAAAAGCAACAATTTTACCGTGCCAATCAATATAACCACTCTCATCTATTAACGCTGTTTTTGAGCCTTAATATCTGACACATAGATGCACATCTATCCGGCTCTTTTATTGAAATAATATGCGTTGACAAAAATAATAACATGTTATCTTTTGCATATGCAATTAATATTTTACATACATAAAGAAACTTATATAATCAGAAATATTTATCCATCGGGGACGGTTCTCGCCGGCGAGAACCGTCCCCGATGGATATTGACGGCAAGAACCGTCCCTGGGGAATAAAATTTATAAAAAAAAGAAGTAGTCTATGCTACTTCTTTTCTAAAGCGACCCGGGACGGAATCGAACCGACGACCTCCGCCGTGACAGGGCGGCGCTCTAACCGACTGAGCCACCGGGCCATATTACTTTGATCATTTTCAAAAGCTATTATAGAATCCTGACGGATTCTCTTGAACCGCTCAAAACCTTGCGGTTCTTTTGATCTATCGATCAAATGTTTTATCGTACCTTCAAAACAGCATACCATTTATGAATCATTCCCGGTAATCCATCTAAACCTCTAACCTTTCCAGCCTTTTT
>NZ_AUJX01000042.1 GCF_000424445.1 Oribacterium sp. NK2B42
CGGTTATTCATGAGTACTACACCTTAAAATGCAAGTCCAAAAAGAAGAACGTTGCAATAGGTGCTGTAATGCACAAAATATGCAATATCATTTTTGCTATGCTTCGTGATAACAAGCCCTATGAGATGATCACCCCTGAAGAACACAGAAAGCAGTTTAATCGGCTCAATCGCACTACAAAAGTTGCCTGACATCTAATTTGTCATTTTCAATGTGCTATAAATGAATTAGCTTTATTAAAGTTACCCAAAAATGCAGGTGATGGCTAATTTCTAATATTTTCAATTTACTCCTTGACATTTCTTAGCTGGACTTCGCCATGCTTTCGAAGAGGAACACATACTTCCCGAAGACATCCTTATGCGTGAAAAGGCAGCCTTCTCTGATGCCGTAGGTCACAGCTTGAAGGACGACCTGAGAGAATTCGCAGAAGCCAGCTACACTGATGAAGAATTTGAAGAAAGATGCGAAAAATACACTCATGCAACACCTTTCACCAAGGAATCTCTCCTTTACAGAGACATCTTTGAGAAATACTATCCCGGTCAGTCCGGAATGGTAGTTGATTTCTGGATGCCAAACAAGACCTGGCCGGGTTGTAATGTTAACGACCCTTCAGCCCGCGTTCTCAGTAACTACGGTGATTCCGGAAAATAAAAAGATTCGAAAATATGGAATACCTGTCTGATGCATATATTTAAGGAACCGCCGGAGACTATATCAATCTCCGGCGGTTTTAAGTTAATGAATCATAATATACATTACAACCGAAACCACAGTACTTGTAAGACCGATGATGGCTTCGTAAGGAATCAGTTTCATGCGCTCACTGATGGTAAGGTTTACTGCACCGCCTGTTGCGTGGAAGAAGGAACCGTGTGGCAGGGAATCCAGCACTGTTGCTCCGGCATGGATCATTGCTGCTGCGGCCAATGCTGAAACACCGTTAGCAAGGAGTGTAGGAGCAAAGGTTTGTGAAGCAACGGTTGCTCCAGCTGTGGTTGATGCTGTAGCTGCTGCCATAAGTATTCCTGAAAGCGGAGCCAGAACGAAAGCCGGCATATTCATTGCCTCAAGGAGGTTTGTCACATCATACTGTAATGCAGAAGCCTTTATAATACCTGCGATTGTACCGGTACCTATAAGAAGGATTGATACACCGATCACCTTGCTGAGACCAAATTCCATATACTCGATACAGTTTTTGACTTTACCGGTTGCAAGCATACACACAAAACCTCCCACCGGAAGTGCGATCAAAGGATCAATAGCTATTCCTGCGATAGGACGTAATGCAAGCATCACTATAACCACAACCGGACCGAGTACTGCAGGTAAAAATGCAGGAAGGTTCTTTTCGCCTGTAGCTTCCATGTCATCGGCTGTGATCTCTCCTCCGCTCTTTTTAACAAGCATGGAAGCCAGAATGATGGACACTATAAGAGCAAATACTGCAGGAACTGCATTTCTCATCATTACTGCTGTAAGATCCTGTGAAAATGCCTCTGATACTGAAATTGTATTGGGGTTCGGGGAAATAATGTTTCCGGCCTTTCCTCCACCAATCATAGCGATAAGGATGCCGCTTTTTGAAAGACCTGCTCTCTTTCCTATTGCCAAAGCTATGGGAGCAACCGTAATTACGGAAATATCTATAAATACACCAACCGCACAGATAATCATGGTGGCTATGGCAATTGCCGCCACAGCTCTCTTTTCACCAAGCTTCTCAACAATGGTTTCTGCGATTTTCTCTGCAGCTCCTGTTTTGATCAATGTTCCTGCCAGGATTCCGCTGGTGAGAATTCTGAGAACCGATGACATCATTGAGCCTGCTCCGCTGACCATGGTGCTTACTGTTATGGAAAGACCACCTCCGCCGATCAGACCTCCGATCAATGCTCCGAGAATAAGACTATATGCCGGCTGGACCTTTTTGATGATAAATATTATCGCAACAGCCAGTCCGATAATTGCTCCTAAAGTTGTAAATTGTGCTTCCATGGTTACTTCCTTTCGTTATCTATCTACTCATCTATTAACACAGTTTTTGAGCCTTAACATCTGACACACAGATGTCAATCCAATCGACCATTATCGTGGTCGCCATACCACCTTGATTTTTAAAAAATCAAAAAGAATCATTCTTTATAGAGATATGTTGATCATCCGGAACATTCGAACAGCTCCCTTATAGTAAAGCTCTTCTGCCCTATCCAGAGCTTCCGACAGAGGCATTGGCCCATCCACCGTAGTCATGATGGAATTGATTCCATGCTCGAATATTCCTTCATAGCCTTTTCCGAGACCGCCGCAAAGGGCTGCAACCGGAATCTCATGGCTCTTTGCTCTGTCTCCGACTCCCTGCATTACCTTTCCGAAGCAGCTCTGCCAGTCTGTTCTGCCTTCTCCGGTAACTATCAGGTCCGCACCTTCTATAAGTTTATCAAATCCGATGAGATCAAGCACTGTCTCGATACCCGACTTCATCTCTGCATTTAAAAATATTTTAAGCGCCGTACCAAGTCCGCCTGCTGCTCCCGCTCCTTGTATATCATCGGGATTAATGCCAAACTCCTTTATGATCACATCCCGATAATTACACATGCCTTTCTCGAGGCGTTCCAGAATTTCGTGGGTTCCACCCTTCTGTTTTCCAAATGTAAATGTGGCTCCGTCTTTTCCGCAAAGAGGATTTGTAACATCACACATAACCGTGAAACGCGCCTTCTTTGCTCTCTCATCCAAACCACTCACATCTATATGAGCGACCTTCTCAAGCTCGCTGCCCTTGCCTTCAAGTACGTTTCCGTTAATGTCTAAAAACTTTACTCCCAGGGCACTCGCAAAGCCCATGCCTCCGTCATTGGTTGCCGATCCGCCGATGGCAATGGATATATCCTCGAATCCTTCATCCAGCGCCGCCTTAACAAGCTCTCCGGTTCCATAGGTTGTGGTGTTAAGAGGATTCCTCTTATCCTCCGGAACCAGGGGAAGTCCTGAGGCCTGTGCCATCTCGAGAATTACCTCGGAATCACTAAGCTGTCCATAATAAGCTGTGACATCTTCCATCAGAGGACCGTGTACTTCCTTATAGACCTTTTTGCCCTTTCTGGCCAGAATAACGGCATCTGTTGTTCCCTCTCCGCCATCCGCAACAGGGATACCCATAGTCTCACAGGGACCAAATACCTCATGCGCTGCTTTTGTAAGTAATTCAATGGTTTGTTCGCTGGACAATGTGCCTTTGAAAGAATCCGATGCAAATACCAGTTTCATAGTCTGCTCCTTTTTTGTTACGACATACCATAACGATTTATGCAGTTTGTTAAGTTCATTGCATAAAATCGTTAGTTTCTATTGTTCTGAGTCACTCATTTATTAACTATATCTATATTTTATTTAAAATTTCTGATTTGGATAGAACTTCCGAGCATAAAAAGAACGCATATATTTGTGTCTGCTGCACAAAACATGCGTTCCGTATAAGTTTGCCCATTGTATACATTAGCCAATGAGATACATGTACAAAAAATCCATGAATCCCCGGTCCCTTGCACTTTCCAATGGATTAATGCCCAAATAATCCTTCATTTTGTTGTATCTGTACATCAGTGTATTTTTATGGATATAGAGCTTTTTGGATGCTTCAGACAAATTATAGTTTGATTCTTCCAGAGCTCCGATCATTTCCGTCAGCTGCTTTATCTGATCCTCTTTAAGTCTGCTTTTATATATGTAAAAAACCTGCTGAAGCTCCTGCCTCGAAACCAGTGAATGAAAATACTCCTGCACATGATCCATGAAGAATATGATTTCTTCTGAAGAATTTATATGGGATTCCAGCCACCGGCAGTGGCGAAAGGCATGATAGTACCTGGAAAAAGTGGTCTGAAGTGAACCTACATAAAAAACTGCACCGATGCCGGCTTCTTTCAGCTGTCTGATGGTGTACTCAAGATATATCGAAATCTCTTCTCTGTAATCAGTAAGATTCCTGTGTCCATCGACCTTTACCGTCTTAAATACCAGAAGGTGGTTGTCATCCATTACAAAACTGAAATCCTGGACCCAATGTCCTTTCCCCTGTCTGAGAACGGCAAGCACTTCATCAGGCTCCATAGCTTTGTTTCCAGACCTATCAGTTTTTCCAATCTTCGCGAAATTCAATTTACATAAAATCGGAACTCTGACCAGTGACTCATCATATTCCAACTGCTTTGCGATGCTTCTGATCTCAGCTGCATCTGCATATTCCGCCTGGGTTAAAAGATTCAGGAAATGTTCTTTCCTGCTTCTTCTGAGGCGAATGCTCTCCTGCTGCTTTTCAAATTTAAGCATGGTCTCAATGGCCATACGGGTAATGAGCGCAACATCATGTATCTGATCCGGATCTCCGGTAACTCCCACAACTCCTTCTTTACGCCCATCGCAAACTATAGCCATATTTATGCCCGGAAGCACTCCGGGGAATAATGAATCTTCCCGAACCACCAGAACATCCTGTGAACTGTGAATAACTCGATTCGCAGCTTCGTGGTACTTTCCCACACGTTCCTGATCCCGGCTTGCAATGATCACTCCCGATTCATCCATGATGTTAATGTTGTAGCCCGTATATTGGGTGACCTGCTCGATAAATTTTCTTGCTAACTCAGGTTCGATCATGAGAGGATTTTCCTTTCTGCAAAGAAATCAGCTTTAAAAACATCCCAACCCATCCACGCAAGGAGCAACAATTGATTTGCGTGATGATAAAATTCATTTTGAAGAAGCTATGACAAAACCATTTGACATTGGGGCTTTTGGCATTCTCGTTATGCCAATTATTTCATCAGTAATCCAGCGCCAACTTTGCCATGAGGACTGCACCCCGACAGAGGACAGCTTCATTTCCTTTATAATGGGCTGAGTGAAGAGGCCAAACCTTGTCACCTTCATCTGTGGTTCCCAACCAGTAAAAAGCTCCCGGAGTTTTTTCGAGATAAAAGGCAAAATCTTCTGCAGTCATGGCCGGTTTATCAAGTCTTATGGTGTCTTCTTTTCCAAAAAGTTCTTCTGCCTTACATAAAACGTAATCTGCCATTTCAGGGTCATTCATAACAGCATTATAACCATGTTCATAGGTCAGTTCTCCGTCTATCGAGAATGCTATCTTTATGCCTTCAAATATTTCTTTTATACGCTTCTTGGCAGTTTCTCTGATATTTTTCTCGAAACTTCGCACAGTTCCTTCAAGCCTGCAGGAACCCGGCACGACATTATACCTGGATCCAGCCTGAAAGGTTCCTATGGTTATGACTCCGGACAGCATGGGATCCATGTTTCTGCTGACTACAGTCTGAACAGCATTTACAAACTGGCAGCCTGCAACCAGTGCGTCATTGCCCTGGTCAGGCATGGCGCCATGGGAAGTTTCCCCAAGAAACTCGATGGTAAATCTGTCAGAAGCAGCCATCTGGGGACCTGATTTCACGCCTACCTTTCCCGCAGGAAGGTTGGGCCATACATGAAGACCAAAGACTGCATCCGCCCCATCAAGGGCTCCCGCTTCTATCATATTCCTGCTTCCACCACAGGGACTTAGTTCCTCTGCCGGTTGAAAAATAAGTCTGACAGTTCCCTTCAGATCCTCCTGATGAAGTTTCAAAAGTCTCGCTGCTCCAAGAAGCATGGTGATGTGATGATCATGACCACAGGCATGCATTACTCCTTCATTCTCGGAAGAAAAGCTAAGACCCGTGTCCTCTGTGACGGAAAGCGCGTCCATATCCGCCCTGAGACATACGGTTTTACCGGCTTCTTTTCCTTTTATCTCCGCAAGAATCCCGTGGCCTCCGACATTATCCCTGATCTCATAGCCGCCTATATCAGAAAGCTCTTCCAGTATCTTTTTTGAAGTTTCAATTTCCTGATTCGAAACCTCCGGATGCCTGTGGAACCAGCGCCTGAGATCTATAAGATGGGTTTCGAACCTTTTTGCCTCGTTTAAGAGATCCATGATTACTCTCCTTTGTCAAAATACCGTCACCTTTTTTCAATTTACTTTACCCTTTAGTAATCTCTATAGAGTCCTAATTCATCATATTATCTAACTAATATTATCATTCATGCAGTTCTGTTACAATTGGTGAAAAGAACACCGTAAATTACTTACTCAAACTTATTCTCTCAATAGCTCCATCAGCCGTTTCATGGCTTCGCTGCACCTTTTAACATCCTGAACTGCATATACAAGGTAGTAGTAAATAGGAGGTTCCAATGACACAACATTGAAGTCTTTGCTATAGTCCAAAAGCGTATGCTCCGGCATAAGGGCAACACCTGCACCGGAGGCAACCATGTTCACCATGGCACGAAACAGATTGATACGGCAAATCACATCCGGAGTACAGTTATGCTGCCTTAATGCTGCGGAAACAATGTGCTGTACCGCAGTGAACTCCTGCTGCAGAATAAAACGTTCTCCATCGAGGTCCTCCAATCTCACAGGACCCGGATATTTCTTCTCCAGCTTCATTGGTGTTATCAATTTTAATTCCTCTTCGTAGATTTTAGTATACCTTAGAGATCCACCGCTTAAACCAGGTACCACAAGCAGTGCCATATCAACCTTATCCTTTAAAAGCAGCTCTCTGGCACGGTCAGTATCCGCTTCGGTAATATCAATCTGAATATGAGGAAATTCCTCCAGAAATGTAGAAAGTACCCTGGATATCAGGAGGGATCCGGTCTGACGGCTTAAGGCAATTCGAATCTTATGTGAAGTTCTTCTGAGGTGCGTATCCAGTTCAGTTTTAAATCCTCTGTCTATCTTTCGGGCGGCTTCAGCTATGGTCAAATATCCAGCTCCTTCAACCGTAAACTCACAGTGTCCACGATGCCGGTTAAGCAATTTCTTCCCAAGGTTTCTCTCCATGGAATTCACATACTGAGTCAGCGCGGGCTGAGAGATATACAGATTTTCCGCAGCATTTGTGATATTACCTGTCTCATATATTTCATAAATGTAAAAGAAAGAACGAAAGTCCAGCAACTCCTCTGCCCGTGTCTCATCTCCCACGAATTCAGCAAGTTCCTTCCTGATCTGCTCTAGCTTAACGCCATACTTAAGATACAGTTTTCCCGCAAAAGTAAGTTCATGGTTCTTCCTGTCAAACAAAGTACATTCCAGCGCCATCTCTTCTGCAAGAAGCCTTCGGCTGAGGGTTGACTGGAGACATCCCCGAGACTTAGCCGCAAGTGTAAATTTCTTCTGTTCTTTCAGAACTTCCAAATCCAAATAAACCTGATAATTCATAGTCATCGTCTTTCTTAAATGCAAAATAATTTGATTTCTATGCGCATATCTTATTTAAGCTATGTCTGAATTTTATTAGACCAGGAATCTGCAGTCAAGCTATACTCGGATTATTATAAACCTTGTAAATGGAGGAAAAGATATGGCCACCTACGATAAAGATTTTGAATTTAAGGACCCCAAATACCGCAGCGCTACGTTAACAAACGGAATCGCCCGTTCCGGACAGCGTGCTCTTCTTTATGCCAACGGCATGGACGAGGAAGACATGAAGAAGCCTTTTGTAGCAGTTATCGGTTCTTTTTCCGAGATGGTTCCGGGACACCGCCATCTTCAGGAACTTGCCGAGTACGTAAAAATGGGTGTTATTGAGGCAGGCGGTGTGCCTGTTCGTTCAGAAACCATCTGTATCTGTGACGGATTATGTCAGGGCCATATGGGAATGAGATATCCTCTCGCAAGCCGCGAGCTTATCGCCGATTCCGTAGAAATGGTGGTTGAGGCCCATCACTTCGACGCCATGGTTCTCCTTGCCGGCTGTGACAAGATCCTTCCGGGTATGATCATGGCTGCTGCAAGACTTAACATTCCTACTGTTATTGTTCCGGGGGGTCCAATGCTTCCGGGCTATGTTGATGGCAATCCTCTTTTCTGTTCTTCCGAGCTTCGTGAATTCCCGGGCCGTGTTGAGGCCGGTGTGGTAACTCCCGAGCATATGAAGGAAGTTGAGAAGCTGACATTACCGACAGTTGGCTCCTGTGCGCACCTTGGAACCGCAAATTCTATGTGCATGCTTTCAGAGGTTCTAGGGCTTGCACTTCCCGGCGCCGGAACAGCTCCCGCAGTTTCAAACAAACGTAAGCGTATCGCCAAAGCCTCAGGCCGCGAGGTCATGAAGATGCTGAAGGAAGGCATTACCCCGAGAAAGATACTGACAAGAGAGACTCTTCTAAATGGTATCACCGGTGCCATGGCAACAGGTTCTTCAACAAACCTGGTTCTCCACCTTATGGCTATAGCTAATGAAGCAGGCGTTAAGCTTGAACTTTCGGATTTCGACAGAATAAGCCGCGAGGTTCCGTTTATCTGTAACCTCCAGCCATCAGGAAAGTATCCTATTGCATCTCTTGATAATGATGGCGGTATCACAGCGGTTCTCAAGACTGTTGAGAGCAAGCTCAATTTAAATTCGCTGACACTGACCGGAGAAACCGTTGGCGAGAGAATCAAAGACGTTGTAGTTCAGCACGGAGACGTTATAAAGACCATGGAAAATCCTCAGAAGCCTGAGGGCGGTATCGCTATCCTGAGAGGAAATCTGGCACCTAACGGCGCAGTCATCAAGCAGTCCGGTGTTAAGGAATCTATGTACTACTTCAAGGGAACCGCAAGAGTTTTCAACTCCATGGAGGAAACAGATGCTGCAATTTCTGCAGGTGATATCAAGAAGGGAACCGTCATTGTCATCCGCTATGAGGGCCCTAAGGGAGGCCCCGGCATGAGGGAAATGCTTTCAACCACCTCTCTCATCATGGGACGCGGAATGGATGAAGACGTTGCTCTCGTTACAGACGGACGTTTCTCAGGAGCCACTCACGGACCATGCATCGGTCATGTATCACCTGAGGCAGCTGACGGCGGTCCTATCGCCTTTGTTCAGGACGGTGACGAGATCACCATCGATATACATAACCGTAAGCTGGAGATCAATGTAAGCGCCGAGGAATTTGAAAAAAGAAAGGAAGGCTGGAAGCCTCTGGTTAAGCCTCGTCTCAAGGCTCTTGCAAAATACGCGACCCTTGTTACCAGCGCTGATACCGGTGCGATTGTTGATGAAAGCAAACTGATACAGTAACCACATCAGAAGGACGTATCGGAATGTCAGTTATCCAGGTAGAAAAGGTTATGGTCAGCGATGCCCTCTGAACGAAGCATAATACAGGACGAAAAAAGTGCCACCGATATAACGGTGGCACTTTTGATTCAATGTTTTTTCTTTCTCTTCTTTTTCTTACTGTTCACCAGAGTATCGTGTTCTTTGTCGGAATCAGCTTTAACTTCCTTTACAGGTTCCTGAGCAGCTTCTTCTGTCTCGGGGACATCTTCAGCTTGCTTCTCCGGAGCTTCCGGAGCAGCTTCTTCGGCAGCTTCACTCTCCTCGGGTTGAGGATCAGTTTCTTTTTTTTTTCAGTTTCCGAATCCTTCTCATCTTCTACAGAATAGAACTCGATCTCAACATCCTTATCATCCACGAGATCTTCATCATCGATATCATCCGAATCAACATAGTCCGATGTCTGCGAGCCAAGCTTTTCGTTCAGTGCTTCCTTCACAGTTCTGTAAGCATCCTTACCTGCATCGATGGCAAGGTTCTTGGTATCAACCGCAAGATTCTTGGCAGCATAACCGAGATCCTTGGCAGCAGCCTTGATCTCCTCCTTACCCTGATTGTTCTTTAAGGTTGTATAAGACCTCTTTGCAGAATTCTTAACCTCATTTGCAGACTCAAGCACATCTGTAAAATCCTGATCAACTTCCTCAGAAAACTTCTGATACTTGTAGAGGTAAGAAACAACTGCAGCTACGCCGCCGGCAAGAGCTGCCAAACCCAAAAGTCCACCTAACCCTTTTTTCTTCTTAGACATATTTATATCCTCCATTCGGGCAAACAGTTGCCCCAATATTTTCAAAAAACTATAAGAAAATGATACCACCAATGATGAACGATGTAAAACAAACATTTTCCAAAAACATAAAAAAGCCGGAGGGAATCCCCTCCGACTCGTAATTATTTTCCCTGCTCCGGGAGCTTAAATGAGGACTTAAGTCCTACGATACGGTTATATACCGGATGCTCAGGAGTTGAATCCTTACTGTCTACACAGAAGAAACCATTGCGGACAAACTGGAAGCTGTCATAAGGCTTAACCTTCATAAGCTCAGGCTCAACCATGCAGTTTGTCACTGTAGTAAGTGAATTAGGATTGAAGTTAAGGGTTCCGTCATCATTCAGTTTGCCCTTCTCCTCATCGATAAGCTGCTCGTACAGGCGTACTGTTACCTTGCCTGCGGTAGGAGCATTTACCCAATGGATGGTTCCCTTTACCTTACGGCCTTCGAAGCCTGAACCTGACTTTGTCGCAGGATCATAGGTACAATGTACAACTGTAACATTGCCCTCGGCATCAGTCTCATAGGACTCAGCCTTAACGAAATATGCAGACATGAGACGAACCTCATTTCCAACATAAAGTCTCTTATACTTCTTTGGAGGCTCGATCATGAAATCATCACGCTCAATGTAAAGCTCTCTTGAGAACGGTACCTGACGTGAACCAAGAGCTTCATTCTCGAGGTTATATGGTACCTCAAGCATTTCTTCTTGTCCCTCAGGATAGTTGTCGATCACAAGCTTGATAGGATCGATGACTGCCATCATTCGCTTAGCTTTAAGCTTCAGATCCTCTCTGATGCAATACTCAAGAAGTGAATAGTCAGAGCTTGAATTTGCCTTTGAGATACCGGAAAGTTCAACGAACATACGGATGGACTCAGGTGTGTAACCGCGTCTTCTGAGAGCTGCGATGGTCACAAGACGAGGATCGTCCCAGCCATCAACCACGCCATCCTCAACAAGCTTCTTTATATATCTCTTACCGGTTACAACATTGGTGAGATAAAGCTTTGCGAACTCGATCTGTCTCGGAGGATTCTCAAAGTCACAATGCTTAACTACCCAGTCATAAAGAGGTCTGTGATCCTCAAACTCCAGAGTACAGATGGAATGAGTGATTCCCTCGCAGGCATCCTCGATAGGATGAGCAAAATCGTACATAGGGTAGATGCACCACTTATCACCTGTATTGTGATGATGCATGTGAGCAACACGATAGATGATCGGATCTCTCATATTAAGGTTGGGTGATGCCATATCGATCTTTGCACGAAGTGTAAGGGTTCCATCCTCATACTTTCCGTCCTTCATGTCCTGGAACAGCTTAAGGTTCTCTTCAATACTTCTGTTTCTGTTTGGTGACTCCTTACCCGGTGTGTTGAAATCTCCTCTATACTCGGTGATCTGCTCTGCGGTAAGATCATCTACAAATGCAAGTCCCTTCTTGATAAGAAGTACTGCCTTGTCATACATAACATCAAAGTAATCGGAAGCAAAGAATACTCTGTTCTCAAAATCTGCTCCCAGCCAGCGAACATCTCTCTCGATGGCCTCAACAAACTCTGTTTTCTCCTTCATAGGATTTGTATCATCAAAGCGAAGATTGAACTTACCGCCATACTCCTTTGCAAGTCCTGAATTAAGGATTATGGACTTTGCATGTCCTATATGAAGATATCCGTTTGGCTCCGGCGGGAATCTGGTCTGTACATGATCATATACTCCCTCCGCGAGATCCTTGTCGATCTCACGCTCTATAAAGTTCTTTGACTCCTGTGGCTTCTCCACAAGCTCGCCTTTCTCGTTTCTGATTTCTTCAGACATAAATGTTCTCCTCTGTAAATGCTGATTTTTTGCCGTTTCAATACAACATAGGGATGTCAGTCAATCCGGCTTCTTATAACATTTGCAGTAAATATGGCGCAAATGTTTATCTTTCTGTTTTTATGAATAAAGCCAGATGGCTGAAATCGGACTCTCAGCCAATCTGGCATCTTAATCAAAACCCTTTGGATTTTACAACTTTCCCGGTTTATACGCAATAATCTGCGTGGTTTTTTATCACATAAGACCTGTATAACTCAAAGAAATGCCCTGAAATCATGTACTGTTCCTATTTCTCTGCCTTTCGTTGCTCATTCTGTTAAATCCAACCCGGTGCATCTCATTAAGATCCTTTACCTCAGAGTATCTAACTATACCAACTGACGGGTAGAGAGTACAGCTGTATCCATTAACATTGTTAATGTCCATGATGAGTTTACGTATTTTGTTAGCAACTATTTCTATATCTCCGTGTTTTCCTGACTGGGTAAATGCCAGAAAATCATCTCCGGAATATCTGACAAGTGTTGCACTGGTACCAAAGGAGGCAGCCAGTTTCTTTCCTACAGCATAAAGTATCTCATCTCCAAAAGCATGTCCGTACTGACTGATAAGCTCCTGATAGTTATCTATGGAAAAATATATTTCGGCGAAATCAACACCTCTTCTGTCAAACTCGTCCTTGTAAGAAGATATCGCTGTCATCATTCCCCTGATATTAAGGAGTCCGGTAAGATTGTCGGTCTCCTGAAGGTCGAATTTATTTACTTTGTCATGTTCTGTCTCCGTAACATCCTCAAAATACCCAATGAGTCCGATAATACGTCCATTGTCATATACAGGCATCTTGGATGCCCTGATATCCCTGATACTTCCATGGGCTATACAACGTCCCGGAACCTTATGGGTCACAGCACCCTCTCTGAGAACACGATACTCATCTCTCCTGAAGGGTTCAGGGGCAATATGCCATCCCATCTCCTCGTCAGTCTTTCCGACAAAATCAGACTGGCTCTTAAAGCCGTAATAATCCATGAATTTCTTATTGGCACCCACAAATCTTCGCTGCTTATCTTTCCAGAACAATCCGAGGTTAACATTTCGGTTAAGGTTATCCCAGAGGAGCTCCTTGGTAAGCTCCGAACCGATGCTGTTATCCCTTCTCATGGCAGCCATATAGTTCTGATAAGCGGAAAGCTCTGTTGACTTGATCGCGTCAGCATTTCTTACAAATAAAAGAGCATGATCCGAAGACACCAGTACAGCCAGATAAATCTTCCAGCTATAGTCCCCGCTCAGGTTTTTTGTCCTGATATAAGCATAGACAAATTGGCCTTCCGACTTTTTTATCCTGTCTTCAAGGGTGCTTATATCAAAGAAATTCAGGTAATTAACCCTGTCTGCCTCATAAACATAATTTTCGGCATATTCATCGATCAGCTTTTCGATGTTTCCGCTTTCTAAGTCTCTTTTCTCTGAATCCCTAAGGTACAATACCTCAAGAAAATTTCTTTCAAGATCCAGCATTGAAACACTGTTATAAATGCCATACAGGTATTTGAGATTGGAATCCAGCTTCTCGAGCTTTACCTTCTTTCCATCCTTGTTACTGTTGGTAAGACTGAACAGTATAGCGCATCTGTCATTGTGTCTGACTACCACCCGGGCCTCATAATAACAATAATATCCGTTTATGGTGAAATCAGAATAACAGGAGCCAAGATCCGTTGTTTTTTCTATTGCTTTCCTGAGCTTTTGCTTATCAGAATCCTCGGAAACATTGTTCAGATCGTCATCCTCGTATCCTATAGTCTTCAGGGTCTTCATATATTCGGCATTACGATAAAGATACCTTACAGAATCCCCGTCATACTCCACCATCGCATAAGGCAATGCACTTTCATAGGCTGACTCCACCGGTATATCTGATTTTCTGTCAGACTTTACTCTGATCAATGAACCCGGGCTCAGGATATTGATGCTTCCGGCTTCATCAAAGTATCTCACCTCATCGGGATGTTCTATTTCCAACCCCTTAACAGAAAGCTCTTTCATGCAGTCATCCATCGGGAGAGGCTTGCAGAATAAAAAGCCCTGAGCCATCTCACAGCCTATACTTCCTAAAAATCTTGCCTGTTCCTCTGTCTCCACACCTTCAGCAATGGTTAGCATGCCTATGTCTTTAGCCATACCCACCACAGAAGCAACTATACGACAGGCCTTCGGGTTAAAATCCTTTAAGAGCTTCATATCTATCTTTAGCTCATCAAAGTCAAAATCCCTGAAGATGTTCAATGAGAAATGCCCGACACCGAAGCCATCCATGCAGATCTGATAACCGGCATTTCTGAAACGGTCAAGCTGTTCCTTTATCTCTCCGGTATCCTGGTCGAAGGTCTTTTCATTGAGTTCTATGATCACGAAACCCCTGGGGATCCCGTATTTTATTACAGGTCTTTCCACAACCTCAAAAATATCACACAGCTCAAAATCCTTCCTCGATAGATTAACCGAGAAAGGAACTACCTTCTTGCCTTCGTCAACCCTGTTTTTGAACTGTCTGCAGGATTTCTCCAGCACATAACCGTCAAGCTTATGGATCAGCCCCTGCTCCTCCAAAACTTGTATAAAAACATCCGGTCTGATCAGCCCATACTCGGGATCTTCCCATCTTGACAATGCTTCAAATCTGCTCACCTTATTATTTATCCCTCTTATGAGGGGCTGATAATACACCTTTATCCAGCCCTTGGATATAGCATCATCTATATTGTTTATGACATATTTTTCCAGATCAACATTACCCATACTACACCCTACGCCCGTTCACATGCAGTCATCTTTTTTTGAGAAAAAATATTTGAAATAAATCTTTTTCCGAACTAAATCTGTTATTCTGATTATAAACATTTGCATGTTATAAAGTCAACGAACACAACAGCAAACTATGTTCATTTATTTACGAGATCTATCATGATATCGGGAAGAATGCCGTCATTTCCGGCCCACATTTCCTCGATCTGGGATTCATCCACAGGTGAAGTTCCGATACCGCATTCTATGGTAACGGAAGGTATGTCCAGCTTCTGTACTGCCCAGTCCTTGTAGCCTGCTGCATCCTTTTCTGCCCAGGTATTGGAAATCCTGTAACCTGTATTCCGGTTTACGATAGAAGCAAGATTATAACCTTCGTTTTTATAGTTTCCAGTCTCTCCGAAATACCAGTAGATAACCTTTCCCTGCGTGTGGTAACTGATGGTTCTGTCCGGCATCAGACTGCGGGTAAGGTCTGCAAGTACCTTTGTCTCAATCTCGCATTCAGGTGCCGTTCCCTTATAGTTCATGGATGACGGGTGGTCTACCTTGGATGGCGTCTCATCCCAGTTTGCATCGAAATTACGGTTAAGGTTTACACCGTTAATGTTGTTCTTCCAGGTTCTGATGTACTGCCCCATATCCGTAGCATTATCCATACCTGCGATGGTCATGACCGACATTCTCGCATCTTCTGAATTGAGAGCTTCCAATCCTCCCTGAACCAGGGTGATGCCGTCGGGATCCACCATTGGCACAAAATGAATACAGGTGTTGTTCAGAAGATCCGGAATTGAGCAGCCGTTATATACTGTACCGGCCTTCTGCATCTCAAGAAGTGACGCAATCTGTCTCATAACAACCTGACATACGATATACTCTCTTGCATGAATTCCTGCGTGAACCAGAACCTTGTGCTTAGCCTGAGGATTTCCGACTACCACATGATAAAGATTACGGGCATCTGCTGTTGTGGCAAGGACGTCCATCTGCATGCTCGGATATGAAGCCTTGAGTACTGTAAGATCGTCCACCATATTCTGATAGGTGTAGGCAGCGATATTATTGAAATGGTATCCTGCCGGAAGCGGTAATGTCTCCGCCTGTGCTTCTCCTGTCTGAGCTGCAGTCTGATCAGCCTGTGCTGTCTGCGCTGTGGCAGCATCACCTGAAGAGGCTGTTGCCGTGCCGCCTGTCGATGGACCGAATTCCGATCCTACGGTCTGTTCTGTGCCTGTTCCCGCTACAGGACCGTTTGACTGTATTCCTGTTGTATCTGTTGAAGTTGTATTTCCTGTCATAACCGCTATGGGAGCCTCGTTTTCTGTTACGGCGCCTGTTGAATCTGAATTACCAGATGGTGAAGAGTCCGGATTTTCTGTAGTCTTAGTTACGTCACCCTGCATTTCCATAGTTGACGAACCTGCATCTGTGGTTAAGCTTTCCCCTGTGGTTTCGGAAGCTGTTGTTCCGGAAGAACCCGAAACAGCCGCCTGCTGAGTTTCGCTTCCCGCTTCTATCCCCTGATCGCCTGAATTATCCAGCGCCTCCTGAGCGGTACTGCCTGCTTCAACTACGGCAGTAACATATCCCTCTCCATTAACAACTTCTTCGGCATAACCGTTTAAACATAAATATGTACTGATCGCAGAAGCTGCAACCATGGCAAATATAAATTTTTTCATAAATACCCCTGATGATTTCTTCCCCTTCGTATTATAATCATGCTACAGTATAGTCCACCTTAATATGACTGTGTACCTACGATTTTTTTAAGATTTAAACCTGACATGCTGAATAAAAAGACAAAAACTATACTTTTTCTTGACCTTATATCGCTTTTGATGAGTCACCTCGCGGCAAATTCCCGGGGCTTTGCCGACTTTTACTCTCATAATATTTATCGCCATGTGAGCCTCACGGTAAGCAGTATCACCGGACTCCTGCCCTTTTCCCTGACTGAAGTCCTGCTGTATGCATTGATCATTTTTGTCATATGGGATTTTTCAAAGGCTCTGAGAGGTTCGATAAAGAATTTCAAAGAATACCGAAATTACACTTCAAAATGCCCTTCCGGGAGAAAATCCTCAGTACCCTGTAAGGTATTTAAACCATTGACCCTCTTCGCAGGTAACCTGTTTCTTATCGCATCCGTCCTTTTCATATTGTATGTATTTAACTGCGGAATAAATTACAGACGCACCGGTTTTTCCATGGAAGCGAAAATCCCGGCCTACGATACCTCTTCTCAAAATGAGGCCAATGCAGACCTGGTGGAGCTTTGTGAATATCTGGCAGAAAACATTAACCTTGCAGAAAAACAGCTTCTGGAAAGCTCGCAGCTGCCGGAGGGCGCATCATTGGCCTCCGGAATGTACGAAGGAAATGAACAACCGGCCACTCCGGATTCTGTATCCCAAAATCCTGATAATTCCAAAGGTGATCTGCCTCTGTCTCCTGTGAAGCTCTATAACGGCGCTTTCATCGGGGAAACCTCAGCCTCCGAAAGAGCCTCAGCCGCTTATCTTTGGGAAACCGGAAAGCTCGGGCAGGAAGCAATGGAGAGGCTTGGTGCACGTTTTTCAAGACTGTCGGGACATTATCCCTTCCCGAAGCCCCTCATAAATTCATGGATACTGAGCATCCAGCAGGTAACTGGAGTCTACTCGCCTTTTACCATAGAGGCCAACTACAACAGGGATATCCCATACTATGACATCCCATTCACTATCTGCCATGAATTATCTCATCTCAGGGGTTATATGCAGGAAGAAGAAGCTAACTTCATCGCGGTTCTCGCCACCATCGGTTCCGGGGATATATATTTCAATTACTCAGGCTATGTTTCTGCCTGGGTATATGCCGGAAATGCCCTTGCCAAAACCGATCGGGAAAGATTTTCAGAGCTTTACATGAAGATAAATCCCTACACCCGTCAGGACATGATGTACAACAACGAATTCTGGGATCGCTTCGACACAAAGGTCGCCGAGGTTCATGAAGAGATTAACGATGCCTACCTCAGGTACAATGGTCAGACTCAGGGCGTCCGGAGCTATGGTCATGTGGTGGATCTCATGCTGTCATACTATGAGGAAAACGGAAGTCTGAAATAACAGTTCAGCCGGCTTATCTGCTGCAAAAATCAAGAAATCTGAGGGCAATGTCCTTCCTTTCGGAAAGCACAGGCACTCCGAAAACCGGAACTGTGGCGGCAAAAAAGCCCCCTTCCGATATGACTTTTGCATCTGTTACGATTATGCCAACAGGAATGGGCTCCTTCATCTCATCAGGATCGGGAACTTCAAACGCATCTCTTGCCACTACATCCGGCTTCCCCATAAGATCGGCTGCAAACTGCTCCATCTCATCAAGGGTTTCCTCTGAAGCTCTTTGGGTTATCTCTGAAGCTTCTTTGGAATCCTCAGAGTCCCCTTTGGTTTCTCCTGAAGCTCCTTCGTTTTCCTCAGAGCGCCCTTTGCTTTCCTCCTTACCGTCGGCTTCACTTAGAGACAGGATTTCCGTGTCCCCTGCCTCAAGGCTCTTCATTTTTTCTATTATATAACCGTCTATATAGTAGATCTTGTTTTCATCCTTATATCTCAGGAACTCTTCTTCACTTAGCACATCTCTCAGATCCGCAAAGGCTCCGTTCAGCGCATAATAGGTGAAGACCCCCGGATCTATGATCATGGCATCCAGGTCATGTGAAGCAAAAAGAGCTGTGATCTTGGCATTCTGAGCCATGGTGTACTGGCTGTTGACATTTGGATTGAAAGAAGCCGTTGTATCGATGACCACCTTCTCTTTTCCGCCATCTATTCCGGCATATTCCGAAAACCTCTTCTCCAATTCATCGGCGCTTACAGACATCTCCTGCCCGGAGCCGTTTAGAAACATGGCGTAGAATCCGAGAGGCTTATTGTTTATGACGGTTCTCAGTATGGAAGCCACCAGTATGATCACAACGACAGTAACGATGATTGGAAACTTGTAGTACTCAAATATATACTCAGCCTTCTGCCCTAAGGTCATGCGGCTAAGCTTCTTCTTTTCATTTTTTATTTCATTCTTTAATTTTTCGTTCATGCCTATAATTCCTTTTTTCAGGTTTAAAACCCATTATCTTCAGCTGATGTGTAATTCCCAAGCTATAGTATCAGAACGCCGAAAAAATATCCACTTTACCAATCGAAGGTTTTGATATACATTGTAGTTGAAACAGAAAAAAATAATTTTTAGCAGAGTAGGCAATCGAGCGTACAGTGCCCTTCGAACGGGGAGTTTGTCGGAGGGACGAAGCCAATGCATTGGCGCGGTTCGATAGCCGCATCCCGCTGCAGTGGAGTTTACCTCCTTTGTAGTCAGGGGCTGCAAAGGAGGTATTATTATGAAAAAATTCTCAACGAGAATTCTGGTAACCCTTTCAGTTCTTGTGGCTCTTCAGGTGATCCTGACAAGATTTTGTTCCTTCAATGCCTGGAACGTGAGCATAGGTTTCGGATTCACGGCACTTGTTATCGCCGGAATATTCTATGGACCCGCAGCCGGAGCCCTGGTGGGCGGTTTAGGTGATTTCATCGGTGCGGTGGCATTTCCGAGAGGTCCTTACTTTCCAGGCTTCACCTTGACCCAGATCCTTATGGGAGCTGTGTTCGGGCTTCTGCTCTATCAAAAGCATTCCTCAGAACCTTTATTTTCAAAAAGCTCTGCTTCAGATGCTTCGTCATTTTCCGGTAAGGCAGGTTCAGCTTCGCTGATCCTCCGTATAGTAACGGCAGTTCTCATTAACCAGTTTGTTCTGAGCCTCCTTATGAACACCCTTTGGATATCCATCATATACGGCTCAAGCTTCACCGGCCTTTTGGCCACAAGGTCACTGCAGGCAGTCGTAACAGCTCCGGTACAGATGATAATAATCTATACCCTTACAAACGTTCTGAAGCGTGCAGATATCAGAAACGCACTGGCAATCTGATGATAGAGTTCATAAGTCATGCTTAGGGTATGTATAGTTGCGAAAAACATACGTTTACAGGGGAGCCAATTAGATCTGTATCTGTATGCTAGATATAAATGGCTAAAAGCATGCGTTTATAGAGGAGCCGAATAGATTGACATCTGTATGTCAGATATAAACGGCGAAAAAACATGCGTTTATAGAGGAAATTTTTATGGACTGGAATGAAGCGATAGCTCTTTTACATGGCGCGGATTGGAAGCATGCAAAGATTGGTCTTGATCGCATGAAGGCTCTCATGAACGCTTTGGGCAACCCTCAGCAAATGCTTAAATTCATACATATAGCAGGAACAAACGGAAAAGGCTCCGCCTGCTCCATGATAAGGTCCATCCTCACAGAGGCCGGTTTAAAAACCGGTCTTTACATCTCTCCCCACCTCTTTAGTTTCAATGAACGGATCTCCGTAGACGGTACAGACATCTCCGATGATGACCTCATAAGGCTATCCGGAAGGATCAAAGCCGCTGTAACAGATCTCAATGAGGAACCCACTGATTTTGAGCTTATAACCGCCATGGCACTCTGCTATTTTCATGAAAAAGCCTGCGATTTCGTTGTTCTGGAGGTGGGCATGGGCGGCCGTCTGGATGCCACCAATATCATCGATGCCCCGGAGGTTGCCGCTATCATGAGCATCGGTCTTGACCACACAGAGGTCCTGGGGGGTACGGAAGAGCTGATAGCTCAGGAGAAAGCCGGCATCATAAAGAAAGGCTCCGATGTGGTTCTGCTGCATCAGAAGCCTTCAGTTATGGAGGTTATCTCTAAAATATTCCGAAATGTCAATTCAGATACCCAAGAACATGCAGCCATCACCGAGCCTTCATCACTCTCTATCCATTCCGGTACCTCAAGCTTTTTCAGTAAAGATGGCAATGTCATAGTCAGTGAGCCGTCTTCCCTTTCTGTTCATTCCGGTACTTCCGGCTTGTTCCGTAAAGGTGGCAATGTCATAGTCAGTGAGCCGTCTTCCCTTTCTGTTCATTCCGGTACTTCCGGCTTTTTCAGTATGGCAGGCAATATCATTATCACAGACCCCTCATCCCTTTCTGTTCATTCAAGGGATCTGTCCGGTCAGGTTTTTGATTACAGGGATTTCAAAAACATCAGGCTGTGTCTCCTTGGTGCTTATCAAACTGATAATGCATCCGTAGTTCTGGAGATCGTTTCCTGCTTAAGAGCTCGTGGCTATAAAATTTCCGATGAAGCAGTCCGTGCAGGCCTCATTAAGGCAAAATGGCCCGGACGTTTTGAACTCCTCTCTTCCGATCCTGTATTTATCGTTGACGGTGCCCACAATCCGGACGGCGTCATGGCGCTTATTAATTCCATAAGAACTTTTCTGCCCGGTAAAAAAATCTGTTTCGTCATGGGTGTCATGAAGGATAAGGATTATCACGAGATGCTCCGTCTCATCACTCCTTTTGCGGAGAGCTTCGTGACAGAGCTCCCATACAGCACCCGTGGTCTTGATCCCAAGGTTCTGAAAAAGGAGATTTCGGTCTATTTTTCCGGTTCTGTGGATGTGGCGGATTCAGTCACAGAAGCTGCGGACAAGGCCTGGGCACATGCAAAAAAAACAAACACTCCCGTCATCTGCTTCGGTTCGCTGTATCAAGTGGCTGACATCAGGAGTCATATTCAGGAAAAGGACTCGATTGACTCATTAACGTAAAAACTATGTTTAAGTCAATGATTCACAACTACATGTTTGACTCATTTAGGATTATTTTAAATTGCGGTCAGACAGGAATTCAAAAAATGTTGACTCAGATAACGGAAACCAAAATTTGAGTCATTCAGGCTCCGTCCTATGTATGACTCAGATAACGGAAACCAGAACTTAAGTCATTCACACACAGATCATCACATGACTCAGATGATGCCATATAGAAATTAAGTCAATCAAAAGGCAATAATCGTTCCTGCTATGTTACTCATGCCCCGGCTGAACTGTTACAATAAATTATGCCTATAGCCTTTACTAAAATAAATATATTTTGAATTGTCCTATCTATATGGTTAAATAAAGTTAATTCTGTCCTGTGATGGACTTATCAAGGATTTGTCAACTACACATGGTCAAAAAGCAGCGGAGTTCCGCCTGTTACAGACGAAAGGATCATCTATGAGAATCATCGATATATTAAGAAACGGCAAGGTAACATTATCCTTTGAGGTATTTCCTCCTAAAAAGCTTGAAAATTTCGAGTCCGTACAGCAGGCAACCGAAGAGGTTGCCGCTCTGCACCCAAGCTTCATGTCCGTGACCTACGGTGCCGGCGGCGGAACCTCGGAGTTTACCCTAAATATCGCAAAGAATATCCGTGACAAGCACGGAGTGGAGGTTCTCCCGCATCTTACCTGCGTTTCCTCCACCAGAGAGCACGTTCAAAACATGCTTTCAAAATTCACGGAGTACGGTTTCGAGAACATCATGGCTCTCCGTGGTGATATCCCGAAGGACGGAACTCCACATCATGACTATCATTACGCCTCTGAACTCATAGCCGACATCAAGGCTCACGGCGATTTCTGCATCGGCGGTGCCTGCTATCCGGAAGGCCATGTGGAGTGCGCCCACAAGGACGAAGACATTAAAAACCTGAAGAAAAAGGTGGATGCCGGCGTTGATTTCCTCACGACTCAGATGTTTTTTGACAATGCTGAGTTCTTTAATTTCCTCTACAGACTTCGTGAAAACGACATCCGGGTGCCAGTGCTTGCCGGTATCATGCCCATTACCAATGCTAAACAGCTGGGCAGATCTGTTGCACTCTCCGGAACCTCTGTTCCTACAAGATTCAGAGAGATAGTCGACAAATTTGGCGACCATCCCGATGCCATGAAGCAGGAGAGATAGTCGACAAATTTGGCGACCATCCCGATGCCATGAAGCAGGCAGGTATCATTTACGCAACCGAGCAGATCATCGATCTCATCGCCAATGACGTAAGGCACATCCACGTTTATTCCATGAATAAACCGGATATCGCTGAAGCGATACAGAATAATCTTTCGGAGATACTGAAGGTCTGAAGACGGGCAAATGGTATCTGTTAAGCCTGAGCTTATTTAATAAAGACCGAGGTTGGATCAAGTTTTGAAGGTAATCCTGTTCCGCCGGTTGACTTCTTTTGCTGTTTTCCGTGATTGCAGTCAACATGATAAGCGCTCATATTTGACCTAATATCCAATAATATTACTGACCCCCTGTTTTATGATTGAATTACGAACCAAAGAAATATATCGTTTTCTCGGATACCGGAACATTACTCCCTCTAAAGAGGTTGATGAAAGGATCCGGCTTTGTGTCGAGAAAATGCAGGAAGCCGCGGCTCCACGGTGCTTCTGCAGAAGCTTTCCGGTGAAGCAGACTGCCCCGGGTATCACCGAGATCGCAGGACTCCGCATCAGATCAAGGAATCTTTTCAAAAACCTGGAGGGCTGCGATCACGCCTATATGTTTGCAGCTACTATCGGCATGGGCATCGACATGCTCATAAAGCGGAGCGAGCTTTCGAGCCTCATGGAAGCCTCTATATATCAGGCGGCGGGGGCTGAAATGGTAGAGGCCTTTGCTGATTCTGAAATCAAAAAAATCAGGGCTCAGGAGGCAGAAAAGGGCTACCGGCTCCGTCCCAGATACTCTCCGGGTTATGGTGATCTGCCCCTTCAGCTTCAGACCGATTTTGCAAAGATCCTGGACATGCAGAAATGGTGCGGCATCAGCCTTACGGACACTCTCCTCATGGTTCCCAGCAAATCCATAACAGCATTTATAGGCTGCTTGAAGGCTGAGGCAGCTGAAAGTTCGCCCCACAGGGACGAGGACTATCTTGCCGACATCGTGAACCCAATCGAAGCCACAGGTCTTTCCGTAAAAGAGGCAACCGGCTCTCAGAATATCTGCCGGAATGCCCTTCCGGAAACCTCCTGTACCAATTGCAGTATGGCTTCCGGGTGTATATACAGGCACTGCTAATGGTCAAATACATTCTCATAAACAGCGAAAACTTGCGTTTACAGAGGAGACTTTTAATGCGAAAAAACATACTGGAACGTTTAGGAAAAGAATGGATATTTTTTGACGGAGGCACCGGCTCCATCCTTCAGGAGAAGGGACTTCAGCCGGGAGAGCTTCCGGAAACCTGGAATCTTTCACACCCCGAAGAGATCATTGAACTTCATCTAGGATATCTCAATGCCGGATCCCACATCTTCAACACCAACACCTTCGGTGCAAACCGGCTGAAATTCCGGGACAATCTTGATGAAATAGTTACTGCTGCCGTGAACCTTGCAAAGGAAGCAAGAAAAAGATCCGGTCGGGAGGAGGATGCTTATATCGCCCTGGACATCGGTCCAACAGGAAAGCTGCTTAAACCAATGGGAGACCTTTCCTTTGATGATGCAGTGGACATCTTCGCCGAAGTTGTCCGCATAGGTGCCCGTGAAGGCGCAGACCTGGTGCTCATCGAAACCATGAACGATTCCTATGAGGCCAAGGCTGCTGTCCTTGCTGCTAAGGAAAACTGTGACCTTCCGGTTTTCATAACCTGCGTTTTCGACGCATCAGGAAAAATGCTTACCGGCGGCGCTCCTGAATCAGCCGTTGCCATGCTGGAGGGCTTAGGTGTTGATGCCCTCGGTACAAACTGTTCTCTCGGTCCTGAACAGATGATTCCCATTGTGGAACGTCTGGTGAAAGCCGCCCACGTTCCGGTTCTGGTAAATCCCAATGCAGGTCTCCCGAAATCCGTGGATGGGCGGACTGTCTATGATGTGGATCCGGAGGCATTTGCAGGCTTCATGAAGACCATAGCAGGTCTCGGAGCTGTGGGTCTCGGGGGCTGCTGCGGCACCACCCCTCAACACATCAAAAAGGAAATTGAAGCCGTGACTTCTCTTCCCTTCCGGGCACCGAAGCCGGAGGCTCATACCGTTATCTCCTCCTTCTCTCAGGTTGTGGAGATCGGCGGCGGCGCAAAGCCTGTAATCATCGGCGAACGCATCAACCCTACAGGAAAAAAGCGCTTCAAGCAGGCTCTTGTGGAGCATGACATCGATTACATCGTGGATCAGGGCTTACAGCAGGAGGATGCCGGCGCTCATGTGCTTGATGTTAATGTCGGCACCCCGGAAATAGACGAGGCAGAGCTTCTTGACGAAGTCCTCACCAGACTTCAAAGCGTGCTGGCGCTGCCCCTTCAGATTGACACCTCAGATCCGGCAGCCATGGAGCGGGCACTTAGACATTATAACGGAAAGGCTCTCATCAATTCCGTAAACGGCAAAGAGGAGGTAATGCACAGCGTATTCCCTCTCGTGAAGAAGTACGGCGGAGTCATCGTTGGGCTTGCTCTCGATGAAAACGGGATCCCTGATACTGCCGACGGTCGTATCACTATCGCAAAAAAGATTTATGATACCGCGGCATCCTACGGAATCCCTAAAGAAGATGTGGTTATTGACGGGCTCTGCATGACCATATCAAGCGATCCACGAAGCGCCCTTGTGACACTTGAAACTATACGACGGATCCGGGACGAGCTTGGTGGAAATTCCATTCTGGGAGTTTCCAACATAAGCTTCGGACTTCCAGCAAGGGAGCTTGTGAACTCCTACTTCTTCGTCATGGCACTTCAGAACGGACTGTCCTGTGCCATCATTAACCCGAACAACCAGGCGATGATGCAGGCCTACAGGAGCTTTTGCGCCCTTACCGCCCAGGATGAGAACTTCCTTGATTTCATCGGTGCCTACAAGAATTACAAAACCCCGGATAAGCGGGTTTCCGAGGCAGTTGATGCCTGCCGCTCCCGGGTGTTAAACGCCCTTGGCATATCAGCCGGAGACGTTAAGCCTTACGACCGTCTCCCAGTGGGTAATGCTTCCTTCGAAGCATCAAAGGGAGAGTTTTCGGGGATTTCCGGTGGTGCTGGTACAGGTCCGACCGGAAGCTCCGGTAGTTTAAGCAGAGATCAGAACGGAAGCTTCGGTGCGTCCGGAGGTACTTCATCTCAGATACTTCCACCGGGTTCATCTCCGACCGGTTCTTTGTCAGGCAGCGGTCAGAGCCATCACTCAAAGCTCATGGAAGCCATCGAACGTGGAATGGCAAAACCTGCAGCTGCCGCAACAAAAGAGGCGCTCATGACAAGGTCTGCTCTCGATATCATTAATCAGGATCTGGTTCCGGCCCTGGATATAGTGGGAAAAGGCTTTGAAAAGGGAACCCTTTTCCTGCCCCAGCTTCTGATGGCAGCCGATGCCGCAAAGGCGGCCTTCACGGTAGTAAAGGAATCTATGTCCGACAGCCCGCAGGAATCAAAGGGCATGGTCATCCTGGCCACAGTTAAGGGAGACATTCATGACATCGGAAAGAACATAGTGAAGGTGCTTCTGGAGAACTACGGTTATGATGTGATCGATCTCGGAAAGGATGTGCCGCCGGAGACCATAGTTGAGACTGCCCTTCACCAGGACGTAAAGCTTGTGGGTCTCTCCGCCCTCATGACAACCACTGTCGTTAATATGGAGGAAACCATCAGGCAGCTCCACGAAAAAAAGCCCGACTGCAAAATAGCAGTGGGCGGCGCGGTCATGACGCAGGATTATGCCGACAGGATAGGTGCCGACTTCTACGGGAGCGATGCCATGGCAACGGTACGCTATGCGGATGAGCTTTGTGAAAAGGGTTTGCTGTGATATGGGTGTGGCTATAGTTCTCCTTTAACACTCACGTCTCAAGCCATCTAAGAAAACAGGAGGTCAAAATGAAAAAAAAGATATCGATGCTGCTTGGTATCGCCCTTATGGTATCCGGGTGCTCTGCCACCAATATTCCGGAAGTGACCACAAATACCATCAGTAACACTGAAGAGTCCGAAGCTCCTGAAGCAGCGGAAACAGGCCTTAAGGATAAGGTACTTAAAAACCTTCCGACCAAATGGGATCTTACGGATCTTTATGCCGATAAGGAAGCCTTTGAAGCCGATATGAAGCGGGTTGAAGAACTGCTTCCGGAGATCGAAGCCGAGAGAGGAACTCTTAACAGTGCAGAGGGTATCTTAAATGATATGGAAAATCCCAAGCTTATGGAAATAAACGATATCCTTCATAGAGCAGGTATGTACTCTTCTTTTCTTGACGCCCTTGACGCGACAGACTCCTGGGCAGGAACTGTGCGCGCAAGATACAATGAGGTCCTTCAAAAGCATCTGATGGCCTATGCCTTTTATGACCCTGAGATCATGGAGCTGCCCCTTGAAAAGCGTAAGGAAATCTTTTCGGATAAACGTCTTGAGCCCTATGCATACTCGTTAAAGAGATTTACGGATCCTGAATATGTGGTACTGTCTGAGGATGTCCAGAAGGCTGTAGCACTCCTTAGCCCCGCAGTCAACAGCTATGATACTCATTCTATATTTGATAATGTTGAGCTCCCGAGGCCTTCATTTACCTACCCTGACGGTACTGAGGGAACACTTACAGATGAAGAGTATTCGAGGATCATGGAAAGTCCTCAGTATGATCATGAATTCCGTAAGGAGATATACGGACTCCGTAATGCCATGAGACAGCCCTATGCCCATACCTACGCTTCTCTTTTGGAAGGAGCAATAAGAGGAAACTGGGCCGGAGCCCAGATGCACGGATTTGATTCAACTCTTTCCGCAGCGCTTTATGATTCAGACGTAGACCAGCAGGTTTACGATAAGATAATTGAATTTACACATGATATGCTGCCAAAGGTGTATGAATATTATGAGACTAAGAAGGATCTGCTTTCCCAGGATGAGATCATGCTCTGTGATCTTCAGCAGTCGGTTACGGATTATTCGCCGAAAAAGATTTCCTATGAGGATGCCGCAAATATAGGAAGAAAAGGCATTTCGGTATGGGGGGATGAATACCTTGAAGTTTTTGATAAGATAATCGAAAGTCCTCATATCGACGTATATCCTACAGAAACCAAGAGGTCAGGGGCATTTGAATACCTGGATGGAGATGTGACCACTCCCTACGTCCTCTACAATTTTAACGAGTCTGAGTCCTATATCTCCACCTTGGTCCATGAAATGGGTCATGCTGTTTACAGTGAGTTTTCTGCGGAAAATCAGAACAAATATAACAATACCCCCGGAATATTCACTCAGGAAGTAGCATCAACCGCCAATGAAATCATGTTCCATAAATATATGATCGACAATGCCAAGTCAAAGGACGAGAAGCTTTACTGGCTTGACAGTGAGATCAACCTGTTCTTAAGTACGATCATGAGACAATGTCTGTATTCTGAATTTGAGGATTATTGTTATAAAACAATCGAAAAGGGCGGTTCCCTTAATGCGGATGACATGGCTGATAAGTGGATGGAGCTTCAGAAGCTTTATTACGGTGACGGAATGACTCTCCTTGAGGATTCGGGCATTGACTGGGCAAGGATCCCTCATTTTTACTATGATTACTATGTATATAAATACGCTACTTCTATCACATATGCAGCTTCAATATGCAAACAGGTGGAGGAAAAGGACCAGGGAGCGATAGATGCCTATATCAGTTTCTTAAAGGCAGGCAAATCAGCATCTCCGGCAGACCTTTTAAGAATAGCCGGTGTGGATCCTCTGGAGGACGATACATATGAATCGGCAGGTAAACTCATATCTGAGCTTATCGATGAGTATATCAAAACCGCAAAATAAACATTTCATATTCAAGAAGAAAGGAGTTTGATACATGAAAAGAGAATTCAAGGATTTGGCCATTTTTGAGCCGTACGAGTACCTGAACAACGAAATAACGGGAGACTACGATGAGGCTCATGCCGTGAAGTGCGTGAACGGCACTTTCGTCGGAACCGAGGAACACGGGATCGCATCGTGGCTGGGCATCCCCTACGCAAAGCCTCCTGTGGGCGAACGCCGCTTCAAGGCACCGGAGTACGTGGACGCAGATGACCGGATTTTCGAAGCAAAGTACTACGGAAAGGGTGCTTACGGCTCACTCGGCTATGACGATTGCATTCAGAGGCTGGTCTCCGAGGACTGTCTCTACCTGAACATCTGGGTCAACACCGACGATAAGACCGAGAAGAAGCCGGTAATGGTCTGGATCCATGGCGGCGCTTACGTTGTCGGCTCAGGCTCCCAGATCTCCTACACCGGAGCCAACCTCATCCAGGTGCATAGTGACATCATCTTTGTGAACATTAACTACCGCCTGAACATGTACGGCTTCATGGATTTCTCGTCAGTTCCCGGCGGCGAAAACTTCAAGACAGCACCCTGCAACGGCCTGCTGGATCAGGCTATGGCACTCAGGTGGGTGCATGAGAACATCGCAGCTTTCGGCGGTGACCCCGGAAACGTGACCATCTTTGGACAAAGCGCCGGCGGCGGCTCGGTTTCTATCCTGCCGGTCATGAAGGAGGCAAACCAGTATTTCCAGAAGGTCATAGCCCAGAGCGGTTCCACCGGTCTGGCATTCCCCGTGGACTGTGAGTCTGCGCAGGGCAAGACTAAGGCTCTGCTTAAGTACACCGGCTGCAAGACCATGGACGACATCATGGCTCTGTCCGAAGAGAAGCTTCAGGAGGCATATGTCGAAGCAGTGGGCAAGTTCACATCCTGCCCCTACTACGGAACTGAGGTGCTTCCGGAAGCACCCGTCAAGCTGTACCGTAAGGGCTACGCAAAGCACATATCCATCATGGCAGGCAGCACGGCTGACGAAGCAAGGCTTTTCATGGGCGAGGGGCCGTGCCTGAACATGGAAGAACAAAAGCTCTTCGCCAGCCGCAGCGTAGGTGACGCAGTGCCCTACATTAAGGATGAGGACAAAAAGTATTACGAGGAATTCAAGCGTGTCTGCAGGACTCCGGAGCCGGGACTTATGGAGACAGAGTTCATAAATGAGCTCATGTTCAGGGTTCCCATGCTCCAGCAGCTCGACACACAAAGCCCATTCAACAAGACATTCTGCTACTACTGGTCGTATCCGGGCAGCAATGCGGATGTGGGAGCAGCACATTCAGTAGAGCTTATGTTCGTGTTCAACCTTCGCGGAATGGGAACCAGCAGCACCTTCAACGGCACAAACAACTCCGATGCGATTTTTACCACCGTTCAGCAGATGTGGACCAATTTCGCACGCTGCGGCAACCCTTCAACAGACAAGGTTGAATGGAAGACATACTCTGCTGACGACCAGAACGTTATGGTCATCGCAGGACCCGGTGACATGCATATGGAAAAAGGCCTTCTGGCTGACCAGTACAAGGCAGTACTCCCCTTGACCGGCTACTACCAGTTTATGGATAAGTACTTTACCCCCGGATACCTTTTAGATATAGTAGCCGCACGGGAACAGAAAGCCTAAGGCCTGATGAAAATATAGACTTATTCCGGTAAAGAAAAATAGAAATTGGAAATCCCCGTCAGAAGTATAAATCTGGCGGGGATTTCATTTTATTAATATTGAAGATACCCGCCGTCATGCCCATTGAGGCAGATCCACATGCAGGACTTTTTTCTTTAAAAAGCTGTCAAAGACGGGAATTTGTCAACATAAAAATATCCCCACAGTATTCCGTCTATTCATGTCGGACAAACTGTGGGAATCACTTTATTCTCAATCCTCATCGTCTTCAAGAATATACTCGCTTTTCCCAAACAATACCTTCATATAATCGCTTCGTGAGAACAGCACCCTTGCAACCTCGATCACATCACCGTGGATTCTGTAAAATGCCATATACTCCTTAAATGTCACATAATACAGTCCCGTAAACTCGCCCATGTATGTGAGCGGACTACCTGTCTTAGGATACTTCTTCTTTTGTTTCAAGACATTACGAAGATCTTCCACATATTTGCCCGCTATATCAAAGTTTTGCGACGCCTCCCAGACTTCATCCCACACACGATCCAGATCATCTTCAGCGATCGGAGAGTATTTAAGTTGGTAAATCATATTTAACCCTCCGCTTTCTGTTCCATTAGCATCTTTTCCTTCTGCTTACGCCTCTCAATAAAATGTTTATCAAGATCTTCATCAGAGAGCCAGCCTTGTTCTTCTCCAGATTGTATACCCTTGTTTATCTCGGTCAGGAGTCTTACCATCGCCCTCGCCTTTTCAAATTCCTCATCATCCTCTATGCTGTGAACGCTAAACTGACCATGACCATTTTTAGTCAGATAAACAGGAGCGTTTGGTTTTACTTTTTCAAGTACCTGTCCATAATTTCTTAGTTCGGATACTGGTGCTATCATCGGCATATCAATCCCTCCTCAATTAAACATGATTGGTTTGAATTGCCTTTATTATAGCGTATTCACAGAAATCAGTCAACAAATTATTCGAATAATTCGTCGAACATTTTTAGCAATAATTCCCGATAAGAAACGGCGAAATTGGATCATGTATTTATTATCATCAAGTATCACCGCCTCAAAAGAATCTGCTGATTACCAGCTCATGGAATCAGTATATCACGGCATCATCTGCAGTGTAGCCATCGATTGAACCGGCCTTAACCTGGATACATGCGTAGCTAAGCTCTGAATCATCAGCCGCAAAGAACTGTCTCTTTCCTTCGGGTGAAATCTTGACTACATCGCCCTTCTTCCTGAGAAAGTCCCTGTTATAGGTGGAGAAATTTCGAAATCCGCAAAATAAAATTTCATGATATATTTATAAGTGTGTATTTTGACGAACATATAATAATCATTATTACGAGGTACGCTATGTTAAATTTCGCAAGTGACTATACAGAAGGCTGTCATCCCAAGGTTCTGGAGGCTCTTGTCAGGTCCAATATGGAACAGCTGACAGGCTACGGTACAGATGCCTATACAGAGAGTGCAAAAGAAAAAATCCGTGATTTCATCGGTTGTCCCGAAGCAGAGATATTTTTTCTGACAGGCGGCACACAGACCAATCAGACAGTTATCGATACCACTCTTCGTATGTATGAGGGTGTTGTATCCGCACAGTCCGGTCACGTAAACTGTCACGAAGCCGGAGCTATAGAATATACAGGTCACAAGGTTATGACTCTTCCAAGTCATGAAGGAAAAATGGATGCCGGGGAGTTAGACAGCATGGTTCAGGGATTTTACGCAGATTCCGACCATGATCACATGGTTTTCCCGGGCATGGTCTACATCAGCCACCCGACAGAGTATGGCACTCTTTACACAAAATCAGAGCTTAAAGCCATTTCGGAGGTATGTAAAAAGTGGAATCTTCCCCTTTTCCTTGACGGCGCAAGACTTGGCTATGGTTTAACAAGCAAAACCACTGATGTAACTGTAAAGGATATTGCCGGGCTTACAGATGTCTTTTATATCGGCGGCACCAAGGTTGGTGCACTCTGCGGAGAGGCAATTGTATATCCCGGAGGAAATGCCCCCAGGCAGATGGTCACCTTGATAAAGCAGCATGGTGCGCTTCTCGCAAAGGGAAGATTAAACGGCGTACAGTTTGATGCATTATTCACAGATGGACTGTACACTGAGATAGCGGGAAACGCTATCGAAAGAGCTGAAGAACTGAAGAAGGTATTTACCGACAGAGGCTACAGATTCTTCATAGACTCTCCTACCAATCAGCAGTTTATCATCATGCCGAAAAAGACCCTTTCTGTTTTGGATGCTGCCGGAGTAATATACAGTACCTGGGAGCCCTATGATAAGGATAACATGGTAGTCCGATTCTGCACCTCATGGGCCACAACAAAAGAACAGATTGAAGCATTGGCAAAAATACTTGTTTAAGTTGAACACAGCACCCCTACCGGCATCAACATAGTTGAGCCGGCAGGGGTGCTTAATTAGTGTATGCTCAGTAACCGCCTGATTTTTTCACGTTGGTGTCAGGCACCAATGTTCCTTTAATCCAGGATGCTATATTTGTCCATCTTAATATGCTGTTTTTTGCCGCACAATTAAGGAATAATATCTAAAACAATCAGCAGTTACCGCCATTTATCCTTGCATCAGATTGTAAGGTCTGATATTGGACATATCAACAATCTTACCTGATAACTTAAGCATATCTAGATCATACTGATTTTGAATGTTCAGCCAGAACTGCGGTGTTGTTCTAAAGTACATTGCAAATCTCATAGCAGTGTCTGCTGTAATCCCCCTCTTTCCGGTTATAATATCACTGATTCTTGACTGAGGAATGTGTATCTCCTTGGCAAGTCTATATGCTGTTACATTCATTGGTCCAAGAAACTCTTCCTGTAATACTTCTCCTGGTGATATAGGCTCTAAATCCATCATATAAGTCACCTCCTTAGTGATAATCACCTATTTCTTGAATGATCACATTTCCATTATTCCAATAAAAACATATTCGATATTGATCATTAATTCTAATACTATACTGCCCCTCTCGATCACCTTTTAATTCTTCAAGATGATTCGACGGAGGCACTCTCAAATCATTGATACTTGCAGCCGAATGAACCATTACAAGCTTTCTCCTCGCTATCTTTTGTATGTCTTGAGGCAGCTTTGTAGAGAATTTCATATTCCATATTTTTTCAGCTTCTTTGTCATGCCATTCCGCTATCATTTACTTCTGTTCTCCATAAGTACTTCTGCTTTGAAGATACACGCTTTAATCAATTTTGTCAATTTCTTATTTCTTATCCTTATTCATTTCTTATTTCTTAGCATGATTTACTCATGTTCCGCTACTGTGTCGATCACGATCATCTATGTGTTATGCGGCTGAAAGATTCCATCGGTCTTGCCAAACGTCTTGAAAAATCAGACGCTGATTCTTATGAAGGCATGGATGTCATCTTGGGTAATCCCAAAGAGGGTACTACTGACGTGACCGTACGTGTGATAGCAGTAAAGCTTGACTCAGGTGCTACAGAATACCTTGCCACGTCCTCAATAAAACTGTTTAAGCTTTGATTATGTGAGATAGCATAAATGCCTGCTGCGCCATCATACCGTTCCTTCAAACAGAACTTTATCTCCGATCTCTACCCTCTTTACTCCCTGTTCTTTATTTTTGTTGAAATTAAAACTAAGCATATAGCCGGTATTCAGATTCCAATAATCCAGATATTC
This sequence comes from Oribacterium sp. NK2B42, assembly GCF_000424445.1. Taxonomy (GTDB): domain Bacteria; phylum Bacillota; class Clostridia; order Lachnospirales; family Lachnospiraceae; genus Oribacterium. Next base: position 33,738 of record NZ_AUJX01000042.1, read on the forward strand.
ACTGATCTGCTTTTCACCTTCTGCATTATACCTTTCCCCGCGCCATATCTTAAGTTCTATGATGTACTGCTTCCCCAGGTAATCGACGATCACATCTGTTCTTGTCTGGTCTCTGGTCTGTGCTTCGATATAGTAGTTTCCGGTTCCATTTATGATCGGTTTCAGATACAACAGAAACTGTTCTCTGCCATCTTTCTCTTTGAAGCGCTCCACCAAAGGTCCGCATATTTCAGTGTACGTCTTAATGAACTTTTCCAATATCAGGCGCATGTTAAGTCTACCCTCTGTGATGAACTGATTCTTTGCAAGTTCACCCTCTCGAGAGAAAACATTACTTTTTAGTTCCTCATCTGAAAGGAAAAGGTTATATAGCCTTGTTTCAAATATTCGATTAGCAATTCTCACTGTGTTATGGTCATTCCGGATCAGGCCATACATCTGCATCTGCACGATATCTTCCTGATCCGGATTCCATGTAAGCCTGGTTCCCTCCATCAGTATGCCTCTGATAGAAGCTTTCAGATACGGATAGTTATTCAGGTTCTTGGTCAATGTCTGAAATAGTGTATTATTTTCTGCAAGAAGTAACTTGACAGCTTCATCTATGCCACTCTCTGTCCACGCTTCAGACAGGCTCATTGTTTTGCTGACTTCTTCATCCAGCAGTTGACAAATTCTGCTCACGAGAAAAGGATAACCATTTGTATAGTCTCTGATACTTTTGGCCATGACCGCTGTATCCATCCCGGTATGATGGTCTACTTCATACTCATCAAGCATCCCTTTTATACCGTTTTCAGACAAACTCATATCTATCGTAAAATCGGCTGCTATATTCCACGGACTATTTTCCTTATGTTCATCCTCCGGTCTGATCTTTGATCTTATGTGTTTCACATCCGTCACTCCGGCAAGGATGACTGATTGAAATGCTTTCTTTTCCGGATCATCTTCCCGTTCCAGATAATCCGCTCTTAACTGTGCAAGAAAATCAAGAAATACCTGATTGTTGGTTGCTGTATCCACTTCATCTATAATCAACACCACAGGCTTTTCGGAACCTTCGCACCACTCTGTCAGAGAAAAGAATAACTCATCAAGCACTGCTTTATTCTCTTTTCTGGAAATATATTCTTGTAATTCCGCTTTTAATGTTCCAGGAATTGGAAGACTCTTTCCGCGTACCAGTATCTGACGGCAAAAAGCCTGTACAAATTTTTCTTCAGTCCTAAAGCTTGCAGCACTTATCTTCTGAAAATCAAGGCTAAGCACGTCATAGTCTGGTTTCAGATATTCCGTCAGAGCTTTTATAGTTGTCGTTTTCCCATATTGTCTCGCCCGGTTGATTGTAAAATACTTACCATCATCTACAAGCCTTTTTATTTCCTTCACCCTCTCGGAGAGATCTACCATATAATGCTTTGATGGTATACATACCGCTGTTGTATTAAACTTTTTCATCACTCAAATATCCCTCCACACGAACCCTGTCAACAATCATTCATCACTTTTGATTATAACATAAAAACTGTGGCCGTTTTATTCCGGTCACAGTTTTTCAATCTCATGTTATTCATTTTATGGGTCGAGTAGATGTAAGAGGTCGAGTAGACAGGGGGATTGCTCCCTCTGCCCCTCACAGAATTCCGGACATGCAGATTTCCCGCATCCGGCTCTTTACGAGACTCATTCCTCGTATACTATCATGCGTAGATACTCACGTATATTTTTGCTTCGGCTAAGGGGTGAGTGTAATCTAACATCTTAAGAAAATCCACCCAATTGTAGCTTTTCTTCTGACTACGTCTGTTGAGCCAATAGAACAAGCTCTTCATCACCTCATACCTAAAAGCTTTAATACTCCTTGAGTTATCTGAAATCCCGTAGTAATGGAAATAACCAACCAGTATCTCGTTTAGCTT
>NZ_KE384193.1:0-31754 GCF_000424445.1 Oribacterium sp. NK2B42
TGAAAGCAAAGGAAATATAGTTGGAAAAAGAAATTGATACAGAAAAAGACTTAGAATTAGACAACTTTCTGGATGATGAACCGAAAAGTAAATGGGCAGCTAAGGCTTCCGTTTTTACAAACCTCTTTAGTAAGGTAGAATATACATATCAACTATATAGAGCCTTACATCCCGAGGATGATAAGACGACCATAGATGAGATAACGCATATGACCATAGAGAGCCATATGCTGAACCAACAGTATAACGATCTCGGTTTTATGGTTGGAGAACGGCTGATAATATTAGCAGAAGCACAGAGCACCTGGAGTGAAAACATAGTTGTGCGTTGCCTGCTTTATGTGGTGCAGACGTGGTATAAGTACATAAAGAAAAAGGGACTTGATATATATTCTGAAGATAAGGTAGCATTGCCCGTGCCGGAACTTTACGTGATATATACCGGGACAGAGAAGCGGTATAAACCGGAAAAGCTAACACTAAAGGAAAGTTTTTTCAAAGGGAAGGATATTCGTGTTGATTGTAAAGTAAAGATGCTTTATGACGGAGCACAGGGTGATATCATCAACCAGTACGTAAGATTCTGTCATATTTTTAATAAACAGGTGAAGATTTACGGACGGACAAGGAAAGCTGTGGATGAGACTATCAGAATCTGCCAGAGGGAAGCGGTTCTTGAGGAGTATCTTGAGAGAGAAAGAGAGGAGGTTATGGATATTATGTTGGCATTATTTGATGAAGAAACTTTAATGAAAAATCATGATGCAACAATTAAGAGGAAGAGTTGGGAAGAAGCCACGGATTTGATGAATTATCTATGGAAAAATAATCGTGGCGATGATGCAATCAGAGCCTCAAAGGATGAAGGATTTCGTGAACGACTTCTTGAGGAATTTCGAAGTGTTAAAAGATCGACTAAGGAAACAGATGCATAAGAAACAGTGTGACAGTCTCAACATAGCGGAGACTGCCACACCATTTTATCTTACGTTATTCCGGCTTCCGTCAGGAGTTGTTCAACACGGACATCAAAATTATGATCTTTCTTTATTTTCTCATAAGCGCTTTCTGCGATGGCTTTTCGCTCATCATCATGGAGGAGAAAGTAGTCAATCTTATTTAAAAGATCATTCTGTGATTCATAGAAAACAAAATCCACACCGGGCTCGAAATATCTAAGGAAATCTTCCTGAAAATTACTGAGAAGAAAACCTCCGCAGCCAATGATATCAAAGCATCTTAAAGGGATGCCTTTTTTTATGCTCCTGAGACTGATATTCAGGTTTATATCAGAACCTTTAAACACATATGGCATATCACTGTAATATTTTATTATGCCGTGATTTTTGATTCCTTGTGCGGTAAAGGTCGTGTCTTTTGTATAGAGATCCACAGGATGTCGTTTTGCTATGCTTTTAAGAAGCTCTGTTCTTTCTATACCTGTAATCCTTCGGTTGATCACATAATCCGCGTATAGATAGCTTTTTGTTTCTACACTATCTTTATGTGGCTCAATAGGTAGAGCAGCATACATCTTTTCAATGATGGTCTCTGTAAGAGAATCCTCTATAAAATTGTATCCATGTATCTGCATTTGGGATTTCATTAATCCCTCAAGATAGCCGTGAACATAGGGATCCAGTTTAGGAAGCATACGCTCGTAAAAGTTATGTTCTTCCGTATAAAGGGAACCCACAAAGGAAACCTTCGATCTGTATTTAGCAGCTTTGGCATCACTCAGAGAAAATCTATCAAGTCTCTCTGTTGACGCAGCAAGTGGCATATAATGAACTGTCTTTATCCCTTGGGATGCAAAGGTTTCATACATTTCTGAATCAAACAAGAAGACTTCATTACAGCTGTTTGCAAGAGTATAGTGATAGAGAGCCACCTGAGGATTATCATAAACCCATGAAATATACTTAAGTCCTGCTTTCTGACATACCTTTGAAACCAGTGGATAGTAATTGAAAGAAAAGGCAAAATCCGGAGATTCAATTTCTATACTTTGAAGCATATCGGATTCTCTTTCAGAATCATTCCATTTTCCATCATTGGAGTAAGCATATTTAAAAATTTCTGTTTTCTTTCCGTGAAGTCTGTACTTCAGTAATGAATCAATGAAATCATTGGCACAGAAGCTTTCGACATCAATATAGAATACTTTCATTATTTTTACCTATATTTAACCATAATAATTAATATCGTCCTTTTTTGGGGTATTTATAAGTATTGATTTTATTAGGGAAAATACCTGACAATATGGAGGGTTGGTACGACAAAAGCCTAATAGAAAAGGAAGAGCCCCGCTCTTCCTCATTAACTCATCTTTAATAATTCTATGTCGTCCCCGTCGACACTGCCCACAGCGGTCCGCCGCCGTCATAAGCAGCCTTCAGCTCCTTCAGGATCTGTTCCAGAGACCAAGCTTTCTGGCAGTTGCCAAACTTGGCAGGATCTGCGATCATGACATTTCCGTCAGAAGTCAGCTGAGTGATGACCACAAAGTGACCGGCATCTGTAAGAGAACCCTTTCCCATAAGAGCTATAAGCACGTGTCCTGACTTCAGAAGCTCTGTTACTTTTTCGGCAGTGCGATCCGTGACGGAAGTACAGTTCAGACCATAATGCTCCAGAGCCTCGGGAATGAGACTGTGATAACTGCCTCCGTGAATGGCATAGAGTTTATTCTCAACTGCCCAGTCGGCAACCTCTACCGGAGTAATGGGAGTATCTGTTTTCGCAAAGCTGTTTACCAGCATGGAAATGGTTACCGGCCCGCAGCCATAGGCGCCCATACGGTCAACCCCAGCGATCCTGTAGTCCTTCCAATGGCTGTCACTCTGGCAGAAATAAAGCATTGAACCAAGCGCAGTGTCAAGAACGGAGTTGTAGTCATTATACACATAATGAAGAGTCTCCGGCAGGAGCATCTCCATCAGGTTACCATTGGAATCCGCTGCGTAAATCTTTGGATTACCTTCAGCGCCGGAAGAGGAGAGATGTGACTGTATCTGTTCCTGAGCTGCCATATCAGCCCTTTTCTGTGCCATAAGTGCCTGTTTTGCGGCGTCATCGGCATCTATTAAGGTGGAATATTCCCTGTAGGTATCGTAAGGCATACGAACAGTTTTATCGACGGACTGAATAGATGTTTTGCCCACATCCACAACATCCTGAGCTGTATAAGGGTGAACCATATATGCAGTGCTCATGGACAGAGTCAGGGCAGATAATGCTATCCCCGCCCGAAGGACATGTCCAAGAAAAATCTCTTCCTCTGTGAGATTTGCTTTCAGGTTCTGGTTTTCAGCCTTCCGGGCATCTATATAATTACGGGTGGATCTGCGGAAATCCTTAAAACGTTCCCTCAGGGTTTTATGCGCACCTGAACTACCGGCAGCCGCGCTGCCGGCTACAAATGTTTCCTTACGGTCATAATTCAGACCGTCCCAGGTATTTGTACTTTTATTAGCGGTCTGTGTGCTCATTTTTTCCTGCCTGATTTATCTTACTTGGTTATACCAAGCTGTTTATAAATGAGTGAAGGAATGTTCAAAAGCGATGCCTGCTGACATACAGCGCCGATCTTATATGCTTCCATAGGCATACCGTAAACTACGCAGGATTCCTTATCCTGTCCTATGGTGAAAGCTCCGTTCTTTCTCATTCTGAGAAGTCCCATAGCACCATCGGCACCCATGCCTGTAAGTATGACACCAAGAGCATTTTCACGAACATTCTGGGCTACAGAATTGAAAAGGACATCTACTGAAGGAGCATGTCCGTTGACCTTATCTTCCTGTGTGACACTGACTGTATATCCGCTGCCCATTTTCTGGACTCTCATCTGATATCCGCCCGGAGCCAGAAGCATACGACCCTGCTTTACCTGATCGCCGTTTTTTGCTTCCAGAACCTCCATCTTGCAGATACGGTTCAAACGTTCAGCGTACATTGTGGTGAATCCCGCTGGCATATGCTGGGTAATGACTACACCGGGCATATCAGCCGGGAAGTTTCGTACAACACTGAGGATAGCTTCCGTGCCGCCTGTAGATGCACCTATGGCAATTATCTTCTGTGCGGCACCTGTTGGTACCCTTAGATTCCCTGATGTTTCCTTCATAAGATTATTTTGTGATACGGTAATGGCTTTTCCGGGTTCAGGATGAGCCTGCTGGGGCATATGTACCTTTGAAAAGGATGCAATGTAGAGCTTGCTTCTCAGTCTTTCTACAAAAGATACTGAAGCATTCTGGTCATTGAAATCCGGTTTATGTACGTAATCTACTGCACCTGCAGCCAAAGCATCGAATACACGGATATTGAGGGTCGAAACAAGTATCACGGGAACCGGATACTTAGGCAGAAGTTCTTTCAGAAAATCTATCCCGGACATTCCGGGCATCTCTATATCAAGTGTGACAACATCAGGTTTGACTTCGGGTATCTTTTTCGCTGCATCGAAGGCATCAACTGCATGGCCAACGATGGCAAAACGATCGTCAATTGCGATATTGTTCATGAGAAAACTACGATACAGAGCGGAATCATCTACAACAAATACATTTATCTTTTCCTTTAAAGCCATATAACACAACCCCTTTATGATGATTTGTTAATGATGTGCATGGGTTGACGATATTCTCAGCTCATGTAAAACATTAAGTCATTCTAAGTATATCACAAAATAATTCCTTTAGTTAAACCTTTTGGTAAATCGCAGGCATCAAATACTTGTATGGACAATTTGCCTTATTGAGACCCTCGGAATGGCCTATAAAAAGGTAACCCTCAGGGTCGGTGTAATCGTAAAAACGTTTGACGAGAGCATCCTTTGTGGGCTGATCAAAATAGATCATAACGTTACGGCAGAAGATGAGATCAAAGCTGTGCTTCCATTTTATGGGATTCATCAGGTTAAAGGTCCTAAAGACAACATTATTCTTTATGACAGGAGCTATGGTGTAGTTACCGTCCGGTTGTTTTATAAAATACTTTTTCTGCCATGCGGGAGGAAGCTTTGATAAACTGTCCTCGCCGTAGGTTGGATTCATAGCTGAGTTCAGTATATTCTGGGAAATGTCACTGGCCAGGATGCGAAGATCCCATTTTGAGGCTTCGGGGCCAAAAAACTCCAGAAGATACATCATGATGGTATAAGGCTCTTCTCCGGAGGAGCAGCCTGCACTCCATATATACACTGCCTTGTCCATTGCGTGCTTTTTCTTTATCTCCGGAAGAATGGTATTCCACAGAAAATCAAAATGCTCTTTTTCGCGCAGGAAATAGGTGTAATTGGTAGTCAGCTTGTTAAGCATGGAAACAGTTGATTCCTGATCCCTGCCGCTTAATATAAGCTCCACAAAATCATGGAAGCTTTCATAACCATCTGCAGTGAGAGTGTTGGAAAGACGGCTCACTATGAGCTGCTTTTTCTTACTGAGATCGATGCCGTAGTTTGTTTGTATATACTTGTATAAACGGTTAAAATCTTCATCTGTTAATGTGACCATTATGAAATCCCCTTTATATGGCAAAAAGCTATCCGGTTTTGCCCGGATAGCTGCCGATTGTTACTATAAGACATTAGCATTGATAAGTGCATCGCAATCAAATGACATTGCAACGGTGCCGTCATCCATATTGAGCATTCCGTTAAGAAGCTTTTTTTGACGTTTCATAGGAATAGGCTTCACGGTGTCAAGGTCGATATCAACCACCTGACGTACATTGTCAACAACAATTCCGATCGGTACATTTTCTATATTTAAAATAATGATACATGTCTTACTTGTATATTCCGTAGCACCAAGTCCCATAAGAAGACGAATGTCTACAACTGCAAGTACGGAACCTCTCAGATTGATGATTCCCTTTACATAGTCGGGAACAAGCGGGAGAGTGGTTATGTACTGATCCGTAATGATCTCAGTAACATAATCGGTGCTCATATACATGATCAAGTCACCTGATTCAAAAGTTAGGCAACGCTGTAAGTTCTTAGGCTCCTCTTTGATAGTTTCTTCGGAAGTAGCTGCCTGGATATTCATTTCTTCTGCCATGTATATTCCTCCTCTCAGGCATTTTCGATGGCTGCATTGTATACGCCAAGTACGTCAAGAATGATACTGATGGTGCCATCACCGAGAATCGTACATCCGCTGATGCCTCGTGACTTCAGATCAAAGATTGAAACAAACTGAGGAAGCGGCTTAACAACCACCTGCTGTTCACCTATAAGCTCATCTGCATACAGGCAGCAGCTCTTTTCGCCGTATTCTACCCATACCATGATGCCTTCGGTCATATCCTCGTCATGCTTTCCATGAATATTATAGAATTCATTGAGCTTAACGATAGGATAGAACTCTCCGTCACGGTCTATCATTTCATTTCCGTTTTCATCACGTATGATCTCGGAATTATCGATCTTGAAGGAAGATCTGATGTTGGCGATAGGGATAGTAAATGTTGTATCACCTACAGCAACCTTCATACCATCAACGATTGAAAGTGTGAGAGGAATCTTCATGGTCATGGTGGTTCCCTTTCCAAGATCTGAATCGATACTCAGTGTACCACCTACGGACTCGAGATTCTTTTTAACTACGTCCATACCAACGCCACGACCTGAATATTCGGTAACCTGCTTGTTGGTTGAGAAGCCCGGTAACATGATGAGACCAAGGGCTTCTTTCTTGGAGTACTGATCCTTTGGCTTTACAAGAAGACCTCGCTCTTCTCCTTTTTGAAGCAGCTTGTCGGGATCCATGCCATAACCGTCATCCTTAACTTCTATAACGACCTCACTGGAGGTGTGAGTAGCTGAAAGGATAAGCTCACCCTGAGGATCCTTTCCGGCAGCTATACGCTCCTGAGCGGTTTCTTCTATACCATGATCCATGGAGTTACGCACGATGTGCATGATAGGATCCTGAATCGCATCAACGATGGTCTTGTCAACTTCGGTATCTTCACCGATTACGGTGAGACGTACGTCCTTGTTGAGCTTTGTCTTCATATCTCTTACGATACGGCTCATCTTCTGGAAAACACCGGAGATGGATACCATTCGGAGAGACATTGAGATGTCCTGAAGATCATCTGTTAACTTACGAAGCTGTCTTGCGGACTTAAGGAAGCTGTCCATCTCTTCCTGTGGAAGCTGATTGAGAACAGGAGATGATGTTACCATTGATTCTGTGATAACGATCTCACCCACAAGATCATTAAGGGCATCAAGCTTCTGAAGGTTTACACTGATAAGACTGGACTTAACAGGTGCGGTGTTCTTTGCCGCAGGCTTCTTATCAGCTGCGGGGGCAGATGCCGGAGCCGGTGCAGGATGCGGAGCCTCTGCTGCCGCGGGAGCTGCCGCCGGAGCCTGTTCAGGTTCGGCAACCGCTGCTGCCGGAGCCGGCTCAGGTTTATCCTCCGCCTTAGGAGCATCCAGAGTCTCACAGCTCTTGATATACGACTGGGTCTTCAGACCTTCCTCTGCCATATTTGCTGTATCCAATGAATCAAACGCAAGATAGAAGCCATCCTCTATGATAACTTTTGCGCTGTCAGGATTCTGATCCATGTCTGAAGGATAGAAGCGGAAATCAATTCCGTTCTCCTTCAATGCATTTACTATCATAAATGCACGAAGATTCTCCATTCCGATTCCGTCTTCAAGGAATATATGGATAAATACCTGTGCACTTGGATCGTCCGGAAGCTTGGAGGATCCTGCTGCAGGAGCGGCTGCATCACCGCCTGTTGTGGGAGCGGCACCTTCGCTGGCGGACTCACCATCCTTCAGCTTCTGCAGGTAGGCTTCGATTGCAGACTGGAATTCGGTGATATCCGGATCGACTTCCTCACCGGCTTCAACCTTGCCGACCTCGCCGCGGAGATAATCTTCTGATTTGAACATCAGATCAAACAGGCCTTTTTTCTGATCTTCATTAAGGAACTCAATGCCCTTATCTCGGATAAAGAAGAAAAGGTCTTCGATACGATGGGCGATTACGGAGATAGGAGTTAACTCCATCATCGCACTTGAACCCTTGATCGTGTGCATGATACGGAAAATCTCGTTTACATTGTCTGTTGAGAATTCACCGACTTTCTCGGCTTCCATAAGGATCTCATCCAGACGGTCAAGAAGACCATTAGTCTCAAAGAGATAAGTATCAAGCATTCCTTCCATTTCTGCATTCATATGATTCTGTACCACCTTTAATTAAACAATTTCAACACTAGTAGCTATTTCGTCAAAACATTTTTAAAAAATAAGAGTAATCTTACGAAAAAATGATATTACAGAAATTTTTTTCTGAAAATTACGGTTATTTTTAGTTCATTTGTAATACTGTTCCCGGAAACTACATTAGAAGGTAGCCACCGAATCCTTTAAACGGCTGAAGTCATTATTCAGGGACTGGACCATGAGCTGATACTCAAAGGTTGTCCTTACAAGCTCTACCTGTTCCTGATCCATATCCACGTTATTTCCGTCAAGCCTTGTGGACTCATTGGTTGTGGTATGAACAGTGGCTCTCGTGCTGTCGATGGCCCGCTCCACTTCTTTAGCTGTTGCCGATTCCAGCTGGGCATGCCGGATTTTTCTTCCCATAATGTTTTCGAAGGTAACATATTTGGATTTAAATCCCGGAGTATCAACGTTCGCAATATTGTTGAGAGTGATATTCTGTCTGCCCCACAGAAAATCCAGCGTACGTTCCGTCAGATTGATTCCGTTTCCATATAGATTTAACATAATGACTCCTTATCGACGATCCTTCGTTCGATTGGATTCAGATCCTTCTGAATAATTGATCGATCGGTTTTTTGTCCATAATGCCCTGATGGTTATCATCAGACATCCTTAATACTCTTTCGACTAGGAAATGAGCATTTATAAGCAATTAAGGTTATTTTTTCATTTCCATGTCTGTAAATATGTTATTCAGGTGATTTTTTCCTATGAAGATGTGAAAATTAAAAACAGATATTAATTAAAGTAGAAAAGCGGACAACTGTATAATTGCAAAAATAAATATATATCAAATCCTTATAATGCTTTCTCAAACAGCCGATATGAAGTCTATGTAACATGTGTACAGAGATTACACGAAGTGAGGCGTAGTAATGAATAAGAAAAGAAAGAAATTGGAAAATGTAACAAAGGACATGCAGCTTGGTGTGAGATTATCGCTGACTATAGGCGCTGCCATATTGGTGTGCCTTATAATATTAGCGGTATTTGTGTCTGTTTTGTCCAGTAAAACCATCCAGAACTTTGAAGGAGAGTCTCTTATGGAGCTTTCTGAAGCAAGTGTGGATAAGGTTGACAGCATTCTGGTGAGAACCAATGAGATTTATCATAGCATGAAAAGTGCTATAAAGATAATCAATGAAAAGGAAGATGATATCGACGGTTCTTTCACCACAGACTGGACTTCGGAGGTGAAATCCGGTCTGGAGAATTCCAGCGATAAGGGGCTTAAGCTTATAAGCCGGGTTATGGGTACTCCTATATCGCCGAGCCGTTTTGAAGCTGAGACCATCATTGTAAACGAGCTTTTTGAAGCAGTACGTGATAATGATGCTGTATATGGTGTAGGCTTCCTTATGGAACCGGGAGCGTTTTCGAAGCATATCGAAAACTACGCTCCATACGTAAATATAAGTGATGCGGAACAGAATCTGGTGGAAAATCTTGCCTATGATGAATACAGCAATGAGGTCTACTATACAAAGGCGCTGAAGGAGGGAGGCAACGGTTTTTCCGATCCTTATGTGGAAGATGGCGTCAATATGATCACCTGTTATTATCCTATAAATAATAGCAGTGGTTCCACCGTGGGTGCGGTTATCATTGATGTCTATGCGGATGTTTTTAAGGTTGTTGATAATACCGGCAAGAGCTTTTCTTCACTTTTCAGTAATATAATCAATGAAAATGAGTATATCCTCTACTCTACAAATACCCAGAATATCGGTAAGCGCTTTGGGGAAGTCGTAGATGAAGATGCACATAAGAAGATAAAGGCAGGCTTTGATAAAGGCGAGAAGTTTGTAGTCACTACCAGATCCGCTGCGGGAGACATTGTACTCAGGTTCTACGCTCCTTTGAAAATGGGAAATAAGACCTGGTGGGTAATGACGGCTGTATCGGAAAAAGAGTACAATGCGACTGCAAACAGTATAAGGAATATGATCATCATTGCATCCATACTGATCGTTGCGCTGATACTGTTCCTTACATATACTCTGGTACATAAGAATCTGGCTCCGCTTTCCAAGATTTCATCTGTTGCCGGAGAAGTTGCACATGGAAACTTTGATATAGATTTCGATTATCATAGAAACGATGAGATAGGAGTTGCCTTAAACGGCATAAGTTTGATCGTAAAAAGAATGCAGGATATCATCGGTGATATTTCAGATAAGCTTGAAGAGATAAGCAGGGGTAATTTCCAGGTAGATCTTAATGATGGTGACCACCATTATGTCGGGGCATATGCACCACTTCTTACTGACATGCAGAGCATCACCGATACTCTGAATCAGGCGATGCTTGATATCAAACAATCATCTGAACAGGTATCAAGCGGAGCGGAGCAGGTTTCCGATGCTGCACAGGCACTGGCTCAGGGCGCAACCGAACAGGCATCGTCTGTACAGGAGCTTTCTGCAACGATGAATGAAATATCCCACAAGATAAAGATTACTGCATCAAAGGCAAAGGAAGCCTCAGAGCTTGGAACCGTGGCCGGTGAGGCTATGAAGGCATCAAATGAAAAAATGACAGAGATGACAACTGCAATGGATGATATCATCGATAAGTCCAATGAGATCAGTAAGATAATTAAGACCATCGATGATATTGCCTTCCAGACCAATATCCTTTCTCTCAATGCTGCCATCGAGGCTGCAAGAGCGGGTTCTGCAGGAAAGGGCTTTGCAGTTGTGGCGGATGAAGTCGGTAATCTTGCAAAGAAATCTCAGGAAGCTGCACAGAATACGGCCGTACTTATTGAAGAGACCATAGAAGCTGTACAGCGTGGCGGACAGATTTCTGAAGAGACAGTTACTGCTATCGGTACAGTTACAGAGAAATCCGTTCAGATTACCTCTCTTGTTGATGAAATTTCAGCGGCATCTGAAGAAGAGTCAAGAGGTGTATCACAGGTTACTATCGGAATAGATCAGATATCATCAGTTGTCCAGACCAATTCCGCAACAGCACAGCAGTCTGCAGCAGCAGCGGAAGAGCTTGCCGGTCAGGCTAATATCATGCACGGTCTGGTTGAAAAGTTTAAGCTGAAGAGTGCGGAATCGACTTATAAGAAGAAACAAGCGACTTATATCCCTCCTGAACCTGCGGCTTACATCCCTCCGGAAACGACGGATGATAGGAAGTTAAGCGGACATGGAGCTGATAGTTCAGCTGTTAAGGCTTCTGCTCCAAAACCTAAAAAGTATGAGAGCAAAAAGACCGGGCCTGTATCAATGGGTGCCAAGCCGGTAGCTAAGAAAGCAGACCCCGTTAAACCTGTGGCAACGGCATCTAAGCCCAAAAATGAGATTCCGTATATTCCGCCAAGTAAGGACGAGGGATTTATTCCATCAGATCTTGACGGAACAGATCTCACCAATGTAGATCCCGCATCAATCCCGGTGAAGACTTTTACTTCACATAATGGGGCTGATAAGTATTGATCGGGATTGAAGAATATCAAGTGTATGAAGTAGAACTCTACTTTATATAAACATCCCCAATGTAAGGACAGTCGCCAGAACGTTCCCCTAAAGCGTGGCGGCTGTCCTTTTTGTATCATTGTGAAATGGGGCAGAAAATGCAGGAGATTGGTGACGAGTCAAGGTTTTGAAATGGGACAGAAAATGGAATGGATGCGTGGCGGCCCACGAGATTGAAAGAACATCCGGCTTTGTATGTTCGTCCCAGATGCACTGGCGTGCGTCTGTGCCGTACATACAAAGCCGGATGTTCTTTCAACTCGCAAGCCTAGCCACACATCCATTCCATTTTCTTCACGTTTTGAATCATGTCGTACATCGTCTGCATTTTCTTTACGTTATTAAAAGCGGTACGAACATGATACATGGGGGACATCCTAAAATGGGGGAAGGTTATGGCAAGGGGGAAGTAAAAAAGACCGTCCAACCGGAAATGGTTGGACGGTCTTTGAATTATTATTCTTCGTCTTCGGCTTTTTTCTTTTTTTTCTTGCCGAAGGGGAGTTTGGGTTTTGGCAGTTTGATTTTGATTTTGGGGAGAGGGAGTTTGAAGCCTTTTTTCTTTTTCTTGCCGTCTCCTTCGCCTTCGGCTTCGGGGGCACCGCCGGCTTCGGCTTTTGCTTTCTTCTTTTTCTTGAGGACTTTGAGAAGGATCATTATGCCTGCTACGAGACCTTCAAGAATGATGACTGTGAAGAAGCCTATGAGGAAGGAAAATATGGAGAAGCCTCCGGATTTTTTTTCTTCTGCTTCTTCGCTGGATTCCACTTCGCTTTCTGGTTCGATGACGTTTCCGGCTTCGTCGGTGTTCATGGTGACGTCGATTACTGGACTGCCGTCTTCGTTGGTTTCACCTACAACAGCGGTGATTTCACCGGTGTCTTCATCATACTTATTGCCTCCGGTATCATTGGCATTGCTTTCTTCGGCTTCGGCCAGCTCTTCCGGAGAAATGGCATTGAAGGTTACGGGTGAACCTTTTCCGTCAACCTTAACGAAGCCTTCTCCCCAGTTGCCGTTGAACTTATCCTGCACCATCTGCGCGGCGGTTTTGGCTTGTATATAAGAGAGGTCCACGAGTTTTACGTAGCCTTCCTTGAGATCGGCATAGACGGTGTAACCCCACAGTACACCGTTTGGATCTCTTGCATCCTCAAGAATGTGAAGAACTGTATTCTGAGGGATAGGGATGTTAATGCTGTAAGCACTGTCATCTTTAGGCTCCTGATAGAATTTAGCGCCCTCAGGGTTGGTTACCATGGCAAAGTAACTAAGATCCGGTGCTGTTGTTTCAGGTTCCGTGGTGGTCTCTACAGGTTCACCGTTTTCATCGGTTTCGACTTCTTCAGTGCCTTCTTCGCCTTCTGCACCCTCTTCGGAGACAGCAGCCTCTTCGGTTGATTCTTCAGCTCCGTAACTATATATAGGATATGAGACAATAGTCGTCGCTATGCTAAGGAGCAATAGCGACGTTAGAAGTTTTTTCTTCATGTTTTTTATGCGTTATCATCTTTATCAAGAGAAAGAGTAGAAACAACATCTCTTATCTGATTGACAACACGTTCGATCTTGTCATTGGCTTCGGAACTTGCATCAGAGAGCTTCTTTACTTCCTCGGCAACAACGGCAAAACCACGGCCTGCCTGTCCTACTCGAGCAGCTTCGATACTTGCATTGATGGCAACTATCTTCTGGCGTTTCTGGATACCCTTAAGGGTATTTGTGCTGGAAATAACTTTCTTTACCAGACCGTTAGTTTCTTTGATGCCATCGGAAAGACGTGACAGAACCTTATCATCGGCATAAACGTAATACTGGTTTGAAATATAGCCGTTTAAAAGGCTGTCGATCAAAGGAATAACCACGGAATAGTCAGCATCGGACTCATCGGGATTTGTTACGGTTACAGTGCCTATAACTTCGTCACGGATCTTCAGTTCAACGGATGCGTGGCGTGTAAAGGCTGATTCAGAGTTTTCATCTTCATTCTCTGAAAAACCGGGATCGGCGGCATCCTGTGAAGAATCCATGGAGGTTGCGATAACATTACCCTCGGTATCGGTGATATCAACTTTAAGTCCTGTAAGCTTTGACCAGTTTCTAGCTATGGATGAAAGCTCCTGCATGTTGCAAAAATCATTTATTTTCATGTTCACGTCTCCTTGATTGATTTTCAAAATCATTGCTATATTTTTAGTCGACGGTTTAGTTTTATTTAATAAGGCAATATGCATGGAATTTCGATATATTTTGAGGTTTTATGTACCGGAAATCAGATGGATTTAAGTTTAGGGATGTAAGGAAAGAAATTTTGCCCGGAAAAGATTTTCTATTTCGGGGTTTTACAATATTCAAAATGTTGGAACTATGATAGAATATAGTATTGTTGGAATAATTAATAGTGTATCGGTAGTTTTCATTTCAGACATTTTCCGCGGTTGAGGAAGACATGACAAGCAATTTAGAAATTTCCATTGATAAACTTAAGTCCGGGATGGTTATAGGTAAGTCCATAGAGGACAGACTTGGACGTATTCTCATTGAGCCCGGAACAGTTGTTACTCCGTATGCAATTGATGAGCTCAGGAAGGGCGGGGTTCAGTACGTCACCATAAAATCAGGGCAGGCCAATAAGAGTCCGAATAAATTATCAACGGCTGCCGAGTATATGGTGAAGGAACTGAGAAAATCCGATCCTCCCACAGTCGTACTTGAAGCTTCAGTAAGGAAACGTATTTCCAAGGGAATAGAGCTTATTTACCAGAATCCGGACCCTCACGAAACCGCAGCAGCTGCAACAAGCATCACCAATGATCTGATGAATGCCATAGAAAAGAATAATGCTGTGGCCCTGAACATTAATGCTCTCAAATGCAGTGACGAGTATACCTTTAAGCATAGTGTGGATGTGGCATCCATAAGTATGGTTCTGGCCAAGGAACAGGGAAAGAGTAAAACGGAAATTTTCCAGATAGGAATGGCAGGACTTCTGCATGATATAGGAAAGACCATGATTCCTCCGGAAATTCTTAACAAGCCTGCAAAGCTTACCTACGAAGAATTTGAAGTTATGAAAAAACACAGCACCTTCAGTTATCAGCTGGTGGCTGATAATGATGAGATCCCAATGGATGTTAAGATAGCCATGCTTCAGCATCACGAGAAGATTGATGGAAGCGGTTATCCCTACGGCGCAACAGCTGATCATATACATCAATATGCAAAGCTTCTGACTGTGGCCGATATCTTTGATGCCCTTGTGACAGAGAGACCTTATAAAAAAGGCAAGACCCCCAGAGAGGCTGTAGAGATGCTCATGGCCATGACAGACGAGCTGGATATGGATGCATTGAACAGCTTCTTGCAGATGATGATCCTTTATCCTGTGGATTCCAACGTTCAGCTCAGTAACGGTGAAACAGCGAGAGTTGTTCAGCGAAACCCTCAATTCCTTCTGAGACCGGTAGTTGTCGGGGTTGAGAGTGGTAATGTCTATGACCTTAAGTCTTTGAAATGTGCCGGAATTGTAATCTTATAATTTTGTAAGGTTACAAGGATGTTGGCTTAACGTTTTGTAAGCTTATTTCAAGGTTTACTTAATTGTAAAAAAAAACTCCGAATGATAAAATAGACACGTTCTTAAACTCCGGAATTGTCCGGGCAGTAATATTTCTAAATGGAGTGAGCTGCTTCACTTCAATTTTTAAGGGGGATTTAAAAATGGCAGACAATAAGCACGCAAGAACCGGGCTTTGGCTCGGCGGTCAGCCTGCATGGCTGGCTATCATCTGTATCATTCTGGTACTTGCTCCTATGTACATCACAAAGGCAAGCGATGATGGTCCAAAGATGATCGCAGCAACTACCATGACTTCTGTACTTGGTATTTGCTTCGGTCTAGCAGTTATTTTCAATGAGCTCGGTGAGAGAATTCCTATCTGGAACACTTATATCGGTGGTGGTCTTCTCCTCACATTCTTCGGTGTTGCTATCCTTAAGCAGTTCGGACTTATTCCTGAGGCAGGACTTGATGCTATCAACTCATTTATCTCTGACGATGCAAACTTCCTTGAGCTCTTCATCGTTATGCTGATCTGTGGATCGGTACTTTCTCTTGAGAGAGATATCCTTCTGAAGTCCTTTGCAGGTTACATTCCTGCTATCCTTGGCGGACTTCTTGCAGCATCAATCCTTGGCGGAATCACAGGCGCTATCTTCGGTATCCCATTCAGCGATACACTTATCAAGTACACACTTCCTATCATGGGTGGTGGTAATGGTGCCGGCGCTGTTCCTCTTTCTCAGATTTATGAGCAGGTAACAGGCGATGCAGCTGCTAACTACTATTCATTTGCTATCATCGTTCTTACAATTGCAAACATCTTCTGTATCATCGCATCAGCAGCTCTTAATGCTCTTGGTGAGAAGGTTCCGTCACTTACAGGTGATAAGAAGACTCTTATCCGTGGAGCTGAGAATCTTGTAAAAGATGATGAGAAGGTTTCTACAGACAATACTGACCTTGCAGGTGCATTACTTCTTGCATTCGCTTGTTTCGCAGTTGGTGAGCTTATGGCAGGTAAGTTCCTTCCTAAGATCGCAGGTGCTGCTATCCACAAGTATGCATACATGATCATCTTCGTAGTTATCCTTGCCGCAACAGGTAAGATTCCCGCAAGAGTTCGTGCAGGTGCAAAGAGACTTCAGAGCTTCTTCTCAGGACAGCTCGGAATCATCATCATGGTAGGTATGGGTGCAGATTTCAATCTTGCTGAGCTTTTCAATGCTATCTCACCTTCAAACATCCTTATGGCTTTAATGATCGTTATCGGTGCTATCATCGGATCAGCTGCTGTAGGATACCTTGTAGGTTTCTATCCTATCGATACAGCTATCACAGCCGGTCTTTGCATGGCTAACAGAGGTGGAAACGGAGACCTTGCTTGTCTCGGTGCTGCAGATCGTATGGATCTCATCGCTTACTCACAGCTTTCATCACGTCTTGGTGGTGGAATCGTTCTTATCATTGCATCTTTCGTATTCTCATTCATGCTTTAATATTTAAAGCCCGAAAGAAATCGGATGACAATATGATAAATAAGATCAAAACCATTAAAGCAGCTGGTTTTGAATTATGGAGACGCTCCTTCGGGGGCGTCTTTTCTTAATGATGCATAAGGCAGAAAATGACAATGCTTACACCGACAGCGGGCTTTGCCTGCGTCTTTCCTTAATGATATATAAGGTGAAATAACATGCTTCCTGTGCTATAATTCATAGCATTGTGAAATCAAATGATCGGGGGGATGACAGATGATAGTTTATTACAAGAAACTGGCAAATCTTCTTATGGTGGCGGGTGCTGCTCTCGGGGCAATGCTTGGACTTATACATTATCGTGGAAATATACTTTCCAATGAGAGTAAGGTTGCCATATTTGTATTTGCTCTTTTTATCTTTTCCGGAATCATAGTATTCAGATTCATTGCAGCCATTGTCTGCAGCAATAAGTTAAAGGCTATTCAGAGCAGACTTTATGTTGATGCAGATCCAAAGGGCTTTCTGGAAGAGTTTGAAGCTGTAAATGCAAAGGTTCCTAAGAATCTTGCGGAGTATGCAAACGGACAGAACTGGATATCTTATGCCAAAGAGGCTCTCGGAGATTATGAGGGGGCCTGGAATGCCATTAAGGATCTCAAACCCAATGAACTTAAAATACATGCCCTCACTACTTCGGCCCTTATAGTTAATCAGAAAGCGAACCTTCGGATCCTGATGAGAGATTTGGAAGCAGCCGGGGACCAGATTGATGACCTCAGACATCTTAAGGAACTGGCACAAAACAGAGCCAGGATGCTTTATTCAAATCTTGAACAACAGATAAGGGTTCAGGAAAACAGAATCGCTGCTGCAAGGGGTAAAGAGGATACAGATATAAAGTATCTTGAGGAAGAGATCCAGTTTGCATCAAATCCTATTTACAAAAAGGAGATGCAGGTTGAAGCTGCAGAATTCTATCTCAGAAGATCCGGTGAAGATAAAGAGTATTTCGAAAAGGCCATGAAGCTTCTTAAAGAGGTTGTAGAGGACAGAAAAGGTCTTTATACCGAGAAGCGCGCCGATGAACTTATGAAGAACCCTGAAAGCGTATATGTTTTCCACTCTTGACAATAGCATTGATATTTTCTTACAAACTCCTGCAGATTCATTTGTGGGAGTATTTTTATGGTAAAATTTGGAAATAACGGAGGTGAATATGAAAAAGAATATCAATAAGATAATAATGTCTATTCTTATAGCTATGTCTCTTGCTATGTCAGGAACAAGTGCTGTTGCCATGGCCGAAACTGGTCCTGCAAGAGGTGCAGAGCCGTTGGATACGGGAATCGGCACCGGGGGACCAAGCGTGCCGGGATCTGCGGCATCCGGAGCATCAGCCGCCGGTACAGCAGCCTCAGGAAGTACTAACGCAGCAACCAGTGCTTCAGCAAACGCGTCATTAATAGCATCGAGTCCCTTCAATACCAATGTCTATGGGTCACCGGTCAATGGTTACTACTGTGATGGTGTTACAACCTATACCTATGAAAATCTTGAGTCAGATATATCGGCTCTTGTTTCGGAGTTTGGAAGTGTGGTAAAGTCTTCTGTACTGGGAGTCAGTGCCGATAACAGAAATATTTACGAGCTGACTGTGGGAGAACCATCTGCGGAGAATCAGATATTACTGACAGCTGCCATGCATGGAAGAGAGTACATCACAACTCAGCTCGTTATGCGTCAGATTCATGATATGCTTTCCATGGCTAAAAACGGCGGAGGATTTAAAGGTCAGGGCGTGGCCTCCCTTCTTCAGACCACCTGCATTCATGTGATTCCGATGGTCAATCCGGATGGTGCTGTCCTTAGCCAGTTTGGAGCTTCAAAGGTAAAGAGCCAGACGATCCTCGGCAATCTCAAAGCCATGATCCAGCACGATCAGCAAAGGGAAAACTATACAGGAGACACAGACTGGTACTATCGCAGATGGAAGAACAATGCTAACGGCGTAGACATTAACAGAAATTTCTCCATAGGCTGGAAGGAGCTTGACGATTCAAGATATTACCCTTCATATGAGTACTATAAGGGACCGTCAGCGGAGTCTGAGGCAGAGACTCAGGCACTTATAAAGGTTTTGAATGAGGCTTCTTTTGATGAGGTTATCAACTATCATGCGCAGGGAAGCGTAGTTTACTGGTCCTTTGGAGGAGCTCCAGAGGGAGTAGAGGCAAGAAGCAAACAGCTTGCGGAGCTTGTGAAGCAGGACACAGGATATATCCTGGGAGCGGCTTCCACAAACATAAACAGCGTAGGCTCCGGCTCATATAAAGAGTATCTAGCCTTAAAGGGTATCCCTTCGGTTACCATAGAAGTGGGAATCGGTTCATGCCCGCTGCCGGACACAGACATTGACGGCATCTGGCAGAGAAATTCTGAGGTTTTAAAGGATCTGGTTTACGAGATAAACCATAGATAAACCGGTGAAAAAATTTGTCATCACCGGTTGAACCGCCGGCTGAAATAGGCGAAGTGGAGATTGAGATGAAATTTGATGTTAAGAAGGATCTTAAAAGACTGATCGTGGTATTGATAGCATCAATGCTGATGGCGGTAAACATTAAAACCTTTGTGCGTACAGGAGGACTGTATCCGGGAGGAGTTACCGGACTTACAGTGCTTATTCAGAGAGTTTGCCAGCTGTATTTCCATTTTGAAATTCCGTATTCTGTTGTGAATATCGCACTGAACTTTATTCCGGTATATATAGGCTTTAAATTTATAGGAAAAAAGTTCACTATCTATTCCCTGATTATGATCCTGTGTACAGGTTTTCTGACAGATATGCTGCCTGGACATGTAATAACTTATGATACTCTTCTTATCGCGATTTTCGGCGGTATCATCAATGGTATCGTGGTGAGCTTGTGTCTCAGCGTTGACGCCACCTCCGGTGGAACGGATTTTATAGCTATTTATCTCAGTCAGAAGAGGGGCATGGAAACCTGGAATCTGGTTCTCGGGTTTAATGTTATCATCCTGGGGGCAGCCGGCATCCTTTTCGGATGGGACAAGGCGCTGTATTCCATAGTTTTCCAGTATGTTTCCACTCAGACCTTACAGACTTTCTACAGGGCATATCAGAGGCAGACATTGTTCATAATTACAGATAAGCCTGAAGAAATTTCGGAGATGATTTTTAAGATCAGTCATCATGGTGCAACTTTGATGACGGCTCAGGGAGCCCATGAACATAAGCAGCTTCATATAGTTTATTCGGTTATTGGAGCGGATGACGCGAAGAAGGTCATCCTAAAGACCAAGGAGATCGACGAGAACGCTTTTGTGAATTCTTTCAGAACCACGGAGCTTGCGGGTAATTTCTATATGAGGCCTAAGGACTGACAAAGAGCCGACGGGATATCCCGTCGGCTCTGCTTCTATGTATTTGAAAGTGTTGCTCTGATAATATCAAGGAAGCGTTGGTCTGCTCTGGAAAGGAATGCTCCCTTAATTGTGGTTATGCAAAGGCTCCAGTAGGCGGAATATTTGTCCTCGATGGAGAGGTAGGCCGGTGGGTTGCCGTATAGGCTTATGTTTATGTAGTCCGAAGGGAGCAGGGTGAACCCAATGCCTTCGGCCGCAAGCTTTTCAAGTGTCATATAGTTTCTTGATACGAATTTTATCTCGGGGCGTATGCCGGCTTTTTTCAGAACGGAATCAGTGACGTGGCGGATTCGCTGCTCTTTATGAAGAGTCAGAAGAGGGTGGTGTTCCAAAAGCTTTACATCAAGTACCGGATAAAGATAGCCATCTCTTGGCTTGGCGAGTTTTACTAAAGGATCATTTCTTGAGATGGCGATGACGAAGGGATGCCTTGCGAGTATTTCATAATTGAGGGAAGGGTTTGACTCAGTGCCATCAACAGGAGCATGCATTATGGAAAAATCCAGATCTCCGGAGATGAGTTTTTCCTCCTGAAGTTCGGTTGAACCCTCAAATATATCAAGATCTATTCCCGGACACTCCTCCTTAAATTGAGGCATCACCATGGGGAGGGTTATCGCTCCGAGATGGTTAGTGATACCAAAGCTGATATGACCGGTCTTGAGATCGTTCATATCACTGATCTCAGCTTCGAAATCATCGTAAATCTTAAGTATGGTACAGGCCATCTGGTAATATTTCTCGCCTGCATAAGTGAGCTTCAGTCCGTCGGATCCGCGTATAAACAGACGAGTTCCGATGGTTTCTTCAATTCTTTGCAGGGATTGAGACAGGGAAGGCTGAGCAACAAAGAGTTTCTTTGCAGCCTTGGAAATGTTATGGGTGTCGGCAACGGTTTTTACGTATAATAATTCTCTGGTTGTCATAGGAAATACCTTCTCAAAAACAAGAACTTATAGTCAGTGACTATATTCTACCATGAATATCGTAAATTAATTCAAAATTTATAACTTGAGAATATTAAATTTATGTAATCAAGTTTATAATGCCCTTAGGTAAAATCTTTGAAACAAAATTACAGGAAATGTCTATGGCGTATTTTGATTGATCGTATCAAACAGCTATAGATGATTTCGCATGATCTACTACTTATGGAGGTTGCCATGTTCAGTGAACTTGTTGCGAAAAACAGAAGCTACAGAGGATTTAATGAGGATAGAAGAATTTCGGATAAAGAAATTTTCGAGATTCTGGATTCTGCCAGGATTGTTGGCTCTGCAGCCAACCTGCAGCCATTAAAATATTATATCTCCAATGATAGAACAGAGGTTGAAGAAATCCTCAAATTAACAAAATGGGCAGGTGCACTTCCCGAACTTCATCTTCCGAAATTCGGCACACATCCCGCAGCCTTCGTCATCATACTGCAGGACACAGACATTCAGCCAAACACCCAGGCCGTACTAATAGACGTTGGAATAGCAGCCCAGACCCTTCTTCTTTCAGCTACCGAAAAAGGACTTGGCGGTCTCATGATCAGAAACTTCGGCTTACAGCCATTGACTGATTTTTTGAACCTTCCCGAAAATCTGATCCCTGTAATGGTGATAGCCCTCGGCGAACCTGCCGAAAAGATAAAGCTTGTTGATATCCCCGAAGACGGCAATATCAACTACTACCGCGACGAAAGCGGCACCCACTTCGTCCCCAAGCGTAAACTCGAAGACATAGTAATTGAAAAAAACCACTAATATTAGATCTGCCCCAAATGGGATACTATTAGCTCTCATATTAACCGGTATAGAAATAGTGAGAGCCGGAGGGCATCCATTTAAAGGCGTTGAGCCGAGTTGAGAAAAATTAAAATCTGACCCCTTAGACGCTCTTGGTTCCTTTTTCCTTAGCTCCCTCGCCAAGTCAGAGTTTTCATAAGAGAAAATCTCTGACATTGGCGAGGGCCTAGAGCGTCTTAGGGGTCAGATTTTAAATTTTTCCAACGAGGCGACCCGCCTTTAAATGGATGCCCTCCGGCTCGTACCACTTGTACCGTTTCACGGTACAAACCGGTACCCCGATCCCCTCACGGTAACGATGTGAGCGGGCTTTTTCGGATCCTCTTCAACCTTACTGCGGAGCCTGTTGATGTAAACCATGATGGCATTATCATCAACGGCGATGGCATTGCCCCAGACATGCTCATAGATCGCGTCCTTGTTGAAAACCTGCTGGGGATTCTTCAGGAACAAAAGGAACAAAGCCGCCTCCTTTGAAGACAGATACATCTCCTCCCCACTCTTATAAAACCTCATAGAAGAAGTGTCATAAGAAAAATCTCCCACAACTATAGAGTCATTATCCTCAGTGGTATTTTCGGACATAGCCTGCCTGTTACGGCGAATGAGAGCCTTGACCTTGGCCCCAAGGATCATGGGACGGAAAGGCTTTGTGATGTAATCATCCGCACCTATGGAAAGACCATAGACAGAATCGTAATCCTCGTTTCTTCCGGAAATGATTATTACGGGGGTTGAGATATGATCGGTCCGGATCTTTTTTATAACATCGAAGCCTTCCATATCACCGAGATTAACGTCCATGAGAATGACGTCATAGTGTCCGTTTGCAATTTTAGACAGCGCTTCCTCACCCGAGTTGGCTGTTTCAGACTCGAGCTCGTTACTGTGCATCACCTTTTCCAGGAGCTTACATATATTCGCATCATCATCAACGATCAAAACTTTATCAGACATTTTTCACCCATAGTATTTTCAGTAATGTAAATCAGTATATGGATTTGTCTACACTAAATCCAAAACCTTCTGTATGCCTTATATCTTAATATAATATTTAAATCTTAACAATTATTAATGTCATATCAGAATCATTTGATATAAGCTATGAAGAGAGAATAAATAAGCTAACCTGACAGGATGATAGTGTGAAAAAACTTTTCAGTACTATTTGAACCGCCGGACAAGGGCGGCGGAATGGAGATTGATATGAAAAGTGACAGAGATAAGCCTAACTCAGGCGTGTTCAAAAAAACCGAAAAGATAAACTGGAAATATATGATACTTGCTTTTGCGAGTATAGCCATTACCTGCATTTTGCTTTTTGCCGGTCTTAAGGTATTTCGTGATTACAGAAATGCCCTCATGAAAAACCAGCAGGATCAGCTGCTGCTTATGGCGAAAACCATAAGCCGGAACATCAGGGCTGATATGGATAACTATATAAGAGAACTGGAATTTTTTTCGGACATAAATGATAGCGAGGAAAAAAACATTTTCATAAAAAAATATGTGGGCAGTAACATTGATTTTGCTGTTAATGTCTATCTGGAGGACTCTTCCGGAAATATCCTGAAAACAGCTGTCCCCACCCAAATATATGATATGGAGGATTCTTCGGATGATGCTCCTGCATCCTTCAGCGAATCTTCCGACGAACTTATAATAACAGACCTTCAGCTCGTAACAGACACAGGAAATGGCATCACCCTGTGGCAGGGAAAAAGAGGGAAGGATCGTAATGTCCTGATCTTTAAGAAAAAGCTTGATCCCGGGGCACAGGGCAAAACCGTTGGACTTGTGATTGACGAGGATAAATATTATGAAAATGTGGTTTCAGACATCCACATAGGTTCCAATGGCTACATAGTTATCAAGAATTCACAGAATCTCATGCTTATGCATCCGTCTAAAAAGCAGTGGGGTATAAGTGTCATATCGGGTCGTATGGAAATGTATCCGGGCCTTGATTTCGAAAGTCTTGAAAATCTTCTTGATAAGCAGAATCACGGAGAAGAGGGAGTTGATGATTATTTTTCCTACTGGTGGATGGAAGAAGGCGTTCCCAGAGTCCGGAAGATAAGCGCCTACAGTCCCGCGAAGATCGGTGATGACTTCTGGGTGGTCAGCGCGGTAGTTGACTACGATGATTTTTACAGACCCATACTTGATGGTTTCAGCGGTATCATACTTGTTTCGGTAGGAATCCTTACGGTGTTTTTCGTTGCCGCATTGGGCATCTTCAGGCTTGTTTCCGAAAATACCAGAGCATCCAAAGAGATTGATTATCTAAAAAATCTTAACCAGGTGCTGGAAGAGATGCACAGGAGCGAAAATGCCATTGCCCACCAGCAGAGACTTCAGATCATGGGTACCATGACCGGAGGTATCGCCCATGAGTTCAATAATTTCCTTACACCTATCATGGGCCACGCAGAGCTCCTCATGATGTCACTGCCTGAGGACTCCGATGAATATGACAGTGCTAAAGAGATACTTCAGGCTTCGGAAAAAGCCAAGGATGTGGTTCATCAGATGTCCGCCATGAGCAGGAAGAATGCAGAGACTATCTTCCGTAATATTGAAGCCTTTAAACTAGTGGAAAGGTTTTTCAGAATGACGGATTCCATTTGCCCCGATAATGTCACGGTGGAAAAGGAAAACAGTGTTAAGGATGAATATATCCTGGGAAACAGCACACAGATAAATCAGGTTCTCCTTAATATTGCTGTTAATGGTATGCAGGCTATCGGAGACAAGCCCGAGGGCTGTCTCAGACTTTCAGCGTTTATTAAAGATCAATCCGATATCAGGTTTAAAGAGCTGCCTAAGGATAGTCTGTTTAAGAGATATCTTGTTTTTGAAATCAGGGATAATGGCACAGGAATGAGTGACAAGATCAAAAAGAAGATATTTGAACCTTTCTTTACCACAAAGAAATCCGGAGAGGGAACCGGACTTGGTCTGGCCCTCGCAGAGCAGATAGTAGATGCTCACAAGGGATTTATACATATCGATTCGTCAGTTGGAAAAGGAAGTGTTTTCTATGTTCATTTTCCTGTGGTGGAAACAGAAACAACCAGGAATGCGGCAAGGGCAGAGGATGTGGCAGCAGGAGTAAACCCTGAGTCAAATGCTGAGATACCTGATCAGATTTCCGGAAAAGCAGGAGATGCAGCGGCCGGGAGCATTAACAGAAAAATCAGGATCCTGGTTGCCGACGATAACCATAAGATACTTTCTATTCTAAAGGATACTCTCAATGAAAAAGACTTTATCCAGGCGGTTATGTGTGATTCTGTCGAAACTCTTCGTACAGCTTTTAAGGAGATGAAGCCGGATATCATATTGATAGATGAGACAGTGGGACATTATTCCGGAATAGAAATTTTCATGTCTGAATTCATGGAAGAAAAGGAAGCTTTAAAGATAATTATGGCGGATACCATAGACAGGGAGATAGTGGAGTCCAGAAAGCGCGGAATCATTAACGGATATATGGAAAAACCTGTCTCCTCAACCGAGATCATAAGCCTTGCGGAACGTATCTCGGGAAACATTGAGAATATTAAAAAAATGTAATCATGTGATTAAGGAATGGGACATCACTTTTTGGAATGGCCTCATGTGGTTATTATATTTCTTGTTATGAAGCCGAGGCTGATAGAATAGGAGTATGAAAAGTTGGGTTTAGCTTTCAGGAGGAAAACAATGGGAGAGTCACTTACCAGAAAAATAATAAAATCACATTTTGAATCAGGATCCATGACACCGGGAGAGGATGTGTTTGTAAAGGTTGATCAGACACTTACTCATGATATAAATGCGGTTATGACCTATCTTGCTTTTGAGCAGATAGGACTTAAGAGAGCGAGAACAGAGATTTCAGTTTCCAACCTGGATCATAACCTTCTCTATATTGATTTTAAGACTCCGGATGATCATATCTACCTTCGTACGGCAGCAGAAAAGTACGGTGTGTATGTTTCAAGACCGGGTAACGGAATATGCCATATGATCCACACCTGCAGATTTGCGGCTCCTGGAAAGCTTCTTATGGGTGGAGATTCACATACACCTTCAAGCGGAGCGGTGGGATGTCTTTCCATCGGCGTAGGAGGAATGGATGTGGCTACTGCCATGACAGGACTTCCCATGAGACTGACCATGCCGAAGATTGTTAAGGTAAACCTCACCGGTCATCTTCGCCCGGGTGTAAATGCCAAGGAAGTAGTTCTCGAGATGCTGAGAAGAGTAACCATCAAGGGCGGACTCGGAAAGGTATTCGAGTATGTGGGACCGGGTGTAGAAACACTTGAAGTTCCGGAGCGTCTTACCATTGCCAACATGGGTGCAGAGATGGGAGCAACCACTTCCATTTTCCCTGCCGATAATGTGGTCAAAAAATTCATGGAAGCCCAGGACAGAGGTGATGAATTTGTTGAGATGGGACCTGATGCCGATGCCGAATACGATGAGGTAATGGAGCTTGATCTTTCATCACTTGAACCTCTTATCGCCCTTCCTCACCAACCTGATAATGTTGTCCCCATCAGCTCTCTCGAGGAGCATCCGGTGGTACATCAGGTATTCATGGGCTCCTGCACAAACGGCTCCTATTCTGACTTCGCAAAGGCAGCTCTTGTAATGCAGGGTCACCATGTGGATGAGAATGTTCAGTGTACTGCCGGAATAGCTAGTAAGCAGATATATAAGCAGCTCATGAAGGATGGTTATCTTGATATGCTCATTGATGCCGGCGTACGTATCCTGGAACTTAGCTGCGGTCCATGCTGTGCCATCGGTCAGGTGCCTCCTACAAACGGCATCGCAGTACGTACTTCAAACCGTAATTTCCGTGGACGAGCAGGTTCACCAAATGCCAATATCTATCTCGTATCACCCGAGTCCGCAGCAGCAACTGCCATAAAGGGAACCTTTGCTTCCGCATGGGATGTTATGGGAGAGGATGTAAAGAAGCTTGCAGAAGTTCATGAGCCGGATCACTATTTTGTTGATGACTCTATGCTTATAAAGCCGCTTCCTGAAGAAGAGGCTGAAAAGGTTGAGGTTGTTAAGGGACCGAATATCGCGAGTCTTCCTGTACCTGAGAAGCCTGAGAAGAAGCTTGAGTGCAGAATCTCACTTAAGGGTCGTGACAATATCTCCACCGATGACATTACCCCTGCAGGAGCAGAATTCTCTTCCATGAGATCAAACATTCCTCTCATGTCAAAGTATTGCTATCATCGCTATGATCCTGAGTTTTCTGAGAGAGCAAGAAATCTCGGAAAGTCCATCATTATCGGCGGCGAGAACTATGGTCAGGGCTCATCCCGTGAGCACGCTGCCATCAATCCCATGTATCTCGGAGTAAAGTGCGTCATTGCCAAGAGCATTGCCCGCATTCACAAAGGTAATCTCATCAATCATGGTATCGTGCCCATGCTTTTTGAAAACAATGAGGATTATGACAAGCTTGAGCTTCTGGATGAACTTGAAATAGATAACTTCCCTGAGCAGATAAAGAGCCGAAAAGTCACTGTCCGTGACAAGACAAAGGGCTTAAGCTTCAACTGTAAGCTTGAGATTTCTGACGCCGAAATGGAGACCATACTTGACGGCGGACAGCTTCGTCACCTTAAGCAGCAGCTTGTGGACCGTGGCATAATAAAAGAATAATCTGAATCATAATAATAAATAGAAATTAAAACAAAAAAGTATAATAGTGCCAACGGGGACGATTCCGTGTCCCCGTTGGCACTATTGTTTTTGGTAAATTGTGTTATATTACGGATTAAAATGTTATGATGACTGTGATATAAAAACAGACGGAAATCTGCAGTATAAATTTTGTAATTAAAGGGAGCATTTATGAAAGACAGCGACTGGAGAATAATAAACGCATTACATGAGACACAGAGTATAACCAAGATAGCAGCCATGATGTATAAATCCCAGTCAGCCATAACAAAGAGGCTTCAGATAATGGAGCAGGAACTCGACTGCAGGATAGTGGAACGTACTCCCCTTGGAGTCGTATTCACAAAGGAAGGGGAGTTTCTTTATAAGGAATCCGTTAGGCACATTGCATTTGAAAATGAAGTGCTTGAGGGATTGAGACTCATCAAAGAACAGACCAAAGAAAATATCATCATTGGGTCAGCCTATACCTACACAAAATATACTTTATACGATGTGCTTGATGATTTTATCAAAAGCCATCCCAATGTAAGCATTCGCGTAGTAAATAAGCAAAGTAATCTCTTATATCACATGCTCATGGAAGGAAAGCTTGATGTCGCCTTTATCCGTTCCGATTATACCGATAATGTTTACCACGAGCTGGTTGATCACACTGCAGGATATATCGTTTCCAAAGAACCGGTACCGCTTTCAGATCTTCCTCACATGGAAAGGATTGCTTATCAAACCAACAGTAAAACCGAACAGAAGATCGCAGACTGGTGGCAGGAACAGTTCGGCACCATGATCCCTGAAGCCGCGGAGGATGTGGGATATATCGAATTTGCTTTTAGAAATGTCTCAAGCGGAAATAAATACCTTCTTTGCTTCCTTCCTGATAACTTTGTGAATGAATATAATTTGTGTCTTCAGCCAATGCTTAAACCGGATGGAGGTCATGTGTCCAGAAAAACCTGGTTCATATACAAAAAGGAGAAGAACAGAAGAGCCATAGTGGATGAACTCATAAACTATGTGGATAAGAATGTGAAAATAAAGTGATGCGTGGCTTTCTGCAATTAAGGCCTCTTCATATTCATGAAATGTGGATATGAAGGTGCTTTAATAATATTTGGAACATAGAAAAATTCATATGTTAGACATAATTAGATATATATTTTACTATATAGTTGTCTTAGCTTATAATTTAAACATAGACAAATAAGGAACGACGTGAATAATTGTTAAATTTCATACAAAGTGAGTTCCGACCGAAGGCTTGAGCTGAGGGTTGGTATTGCAGGAATAGTTGAGTTTAGAGCAAAAAAGGAGAATGAATCTATGGGTACAGAAGAACAGATCAAGGCAGCTGAAGCGAAGTTTGGAGATCTCATCAGAGCAGAACTTGCTCGTATCGAGACCATGAAAGAGGACAGTGAGATCAAGGATTTTTCAAAGCTTGATCACATCAGGATCGGTATCCTTCCCGGAGATGGAATCGGACCTATCATCATGGAGCAGGCATTAAGAGTAGTTAATGAGCTTCTTAAGGATGAGATTGCTTCAGGAAAAGTTGAAATCCACATCATCGAGGGAATGACCATCGAGAGAAGATCAGAGCTTAATGAGTCTCTTCCGGCAGACGTTATGGAAGAGTGCAAGAAGTGCGATGTTCTTGTTAAGGGACCTTTTGTTACTCCGAGACCCGGAGATCCATGGCCAAATCTTCTTTCCGCAAACTCGCTTCTCAGAAGAGGACTTAATCTTTTTGCAGCTGTTCGTCCTATCAAGATGCCGGACAGAAACATTGACTGGACCTTCTTCCGTGAGAATATCGAGGGTGAGTACATCCTTGGCAATAAGGGTATCGAGGTTAATGAAGACCTTGCCATCGATTTCAAGGTTCTTACAAAGCCGGGTGCAGAGAGAATCGCACGTGCTGCTTTTGAGTTTGCCAGAAAGAACGGCAAGAAGCATGTAACAGTGGTTACCAAGGCTAACATTGTAAAGCTTGTTGACGGTAACTTTGTAAAGACAGTTCACAGAATCGGAGAGGAAGAGTATCCTGATATCATCGTTGATGACAAGCTGGTTGATGCAACCGCTGCCAAGATGCTTGATCCTGAGTTTAATAAGGATATGGAAGTAGTTGTTCTTCCCAACCTTTACGGCGATATCGTGACTGACGTTGCAGCAGAGCATCAGGGTGGACTTGGTACAGCTTCAAGCTCCAATATCGGAAACAAGTATGCTCTCTTTGAGGCTATTCACGGAACAGCTCCATATCTTATGAGCCATGGTCGTGGACACTATGCTAACCCATGCTCACTGATCCGTGCAATGGGTGAGATGATGGCACATATCGGATATGCTGACCGTAAGGCAATCCTTGATAAGGCTCTCGATATCACAACTGTGACAGAAAAGAAGATCGTTCTGACAACAGAGACAAAAGATGCTTCAACTGCAGAGTTCACTGATTACCTTATCGATACAATAAAGGGACTTGAGAAATAAATATACTTCAACTGCAGAGTTTACAGATTGCCTTAACGATATAAATAATGGATTTGAGAAATGATTAAACCATTAAAGGTTGTTTGTAAAAAATTCCAAAAGAGTATTTATATAGACCGGTCATACATTTTATGAAAAGATGTATGGCCGGTTTATAGTTTTTTGGTTATTTGATTTATGAAGATTTGATATGGTATGAATGAGGTGAAATATGAAGTATTTGTGATATGCTTTTTATGTGGTGATCGGTTAGTCGGACGCTCAAAATGATGGATTCCTGTACGGATATAAGGGCTTTATCCGGATGCGGTTTGAATTATAATGACTTCGGCAGAATCTGTAGTAAGGGGTATCATACATCATGAATTTGAAATCATTGATAGATCTTCAGACGGTTATGTTTCTGGAGATGGCAGCAGGATATATCATCAGAAGATTCAATATCGTAAAAGGTGAATCCAAAAAAGTTCTCACGTCTCTAATCGTTTATGTAGCTTTGCCATGCAACATTGTAAAAGCATTTATGATTTCCATGACGCCGGAGATCATTAAGCAGGGTGCGATAATGCTTATGGCCTCTGTTGTTATACAGATAGTTCTCGCCATTGCCGCGGCATATTGTTATAACTGGCTGCCTGCCAAAAAGAAGATGGTATTCCAGTATGCAACAGTTGCATCCAATTCCGGGATTTTGGGCAATACCATCGCCGGAGAGGTATATGGCGCCCTGGGACTATTGTATTCGTCATTGTATGTGATACCTCAAAGAATAGTAATGTGGTCGGCGGGACTATCATATTTCACCGAAGCTCCTGACGTCAAAACGGTTATTAAAAAGATCATGAAGCACCCCTGCATAATTGCGGTATGGATCGGAATCATTATAATGTTTCTTCAGATTCAGTTCCCTTTATGCATAACATCCACAATACAGAATCTTGGTAATATGACATCGCCGCTTACCATGATGTTTCTCGGGATAAACCTGGCGGAAAGCGGATTTAAAAACCTTGTGACTAAATACACCTGTTTATATTCGGTGATACGGCTCGTGATCATACCGGCAGTGGTTATGGCATGCTGCTATGCTGTACAAATGGAAAAAACGGCAGCAGGTGTAGCAATCGTCCTTGCTGCAATGCCGGCGGCATCCATGACAGCGGTAGTTGCCAGTCAGTATGACGGAGATGTGGATTTTGCGGCAGATGTCGTAGTTTTCTCGACCATATTGAGTCTGATAGTACTGCCGATATGGGTTATGATAGTTGCTGCGGTATTTACCTGAATAATATTTTGTGTTTTTGAAGAAGGAATGCTGAAGATATATGTCGGCATTTCTTCTTTTTGCGTGGCAAAAAGAATTGAAAACACAGAAACGTAACAGTTCAGCCAGGATGCCTTATTTTCGCAGTGAACAAGGCATTACATTGACCCATATTCAGGTTACCAGCATTTGAGTCATCCTGAATGGCAGGTTATAATGACTTAATTTCAGGTAATCAGGATTTGGGTCAT